>CAKRGM010000026.1 GCA_934330725.1 uncultured Lachnospiraceae bacterium | reverse complement strand
AATTTATAAGAAATGTGAAAAATATGAATCTTCCAAATTGGCAGGCTGTAAAATAAATTTACCTTTCAAAGCTGAAGTAAAGCTGCATTTATTGACACATTCCATAAGCAGGAGTATTCTAAAGAATATAAGAAATAAAAGTGTCAGTGTTCAAAGAAGAGCGTAAATATTACATTTTTCTTTGAGTACTGGCACTTTTTGAGTTATAAGGCGCAAAACAAATAGCTCATGATGGCAGATGAGAAATCGCCTACGCAAATTTCTCATCGCCTCTTCGCAACAAAGTTGTTCAGTAGAAATGGAGGTTAATATGAAACATATTGTTGGTGTAATGCCATTAGTAGATATACAGAAGGAAAGCTACTGGATGCTTCCGGGATATATGAAAGGAATAGAGCAGGCAGGCGGAATCCCTGTAATGTTTCCGCTTACGGATAATAAGGAAATACTTAGCCGGCTGGCAGAATCAGTTGATGGATTCCTGTTTACGGGTGGACAGGATGTAGAGCCATCATCAGCTGCATCCATATGATAAGCCATGTCATAAAGTAAGCATAATAAAGGAAAGTACGTTATATGATCTTTTAAAAACACAGGAGCTTGGTGTAAACAGCCTCCATCATCAGGCGATTAAAAGGTTGGCAGATGGCTTATCAGTTATGGCAGTTTCAGAGGATGGTCTGACGGAATCTGTGTATGCTCCTCAGAAAAAATTCATATGGGGAGTTCAGTGGCATCCGGAATTTTCATATACAATTGATGAAAACAGCAGGCTTATTTTCAAAAAGTTTGTTGAAAGTATGTGAGAATAGTATTAGTAAAATTGTAAAATTCATAAAATGTCACGAAAAATGTATTATGTTTAGAGCCTGATTGACAATTGAGAACATAATGATATAATTATAATATATTAAAATAGTTTGCATACCAATTATTGAGATGCAAACTATTTTTAATTGCTGCCTGAAATTATTTTTTGGCACATCAATATAAAATGTATCAGAAATGGTGTGGAAATGAGGAAAAAGTGGAAAATTCATTACATTACAAGCTGAGGGCATGTCACACTGAATGTCAGAAAGCAATTGTCCATAATATAAAAAAGCAGACAGATTTACGACCGGGCGAACCTAAAATACTGGAATACCTTGCCGAACATGAGCCTTGTGAACAAAAAGAGATTGCCGCAGGGTGTAATCTTGATTCTGCGTCAGTTACAGGAATTTTGCGAAGGATGGAAGTGCGCGGACTTATAAAAAGAGAAATGAAAAATGGCAACCGCAGATCGTTATATGTTTCAATGACTGATAAAGGAAGAACACTTGAAACACAGGTTGAAAAAACATTTGCATATGTAGACAGTCAGGCGGTAAAGGGACTGTCCGAGAAGGAAATAAACGAATTTTTAAATGTGCTGAATGTTATAAATAATAATCTGAGCATATTGGATGAATCAACGCAGGATACCTGATACCTGATCAGTTATCGAAAGAGTCAGAGTGTGAAAAACAACGTGCAAAAACAACGGGACAAGAAAGGAGAAATAAGAAGTGCTGAATAAAATAAGCGAAAAAATAAAACAGGAGAATTATATAGTAAGGCTGTTAGCCTATGTGGCAGGATTGTTTATTATGACAATAGGCGTGTCAATGTCAGTTAAATCAAACCTTGGCGTATCACCTGTAAGTTCAATACCATATACGATTACATGTATTACAGGACTTGAAATGGGAAAAGCTACAATTCTGTTTCATATCGTACTTGTAATTATGCAGATAATAATATTAAGAAGGGCATTTAAGGTTAAAAATCTTCTTCAGATAGTAGTTGGAGTAATGTTTGGTTATTTTACAACATTTTCAAATTATTTGTTTTCATTTCTGCCAACACCCGATAACATGGCAGTCAGAATTGCAATGATACTTTGCAGTACAGTACTTGTTGCGGTAGGCATATTCTTCTATCTTCCGGCAGATATAGTACCATTAGCCGGGGAAGGAGCAATGAAAGCCATATCTGATACAACAAGTATAGTATTTAATAAGGTAAAGATGGGATTCGATATAACAATGGTAATCGTATCTCTGACCTCATGTCTTATAGTTCTTAAAAGAATGGGTTCAGTAGGAATAGGAACAATAATTGCAGCAGTAATGGTAGGTGCAGTTCTTGGAGTTATTACAAGAAAATTCGGTAAAAAGCGGGATATGCTGCTTAAAAATAATATAATGCTGCACAAGCCGGTACAGGTGCAGGAAGATATGCAGTGCTGATTAATTATATTTTGATGTCAGGCTTTAATAATTTTAAGTATTAAGTAATAGTGTTTTCCGGACTCTGTTGTACAAGTGCCCGGTATTGTCCCGGTGTATGACCTGTAAATTCTTTAAAAAGCCTGGAAAAATAGCTTGGAGATGAAAAGCCGTAATTTAATGCAATATATGTTATATCATTATCTGAATCTGCCAGTTCTTTGGCAGCAGCCAGTATCCTTTTCCATTGAAGATATTCCATGGGGCTGCGGTGCAGGAACTGTTTAAATATACGCTGGCATTCACGTGCAGAAATACCGGCAGATGCTGCAATATCGTTAAGAGTAATCTTTGAACAAAGATTTTCATCTATCCAGCATAGGATTTTTTTGATATGCTGTTCCTGAATGGTTTCGCATTTTTTGGATGTAAGGGATGCAAAGGTCTTACTGAAATATAATATAATATCTGATAATCCGGCCCTGACATCAAATTCATAACCATATTTTTCAGCACGGCATGCTTCAAATACTCTGTTAAAGCTGCAAAAAAATGCGCTGTTGTCGGGAATGTTTTTAATCTCAAAGTAGGTAGGACCGTTTTCAATTAAAGGTTTCATATAGTTAACATCGAAGATGCTCCCGGAAACGCCGGATACAATTGATGCATCAAAAACAAAGGAGTGGTATATGCATGGTGAAGAATTTTCACATTTAAATGAATGCAGGATACCTGAATTGATAAAACAGGCATTCCCGGGAGAAAGGTAATAAGATTTATTTTCAATTTCAATTTTTACAGTACCTTCTATAAGCATAAAAACTTCCAGTTCATCATGCCAGTGGGCAGGAATACAGCTGGCAATATATTGGTGTACATCACCTGCATTTGCAATAAAATCAAAAAAATGCAGACTGAAATTTGAAAATTTATCAGGCAGCTGTCTGCCTTCTGAATCAACAGGAATCCGGCTCCAGTTATAAATCATAGCAACCCTCATTTCTTAAGCAACTTTGTTGTATACTGATATTCATTCCGCAGACGCGTTGCGTCGTACTGTTATTTCCATATATAAAATTTAAGTTTATGTCGCTTTTGTTATAGTATACGTCGTATATTTAAAAGTATCAATAATAATTTTGTGATACTATGTAATTGCGAAACTAATGTTTTAAGGTCACAATTTGCAAAATCAGCCAATTCAGCGCAGGCACGCTCCCGCTGCTTAGCGCAGGCAGCGGTACATAAGGCGGCAAATGCACCGCATAAGTACCGGTCACGCTAAAGCACCCTGCTTATGAATTGGTTAATTTTGCATAGACATATAGATATATTGAAAAATCATAAGTTTCACATTATATAGTATAGTACGATGAACTGGTACATCGCAAAAAAGAGAGGGGTTATGGGTTTATGACAAAAGCTGTGTTATTTGATATGGATGGTCTGCTTATTGACAGTGAAAAATTAAGCTGCAATATTTTTAAAGATATACTTCGGGAATATGACATTGAATTTACAGATGAGCAGTATTTCAGTGAGCATTGTGGAAAAACACCTGAAACTAATATGCAGATATTAATAGACCGGTATAAACTGCCTGTTTCTGTAGAAGATGGCGTAAATAAAATAGGTCAGTTAGATGAGAAAAATATTGTTAATGGAATTCCGTTAAAACCGGGAGCAGAGAAGCTGCTTGAGTATCTTAAAAGCAATAATTATAAAATGGCTCTTGCATCTTCAAGTCCGAAACAGAGGGCAATGAGGATTCTTGAATCCGATAATGTGAAGCAGTATTTTGATGAATTTTCATTTGGCTGTGAGGTAGAACATGGAAAGCCATTTCCTGATATATTTTTGAATGCTGCAAAAAAACTTGACGAGCTGCCTGAAAACTGCCTTGTACTTGAGGATAGTGAGGCAGGAATACAGGCAGCGCATTCTGCAGGAATTCCTGTAATCTGCATACCGGATGTAAAAGTACCTGATAAAGAATTCCTTGATATGACAGAAAAGGTATACACATCATTAACTGATATTATTGACTATTTAGAGAAAGAAATGTAAGATAACTGTAATTGTTATATTGATAAGTATTGCAAAAATGAAAATGCGACGTTAGAGGACAGGCGCAGTTCAGACATAAGAAAAAGAAACGGAAGCATAGAGGCAGGTAAAAAGACAAGTATGGGAATCTATTTTATAGCGGATATGCATTTTGGTGATGAGCGCATACTAAGGTATGAGAACAGACCATTTGCAGATGCTTGCCAGATGACAGAAGAGATGGTGTCATTATGGAATGAAACTATAGGCAGTGATGATGAGGTATATGTCGTTGGCGATGTTGGAGATGATGCTGTTGTAAAACATTTAAACGGCATAAAGTATCTTATAAAAGGAAATCATGATGTAAAGAGTAATGAAGAATATCGCAGATGTGGTTTTACAGAGGTGTATGACCATCCCATTATATTGGATGGATTCTGGATATTGTCGCATGAACCACTTTATGTCAATGAGAACATGCCATATGCAAACATTTTCGGACATGTACACAACTCTCCGCTATACAGGACATTCAGCAGACAACATTACTGCGTTTCAGTTGAAAGAACCGGATACAGACCCGTTTCATTTGATAAGATAAAAGCACAGGTAAGCAGGGCTTGACATGTTAATACAAAAGTAATACTATAACAAAAGAGTGTTGACTTAAAGCCACACGAAGGGGTACACCACCTTTGGTGTATTTTTTCGTGTGGCTTTTTTGCATATTTACTTAAACAATGACACTACATAATGTTAAAAGGAGGCAGGCTTTAAATGATTAAAATCAACGGAAAAGAATATGACTATAAAGAAAAATCATTGTGTGAATTCCTTGACGAGAATGGGTATAAAGTACAACAGATAGCTGTTGAGCGCAACGAAGAAATGATTCCAAAAGCAGAATATAAAGAAACGATTTTACATTCGGGTGATATGGTTGAAATCGTAAGCTTTGTCGGCGGCGGCTGATTAAGTTTTTATATTTAATGATACATTATCAGAAAGGCAGGATTACTATAATGAAACAAAAAGATACTTTTATGCTTGGAGGAAAGGAGTTTTCCTCAAGATTTATTTTAGGCTCAGGGAAATATTCAATGGAACTTATTAAGGCAGCGGTTGAAAATGCAAAAGCTGAGATTATTACACTGGCAGTAAGACGTACTAATACTAAGCAAAGTGAGAATATTCTTGACTACATACCGGATAATGTTACACTTTTACCAAATACGTCAGGAGCCAGAGATGCAAGTGAGGCAGTCCGTATTGCAAGAATGGCAAGAGAGTTAGGATGCGGTGATTTTATAAAGATAGAGATTATGCGTGACAGCAAATATCTTCTTCCTGATAATAATGAGACTATAAAGGCGACAAGGCAGCTTGCAAAGGAAGGTTTCACAGTTCTGCCATACATGTATCCTGATCTTTATGCAGCACGTGAACTGGTTGATGCGGGCGCAGCAGCAGTAATGCCGCTTGCATCACCTATTGGTTCAAATAAAGGTCTTGCGACAAAGGAATTTATCCAGATTCTGATTGATGAAATTGATCTGCCTGTAATTGTTGATGCCGGAATAGGAAGGCCATCGCAGGCATGTGAAGCTATGGAAATGGGTGCGGCAGCAGTTATGGCAAATACAGCTATTGCAACAGCGGGAAATGTTGCAGCCATGGCCGGGGCATTTAAAAATGCAATTGATGCCGGACGTGCTGCATATCGTGCAGGACTTGGAAGAGTGCTTGAGCGTGGAGCTTCAGCCTCAGATCCATTGACAGGATTTTTAAGGAACTAATGGAAGAAGGGAATAGTGTGAAAAACGATTTTTTTGTTGATTCAGAAAAGCTCGGCGAACAGGCATTAGAGAAAAAACATCGTCTGGAAAATGATCCGTCATCAAGGACAAACCATATGGAATATATGGAGGGAATGGAACAGATTTCGCCGGAAATAAGAAATAAAGTATTGTCTGAGATGAAGGCATATGATTATGACAAATATACTGCTGCAGATGTAATGCGTGCATTAGAGTCTGACAGATGCAGTATTGAAGATTTTAAGGCATTATTATCGCCTGCAGCTGAGCCTTTTCTTGAGCAAATGGCGCAAAAAGCCAAAATAGAAACAAGTAAACATTTTGGAAATACTGTTTACATATTTACACCGCTTTATATTGCAAATTATTGTGAAAATTACTGCATATACTGCGGATTTAACTGCTATAATGATATTCATCGTAAAAAACTCAACTATCAGGAAATTGAAAAAGAGATGAAGGTTATTGCAGATTCGGGAATTGAAGAAATTCTTATGCTTACAGGAGAGAGCCGTACAAAGAGCGATATTAAGTATATTGGTGAGGCATGCAAGCTGGCTAAAAAGTATTTTAGAAATATCGGACTTGAAATATATCCTGTTAATTCGGATGAATACAGATATCTGCATGAGTGTGGAGCAGATTATGTAACAGTATTTCAGGAGACATATGACAGTGATAAATATGAGACTCTGCATTTAATGGGACATAAAAGAGTATTTCCATATCGTTTTGAGGCACAGGAAAGGGCACTTATGGGAGGTATGAGAGGTGTTGGATTTTCTGCACTGTTAGGGCTTGCAGATTTTAGAAAGGATGCACTTGCTTCTGCTTTGCATGTTTATTATCTTCAGCGAAAATATCCATATGCAGAATATAGCCTGTCATGTCCAAGACTCCGCCCGATAATTAACAATGATAAAATAAATCCGCTCGATGTACATGAAAGGCAGCTTTGTCAGGTACTGTGTGCCTACAGGATATTCCTTCCGTATGTTGGAATTACAGTTTCATCAAGAGAACAGAAACATTTCAGGGATGGAATTACAAAAATTGCAGCAACAAAAGTATCAGCCGGTGTTTCAACAGGTATTGGTGATCATGAACAAAAATATGAGGGAAAAGATACATCAGGAGCAGGAGATGAGCAGTTTGAAATATCCGATGGCAGAAGTTTTAATGAAATGTATCAGGATATTGAGAAAGAAGGACTTCAGCCAGTGTTAAATGATTATGTTTATGTATAAAATGATGTTAAATTCAAAAAGAGCTGTCACGCTATTGTGGCAGCTCTTTGATGTATTAGCATCCGAAGCAGTTACGGATAAATGTCAATAAATCACAGTTGAAAAATTTAAAACACATATTAATCCTCCATTCCGCAGACGCTATGCGTCGGCTTTGTGTTGATTTGTCTTAGCTAAGTACAAATGAATTGTAACAATTCTGTAACAATTTCGCAATATGAGACTGCTGGAATTGCAGGAAGTAAGTGGAAGATGTATAATTGGAATAAATATATTAGCAGGAGGTTAATTATGAGTGAAGTATTAGATAATATTAAAACAAGAAGAAGTGTACGTAATTTTAAACCGGATATGATTCCGGAGGACATCCTTGATAAGATAATTGAGGCAGGAACATATGCTCCAACAGGAAGAAATATGCAGTCACCGATTATTATTGCAGTTACTAATAAAGAAATGCGTGACAGAATATCTGAAGTGAACTGTCAGATAGGTGGATGGGAAAAAGGATTTGATCCATTCTATGGGGCACCGGTAATTCTTATTGTGCTTGCAGACAAATCAGCACCAAACAGGGTATATGATGGAAGTCTTGTTATGGAAAATCTTATGCTTGCAGCACATGACCTTGGAATCGGAAGCTGCTGGATCCATCGTGCAAAGGAAGAATTTGAGGAGGAAGAGGGAAAAAACTTATTAAAGTCACTTGGTATTGAGGGTGAATATGAAGGCATAGGCCATTGTGCACTTGGATATGTTAATGGAGAATATCCAGAAGCACATGAAAGAAAGAAAAACTGGGTTTATTATATAAGATAGATATATTTTATAACTAAACAGTTAAATATTATATAAAAACAGTATATGACAGTAATAATCATATGTGTAAATTAAAAGCATGCTAACGATAAGTTTTTTAATAATAACTTATCGTTGACATGCTTTTTTGTTAAAAAATTTATTTACAAAAGTCAGTGAAATATATAGTCACATAAAAAAACTGGACAATATGTAAATAATAATAAAAAAATGCTCTTTATTAAGAAAAAACATAAAAAAAACATAAAAATAGTACTTTAGTACAGTTCCATTATTTCCCTTTATACGATATACTTGAAATATCATTTTAAACAGGCATAATAAAAACTATGTTTAATTTCAAATAAGTCATTTTAATATCATAGTACTTTGCTAAAAATAAAAGCTAAAAGGATATGGAGGAAAGATTATACGTGAAGACTAATATTACAGTTAACAGCACAGCTGTTGAAAATCATGCAGGAAATATTCAGGGGATATCAGATTATTTTACAGGGCATAAACTTGAAAATGCAGACCATAAGTCTACGATAAGGGCATGTTCGCAGGTCAGACTGTCATATCAGGGTTCTCAGAGAATAATAAGGAACTTTGGAAAAAGCATGGACAGAGAAGTTTCTAATATAAGAAGTATTGGTGCAACCTTCAGACAGTATGATGAAACACTTAAATCATTAATTACAGAAAAGTAATTGAAGATAATGTAGAAATAACTTGTGCTATATAAAAAACTAAGAATGGAGTATATATGGATAATTTTGAACTGGAAATGTTACAGGATGATATACGAAGTCTTAAGAATCAGTTAGAAGAGACAGAGTATAATTTTAAAAGCATAAGCGCCTGGGAAGAGAATGAAGACGAAAATCTTTCAGCAATAAACAGAAAAATGGATGAGAATAAAGAAATCTGGAATGTATTAAAGGACGGCTCGCTGGTACAGTTATATGAAGAGAGTCAGGATATAATAAGAAACATAAATACAAACAGATATGAATTTATGCAGGAATATTCTGATAATATACGTCAGCAGCAGAATCAGACACAGGAAATGATAGATGAAAAAAACATTCGTCTTGTGCAGATAGAACAGGAATTAAAAAGCAATGAAGAGGAGTATGACAGATGAACGAAAATTCTTATTTAAATCCAGGTACAATTAAAGCTGAAAGTAATTCGGCTATAGGAGTGCTTGAAAATGATAATAAATCCATAGAAAAAATCAGAAAAGGGCTGGAAAAATTCGCATCTGATGATGAATTAACAAGTCAGGCTTTTAATACATTGAAGCAGCAGATAATGGATTACATGGTTGTTTTACAGGCCATGACCGATGCAAATAACCTTGATTTGCAGGACTATAGTACATTAAAGAATTCAGTCGGTGATGAGGAACTGGATGGCAGTGTTATATTAAGACAAAAGAAAGATGCTATACAGGCAAGAGACTCAGCAAGAACAACTGCTTCTGAGTATAGGAGTAAAGCAAGGAGTGCTTTCTGGCCATGGGAGTCATCATCGTATCTTTCCCAGGCTTCATCGTATGATAACTTAGCTGATAAGAATGATGAAATCAGAAAGAAAATGGAAGAAAAAGAGCAAAAGTATGATGATATAGATACAAATACTTCAGATTTATTCAGTGAAAGCGCACAATTCAGGCTGTTAGCACAAAATGCACTTGCAGATATCAAAGGAGCTTATAAAAATGGTAAATATTCACCTAATATGGATGCTGAATGGAGAAACTCAGATGCGTACAGGAAGTCTTATATAGATGCTGTATTAAATAAAGATGAAAAAGATATTACAACGGGAGAATATGCGAATATAGCGTTAATGCTTACTAACAGTGATGAAGATGATCCGTCACTATTGGAGTATTTATTGTGTAATAAAAACTGCTGGCAGTTTACAGATGTAGATGAGGACGAAATAGATACAGATGCACAGTTACCGTCAACAGGTGGGTTTAAGGCAAGCAAAAAACTTGAAGCTATTCAAACCTTATTACGAATGGAAATAAATGCAGATACAATGGCTACAACGGCCAATCCAGATAATATTAATTTGAGAAATCGTGTATGCAAGCTTTGCCAGTATAATCAGATAATAGATGAAATAAGTAGAAATTATGATAAACAGGCATGGAGTTATATTTTAAATTCCAATCAGGAAACAGGTATGCTTGATTACATAACATCTGATTACATTACATTAAAATATGATGAAGATGGGAACCTTGTGGCAAAAATAAAAGACGAGTTTGGATATAATACTTTATCGGCGGAAAAAGCAGACTTTTTTTCAGAGGCTAATGATAAACTTATCAATACAGAACATTATTATATAAATAAATACCTGGGAATAGATTCCAGTCCGGAAGAAAATGAGGTTAATTCTTTAAGTAAAGAAGCTTTTGATAAAATATGGGGAAAGTTGAAAGATAAGGCTATTGATTATATAGGTGGAGAACTTCTTGGGCAGCTTGTTTCAGGAGCAGATTTTGCAATGGTACCTTTTGAAAAGTTTGGTGAATATGTAGATGAAAGAGAAAAACAAACAAATATTAAATATTATGAGGAACTGGGCAGCTTATCTACGTTAACCAACATATTTCAGCTGGGATGCGGTGTGTCACACTATACGTATAATGGTTCCGAACAGGTTCCGAATGTAATATTTTATCCACAGACCAGATTCGATGGAAAAACTACGCAGGATTTAGTTGATGCTTTTAACAGAATGATGAAAGAGGATGAAACATATAAAATTGAAATTGTTAAAGCAAAGATTGATAATAATAATACAATATCAGATGAATATAAGGTTATTGTACAAGGAAATTTAACTATGGAATATTTGTTAAATTATCCTAATAAGGTTAAAGATATTATAGATATATTAGATGAAAACAAAGAAAAAACAGATTATGAAAATATTGCAATCGAAGAAGTAATGAAGAAATATATTGACTAGGCATGAGATGAAGTTTAGTTTCTATAAAATAATGTGTTAATTTAGTGGGAGAATAAAATGAATAAAAGAAAAATGGAGAAAAAAGATAAGATGTTATTAATCATAGCAGTAGTCATTATAATTGTGATACTGGTAATTCCGCTGTCCATAAAGGCATATATCAATATACATTCAAACAGTAAGGTTAAAATGAAAGATTCCGGTATGGAAAAGATTATGACTGAAATGTACGCCAGATGGGATAAGGAAACAAAAGAAAAACGACCATTGACGTATGGTGATTTGGATAAAGTAACTAAGTTTTATACAGGTTCGTGGAATTACTATGAAACATTATCTGATATAGAAAAATGCAAGAATCTTGAGAGGCTTTGTATAAATAGAGAGGAAGGTATTATAGCAAATAGTCAGATTAACGATTATAACACGGAAACAGTTATATCTGAGGATAAGGTAAAAGTATTTTGTGATGATTTAAAAAATATTTTGAAAAAAGATAAAAAGATAAATAGTTTGACAATAGGAGGAAATGGGGAAAAAGTAGAAAATGTTAACTTTCTTGAAAATGGAGAAAATCTAAGGGACTTGAATCTTATCGGGTTATCAATAGATGATTATTCAGGAATAGGAAAATGCAGGAATATCTATGAGATATCATTAATAAAGTCATCAGTAAAAACAGCAGACCAGCTTAAATGTTTACAACAACTGGATAATCTTAGCTGGCTTTCTGTAATTAAAACGCCGTTATCAGAAGATGAGAATGAATTAAAGAAACTGCAGGAAATGTTACCAAACGTAAAAATATATTCAAAATAACTTTTAAACGTAGAATAGGAATTAATAGATGAGAAAAAATCATGTAAAAAGAAAAATGGAGAAAAAAGATAAGATATTATTAATAATAGCAGTAGTCATTATAATTGTGATACTGGTAATTCCGCTGTCCATAAAGGCATATATCAATATACATTCAAACAGTAAGGCTAAAATGAAAGATTCCGGTATGGAAAAGGTTATGACTGAAATATACGCCGTATGGGATAGGAAAGCAAAAGAAAAACGACCATTGACGTATGGTGATTTGGATAAAGTAACTACATTTTATACGGGTTCGTGGAATTACTATGAAACATTATCTGATATAGAAAAATGCAAGAATCTTGAGACGCTTTTTATAAATAGTGAAGAGGGTGCTAGTCAGATTAACGATTATAACACGGAAACAGTTATATCTGAGGATAAGGTAAAAGTATTTTGCAATGATTTAAAAAATATTTTGAAAAAAGATAGAAAGATAAATAGTTTGATAATAGGAGGAAATGGGGAAAAAGTAGAAAATGTTAACTTTCTTGAAAATGGAGAAAATCTAAGGGACTTGAGTCTTATTGAGTTATCAATAGATGATTATTCAGGAATAGGAAACTGCAAGAATGTCTGCCAGTTATCATTGGGAAAGACATCAGTAAAAACAGCAGACCAGCTTAAATGTTTACAACAACTGGATAATCTTAGCGTACTTTCTGTAATTAAAACGCCGTTATCAGAAGATGAGAATGAATTAAAGAAACTGCAGGAAATGTTACCAGACGTAAAAATACATTCAAAACCATTTTAAAACTCATTGTTTTGAGTTATTGTATGTCGCAAAGATATACTATATAATAATGACAATATTATTATATGAAGGGGTATGAGCTTGTGAACATTACAGAATTTGCAAAAGAGGCAGGGGTTTCTAAATCGGCAGTAAGCAGGTATTTTAATGACGGCTATTTAAGTGATGAAAAAAGGCAGCTGATAGAAGAGGCAATTGAAAGAACAGGTTATGTACCAAGTATCTCGGCACAGAACGTGCGCACAAAGATTACGAAGCTGGTGGGAGTTATATTACCAAAGCTTTCGAGTGAAAGCTGTGCAAGAGTTACGGAGGGCATCAGTCAGGTTCTTTCAGAGGCCGGCTATCAGCTGCTTCTTGTAAATACAGCTAATGATTATAACAAAGAAGTTGAATATCTTGATCTTTTCAGACAGAACAGGGTTGATGGTGTTATTTTTCTTGCAAGTATTTTTACAAAACTCCATAAATCCGTTCTTGCAAAAATGCATATACCTGTTATTATTGTCGGACAGGTCTATAAAGGATTTAGCAGTATATGCCATGATGACATGGGAGCAGCATATGCTTTAACTAAGCTTATGCTTGATAAAGGTGGAAAAAATCCGGGATATATTGGTGTTACTCCTGAGGATAAGGCCGCAGGTCAGGAAAGACATGATGGATATATCAGGGCTTTGGAAGAACATAATATTGAAGTTAATGAAAGTAACATGGTTATAGCAGATTTTTCGTTTGAATCAGGTTACAGGCTGGCAAAAAGACTTCTTACCAAAAAGGACAGGCCGGACTGTATTTTTTGTGCTACTGATAATATCGCAGCAGGGGCAATGCAGTATTGCAGGGAAAGAAAGATAAGTATACCGGATGATGTTATGGTGTGCGGTGTTGGTGACTCGCGTATTGGAACGATTTTGCCCGTAACACTTACATCTGCACATTTACATTATAAAACAGCTGGCATGGAGGCGGCACAGATGCTGCTGGCAGCTCTGAAAAGAAGGGACTCTATTCCAAGGGTTTTAAGACTTGATTATAATATAGTTGAACGTGAATCAACAGACAGGCAGTAGCAATTTATAAATATGTGAAACTGTATGAAACCTACTGCCTATGTATTGAAACTTAATTCAAAATGCCAATAGACAAGAAAAATGTAATGGAGTACAATACAATCAAGATATGAAACCGATACCATATATCATGTGAAACACAAAGGGGATAGCAAAAAATATAATTAAGAAAAGGGGGCCGGTTATATGGACTATGCAAAGACAGCATCACAGATTCTTGATGCAATTGGGGGTAAAGAAAATATTGTCAGTGCAGCTCATTGTGCAACACGGCTTAGGCTTGTAATTGCAGATAACAGCAGAGCGGACAAAAAAGTACTTGAAAATATTGATGGTGTAAAAGGGGTGTTTGAAGCATCCGGGCAGCTTCAGATAATAATTGGAACGGGTACGGTAAATAAGGTTTATGATGAATTTATTAGTTTGTCAGGAGCTGAGGCGGCATCTAAAGAAGATGTGAAACAGGCAGCGGCATCGAAGGCACCATGGTATAAAAGGGCAATAAAAACACTCGGAGATATTTTTGTACCAATTATACCTGCAATTGTTGCAACAGGGCTGCTTAATGGAATATTAGGTGGATTGTCAAAGGCATTTCCGGCTATGGCAGCCTCTGACATATATACGTTACTTGATATATTTTCAAATACGGCGCTTACATTTTTACCTATACTTATTGCTATGAGTGCGGCTAAGATATTTAGGGGAAATATATATCTTGGAGCAGTAATTGGAATGATAATGATTCATCCAAGTCTTGTAAATGCATGGAGCGTTGCAGCAGGGGCACAGACACATGTACTGTTTTCATGGTTCGGACTGTGGAATATCAGGGATGTAGGTTATCAGGGGCATGTAATTCCTGTAATAATTGCAGTATTTATAATGTGTAAACTTGAGAATTTCCTGCACAAAAAAGTACCTGAAGTGCTGGATTTGTTTGTAACACCTCTGGTTTCAGTACTGGTAACAGGATTTGTAACGATGACAATTATCGGACCTGTATTTGCACAGCTTGAGACATGGGTACTTTCAGGTGCCGAGTGGCTTATATCTATTCCGTTTGGAATTGGTGCGTTTCTGATGGGTGGCGTATATGCGCCTACAGTAGTTGCAGGTGTGCATCATATGTATAACGCAATCGAGATGATGATGCTTGCAAACAATGGAATGAATATATGGATGCCAATTGCAACAGCAGCAAATGTAGGTCAGGGTGCAGCTGCACTTGCAGTCGCATTAAAAACAAAAAATAAAAAGATTAAATCAATGGCACTGCCAGCTTCTCTTTCAGCATTTATGGGTATTACAGAACCTGCAATATTTGGTGTAAATATAAGGTTTGGAAGACCATTTATAGCAGGTATGGTCGGCGGCGCATTTGGTGCTGCTGCAGCATCACTTATGGGAGTATACGCAACTGCAAATGGTGTAACAGGTCTGTTTGGATTTTTAATAACAACCGAAAGTTTTGCAGGTTATCTTGTTTCATTTGTTATAGCAGCCGGTGTTGCATTTGCAGTGTCATGGATAATGGGAATAAAAGAAGATACTGAGGTGGATACTCAGGAAACTGAAGTTACTGATACTTCCGTGACGGAAAATAAAAATATTAAAATATGCGCTCCACTTGATGGAAAAGCAATTGCTCTTGAGGATGTTCCTGATGAAACATTTGCGGCAGGGATTTTAGGACAGGGAGCTGCAATAGAGCCATCCGGCGGAAAGGTGGTTGCACCTTGTGATGCAGTCGTAAGTTCAATATTTGATACACATCATGCAATTGGGCTTACACTTGACAATGGAGTTGAGCTGCTTATTCATATCGGAATAAATACGGTAGAGCTTAATGGAGATGGCTATAAAGCTTATGTTGCTGAGGGCGACAGAGTAAAAAAAGGACAGAAGCTTATTACATTTGACAAAGAGTTCATCGAAAGCAAAGGATATAATACAGTGACTCCTGTAATTGTAACGAATTCAGATGACTATATGTCAGTGAAAAAGACTGCGGACAAAGATGTAAAAGAACTTGAAGATTTGATTGAGGTTAGGAAGGGTGAGTGAAATTGAGTGAAAAATGGAGACAGAAACTTCATCTTGAGCCACCTGTGGGATGGCTTAACGATCCTAACGGTTTAAGCTTTTTTAAAGGAAAATATCATGTATATTTCCAGTATGCACCTGATGATGCACAGGGAAATGCAAAAAAATGCTGGGGACACTATGAAAGTAAGAATCTGACAGACTGGGAATTTACGGGGACAGTACTTGTTCCCGATATTCCGGAGGACAAAGACGGGGTATATTCGGGTTGTGCATATGTAAATGATGATATGCTTAACATTTTTTACACAGGAAATGTTAAGGAAAATGGCAATTTCGACTATATAACAGCAGGAAGACAGGGCAACGTGATTATGGTAACAAGTCGTGATGGCCATGCAATGAGTGCCAAAAAAGTGCTTCTGACTAATTCAGATTATCCAAAAAACTGCAGCTGCCATGTAAGAGACCCAAAGGTATGGAAAGAAGATGAAGGGTATAAAATGGTGCTTGGAGCACGAACGTTTGATGATGAAGGAGCAGTACTTTTATATGAATCAGATAATCTTACAGACTGGAAATACAGAACCACTGTAACCATACCCGGTTTCGGATATATGTGGGAATGTCCGGATTATTTTAATGTAGACGGACATGGATATCTAAGTATATCACCTCAGGGGCTTAGCCATGAAAAATACAGATTTCAGAATGTATATTCTTCAGGATATTTTAAATGTGCTGATATTCTGAAAGGTGAAGATAACCTCAGCGATTTTGAGGAGTGGGACTACGGATTTGATTTTTATGCACCACAGACATTTGAAGCACCTGACGGACGCAGGATAATGATAGGCTGGATGGGAATAGGAGATATTCCTTATAGCAATAAAACTGTGCAGCAGGGCTGGCAGCACTGCCTTACGATACCAAGGCACATAACAGCAGACAGGGATGGAACTCTGCTTCAGAATCCTGTCGTGGAACTGGAAAAACTGCGTGGGCAGGAGTATATACTGAGTAGTGGTGAAAGTAGGAATTTTATGCTGCCATTTGAACTTATCGCCAATACAGGAGAAGCATTTGATATTACATTTAAAGACATTGCAAATATAAGCTATAAAGATGGAATTGTTACATTGATGTTTACAGATATGGATGTATCAGGTAACAGGACATGCCGCAGGGTAAAACTTGAAAGGTGTACTGACATAAGGCTTATTGCAGATATGTCAGGCATTGAAATATATCTTGATGGTGGAAGAAAAGTAATGTCATCGAGATTTTATCCTGAAGATGAAAATGTGGTTGTAAGTGTCAGCGGTATTGATGCGCGGATATATGCGCTTAATAAAATGGGGGTTGTTATAAATGGAAAATGATATTCTTATTGCAATAGGTGAGGCACTTATAGATTTTATACCGGATAAAACCGGATGCGAATTTTATGAGGTTACAGGTTTTTCACCGTCAATCGGAGGAGCACCTGCCAATGTCTGCGGAGCTTTTTCAAAGCTGGGGGGAAAGTCAAGAATGATAACACAGCTTGGAAATGACCCGTTTGGAGAAAAGATTGCAAGAGAACTTGCGGGGTATGGTATAGATACTTCATGTATTAAATTCACAGATAAAGCCAATACTGCACTGGCATTTGTGAGTCTTGGAAATGACGGAAACCGTACATTTTCATTTTACAGGAAGCCATCAGCAGACATGCTTCTTTCAGCAGATGACATTGAAAATAAATGGTTTGATAATGTATTCTGCTTACATTTCTGCAGTGTCTCGCTTGGTGATTTTCCAATGAAGGAGGCTCATAGAAAGGCGATAGAAATTGTAAAATCACGTGGCGGGATTATAAGTTTTGATCCTAACCTGCGTTTTCAGCTGTGGGAAGATAAGGAAAAACTCAGAAAAACAGTTAACGAATTTATTCCAATGTCAGATATTGTTAAGATTTCTGATGAAGAGCTTGAATTTATTACAGGGGAAAAGGATACTAAAAAAGCAATAAAAGGACTTTTTAAAGGCAGCGTTAAGCTTGTTCTGTATACATGCGGAAAAGATGGTGCATACGCGTTTACACCTTACTATGATGTGTATGCAAAGGGTGAAAAGGTGGATGCAAAGGATACAACAGGTGCCGGAGATGGATTTATTGGCTCTTTCCTCTGGAAATTCAGGCAGGAGGGGATTAAAATTACGGATTTTGAAGCAGCAGGAGTAAAAGATAAAATTAAAAGCTGTCTTGAATTTTCTAATGCTTTTTGTGCCAGAAGTGTTGAAAAAAAAGGTGCAATTGCATCATATCCGCAGCTGCCTTTTAGTTATTAAAAATTTAATAGTTCTTTTTTACTAATTTAACAGACCTTGTAGTATAATAACAAAATAACAATAAATTTTCACATGGCTGTCTGGCTCCGGGCAAAACAAACAGCTCATGATGGCAGATGGGAAATCGCCTGCGAGGGTTTCCCATCGTCTCTTTGCAACAAAGTTGCTTAAGAAATGGAGATTAGTATGCAAAAAAGACACAGGTTTGTTAAAAATAATGACAGAATATCTAAAGTAATAAAAAGGTGTGGCAGCGTAACACTTGCAATTCTTGGACTTGCAGCATTTAAGGCGGCACATAAAAAATATAAAAATGCACATTATGACCTTGAATCAGATCTTGAACCTGATGACTGGAGAGAATATCCGAGGCCGCAGCTTAAGAGAAGCTCATATATAAGCCTTAATGGAAAATGGAAACTGAATGGAAAAGATATCCTTGTACCATTTCCGCCACAGGCAGTGCTTTCAGGATATAAAGGACGTGTGGGTTCTGTTCTTGTGTATGAAAAGAAGTTTACAAACAGATTTGAAAGAAAAAAAGACATTTTAACGAAGGATGGCAGTGCCGATGAAAAGAAGCACGTTATCCTTCATTTTGGTGCTGTAGATCAGGTAGCGGATGTATATCTTAATGATAACTTTATATGTCATCATGAAGGCGGCTATCTGCCATTTGAAGCGGATATTACAAAGGAACTTAAATCAGGAGAGAATCAGCTTATTGTAAAGGTAAAGGACACATTGTCGAGTAAATACCCTTATGGTAAACAATGTAAAAACAGAGGCGGTATGTGGTATACGCCAGTAAGTGGAATCTGGCAGAGTGTATGGCTTGAACAGACAGGAAGCGATTATATAACTGATATAAAGATTACGCCATACGCAGATGACAAAGTGGAAATACAGATCATGAAAAATCCGGAAATCTTACCGGACTCAGATGAAAAATGCAGTATATCATATGATATGGAAATTAATCTGGAAGGATTTAAGTACAGACTTTCAAGTGAATCAGGTCAGTTTATCATTGACATGGCAAATATAAAAAAACAGGATGGAAGCTGGTATTATGCAAGACACTGGACACCGGATGATCCATGGCTTTATGACTTCAAAGTCCTTTTGAGAAAAGATGGAAAAGTAACAGACAGAATTAAATCATATTTTGCATTAAGAACAGTTGATATACGTCTTGTGGATGGCATAAAAAGGATATGTCTTAATGGTAAACCGGTATTTTTACATGGGGTGCTTGACCAGGGATATTTTAGTGACGGGTTATTCCTGCCGGCAAATTCAGGAGGATATGAAAAAGACATACTCCGTATGAAAAGTCTGGGTTTTAATACTTTAAGAAAACATATAAAGATTGAATCTGAAGAATTTTATTACGCATGTGACAGGCTTGGAATTCTTGTTATACAGGATATGGTTAACAGTGGAAGATATTCATTTATAAGGGATACCGTACTTCCTAATTTTGTAAGCAAGAGGCGTAAAGATATAAAGAAATTTAACAATACATCAAGAAAAAAATTCTTTATAAAGCATTGTGAAGATACGATAAATCATTTGTATAACCATCCAAGTATCATAGGCTACACATTGTTTAATGAGGGCTGGGGGCAGTTTAACAGCGACGAGCTCGGAAAACATTTACGGGAATTTGATGGAACAAGGATAATGGATTATACGTCAGGGTGGTTTACCCAGAGTGGCAGTGACGTGGAGAGCGTGCATGTGTACTATAATAATATTCAGCTTGCAAGGTCCAGAAAGCCTATGATTGTTTCTGAATGTGGCGGATATTCATATGCAGTAAAGAAACACTGCTACAGCAGGTTTAGAAAGTACGGATATGGTGACTGCAAAAGCCTTGATGATCTGACACAGAAAATAAAAACAATGTACGATGAAATGATAATACCTGCTATACCTGACGGACTTTGTGGAAGTATATACACACAGCTGAGTGATGTTGAGGATGAAACAAATGGCATATATACTTATGACCGTAAGATATGTAAAGTGGATAAGGAGACTATGCTTAATTTGGGCAGCAGATTAAAAATAACAGAAAGGCAGTCTGAACAATGAAAAAGAAACCAATGAAAAGAAATACTAAAATTATAATTATCATTATAGTTGCATTTCTTCTGGCAGTATTTGTGTACAAAAATGCATTTAAATCACTGGGTGTAATAAGAAAGAGCACAAATGAAACACAGACAGGAAACAGTCAGTTTACATTTACAGGTAAGCAGGGAATGGAGATAAAAATGTACTATTCTCCTGATTTTAGCGAAGGAACAGTTAATATTGTTCTTACAGATAAGGATAACAACACAGTAGAGACCATTTCAGGAGACGATTCCACACTTAAACATGTAACGCTTTCAGGAGATGGTGAATATACTGTTACTGCACAATATACAGATTTTAAAGGAATATTTAAAATACGTGTTGAAAAGTGATATCCTGTTTGCATTTTGCAGGCTCACATTGTATAATTGTGAACGTGTTTATATAGAAAAATGAAGCATTTGATAAGCACTGCTGAAGGAGAAAAACCTTTAGTATTTATAATGTACTATAAAAAGAGGACTGGAATATTAAATTTTCAAAAAGTTCCACAATAAAATGCTTCAAGGTGGAGGTTTGCATAATGAAAAGAAAAAGAGTATTTGGTGCTGTGTTTATGGCGGTGGTATTATTATTGGCAGCATTTCCTGTGTATAAGGTAAATGCAGATAATACCGGCAGGATTAATGTAAGTGATTTTTGCATTAAGCTTAATGACAGTGAACTGGAAGAAGGCACTACGGTTAAGGATGATGACAGGTTAGCTATTACATTTAACTGGTCTATTGGCAATACTGATAGTAAGACAAATACGTTTGTAATAGATCTTGCCGCAATGACTAAGAAGATTGAGATTGAGGATGTGCAGAAGAAAGATGTCCTTAACTCAGATGACGAAACCATTGGAAAGTTTTACATCAGTGGTGGAAAAATGTATATCATTTTAAATGATGATTATGTAGGCAATGGAAGTGAGAAAAAAGGCGGAGCCAATATTGTTGGTATTGTAAAAACAGGACTTAAAGAAGAAGATAATGGAAGAACAATACCTATTGGCATAGGCGATCTTGAATATAACGTAATATATGATGCAGCTATAAAAGACAGTGAGCTTACTATAAAGAAAACTGCATCAGGTTCAGTGCAAAGAACAGGCAATGAATTAAGACAGGCATATGATGTTGAACTTACAGCTAAGAATGGAGAAGTTACAGGTGTAAGTCTTGAAGATAAATCTGACAATGGTTTGTCAGACATAAGTGAAATAACAGTAAAAGAAAGTACTGTTACCGGAATTGTACAAGGTGGAGTGTATAATAGCCTGGAATCTTTGAATTCAGCACTTTCAGGTGTCAAATTTAATAAAAATGATAAGCTTGTTATAAGTTATACAATGAAGGTGGACAAGGATATAGCTACTGACAATCCATCCAGGTCATATACAAACAAGGTTATAGCAGGCTATACTGATAATAAGGGAATTAAAGATTCTCATGAGGCAACGGCAAGGATTGATTACGAAAAGCCTGTAGTTGAAAAAAAAGCTGAATGGAAGGATAGAGATACCGGAATAGTTAAATGGACTATAAAGGTTAAGCTTAACAGCTATAATGATCCTGAAAAAAGTTCATTAAGCGATTATAATGCTAGTATATTAGACGAGGTAAGCGGAGACTGGAATGATGGTGAATTCAATGGTAATTTCGATCCGTCAAAGTTCATTTATAACAGCGAGACTGGCGAATATACATACACATACGAGATGAAGATAAAGGATTCATATCTTAACTCACAAAAGTCCGCAAATCTTACAAATAATGTTAAGATTTCGTTTAACTGGGATGGAAATATAACAAATATATCAGGGACAGGAACTGTTTTTGTTGATGCCAGAAACTGGGTGTCAAAAAAGGCCGTCGGATATGATTATGATAAGCATGATATATCATGGAAAATCACACTTAATCCCGTACCTGAAAAAATAAAGGACCTTATTGTTACTGATACAACTCCAAAGTGGGATTCTTCTGAGGGAACACATAAGCTAACCGGAAGTGTATATATTGAAGATGAAAGTGGTAAAAAAGTACAGGTTGCAGATGATAATGGACACCTTATTGAAGAAAATGGAATTATTAATTCATATTCTGATGGACAGTTAAAATTTGATGATACATATATAGCATCACAGAGTGGAAAGTGTATAAATATATATTATAAGTCACATATTGAAGATGAGGATAAGTCCATTGATGGAAGGAATTACCGTAATCGTGTAGATATCCAGTATTCACAGGATGGCAGGATAAAGACAAGTGATGCAGGTGCTTTCTTTAGAAAGAGTGAAGCAGTTACTAAAAAATATGAAAGGGTTCCTTTAAAGAATCAGATAAGATATACAGTTAAAGCTGATCTGTCAAAGGTTGAAAATCTTCATAGCGGACAGAAACTGGTATTTACAGATACCCTGCCTGATGGAATGAAGCTGATTGACGGCTCTGTAAGTGCAGTGGCATATAATGGAAGTGACAAGATAAAAGATGTGAATGTCACAACAGATAATAATGGCGGAAGCCTTGTATTTACTGTTAAGATAACAGATGATATGCTTTCAGAAGATATTAGTAATCTTTCAGTTGATGTTTATTATACATTAGGCGTGAAAAATGAGAAGGATTTTGTGCTTGCAGGACAGGAAAAAACCTTTGAGAATTATGTAAGAGGTTCTGTTGATGATAATATTATCGGAGAAAGCACTACAACAACAATATTAAAGCCACAAAGGGTTATATCTAAAAATGCTGTATATTCAAAAGATACAGCTCCATATGCAGAATATGAGATAAGAGTAAATCCTGATTCAGTGGATTTATCAAATGGTACGCTTGTTGCACGTGACGAACTTGGTGAAGCACTTTCATATGATTTGGATTCTATAAAAGTAGAAAAATATGATAATTGGAACTGGGTTGAACTTAAAAGAGGTTCGGAGTATTCATATACTCTTGATTCTGATAAGAACTCACTGACATTTAATTTACCGGATGGAACATACTTAAGAATAAAATACCGTGCGCGGGTAAATCTGTATGTTTCAATAGATACTTCAAAAAACGCAACACTGACAGAAAAGAATTCTTATAACAGGATAAGTCTTGAAGGATTCAAAGAAGAAGTAACAAAGTCGGCAAAAAGCTTTACATGTGTGGCAATTACTCCGCATGTATGGGGAGATGCAGAATTTGGACGTATTAATATATTAAAATACTGGAATGAAAATGGAAATCTTGCTTCATTGTCAGGCTGTTCATTTAAACTGGAAAAGTGTCATTATGATTCAAAGACAGGAAAGATGGTTACGGATGAAGTCGTAAATCAGGATATTCCTGTTGATGAGAATGGAAAGGCATCTGTAGGTAATCTGCTTTATGATCAGATATACAGTCTTGTAGAGACCAAAGCACCAAATGGCTTTAAAATCCGTACAGAACCATATTATTTTGTAATAACCGGATCAGACGGAATTACATTACCTGAGGACATTGCCATTAAAGAATTTGGTAATGGAGCCGTGCTTACTTATGAGAATACACTCGCAGGACTATCTGATGATAATCAGGACAGGCAGAATAGCGGGCACAATGGAAATATACCGGATAATGGACAGAATACACAGGATACTGGCAGCGGTCAGAATACTGTTATAAGCAATGAAGAGGATGCACACAGCACTGACCAAAATGTAAGCACAAGCGACAAGAGCAATATTAATAAATGGGCAGTTGTATGTATTGTATCTGTATGTCTGATAATTGCCATAGCAGCGGCAGGCATTGTAAAAAATAAAAAATTTAATAAAGACAGAGAGAATAAAGAAGACAATAAATAAGAAAATTAATCAGAGGATAAAAAAGATTAGTTTCTGAAAATGGGCACTGCTTTAAGAATAATATCTTAGGCAGTGCTCATTTTAATAAAAACAGATGGACAAAAACAGGCTGGTAATTCATAATGTAATTATGGGTGTAAAAGCCACATAAAAAAAGAAAGAAGGTACCTGGGAATGATTAATCATATTATTTTATGGAAGCTAAGAGATACGATGAGTGATGAGGAAAAGAAAAAGGCAGCAGCAGATATTAAGAAAAATCTTGAGGCACTGCAGGGAAATATACCCGGACTCATTAAGATAAAGGTTAACGCAAATCCATTGCCATCATCAAATGCAGATGTGATGCTGGACAGTGTGTTTGAAAATATTGATGCGCTTAAAGTATATCAGACGCATGAAAAGCATTTATATGTTGCCAACACATATGTAAGACCATATACACAGGTACGTATGTGTATGGACTTTGAAAAATAAAAGCGATGTCTGGGGGAAAAAGATATGGAAGAGTTTTTGGAAACATATTTACCATACCTTATTCACATATTTGAGATTATGGGGATAATAATTCTTAGTATAGGTGGATTTAAAGCATTTTTTTATTATATCAGGTCATTATTTGGATATGATGCACAGCATGAAATAAAATACGGGCTTGCACAGTCACTGGCTACAGCACTTGAATTTAAACTTGCATCAGAGATACTGAAAACAGTGCTTATCAAATCCTTATCGGAGCTTGTAATTCTGGCCTCCATATTTATTTTAAGAGTGTTAATGACATTTATACTTGAGTGGGAATTAAAGCAGGAAAGACAGGAAAATGACCGTAAAGACGGACAGGAAGCTACAGGGGGAAAAAACACAAAATAAACCGTGAATCTGATAATTGGTAGAAATTGGATTTAAAAGATTGACGATTTTATATTTAGGATGTAAAATTAAAGCTAATGTAAAATTTATAATTTTATTATAAAATTTGCAAAAGTATATAATAATTAACTAAGAGAATTTTTTAAGGAGGATTTTTTAATGGCATTTTGCAGCAAATGTGGAACGCAGATACCAGAAGGTGCTAAGTTCTGCCCTGCATGTGGCACTTTAAATGAAGTTGAACCAAATGCGTTTGGGCAAAATAATCAGAATACAGGCATTAATTCAGATGCACAGCCTGTAAATACGGCACAGGATAATACAGTGCAGGATAATACGTCGCAGGTTAATGATGTGCAGGACAATACGTTACAGGCTGACGCAGTACAGAATGATGTCCAGCCGGAAAGTGCACAGCACAGCAGCGAAGCAGTTGACTTACAGAAAACACAGAATGAATCAGCTGATACACAGGAACAGGCTGGAGCACATATAGATACAGGCAGTGATGTACAGTCTGACTATACAAATCAGCAGGCAGCAGGATACAACAATGCACAGCCTGACTATACAAACCAGCAGGCAGCAGGATACAACAATGTACAGCCTGACTATACAAACCAGCAGGCAGCAGGATACAACAATGCACAGCCTGACTATACAAACCAGCAGGCGGCAGGTTACAACAATGCACAGCCTGATTATACAAACCAGCAGGCAGCAGGTTACAACAATGCACAGCCTGACTATACAAACCAGCAGGCAGCAGGATATAACAATGCACAGCCTGACTATACAAATCAGCAGGCAGCAGGATACAATAATGCACAGCCTGATTATGCAAATCAGCAGACAGCCGGTTACAATGGCCAGCAGGGCTTTGCGAACCAGTATAATGGACAGCAGCCACAGCAGAAACCAAAAGGTGACAGCGCATTTAAAAAGTTTTTACATAACAAGAAAGCAGTAGGAGCTGTAATAGCAGCAGTTGTTGTTATAATAGCAGCTATTGTTGCTGTATGTATTTACAATAATAATAAGAAGAAAGTAAATCTTAACGATTGTCTTGATGTAACATTTACAGGTTATGATTCATTTGGTAAGGCAAAAGCTGAAATTGATTATGATAAGTTAAGCGAAGCATATACCAAAGCGAAGGGCTCATCAAAATCAAGCAGTGACTGGTCAGATATACTTTCATCAGGTACTTCTGCATATTCATTCTATTCAAGTATAAAGGTTAAGGTTTCACCAGAAGAAAATCTTAAGAATGGCGATACAGTTACAGTTACTATTACATATGATGAGGAAAGAGCTAAAAAAGCTGGAATTAAGGTAGTAGCAAAGGAACAGACTTTTACAGTTGAAGGTCTTGAGCAGTTAAAGGAACTTGATCCATTTGAAGGACTTGAAGTTGAGTTTAAAGGAAAGGCACCAAACGGTCGTGCAAATCTTACGTATAACGGTAGTGATGGAGTGCTTTCATCATATAGATTCAAGGCTGATAAATCTAGTGGATTAAGCAATGGTGATAAAATTACTGTTTCATTAACAATAGATGATAAGAAGGCAGCCGAGGCAGGATATAAGATTACACAGACATCAAAAGAGTATACAGTAAGCGGTCTTACAGAAAGTGTAACAAAGTGTGATGAAATAAGTGATGATTCACTTTCAAAGTTACAAAAACAGGCCTCAGATTATATTGATACATTGGGTGTAGATGAATCACAATATTCAAAATCTGAAAACAAATATGAAGGAATTTATGTATTATCATCTAAGAAAAGTGAAAATAATACAGTATACCTGGTATATTCTGTAACAATAACATTTGTTGACAGTGCGTTTGATCCGGTTACAGTTTACATGCCGGTCAGATTTGATGATGTATATAAAGATGCTGATGGCAAGGTACAGTGTGATGATTCATACCTTAATATACCAGGCGTTTCAGTAATTAAGGGTAATAATGGATATATGGCCACAGTTAAGGGCTATACAGATGGAACAAAGATGTTTTCTGATTTGATTACTGATAATAAAGCTAATTATAATTATGATGTGTCAGAAGGTTTAAAGCAGTTTGGTAACTAATTGGCATAAGTAAAAATAAAGTATGATGAGCTGCATGGCCAGAGAATAAAATTAACTGGAAGTGTATGCCAGCAGATATAGCTTTATGAAAATTCATTAACCGGCTTGTGGGAAATTTAAACATCCACATGCCGGTTTTTGTGAACATATAAATAAAATCAGCTTATTAAAATGGAAGGGGAACTGATAATGATATATACGGTAACATTTAATCCATCACTTGATTATGTTGTAACGGTTGACCGTTTTAATGTCGGGCTTGTAAACCGTACAAAAGATGAAAAACTGTTTGCCGGAGGAAAAGGCATAAATGTTTCAAAGGTACTTAAGAATTTAGGCTATGAGAATACGGCACTTGGTTTTATTGCGGGCTTTACAGGAGAAAAACTGCAGGAAATGGTCAGTGCTACCGGAGTCAGATCAGACTTTATAAGAGTAAAGGAAGGGCTTACCCGTATAAATGTAAAGGTGCGGGCAGACAAGACAAGTGAAATCAATGGACAGGGACCTGAAATTGATGATGAGGCAATTGCAAAACTCTATAAAAAGCTCGATGCTTTAAAAGCTGATGATATTCTTGTACTTGCAGGAAGTATACCTGACGTTATGCCAAAGACAATATACAGTGATATAATGGAATATCTTAGCAGCAGAAAAGTTAAAATAATTGTTGACGCAACTAATGAACTTCTGGTAAATGTATTAAAGTATGCTCCGTTTCTTGTTAAACCTAATAATTATGAACTTGGGGAAATATATGGAGTGGAGTTAAAAAGCCGTGATGAGGTTATACCATACGCATTAAAAATGCATGAAGCAGGAGCCAGAAATGTTCTTGTGTCAATGGCAAATGAAGGTGCAGTGCTTGTGGATGAAAATGGGCAGGTATATACAAGTAATCCGCCGGATGGAGAGGTTATTAACCCGGTTGGAGCAGGAGATTCCATGGTGGCAGGATTTTTAGCAGGATATCTTTCTACAGGTGATTACAGGCAGGCGTTAAGGATGGGACTTGTAGCTGGAAGTGCCAGTGCATTTACAGATGATCTTGCAACAAAGGAAGACATTGAACGTGTTGCAGCCGAATTCACGGAATGATATGAAGATTTTTTAAAATACAACAATGAGGGGGATTTTGACATGACGAAGGATATGACTGTAGGGAGTCCTATGCAGCTGATACTTAAGTTCAGTATTCCGCTGCTGTTTGGAAATATTCTGCAGCAGATGTATAATCTGATTGATTCAATAATTGTAGGACAATATCTGGGATTATCAGCGTTATCATCAGTAGGAGCAACAGGCTCCATTACATTTTTAATAATAGGTTTCTGTACAGGAACCTGCTGCGGATTTGCAATTCCTGTGGCACAGCAGTTCGGAGCCGGAAAATACTCAAATATGCGTAAATATGTAATGAATGCAGCCTATTTATCAGTAGTATTTTCAATAATAATGACAATAGCAACTGTAATACTTTGCAGGCCGATTCTTACACTTATGAAAACACCGGAACAGTTTTATGAAGGTGCCTATATTTATCTGATTGTAATATTTATTGGTATTCCATTTACATTTTTATATAATATTGTCTCAGGAATAATAAGGGCAATGGGCGATAGTAAAACTCCGTTTTATTTCCTTGTAGTTGCTACTGTTATAAATATTGTTCTTGATCTGCTGTTTATCATAGTGTTTAAGTGGGGAATAGCCGGGGCAGGACTTGCAACTATCATAGCTCAGGGAGTAGCTGGTGCTCTTTGTCTGGTATATATGAAAAAAAGATATGATATATTGAGAACACAGCATGACGAGCGCAGATTCGACAAAGGCTTTTGTAAGACGCTTATTGTTATGGGAGTGCCAATGGGACTTCAGTATTCAATAACAGCAATTGGAAGCATAATGATGCAGGCTTCTGTAAATCTGCTTGGAGATATTTATGTTTCAGTTGTTTCTGTAGGTGGAAAGATTAAGCAGTTTGCAATGTGCCCGTATGATGCGTTTGCTACAGCATCTTCAACATACTGCGGTCAGAATCTGGGCGCCGGTAAAGTTGAACGTATAGGTAAGGGTGTGTTCAGTGCAGTGTTTGTCAGCGTGGTATATTCTGTCGTAGTAGCAGTAGTGCTTATTATATGGGGTGCAGATATTTCACTCATATTTGTAGATAAGGACCAGACAGATGTAATTGCACTTACAGCAAAGTTCTTAGCATGTGCAGGACCATTTTATGTATTTCTTGCAATACTTAATAATGTCAGGATGTCCATACAGGGGCTCGGTTATAGTGGATTATCAATGATAGCCGGTGTAAGTGAATTGTTTGCAAGAGGAGTTATGTCATTGTGGGTAATTCCTGAGCTTGGATTTATCGCCGCATGTTATGCAGATCAGGCAGCGTGGCTTATTGCAGCAACGTGTGTTGTTGTGATGTATTTTATTATCATGAAAAAAATTAATCAAAATATAAAGCTAAAAAAAGATTAAAAATTAAAATAATATTTGTTTTTTAAATTTTTTATTGATTTTAGCAGTGACAATCATTATAATAATATAGACAAAAAAGTACAGGCTATCTGGTATATTGATTTTAAAATAACAGGTTCAAAGATGCATTCTGCATTTTTAGTTCCGTTATTTACAAAACGATGTACTAGTGCATATGTTATAATAATTATTGCATACAAATTTAAGCAACAAAGGAGATATATTTATTATGGTAAAAAAATTAATTTTGGTTACATCACCTCCAGCATGTGGAAAGACATACATTTCAAAAGAACTTGCTAAGAATCTTAAGCATGTTGTTTATCTTGATAAGGATACTCTTATTACATTATCCAAGCAGATATTTGTTGTAGCTGGCCAGCCATATAACAGAAGCAGCGATTTTTTTGAAGAGAATATAAGAAATTATGAATATGATTGTGTAGTGGATCTTGCATTAGAAGCATTAGAATATGATGACATCGTTCTTATTAATGCTCCATTTACAAGAGAAATCCGTGACATGGAATATATTAAGAATTTAAAGGCAAAGCTTGCAGAAAAGAATGCAACACTTGTTACAATATGGGTTGAGACTGATCCGGAAGTCGTTCATCAGCGTATGATAGCAAGAAATTCAGACAGAGATACATGGAAGCTTGAGCATTGGGATGAATACATTGCATCATGTAATTTTGAACCTCCTGTTAATCTTAAGGATGAGACTCAGGAAGACAGTTTCCTTGTATTCAAGAATTCAAACGAAGAAGAATTTGATGAGTCAATGGTCAGAATTAAAGAAACATTAAGCAGAACAATGCAGGCAGAAAAATAATTGTATGTAGTTTATAAGTCAGGGACGGTCTAACTGGTTGAGGACAAATCATCCGGTGGGCAGTCCTTGTTATTTTATTTTGAGTAATAACATGAAATTAATAAATCTTTTTTAATATATAAAAAAGAGATATTTTAAGTGATTTTATATGGGGAATAACAGGTGGATGTCATTCATAAAATAAATTGATTTATAAATGACCAAATGTTAAAATGTATTAAGTTTAAATAAACATATTAACATTACAAACGGACAACAGGAGGATGATTTAAATGGAAAGCTACAGGTTTTTATTAGACTTGGCTATAATCTTATTATGTACAAAGGTTCTGGGGCTTGCAACAAAGAGAGTCCAGATGCCGCAGGTAGTAGGTGCGCTGCTTGCAGGTCTGCTTTTAGGACCGGCAATGTTTGGTATTATAGCAGATAGCGATTTCTTAAATAATATTGCTGAGATAGGCGTAATTGTGCTTATGTTCTGCGCAGGTCTTGAGACAGATATTAAAGAACTTAAACAAAGTGGTAAAGCTTCATTTATTATCGCTTTAATAGGTGTTCTTGTACCTATAGCCGGAGGGTTTGGGGTAGCCTGTTTCTTTAATCGTCCGGGTATGATAGAGTCAGATGCACAATGCAGTATATTCCTTCAGAATATGTTTATAGGTGTTATACTGACAGCTACTTCAGTTAGTATTACTGTTGAAACACTTAAAGAGATTGGAAAACTTAAAACAAAGTCAGGTAATGCAATACTGGGTGCAGCTATTATTGATGATATTCTTGGTATTGTAGCACTCACAATTATTACAAGTCTTGCGGATTCATCTGTAAATGTAGCTGTTGTTCTTCTTAAGGTTGTAGGTTTCTTTGCATTTGCGGCTGTAGCAGGCTTTGTATTTTACAAGTTATTCAAGTCATGGACAGAAAATGCTGACAAAGCAAGGCACAGACATACAATTATTGCTTTTGTATTCTGTCTTGTAATGTCATATGTAGCAGAAGCGTGGTTTGGTGTCGCAGATATTACAGGTGCATATATTGGCGGTCTTATCATTTCCAATACGGCTCGTTCACCATATCTGCAGTCAAGGTTTAATACATTGTCATATCTTCTTTTATCACCTGTGTTCTTTGCAAGTATAGGTTTAAAAGTAAGTCTTCCAAAGATGACAGGAAATATTATTCTTTTTACAGTTATTTTAAGTGTTATTGCAATACTTACAAAGGTAGTAGGCTGTGGTCTTGGTGCTGAGTTATGTAAATATACTAACAAGCAGTCAGTACGTATAGGTGTTGGTATGATATCGAGAGGTGAAGTAGCACTTATAGTTGCATCAAAGGGTGAGGCAGTAGGTCTTATGGGAACGAATATAATGGGACCTGTAGTAGTAATGGTTCTTGTGACAACAATTGTAACACCTATTTTATTAAAACTTGTCTATAAGGATAAGAATGAAACAGAGGCAGATGAACAGACTGGACCTTCAGGCATTGTAGATTACCAGGAAAGAATGGAAAAGCTGGGACAGGATGATAAATAAAATTATATTATTTTGAAAGGCATGGTTATTATATGATCAGAAACTGTACACTGGATGAGATATCAGATGGAAAGCTGTATTCGGAAAACGACATGGTCAAAGCCGATACAAACAATTGCAATGGATGCCGTTCAGTATGCTGTCATGGAATGGGAAGTACAATAATACTTGATCCGTATGATGTTTACAGGCTTACTACGGGACTTAACGTGTCATTTTCAGAATTACTTGCAGACAGAGTCGAATTAAATGTTGTTGATGGAATCATTCTGCCAAACCTGAAAATGAATGCGGCAGAAAACCAGTGTGCTTTTCTTAGTAATGAACAAAGGTGTACGATTCATGGGTACAGACCTGGGATTTGCAGGCTGTTTCCATTAGGAAGATATTGGGAAAGTGCGGATTCATTCAAATATATCCTGCAGAAGGAGCAGTGCCATAAAGATAATCTCAGTAAGATTAAAGTCAGAAAGTGGCTTGATGTAAAAGAAATTGATATATATAACAGATTTATTATTAAATGGCATATGTATATAAAGAAAATTGAAGCAGCAGTCAGCCAGATAAATGTAAAAGCGGCTAAGGAACCGGATTTTGCAGGAACAGCGGCTACTCAGGTCAAAACGATATGTATGTATACTATAAAGGTGTTTTTTACAACACCATATGACAGTAATATAAGCTTTTATGATCAGTTCTATGCGCGTCTTGATACGGCTGTAAAGGCACTTGGAATGGATTAAATAAATATTAGGAGTAAATATATGAAACCGGATTTGTTTTCAATTGGCAGTTTTACAGTACATGGATATGGACTGATGATCGGGATTGGTTTTATAATTGCATTATTAATTGGCGAAATGAGGGCTGAAAAAAACGGTCTCAGTAAAGATGCTGTATTTGATATGGCAGTTCTTGTTGGGATTGGAGGTTTTATAGGTGCAAAGGTTCTTTATATAATAGTTGAATTTAAAGACTTTATTAAAGCGCCGGCACAATATTTCAGTTCAAGCGGATTTGTTGTGTATGGAGGAATAATTACAGGAGTTCTGATTGCACTTGTTTATTGCCATATTAAGAAACTTAAGTTTATGGAATATTTTGACATTATTCTGCCTGAACTTGCCATTGCCCAGGGTTTTGGTCGTATTGGGTGCTTCCTTGCAGGATGCTGTTACGGACGTGAGACAGATTCGGCACTGGGTGTTGTTTTCCCGGAAGGAGGACTGGCACCGGCAGGGGTAAAGCTTATTCCGACACAGATTATATCTGCAGCAGGTGACTTTGCTATTGCAACGGTACTTATTATGTTTGCAGCTTCATTAAAAAGAACTAAAAAAGGAAAAACAGGTGATGTCGGATGTCTTTATCTTATATTATATGGAATCGGACGCTTCATAATAGAGTTCTTTAGAAATGATTACAGAGGTGAGGTTGGCGTACTGTCGACATCACAGTTTATATCTATATTTATAGTAGCAGCCGGTATAATCGTATATGTAGTAAATCATAGGAAAAGCAGAGTTAAAACAGATGATTAAACAGATATGTATGAAAGGATCAAATAAGGCTTGCAAATGAAAATCGACAGAGAAAAAGCTTTAAAAGCTTTCAGGAATTACACAGTATTATACAATGATAAGGATAATCTTATAAAACTTAAGATAGATCACACTTACAGAGTTGCTGATATATGTGATGAAATTGCAAGAGGGCTTAATTTTGACAAAGATGATATTGATCTGGCATGGCTGCTCGGACTTCTTCATGATGTTGGGAGGTTCGAGCAGCTTAAACGTTTTGGAACATTAAACGATGCGAAGTCAGTTAATCATGCGGAATGCAGCGTGAAAGTACTTTTTAATGATGGACATTTAAAGGATTATATTGATGACTGCCGACAGGCTGATATTGCTGATGCAGCATATATTGGTGATGAAAATGCAAATGGAAAAACTGTAAACACAGAAAATGTAAAGGCTGACAGTGAGCTTATGCTTATATATAAGGCGGTAAAGTATCACAATGTTTTCAGGCTTCCTGAAATGGATAAAAGAACGAAAATGTTTTCGGATTTGTTAAGGGATGCCGACAAGATAGATATAATAAAGGTTAATTGCATGACACCTTTAGAACAGATATACTCGGTTTCAAAGGAACAGATACTTACATCGGAAATTTCTGATGCAGTTATGCAGGACTTAAGGAATCACAGTGCAGTTTTAAGAAAAAATAAGTGTACGGCCATAGATAATCTGGCAGGCCATATCTCACTTGCATATGAGCTTGTGTATAACATAAGTTACAGAATACTTGACAGACAGGGGTATATATATAAGCTTCTGGAGTTTGTCTCGCTCAATGACAGAACCAATACACAGCTTTGCGAAATAAAAGAAGACATAGTTAAATATATTAATAAATTATATTAATAAAATAGAAAAATCTATTGTAAATTTCTAAAAAAAATGTAAAATAATATAAGATATACTATAAAAAAAGATAAATCCGGAGGTAAAAATGGAATTAACAGGTACACAAAAGAAACTGCAGATTGTATTCAGGGTGATTATATTTATAACGACATTGATAGCGATATCTGCTCTGACGGTATATATATCATTTTCAGGAGCAAGCAAAGCAACTCATTCAGCATATTTTTATAAGACTGCAATGCAAAAAATAACAGTTTTATGTTATTTATATTATTCATTTCTTGCAGCTATGGTTATTTGTGTTATTTTCAGTCTGATTAATTGCAAATGTACCAGTGCAGCAGCAACGGTCGGCAGAACAATAGCAATTGCAGGATGCCTTATAGGTAATATTATACCTATAAAATATTATAAATTCCTGCATGCAACAGCTTCATACTATTTAGAAGATTCATATTATACGACAGATGGAGTATCTTTATCTGATTATTATGATGCTCAGGATATGGCATATGTATCTATAATAGTACTTCTTATTGCAACTGCTGTCTTTGTTGTATTATCCATAACATCAATAGTTGCGCTGACAAGAAAAGTTTCAAACGGCAATTACTACAGCCAGCAGTCACAGTATTCAATGAATGGTGCATATAATAATATGTATAATAATGGCGCATACAATGGTAATCAGGCACCATATGGTACACAGCCACAGTATAATAATGTACAGGCAGGAATGAATAATCAGCCACAGTACAATAATATACAGGCAGGAATGAATAA
>CAKRGM010000025.1 GCA_934330725.1 uncultured Lachnospiraceae bacterium | reverse complement strand
GAAAGAAAGACCTTGAGTTCATTATAAACTCTTGGTCTTTCTTTTTTTCGGGACTATTCTTTTTTCACAGCCCCTTTGTGTTGCTCTTAGAGTGAAAAAGGTTGTATATAGAAAACTTCTCCAACCTTTTTTGCAATGGTTTCGTTTCAATTAATCTTAACTTAGTGACATTGCCCTCAGGCATATCCTCGCTTTTTATGTATTCATACTGTCCTTTTAAATTAACACCAAATGCAACAACATTATTATCCCAGCTTTTTTTTGCAATTATAATATTCACGTCCGATGGTGCCATATCATTATATGTATTAACATATACAGTATCACCATCTGCCTCTAATGCTCTTTTATACCATTTTGAATTTTCAAAATCACCAAGTGCCTTTTTATCATCTTCACACACAGTATAAACACTGTCATCTGCCACTATATATGGATGTATAATACCTCCGGCAACAGCAGAATCCACATAATAAAATAAATTATTAAATGCTGCCATTCCAAAAGCTTCGTTATTTTTTTTAAAATTCTTAAGATACTCATCTGAAAAATTAATCAGCCTTTCATAAATATAAAATTCACCGCTCTGCTCCACCGAATAACTAAGCACTATCTTCTGTCCAAGTTTGAGCATATCATTTTCTATTGCCCCATATGCATATGACAACCTGTATATCGATGTAACCACAATCGCAATAAAAATAAAAACATTCCACATAGTTATGCTGTAGCTGAACTTCTTTTCACCTTTTTCTCCCCTCATTCATTCATCACCAACATTTCTATCGAAAAAAACATTTTTAATACACTGATTCCATTTTATCATTGCATGCACATTATTTGCAATATAATTTTCATTTTAAAAAAAGAACTTTCCTGCTAAATAAAAATGGGCCCATGACCGCATTAAATGCAGTCACAAGCCCTTAATGATTTATATAATTCAGTAATTAACTGCGAAACTTTCTATTTGCAGGTAATTTTGTGAATCTTTTATAATTGTTCACCATTTGTATTAATAATATTTTTATACCAGTAAGCTGAATCCTTCCATATTCTCTGCTGCGTCTGGTAATCAACATAGATAAGTCCAAATCTTTCTGAATATCCTTTTGCCCACTCAAAATTATCCATAAGCGACCATTGAAAATATCCCCTTATATCTGCTTCATCAGAAGCCTTCTTTAACTGTTGAAGATATCTTGCAAGAAAATCTATTCTGTTTGGATCGTGTACTTTTCCGTCAAGTGAAATAACATCATGGCATGAAAGACCATTTTCTGTAATATAGATTGGTTTTTTATATCTTTCATACAAAAACTTTGGTCCCCAGTACAGACACTCCGGCGTTACCGGCCACTGAATAGCTGTCTTTGGAAAACCTTCATATCTTTTGACTTCTTCCGGTTTTCCATCTGCTCCCATGCGGATACATCTTCCATTATAAATATTCTGTCCGTATATATCAACAGGCTCAGATATCAGCTTCATATCCTCATCTGTAATTTCAGGAAGGTAAGCCTCATAACGCTTAAGTCCCTCTTCGGGATATTTTCCAAGAAGTATGGGATCTGACCACCATGAAACATTCCATGTCCAGTTATTGTCATCCTGCTGCATTTCAAAATAAGCCTTACGTGCTGCCTCAATATCTTCCGGCTTATCACTTGCAGGATAACATACTGAAGACGTTGGAGCATATCCTATCATAAGCTTCTGCTTTGCATACTGCCTCATAACCTGTACTGCACGGCCATGCGCCTTAAGAACATTATGTGCCATTTCAAATGTATCACGAAGTGGTGCCTTTACTCCCGGTGCATGCTCTCCGGTCAAAAATCCAAGTCCGACAAAACACTGTGGTTCATTAAATGTAAAAAAGTTTTTTACCCTGTCACTGAAACGCTCTACAACAAGTTTTGCATACCCGGCAAACCACTCTACAATCTCCGGATTCATCCATCCGCCACGTTTATATATTTCATATGGCAGTTCCCAGTGATATAGTGTAATGAAAGGTTCAATATCATTTTTAAGCAGTTCATCTATAAGATTACTGTAAAATTCAATTCCCTTTTCGTTTACCTTTCCTCTGCCTTCAGGCAGTACTCTTGACCAGTTAATAGAAAAACGGTAAGCCTTTAATCCCATTTCCTTCATTTGCTTAACATCTTCTTTATATCTGTGATAGTGGTCACATGCCACATCACCTGTATGCTCCTCATAAATATGCCCCGGCTGCTCTGTATAAACATCCCAGATATCTTTTCCTTTACCATCTTCCTTTGAAGCCCCTTCAATCTGATAAGAGCTTGTAGCCGCTCCCCATGCAAAATCTTCTCTAAAACCCATAATTTCTTCTCCTTTCTTTAAATCCCGATATTCAGGCAATAATCAATGACATAAGATAAAACGGAGTATCATTTTCGGATTCAGTATCCGGAATCACTATCTCAACCTTATGTTTCTTTCTTTCGCCATGATTTAAAATTGTTTCAATATAAAGGCAGTCGCCCCAGTCTTCATCAAAGTTTCCATCCATCACAATCTTGTTGTCTGTATCATCATCGAGGATAAGCAATGCCTTTACTGCAGGTCTTTTTATTGTTTTTTTGTACTGTATGGCAATACATGAAGCTTCAACATTAAACGTTATTCTGTCCTTTGCCTTTCTGCCAATCCAGCCATTTTTAAAGAAGTCAAGATGCCCGTTTTTTTCCTCAGAATCTGCTTTAAATCCATTAAGTTCAGGCGATATTTCCCTTATTGTAAGCCGCATTGCATTTTCATATGCATTTTGTGTCAGAGGTTCTGGAAAATCGGGTTCCGGCTCAGCCTCATCCATGTGTACTTTTACATTTTCAAGCAGTTTAATGATTTCATCTGCAACCAGGCCATGCCCCTTATCATTTGGATGAAGTCCGTCCGGTGACAGTTCTTTCATTGTATACACGCCTTCCTTCATCTTTGCATATACTGTCTCCTTTATGCTTACATGAGGCACATGATACCAGTCACCAATTGTATTATGCTGCTTCTGCGCTGTCTTTCCTGAATCGTAATAAACATTATTAAGTATAACAACCGCAGGCTTTGAATCCCATGACAGAAGTTTTCTTATTGTTCCTTCATATGTTTCCATGAAAAAATCATCAGGTTCATCATTAACACTGAAATCCACTGCAACAAAATCAGGCTGATACATTAATACGTCTGTTACCGCACGTGCAACTCCAAACTGTGATGTGGTCCCGCCGATTCCTCCATTAACATAATGAAATTCTGCTTTGGGAAATGTTTTTTTCCACCAGTCAAATACTCTGTATGCATATGTATTCCGGTGATCTGATGCAAGGCTTCCCTGTGTAATAGATCCGCCTAAAAAACCTATTGTAAGTTCTTCTCCTGCTTCTGCCCGTTTCATTAATTTCTTAAGTCGTGATAAATTAATCTGTTCCAAAATTATTCCCACCCTTCTATGTGAAGACTTTTTATATACGCTGCCAGTTCATCTGACATTTCCTCGGCTTCTGCAACTCTTAAATGTCCCGGTGTTGCACTTGCGTTTCTCTTGAAAATGCACTGTGTGATTTTTTCATCACCAAGCTCGCTTACAACCTGTGCTATTGCCTTATCCCATGACCTGTCATGCTGTAAAAGTGTTGTTATGCAGACTATAGCGGCTTCAGGATATTTACTGCGTATTTTCTTTATTAACTCTTTATAATGATTTCTCCATTTTAAAGACATCGGCGAATTATAGTCTTCCTTCATGAAATCCACCGGATGATTGTCATTCTGTGCAATTGCAACAATTACAACCTGCGGTGTATACTTTGAAAAATCCCACTCGGTAAATTTACCAAAATACGGGTTATAATTAATCTTATCCCATGCTGTTTCCATTCCTATCTGATGAGGTTCTTTAAACCAGCCTGTATTATCCATAAGTGCTATTCCGCCCTGTGCAACATCATGCAGCTGTGCATTCAGCTTGCGAGCCGTCATCCATGCATATGAATACCAGCTGTTAGAATATTCTCCACTATGCTGTGGATCAGCTTTTCCGGTATACTCCACGGCTTCAGAAACCTCACCTGCCGATACCGAATCCCCATATACCTCTATTTTTCTTGATGGCAGGCACGGTACATCAAGAAGCAGGCCATTCTCATCCAGCTCTGCCCCAAGAAATTCCATCTCATGACACGAATCCTGTCTCTTGAAAATCATTATATCATGGCAGTCCGTATCATTCGGCTCTGCTTTAATATTAAAAACAGCGTCTCCTGACTTTGGAAGCAGAAGCTTTTCCTGCTTTCCATCAAGTATATAGCCCAGGTAGTTATCCCAGTATTCATTATGATTTCTTATGAAAACTTTAAATGTATTACCTGTAAATCTCATCTTTGCAAATGTTGCCGGATACACAAAAACAGGTTCCTTTGGGTTACTAAAGTCAATTCTCCCACTGTATAATATTTTTTCATTATCAGGATATATCCTCATATTTCTCCTCCTATAATCTTGTCTGCTCAGTCAATTACATTGTCTTACTGATTTTTTAACAACTATTCTTCCAGTTATTATCTGGATGCCCGAATTATATTTAATATGCTTTATTTTCTTTATCAGTGACTTAACGCAAGCCTCTGCAAGAAGATTCATATCCACCTCATAAGTTGTAATCTTATCAGCATCCATTCCAAGTCCAAGTGGAATAAAATTATCAAAGCCGACTAGCGATACATCCTCCGGAACTTTTATACCATTCTTATCAAGTTCCTGCATAACCAGATGTGCTGTATAATCACAATTACAGACATAAGCCGGAAGCAGATTATCCTTTGATAACACCCTGTCAAGAGACTTTCCTTTTTTGTCTCTATCCGGTACTTCCCATGATTCATCATATTTAATATTCTTTTCCCTGAGTGCCCGTCTGTATCCCCAGTACCTGTCTGCAATACTGCTTGTAGCATCTACGCTTCCAATAAAACCAATCTTTTTAAATCCCTGGTTAATTAAATAATTAGTCAGCATGTATGTACCATAATATCCATCAGAAATTACTGTATCAAATTCAATATCAGGTACATAAGTATCAAGAAAATAAACCGGAAGGCGTGTCTGATTAATCATTTTCACAATATATTTCTCATCTATCTGCCCCAGAAAAATCACACCGTCAACCTTTCTGTCTTCAATTACCTTTGGTATCTTTCCTGCTGCTTCATCTTCTTTTGTAAGCAATTCCAAAATTCCATAATATGAATTGTTATATAATGCTTTTACAACCTTTTCATATAACTGTCCATAAAATGAAATTGAATACCCATAATAATGTTCAGGCACAATAACCCCTATATTTCCTGTATATTCAGTTGTTTTAGATGCCCTGGAAACATATCCTGTCTGCTGCGCTATCTGCTTTATCTTTTCCCTGAGTTCGTCACTGACACCCGGTTTTCCCGATAAGGCTTTTGAAACAGCCACTTTACTAACCCCTACTTTTTCTGCAATATCTGCAAGTGTAACTTCCTTTGCCATTGTACACCCCCTTAAATCGTTTGATTGATCAGCCTATTAGTTGATTAGTTTGTTGGTTTGTTGGTTTGTTAATTAATTAAATTAATTTGGTTTTGTTAATTTAATATATCCGTTAATTAATTTTAATATAAATAATTTTAATGAAAATGTCAAGAACAAATATCTGTGTAAAAAATCATGCAGCAAAATGTGACTTTTGGTTTCCTGACACCCTGATTCTACAAAAAAAGACACAGATACATTTGCATGCCTCTGTGTCCTTTAATTACTATTAAATTTATGCCTGATATATATTTTATACTTACTATATATTTACATTTAATAACTTAAACTGCTTTTTAAGAATCATAAACTGACTTATATAAACTCTTAAACGGCCTTTGTTTCTTTATTCAATGCCATTTTTACCGCTTTTCTAATCATATCAACAGGAATCATTGTAAATGCTAATAATATAACAGTAATCCAGCCCTTTATTCCAAATGGAACACAGCTGAACATATCACCGATCCATGTGAATATCTGAACAGGAATAAGTCCTGCATTAACAATCGCAGCCTGAACAAGTATAATTACAAAGAATACCTTAAGGAAACCTTTATTTTCATTAAGTCCCTTAAATATACCAAATCCATCATCACGAACGTTGAATCCATTAAACAATGCACTTACTATAAATAATACAAAGTAACCTGTTAAATGCTGTTCCTCATTGTCAAACAAATTAACGAAAAATGGTGCCTTAAGATAAGCGAAGCTGACTATTGCAAGCCATAATGCCATAATACCAATCTGTATCATCATTGATCTGCTTATAATACTTTCGTCTCTTCTTCTTGGCTTTTCAAGCATATATTTTTCAAGTGCAGGCTCATTACCAAGCATTATAGCTCCCAGACCATCCATTACCAGGTTTACAAATAACAGGTGAGTTACCTTAAGAGGCTCTTCAACACCAAAGAATGGTGCTATCGCACTTACAACTACAGCTACAACATTAATTACAAGCTGGAACTTACAGAATTTTAATATGTTATGATAAATTGTTCTACCATACAATATGGCATCCTTTATTGACTTAAAGTTATCATCCAGGATAACAATCTTACCAGCTTCTTTTGCTGCTTCAGTACCACTTCCCATGGCAAATCCCACATCTGCGCGCTTAAGGGCAGGTGAATCATTTACACCATCACCAGTCATACCAACAACCTTATTCATTTCCTGACACAACCTTACCATACGTGACTTATCTGTCGGAAGTGCTCTGGCAATTACTCTGATATGAGGAATAATAGCCTTGACTTCATCATCTGTCATACTGTTTAACTCTGCTGACGATATTGCCCTGTCATCGCTGCTCTTTATAAGTCCGGCATCCTTAGCAATAGCCACAGCAGTCTCAAGACGATCACCTGTAATCATGACTACCTGTATTCCTGCCTTCTGTACTTCATGTATTGCTTCTTTTGCTTCCGGTCTTACATCATCACGTATTCCTACAAAACCTATAATAACAAGATCATCATTAATCTCATTTTCAGTCATGTCCTTTTCTGAATAACCAAAAGCAAGAACTCTCATTGCTTTTGCTGCAAGTTCATCAATCTTTCTGTCTAATACAGCTCTGTCAAGCTCTGCAACACTACCGTTCTCATCAAGATACTTTGTTGCCTTTGCAAGCAGTTTTTCAGGTGCACCCTTATAAAATGTTTTACCAAAATTGTCAATTCTGGCCTGACTGAACTTATTTGATGAATTAAAGCCCTGCTGTTTTGTTACTACACAATCCTTGTTTGACTGCAATATTGTAAATGTATCTTCACCTATGAAACGCATAAGAGCCTGATCAGTTACATTACCACCTATAACATTATGTGATGCATCAAACATTGACTGGGTATTTTTACCAATAGCAAGATCAACCAGTCCTTTTACGTTACTGTATTTACTTAATTCCGGAATATCTATGGAATTACCGTCTCCAAGAAAAAAGTCAACTACTTCAAGTTTTCCTTTTGTAATTGTTCCAGTCTTATCACTAAATAAAATATTTAATGAACCGGCTGTTTCAATACCTTCAGCTTTTCTTACGAGAACGTTATGGTCAAGCATTTTACTTGTGTTCTGCATAAGAACAAGTGATATCATAAGCGGAAGACCTTCAGGAACAGCACATACTATAATAACAACAGCAAGAGTTACAGCCTCAATAAGCTTATGAATAACTACCTCGAAGCCCAGTTCAAAAAATCCTGTAAATCCACCTGCTGATACAATAAAATATATAAAATATAATGCTGCAATTGCAATAGCTCCTATATATCCAAATGTTGATATCTGCTTAGCAAGCTTGGCAAGCTTAACCTTCAATGGGGAATCAGGCTCATCTTCCTGCATTTCTTCTGCCATCTTACCCATCATTGTCTTAACGCCGACTTTTCTTACGTCAAGAACACCTTCACCATCAAAAACAACAGCTCCTCTGAATAATGAATAAGCATCTACAAATGTATCACCTGTAATTTCATCTGTAAGCTTAGTACTTTCATCTGCTGCTGTCTTCTTACATTCTTCAGCCTCACCATTAAGTGCTGAATTATCAACTCTTAATGCACCATCAATAAGAATACCGTCTGCAGGTATCTTATCACCCGACTGAAGTAATATTTTATCGCCAACAACAACATCATCAACATCTATTATGATGACAACGCCGTCACGATACACCTTACATTTATCTTTTTCAGTGTTATCCTTAAGCTCACGATATTTTGTATCACTTGCAACTCCTGTCTTTGCCGATACAAATGCTACAATGATTACAGCGATTATTGTTCCCAGTGGCTCATAGATTTCTGCATAGCCAAAGAAAAACATAACAATCATAAGTGCTGCAATTGCCAGAAGAATTCTTATCATAGGATCACTAAATGTTTCCTTGAACTCTTCCCAGAAAGTTGTCGGCTCAGAATCAGGGATAACATTTGAACCATATTTTTCCCTTGACTGCCGTACTTCTTTGTCAGTTAATCCATTATACTTCATACAACTAACATTCTCCTTTAGAATTAAAAATTTTTAGTAAATACGCCCTACAGCGGACTACTATTCTCTATTCTACAACAAAACATTAATCTTTAAAAGAATTTTTTCTCATTTAAGCATATTTCGTGATTTAACAGGCAATTCCACTTTACATGTATGCTGCTTTTCGTAGCAATGCCGTTTTTTCCGCATTTTTACCAGATAAATCTTATAAAAGTCCTTTAATAAAATCCGCTGCATTTTTAAGATCATTTTCATCAGGACGGTTTTTATTTATGCCTCCCACAATCTTTAACGGACCATATGTATCATATCCCCTGCAGAAAAATGTTCCCTTTATATTTGCATTTTTCTCCAAAGCAATGCTTTTTATAGATGTCGAGTAATCCTTTTTATCAGAACCACTTGTATATACAAAAAAGACATCTTTATTTTCAGGCAGATTTACCTGTGCGAACTGTAATAATGTTCTGTGGAATTTTGAATAATATATTCCTGATGCAAAACCTATAAGATCATATTTCTCAAGATTTACTTCCTGCTTTTTTGTTGCATCGATAAGATCAATATCATTCTCCTTTGCCATTGCCTCTACAATTTTTTTAGTATTCTCATGATGTACAGAACTATATACAATTGCTGTTTTCATTTTTCTGTCCTTTCTATGTTGCCAATTTTATTTTTCCTCGGGATATACAAGTCCCCATGATTTTCTTAACTGTGTCATAATCTTCATGACATCTGTCGTATAATCAAGATGCATAACATTTTCCTGACCTGACACAGCATTTTCCATATCAGTTATTTCATATCGCAAAGCGTCAGACATATGTCCTTCTTCAACGACTTCTTTACTTCCATCTTCTGTATAAGTAATTACTGCCTTTTGTGCCCTCGGATAATCAAATATTTCAATATATCCATTTTCAAATGCAACAGTTGCACGCTTAGGCTGTTTTGCATGAAGTGTCATTGATATCGTCGCCATCTGACCTGCATTATTCATAAGCAGTATTCCGGCCTGTTCGTCAACACCACTAGGTGCAAACTTAACCTGTGATAATACTTGGTCCGGTGCCTCAGACATAAACCATCTTATGCATGAAATTGCATAAACTCCGATATCAAGAAGTGCGCCTCCGGCAAGGTCAGGATTAAAAAATCTGTTAGTCATATCGTACTCTTTATAGCTTCCAAAATTCATCTGAATCATTCTAAGTGATCCTAATTTTCCACTTTTTATGATTTCGTTGAGTTTTTTATACACAGGCATGTGATAAAGAGTCATTGCTTCAGCAAATACTCTGTTATTTTCCTCTGCCAGCTTTACACACTCTTCAAGTTCTTTTGAATTAAGCATCACAGACTTCTCACATAAAACATGCTTTCCGTGCTTTAATGCCTCACAGACATATTTAAAATGTGTATTATGCGGTGTTGAAATATATATGATATCGACATTTTCATCTGTAAAAACATCTGAAATAATTTCATATACCTTTGGTATATCGTACTTCTGTGCAAAAGCAACTGCATTTTTATAAGTCCTGTTTGCCACTCCATACAGATGACGTCCTTCCTTTTTCATTGCCTGTGCAAGCTCATTGCCAATAATTCCACAGCCTATTGAAACCCAGTTATAATTTTTCATTTAATTGTCCCCCTTTTAAAATTTATATATTTTGACGTCTTCCAGTTAAACTGGAATGTATCATTCAAAATTACATGCCCGGCTATACAAATCCTCTGATAAATGTATTGATATAGTCATATGGCACCGCAAGATTAAGATTCTGTCCCTCTTCCATTCCTGCTGTGCTTATCCCTATGATTTCTCCATTCATATTAAGCACGGCTCCTCCCGAACTTCCATGTGAAGTAGGCGCAGTAAACTGTATCATTCCAATATCATCCATATATCTGAAACCTGAAATAATTCCATCTGATACTGTATTAAACAAGCCCAGCGGACTTCCGATTGCAACAACCTTCTGTCCTCTTGCCAGCTTTTGCCCATTGTATACGGGAATTGGCTTTAATTCTCTGTCAATTCTTATTATTGCCAGATCCATATTACGATTATATTTAATTATTTCATCTGTCTGATATATTTTATCTTCATTCTCAATTCTAACCGAAAAGAACATTCCTTCTGTAACTACATGGTTATTTGTAAGTATATACCCTTTCTTTCCAATCATTATTCCTGAACCCGTTCCAATGATTTCGCCTCTTTTATCATGAATTGCAATCATAACAACAGATTCTGCAAGCAGTGCCAGCTCCTCCATACTCTTTTCTTCCCGGCTGCTCTGTTTATTTTTCTTTATTGCACCTGTATTGCCTTTCCCTGCGCCTGCCACAAAATTCTTTTCTGAAGTATTCGAATCTTTTTTATTTGCATTGCTCTTCCTGTCAGCAGTATGTTTTTGACCTGCAGCAGTATTTTGTACTGCAGTGTCCTTTTTAACTGCAGTGCTCCTGTTTATCACAGACTGTACTTTTTGTGATTCACGATACTCAGGAATTTTACACTCTTTAAAATCCCCGATGTGTACTGAATATGATAAAGCTGCTAAACCATCTTTATCTGTCCTGTCACTGCCGCCTTTGCTTTTAACTGACACTTCTATGTCCTGTGAACTTTGAATAAGTGCCACATCAATACCGACCAGCGTAAGAAAATAATAAAAAAGATATTCCTGTAACTTAACCACATTATCTGCCACTACTTTTATACATGACCTGCAATTCCATTCTGTATGTACACTTCCGATTACATAGTCCGTCCAGTTCATTAATTTTATACAGAAGTTTTTTATAATTGAATCGCTGATATTTTTCTTCTCTTTACTGTATTTAACACAAACATCATGCATAGCCTGACCAAGTGCCTCTGAAAATGGCGGATTTTTCTCAGACGCTTTTATTATAAGCTGTTTTTCTCCATTTTCCTTCCATAAATTATACTTTTGAGAATAGTACAGCACGTCCCGGGTATCTGCTGCCGGCAGCCTGTTGATTCTTTTATATATAATGTCTCCACATTCTAATTTACTGCCAGGTATACCGTCTGTTTTAAGCAGTTCATCAATAAACCTGTCATTAATTCCCAGAAATCTTATAAAATATACATCACGGCACTCTGCTGTATATCCACCTTTTATCTGCGAAAATGCCGTCAGTGTATTTATACTCATAACATTATGTCTTGTCTTCATATTCCTACCCTTGTACTGTTTATCAATATCACATTATAATTTTTCCAGCTTTTCTTTTAATTTGTCCTGGATTTCCATAAAGCCTTTAATAATATCCGGATTAAACTTTCCACACTCTCCATTGAGTATCATCTTAACAGCTTTTCCTATCTTACCGATATCATGAAGTGCTGATGCTGTCGTTATAAGATACTTGTCCGACCAGGAAATATTGTATCTGTCAGTACTTTTCATCAGCTGCTCAAGAAGCATTTCCGTAAGTTTATTTATATGCAATACGTGGCTTGCACTTTCTCCATTTCTGAAGCCGACAATCTGGCTTAATATACTTATCATTATTTCATCATTTTTTTCTTTTACCTGATTTGTAATAAGACTGATAAGCCTTCTCTGCTTTGCGTATAATTTTATTGTATTAAAAACACGCTGGTAAACGATTTTGGCGTTAAACGACCTGCTTATATAATCAGATACCCCAAGCTCATAATCCTGCCTTACATATGTATCGGCATCTTCCGTTGAAATCATTATAACCGGTATATCTTCAATCCAGTGATTTTCTGACATCAGCGACAACACTTCAAAGCCATTCATAACAGGCATTACGATATCAAGTAATATAAGCTTTATACCTGTTCCATACTGCCGTATAAAATCAATACACTGTCTTCCGTTTTCCGCTTCAAGTATTCTGGAATCATCTACAATCAGTATCTGCTGTTTCATTTTGTCCAAATCCGCAGCTGTACACGCCCTGCCACTGCATTCAACAGCATTTTTTTTCTGTAACAATCATTCCCTTGTGTATTTTAGCCTGGTACATGAACCTGTCTGCCCTGCGTACAGCTGTTTCCGCAGATTCATTTTTTTCGGAAATTACTCCTCCGATGCTTACCGATAAATGCAGTCCCGGATATCCGGGTACACTAACTGAATGTATTTTTTTCTGAATTCTTTGCAGTTTTTTCACGAAACCATTTTCATCTGCATCCGGCAGTATAAGAAGGAATTCATCGCCACCATAACGTATTATCATGTCGTGTTTTTCCATACACTCACACACTGTCTTTACTACAGTACGTAACGCCGCATCCCCCGCATCATGTCCAAATGTGTCATTGTACAGTTTAAAATCATCCAGATCAATTACTGCAACACCTGAGGAACTGCATGTTTTTTTTATATGCTCTTCAAAATACCGCCTGTTGTATGCGCCGGTAAGTACATCCCTGTATAGTTTTTCATCATACTCTGCCAGCATTCCAATAAGCTTTTCACTGCTGCTGTAATCCATTTCAAAATCATCATTTAAACATTTTACAAGTTCCATTACATACGTTTTTTCATCTATTTGTACATATCTTGCAATTACCTGATATATTTTTTCACCTGAAAATTCCAGTTTGGTCTTTTGTGATTTTTCCTCTAATGCCCTTAAATATATATTATTTTGTTGACAGTTCTGTATATCATTTGTATCCAGAAGCCGAACTTTGGTAAATACTTCTTTATAACATTCCATTACCTCTTTATCATGCTCCATTGTCATACTATAATCTGATCCCATACACTTTTCCTCTATCCCCTGAATATGAATAACCAAATTTATATATCCGCATTTAGCGGTTCCAATAAGCAATCACAATACTTATATTTTAATTATAATATATTGTCAGTTTTTTTGCAAAGCTGAATATTCAATCCTTAAACAAATAAATGTAATTACATATACAGCTTTTCATTGGCTTACATTTGTGTAATATCTTTTTCCAGCAGCCTGCATGCGGAATTCACTGTAACTTTCTTCATACACTCCATATTAATACATGAAGAAATATTTTTCATATACATATGGCAATATCCCTCAATCAGATTAAATACGGCATATGTACGTTCTGCAAGATTTGTATGCTCACAATCGTCCCTGTCTGCAAGCTCATTGACAATCTTCATTATTATGGCATTTTCTGCTTCGTCATATATCTGTGCAACTTCTGTATCTGAATGCCTCATAGCCTCCAGTTCCTCATGCATGCTTTTATTATTGATATGAACCTCAATAAAACGCTTTAGCAGCATTTCAACAAAATTCTTTATGCTGTCTTTTGAACTTCCGCCATCTTCAGTTATATCAAAAAGCTTATCCTCATTCATCTGTTGAAATGCAAACTTAAGTCCTGCCAGTAAAATGTCGTGTTTATCTTTAAAATACCTGTATATTATACCGGTAGACACCCCCGCTGCTGCCGCTATATCATCAGTTGTAGTATGATGGTATCCTTTTTCGACCATCAGCGCCAGTCCTGTCTTAATTATATGATTTTTTTTCTCGATGGAACGTTTCTGCTTAGGTTCAAAAATATCTGTTTTTGACATCTGTTTTAATCTCCATTCATCCGCTGTTTTTCTACGATTGCAGTATTAATTATAAACATAAAATCATTCTGTGTATATATTATGCTATTGCATATATGTTGTCAAATAAAGTGAGATAATTCTCATTTTCATATTGACAAATAAAAACAGGCGGTCTATTATTGTAAAAACATGAGATTTGCCTCAACATTTTGCAGATTTATTCTGTCAGAAGTTATTTAAACGTTATTTAGAAGTTATTTGTGAAATGATGTACCAGATAAAAACAATGTTATTAACAGGAGGAATACAATATGGATATATTTAACCCAAAAGCAGTCATAGGAACCAATTCATGGGGTTCTGCCCGTTATGAAAAAGTAATGCGTGGATATTCTGTTGGTTTTGAAAGTTTTAAAAATACAGTATCAAAGGCAAAAAAATATGATATCGCACTATTTGATACAGCAAGAGATTACGGAAATGGAAAATGCCCAAAAATGCTTGGCGAGATTGGCACTAAAGATATAATCATATCTTCAAAATTTACTCCTTTCAGGAAATACAGACCAGGAAGGATTTTAAAATCATTTGCCAGGGATCTTGATGATTTGAAACGTGATTATATTGATATTTACTGGCTTCATATGCCAAATGATATTGAAGCCAATTTAAAAGAGATTATAGACTTATACAAGCAGGGAAAAATAATGCATATAGGAGTTTCCAACTTTAACCTTGAAGAGTGTAAATACGCCCAGAAGATTCTGGCAAAAGAAAATATTCCTCTTTATGGCGTGCAGAACCACTATAGTATTCTGTGCAGAGACTGGGAACAAAACGGATTACTGGACTGGTGCCATAAAAATAACGTACTTTTCTGGGCATGGTCATCACTTGAAGGCGGCGTACTTGCAGGGCATGTTAAAATATCCGGTATTATGGGATTTATGGGTTCCAGAAAAATGAAAAAATTCAAACCACTTTATGATGTAATGGGAGAAACCGCAAAAAGACATGGAATCAGCCTGTCACAGGTTGCCATTGCTTACTGCATATCAAAAGGAATCGTACCAATGTGCGGATGCCGTAAACCGGAACGTGTTGAAGAACTTGCCAAAGCTGCAGATATACGTTTATCTGAAAGTGAGATTGATGAAATTGACAATGTCACGGCATCATACAATTTAAAATACATAGGAAGCGACATATTCAGATTTGCCGTAAGAAAAAAACAGCATCCTGCCGGCTGATTATAGATTTGCCAAACATAAAACACCCTGCTACATTTCTTTTCCAAGCACTATATTTATCAATGTTTTATTAAGCATAATCGTCCTGTTCCATGGATTAATGATTACACCATTTATTCCATCAGCCTTTGCCGCAGATTCAAAAAACCTGTCCATATCAGTTAAAAATGTGGACATAATATTATTACTGCCTTTCAGCTGCTCATCAAAGCTTGTAAATACAGCCCACCACTTATTCCCATCTTCGGTTTCAATTGCCTGTACTTTTATCTGTCCATCGCCTTTTGGGGGCTCAACTGCCAAAATCAGCTGTCCGTTTTCTTTCATGCGTCTGCGTATAACAGTAAGAGTATGTGCCAGCATTTCCTGTGTACTCTCCTGCTGCAGTGCAGCAATTGCCTCTTCTATTTTTTCATTCCCCAAAAGGCCCTCATCTGTTTTAATATCATTTCCGTTATTCACACTAATCTCCATTCCGCAGACGCTTTGCATCGAAAGAATCGCGGGCTGAATTTTAAGATTCAGCTCTGCGATTATGGCTACTTTGTGGCGCCCGCGGCACAAATAGCTGTGTGAAAAATCATCGCATCAGCATGATTTTTCACACTAATCTCCATTCCCAGGTAACTTTTAAAATTTTATAACTTATATACCTAAATATTTTTTTATATCATCCATGGAATTCATTGCATCATTATAACCAAGATAATATAGTTTTCCAAGTTTTTCCACATCTTTTTCGATTCTTCCAACAGTTACAGGCTGCGACGGCGATATCATAATAATCCTGCCCTCTCTGTCAATCTTCTGAAGTTCATCACACTCTCTGTTATATTCAATATCAGACTCACTTAATGCTTTTGCAAAATCAGGATACTGCTTATAAAACTTTAATGCAGTCCTGCTTATTTTATCTGGTTTTCTAAAATCGGCATGACGTGTTCTTATAACAATTATCTTCTTAAACCCCTGTTTAACTACCCACTCGTATGCAATCTTCCTGGAACATCCACCATCAAGATATGGTATACCATCTATATCAACCATTTTGGATATATATGGCATAGATGCTGATGCCTGAACTGCTTTAAAAATATCAGAACATTTTCCTTTTTCAAAATAATGCGCCCTGCCCGTTGTGCAATCAGTAGCAACAGCAATAAACCGGCGCTTTTCATCAAAAAAACGTTCGCTGTTTAACGGGTCGTCTTTATTCAGCTGATTAAGTACAAAATCAAATCCAATAATTCCTTTATTATGTTTTAAAGCTTTCACTCCAACATATCTTGAATCATGTCTGTAACGCAGATTAGTTCTTACAGATCGTCCTATATTTCCGGCCACATAATTAAGACCATTAAGTGCTCCTGCCGAAACGCCAATCGTACATGAAAGATTAATACTGTGCTGCATCATTGCATCAAGCACGCCTTCCCCATATATACCCCTGAACGCTCCGCCCTCAAGCACAACGCAGCCATCAATCAGTGTGTCGTCAGCTATTCCTGACGGCAATGAATCAATTCCTGAATAAACCTTATGTTTTAATCTGTTCATCATGCCACAATCTCCCTGTACTGATTTTTTCTTATACATCTGATAATTATGCATCTGATAGTTATAAAGCTTCGTAATCATCTGCCATTTTTTCTTATGGTACTTTCTGTAAGAAAATGCATATGCTCTATCATAAGTTCCTTAAAAAGTGATTCGGCTGTCCAGAAGATATTGTCAGCTGTAATAACTGCTTTACAGCCAATGCTCTCAATTCCAGCCTCGCGGTATTTCTTTAAATATACTTCAACCTGCTCTGAACTCATTCCTGAAAAAACCATCATCTCTGCCGGAAGCTCACTTCCCATATAAACAGCATTATCTTTTTTAAATCCTGTAATCCCTGCAAGGTAGCCGAGTTTCTGCGCATATAGCGTTCTATGCACACTAACAACATCAATTCCAAGTTTCTTACATAACTCACCTATTTTTTTCTTTTTATCTTCTGATATGTTAAATAACAATATTGTCTGTCGATTCATACTAATCCCCATTCTTTCGCAATTTTGTTGCGAAGATGCGATAAGAAATTCCCGTAAGCGATTTCTATTCTGCCATCATGCGCTATGCAGCAACATGATTTTTCACACTAACCTGCATATTTTAAATATATTTATGCATCAGATCTTGAATAAGAATTCTTCATTCTGTTACTCAGTTCATAAAGCACTCTATCGAGTGTTTTCTTTGTTTCGGATTTCAGCATATCAGCAATCTTTTTATTTGCCTCATGTTTAACTGCCATCCTCTTTTCTACATCAGGTTCATTTTCAAGTATTTCATCATAATGATTTATAATCTCATGTCCTTTTGACATAACATGCTCCTGATAACGTTCAATATGAAAAACAGACTTCTGATAGGAAGCATCTGCCATAGCCGCAATAAGACGGCTTGCCCAGTAGAAGTTTTCTGTTGTAACCTCATCAGTTGTATTAGAAACAAACTCCGGTGTTTCGTTTATATCGGCATAAAATGGTACGAGAACGTTAAATGCATTTGAAGCAAATGCAATCCATTCGATAGTGTTAAAATCCGCCTTATGGTCTGGCCTCATCTGGATAACCGACAGAAAATCATTCCGGTTAATTCCAATTGAACGAAAAGCTCCATGTTTTGATTTATCGCCATATGCCGCATAAGGATCATAAGGTGTACCCTGATAATGTGATGATAAAACATATTTCACATCTTCGACCGTAATCTTCTTTTCGGGAACCATGCACCACGGTATATCATCTGAAGAAGGCGTATAATCTGCTTTTTCACCATCCCATGATACCGTGTGAGGATTAAGATATCTTTCCATATACCATGCACGCGGCGTATTATAAACATGATCTGCATCATCATGACTTCCAAATGCATCTCTTGCATTAAATTCACCATCCAGTGAAAGATTAAGATGATTTTTTTGAATAAATTCCAGCATATCGGCTGAACACATATAATCTGTCTGTGATGATAATGCATCCTCCAGATCAAATGCATCAATTCCCTGCTGATTTGGCATTACAACATACATATCATCCGGAACCCTTCTTGCAATCCAGTGATGTCCTCCTATAGTTTCAAGCCACCAGATTTCATCCTGATCCTGAAATGTAATTCCATTCATCTCATATGTACCATATTTCTCAAGAAGGCTTCCAAGCCTTACCACTCCTTCTCTTGCACTATGAATATATGGGAGTACAATACACACTATATCTTCTTCTCCGATTCCACCGGCAGTTTCTTCATGTTCATCATCCCCGGGCTGATACATAACAAGTGGATCAGCTCCCAAAACACGCGGATTTGACGTAATAGTTTCAGTTGCCGTCATAGCAACATTTACCTCATTAACTCCACTTGCAGCCCATATTCCTTCACCCTTTACAGCATTAGGCACTGCGGTATATCGCATTGGTGAATCCGGCAGCTCAATTTGTACGTGCGAAATAACTGATTTATAAACTTTTGGCTGCTCATCGGGATGGATTACTACAAACTTTTTAGGTGTAAAATGTCCTGAACCCGAATCATCATTTCTTGCAATCATTGTTGACCCGTCATAAGATGCATCTTTTCCAACTAATATTGTTGTACATGCCATATAATTCCCTTCTTTCTATTTATATATAATTGCTGAACTTACTAAGTTTAACTGCTCGCTTGTAAAATTAACAATTCACAAAATCGTTAATTTTACAATTACCCTATTCTTCTATTCCTGCAAGTTTTATCATATCTGCCCTGGCCAGATGATTAAATAATGCAATTGTACGGCCGACTCCGATTACCGCCAGCACTGTTCCTATACCGACTCCATGTAACTGTCCGGTAAAGATATGACTTATAATAACAGTAACTGTTACATTAAATATATCAAAACAATTTTTAGTAAAGCCTACACTTTTATGAATACAATCTGATATTGCCTGCACGATTCCATCACCAGGATTTGGAACTATCCTCATATTTAAAGACATGGCAGCCCCTATTCCCGTTAAAACAAGTGGTGCAACCAGAACAATAAAACGTACCGCCATCTCTGCCTTTTCACTACTTACAACAGACTGTATATCAGGAATAACCGAAGAAAATATATTTAAAAACCTTGTAAACACAATACTTAATAGTATCTGCATTATATCCATGAATAAGATAAGTTTTCTATCCACCTTATTAGCATGCTGCAATGCTTTGTCAGATTTCTTTTCATACTGGCGCTGTCTTATACAATGAAGAATATTTTCTGCAACAACAAATACACTATAAAGTCCCATTGTTGTATTTCCAAAATTCCAGCCGGCAATCTCAGATATAGAAAACGAAACAGATATAATCGGTGACACCCCGAGCCCTGCTTTTGTATTCAATGTCAGTCCTAACGCAAGTATAAGAAGTCCTGCAATATATAATATTATTCTGTTTATCATCTGCTTTTTCATAAAATAATCACTGCCTTTAAAATATCCGTAAATTTCTTTTTATTATTCTATACCTTTAAGTAATCAAAAGCAATTCTTTCAGTTCCGTCTGCTACATGTATAATCCCACATTTTTTAAAGCCATACTTTGTCACAGCTGTCTGCATTGGTTTATTGTCTGCATGTGTATCTATTCTTAAATAATTTATTTTTGAACTGCAAAAATCAAAGCATGCTTTCGTTATTCCACGTGTACATCCATCTGATGCAATCCGGTGGATTGTTCCATAAGTCATGTCATAATGCCAGTCTCCCTGCTCAATTACCCCGTATGTAGGATCGGGGCCTATTATAAACGCAAATACACCGGCTATTTTTTCATCTTCAATACAGACATAAAATTCATTTCTCTTAATGCCTTTTTCTATCTGCTCCTGCTTTGGATTTCCACTGCCCCATTGCGTAGGATTGCCATTCTTTCTCATAAATTCTCTTGCATTTTTATATATATCCATAATAACAGGTATATCCTGCTTTGTCGCATATCTGATATTCATAAACTTCTCCATTCTGCTTTAAAAAATGTATAGTATATTGTAGAACTTATTATAATTACCCTTTATATACTTTTTACCTCTACAATAGTTGTAATATCCTCAAGCATAGTGCTTTCATTTTTTCTAAGGAAATCTAACGGCGTAATAGTACACTGGTTTACATGCTGTATATTGCCTGACTCATTTTTATATGCCGTGAAATTATGAAGGACATATGGCTCCCCACATTTAACTCCAAGAAATAACATAACATGCCCTTTTGTTATAATAAGACTTCCGGGCATAATATTTTTTAACAGTTCTTTTTTTTCAGAAAAAGTCATTCCACTTACGTCTGTTTTTGTGTATGGACATTTAGCCATTGCCGAAGTATTTCTTGGAATACTGATTCCAAAGCAGTCATATACTGATACAACCGTCCCACTACAATCTAACAGATTATCTGCATTGCCCCAGCCGTATGGTATATTAAGCAGCTTCATTGCCTGATCCAGAACGTATCTGTTAGTATATGGAAGATAACCTCTGTGATATTCTATGTTATAAAGCGGCATTTCTTTATATCCGATTTTTCCTTCTTTATCTCTTACCGGCCTGAGTGCTGCAATAACTTTACCGGTCTTATCTGTTCTTGACATAAGCCTGCAGCCCATTTCAAAATGCAGCTGTTCGCCTCTGCATCTTACATCTGCCGGTGCTGTCACTAATATAAATTCAGATGATGTAACATAATCTGACAGTTCTTTCCTGGTGCACCCGGCAACATTGGATTGCTTAACCCAGCCGGCATAATTATGTCCCTGTACATATAGCCAGTCTCCGTAGGAATTACTGTGCAATATTATTACGCCTTCTCCAATCTTCATTGTTGATTCCTGAAGCATATCCATCTGTATTGTACCATTTCCATCCACAGGTTCTGACCTTACATCAGTCTGTGCTGTTATAATGCCATATGACTGATGTTCAGATGAAACTTTCGTTATATCAACAATACCACAGCCATCAGTATCTTCAATGCTCCTGTTATATTGTCTTATCTTATCCGGCGTCATAATTACCTTATCTGCATCTGCTTTGTCTTTAAGCCAGCAGTCAACTGACGCATACTCATCTGTGATACCCGGAAATTTATAATTTAAAGAATAGCATTTTTTCATTTCAGCATGTATTCTCATTTACGTTAATTTTTATTAATATATACATTTACACCAGAATATGTGATTGCAAAGTCATCTGCATTTTCAGAAAGCTTTTATATATTACATATTACGTATATATTTTTTCACATTTTCTTCTTTTAAATTCTCTCCTATTACTATCAGCACATCCTGTCCCTTTTCTATCGGTTTTAAATCAATGCCATTATGCGTTGCATTCAGCTGAAGCCATTTGCCATCTTCATTCTGCATAAATCCCTTTACACGGAAAACATCTCCGCATCCACTGTCATTCATTATATGCTCTACTGCTTTTTCCAACTGGCTCTCCATCATTTTGACATCCATAAAATATAATGACTCAAACCCCTTATTATCTTTCTTATCAAGCTTTTGATAATTTTCCATAACATATCCGCACTGCAGAAGTTCATCAAAATCTTTATCTGAAAGCTCTGTAATGCTTCTTTTTATAATATCTCTATCCGGTTTAAGAACACGCTTACACTTTATCTGTTCCAATGCCCTGTTTAAATGTCTTATAACTGCATCTGCCTGTTCATCTGATGCTTCATCAGCATGGCTTAAAATAATTTTTCCCGCATCTGCTGCTTCCGATGCAAGAATATAGTCTGCTTCCTGTGACAAATCATTTTCAAGTTTGGCATCTACAATTGTAATTACATTTCCTGTTTCATACCAGCGGTCAAGCGGATCATCACGCAGTACATCGAAAAACTCATCAACATCATATATTCCTGAAGGTTCAACAATAACACGGTCATAGCCACACATACCCATTGAGATTAATTTTGTCCTGAATCTCCTTATGTGAGTTTCCTTATCACATCCACCTGAAATCATTTCAAGCTCACATTTATCACCCATAAGATCCTGCAAAAGCATCATATCTACATTTACTGCACCATAATCATTTTCAAGAATCCCTATATTTAATCCCTTACTCATCAGATACCTGGCATACTTCCTTATAAATGTCGTTTTCCCGGAGCCTAAAAAGCCTGTAATAAGATCTATTTTAACCATTGTTTATTTTCCCATTCCTTTCGTTATAAACGTACCAATCCTGTCCAAATCATCTGATATAAGAACATTTCTAAAATCCTCTTTATATGAAAATCCTGATGATATCATCTGTTCAAAAACATTTTTAAGCGGCTGGTAAAATCCGGATATATCATATAATATACATGGCTTGTCATTAATCTTAAGCCTTGCAAGTGATATAACATCCGTAATCTCGTCAAGCGTTCCGGGACCTCCCGGCAGTGCAATATATGCATCTGCAATCTCAAGCATCTTTGATTTTCTTTCTGCCATATCTTTTGTTTCTATATATTCCGTCAGAAACTGATGACGTTTCTTCTGTATGGATTCAACATCGGGAATCACTCCTGTCACCTTACCTCCATTAGATAAAACAGAATTAGCCACAGTTCCCATCAATCCTCCACGTGCCCCTCCGTACACAAGAGTATGTCCGTTTTCTGCAATCCAGACGCCAAGTGCAACTGCGCCAATTGTATAAGCTTCTTTATTTCCCGATGACGAACCACAATATACTGCTATATTCATTCTAATCCTCTTTTCTAGACAACTTTGCTGCGAAAAGGCGATGAGAAATTCGTGCAGGCGATTTCTCATCTGCCACCATGAGCAACTTTTATTTATTCAAAAAGTTTCCGTATTTCTCCGGCATCAAATATTACCTGTGATACATTATCAACTTCAATCCTGTAAAGTGCATTTGCTGCAAGATGTTCTGCCGCCTGTTCAAGATCTCTGATACCTGTAGTATCCTTATACTGTTCTACCACCTCATCAAGTCCGTCCTGCGTTATAATACACTCATTCTCCTTAAGGCCGATACGTTTAAGTACCTTAGGAAGTGCAAATTTACTGAATATTATCTTTTTCTCTTCCGGAGTATAATCCGGAATATCAATTACTGCAAAACGTGACATAAGTGGTGCACTTATAGCATTCTTATTATTAGCTGTTGCTATTGGATATACCCCGACCGTAGGAACCATGCATTCCATGTAATTATCCGTAAAACCAAGATTATCCAGAAGAGTAAGAAGCACATCTGCCGGATTACCTTTTCCATTACCTGAAGATGCCTTATCAAGCTCGTTAATTATACATACCAGATTGGATTCTCCTGCCATTGAAAATGCTTCCATTATAATTCCCGGCTTTGCATTTGCATAAATTCTTGAACTTCCTGTCAGCTGTTCGGGATCATTTATTGAGCTCATATCAAGTGTTGTCCATGGCAGCTTTAAAATACGTGCTACAGCATAGGCTATCTGCGACTTGCCGGTTCCTGCCGGTCCTACAAGAAGAAGCCCATATGCAGGAAGTGTATGTGTACGGTTTATCTGAATAATCGTTTCCATTATTCTTTGTTTTACCCGCTCCATTCCGTAAAGTTCCTCGTCTAAGATATGCCGTGCCTCTTTGGCATCAATCGCCTCGAAATAATTACTTTTCCACTGAATATTAAGCATTATTGAAAGTGCTCTCTGGGCATGTCTTCTTTCTTCCGGTGATATCTCACTGGAACGTGCAAGTGCAAGATTCCTTGCCGCCCAGATCCTTATATTATCAGGCAATGTTTTTCCTGCACATGTTATAAAATCTGAAATGTTCTGAATACTTGTAAGTTTAACATCATTGCTGTTATCATCTTCATCCTCATCATCTTCATCTTTTGCCGGTGCACTTCCCTGAAGAATCCGTTCTATCATAAACTGAAGAAAACCGTCCTCTGCTGATAACTTTTTACCACCGCCAAGAACGATTCTTCGTATTTTATATACCGCATATCCATCATCTTGATTTTGCCCGGTAAGGCGCACATTTATATGGTTTTCTCCAAGCCATCTTAAAAGACTTACAAAACGGGCATCTATGCGGAGTATATCTGCCGTAAATGCCTGTCCTTCATCTTTAAATTCAAATGCCGACCGTTTATTCATATTCAAAAACAGACCTGATGTGTGATGAGCCATCTGCTTTGCTTTGTTATCCAGAACAAAAATTGGCTCTTCAGGTGTCTTCTCCTTTGAATCTGTATAAAAGACTGTATATGTACAAACTGACTGTGCCTTTTCATTAGACATATTGGTAAAATCAAAAACTGGCATAGCTTATAATCTCCTTTGTTGCAATTTTTTTATTAACATTACGACTGCTCCCGCAATTACCAGTGCGGCCAGTATCCATGCCCACACCGGAATACTTTTTATATTGCAGCACCTTACATTTATCCACATCTGATTTATCTTTGCATTTTCAGTATTATCAAAATACTGCATAATTGCACTTCTTTGCATAACATCTTCAGACGGATACTGTGCAAGCAGCTGACGCTGCGTCTGTTCCTTTGGCACTGTAAGAATATAATCTTTGTCATCTGAATCTCCTGAAAAGAAGTATCCTAATTTATATTCAGCCGTATCAGTATCATTTTCATCAGCTTCATAATTCCACTTTACATAATCATATACCACATTACTGTCGCCTCCGGATATTACCGAAGTGTAGCCGATATAATACATATTTCTGACAGCATTTTCAGGCATGGAAATAAAATTTATAAAGCTTTCGGCTGCCTGCTTCTTTTCATCATTTCCATTAATTCCTGATTTAAGCATTACCCATCCGTCAAAATAAAGATTTGTACTTTCCTCAGGCACTGAAAAATTCAGCTGCACATCATCTTTTTCTGCCTGATCAAGTGTATAAATTGCATCTCCGGACCACTGATATCCTGCTGCTACTTTTCCGGTAATCATATCAGCCTTGCCACTGTCTGTTTCAAATGAATACGCATTATCCTTTACAGCCTGAAGATAGTCCTGCGTTTTTTCCAATGTATCATCCGATGTATCGTTCATTTCAGCAGCAAGCTTCTCTGCATAGTCAGGCTGTGCTTTAAATTCCTGTGATGTAAGTTTATCCGACTTTATTGCCCCTACTGCTGCAAACATTGAGTCTCTTACATTATCTTTAATCGTAATACGTCTTTTAAATTTTTCATTATCAATTATCTTCCATGTAGATGCTTCTTCCCTGGTTACTTCCTCAGGATTATACACTATTCCTGTAATTCCCCACATATAACCGGCTGCATACTTACTCCATGGTTCATCATTGATTTTATTACTGTCAAATGTCTTTTTAATAAAAGGCGAAACACCCTTTGCATAATAATTTTGCGCTGTCCCTGTGTCATAAAAACTATCTGAAAAAGGCTCAAGCCAGCCTTCTTTCATAAGTTTCATTATCATATATTCAGAAGGACATACAAGGTCATACTCATCGCCAAGTGTAAGCATATTATACAGCTCCTCATTTGTTCCCACACAGCTGTATTCCACATTTACCTTTTTGTTATATGTTTTATAGTACCAGTCTTCAAAGTCTTTTATCATGGAATTCTCACCCTTTATTTCTTTGCTGTCAAGGTCTATTGAATCATCCCATCCGCCTTCATCTATATATTCTTCCCAGTTACATATCTTAAGCGTTATAGTATCATTGCCTTCAGCTGCTTTTACAGTTTTAGTACCTATATTAAACACTAATGCAGTCGTAAAGCCTGCTGCAAAAAGCACTACAGTAAGTATCTTTGCCAATGCCGCCTTAATAATCCTGTTCATCAACCTTCTACTCCTCTCCTGATGCTTTCTTTTTTGCACTTATATTTATTGCAATCTCCACTATCAGCACAATAAGAAAAATAATCGTAGACAAAGCCCAGAGTGCTGTCTTAATCTGTGTCTGTGCTCCCTTTGTAGCATTTACAACATACGTACTTATTGTATCAAATGTTGCCGGCTTCGTATAGGTTGCAACAAAATAATCATCTAATGACAATGTAACTGCCATTACAAATCCTGACAATATTCCTGATGCAATCTGAGGAATTATAACCTTAAACAGGGCTGTTGCAGGTGTCGCTCCAAGATCAAGTGCAGCCTCATAAAGACTTTGATCCATCTGCTTAAGCTTTGGCACAACTGCAAGGTATACAAATGGTGCACTAAGGACTACATGTCCTGCTACTAACGGAATATATGTATCCTTACTTACTCCTAAAACCACAACAATAAGTATACATATTGAAAAACCTGTCACAACATCTGCATTAACTACAGGAACCTGATTTAATGCAGTTATCGCCGTTTTCATTTTTTTCTTTGAATAAAATGCCCCTATGGCTCCTGTTGTTCCCAGTATCGTTGCAATTAAAGCACTTCCAACTGCAAGAATTACAGACCCGAAGATCATATGTGATAATTCAGGTGTTGTAAAAAGTGTAATATAATTATTAAATGAAAAAGACTGTATTGCCCCGATATTTGCCGAATCAGTAAAACTGTATACTGCAAGGATAAGAATCGGGCAATACATAAATAAAAGAATCAGACATATAAATCCATATTTAAACCGACTTTTCACACTACGCTCCATTCCGCAAACGCTTTGCGCCACACTATCTTAATTCCTAAACAACTTTAATTTTTCCCATCATCTTCTGAAACCAGACTTACTACTCCTATGATAAGAAGCAGTATCAGCGCTATCATTGAACCATTATGCCAGTCATATGCACTGAAATAACTTCCTATAAGACTACCCATTATATATGTGCTGTTATAAAGCATGTCAAGCACTACATAATTGGTCATTGCCGGCAGAAATACCATTGATACGCCACTTATGATTCCGGGTACTGATAAAGGAAGTATCACCTTTATAAATGTATGAAAATTATCTGCTCCAAGATCATATGATGCTTCAATTATACTTTTATCAAGTTTTGATAATGTAGTATACAGAGGCAGTATCATAAACGGAAGAAAATCATATGTCATTCCTATGACCGTATTTAAAAAGGGATGAAACGCAAGATTGCCTTCTATAAGAGATAATATTTCTTTTAAAGCAGTAATTCTCAATGTGAAATTTATCCACATCGGAAGAATAAAGAGCATCAGTATTACAGATTTTCTCTTAAATTCACTACGTGCAAGTATATAAGCAACCGGATATGCTATAAGAATGCATACAGCCGTAACTACAAATGCGAGTGCAAAACTGTAACAAAGAGTTCCAATTGTATTAGGATCAGTAAAAAAATTATGCAGATTTGCAATACTAAACTGCCCCGATCCATCAGTAAATGCATAATAAACCAAAACCAATAACGGAGCTGCGACAAAAAGAATCAGGAAAAGTCCATATGGTATTGAGAGCTGTCTGCGTGAAAATACTTCTTTCATAACTTAAGCCCCCTTACTTCTTCAACTGAAACTTCATTTTATCCTCAGGCATAATAAGGCTTACCTGATCATCCATGTTCCACAGATATTCATCATCAACTATAAGGTCATGACCATATTCTGTTCTTATTACATAGCTATAGTGATCACCCTTATAAATAAGATTTATAATCTGTCCTGACACAATTCCTGCATCTTTTTCATCACTCATTTGAATATCATAAGGTTCAATTGAAACTATAACCTTAAGTCTTGCCGTGTCAATCTTTTCTCCGTTTCCATCAAAGAGCACTCCATCTTTTATAACTGACTTTGGGATAACTTCCGTAATATTACAATTTATAACCTTTCCATTAAAATCAAGGTTATAATCACTGTTAACCGTTGTCTCAAAACTTGTAGTATGATCCTGTGCAATCATTATATGAATTCCATCAGGTTCCAGACACATTCCTACCTTATCTCCAACTGAATAACATTTTGTCGTCCGAACGACCATTTCATACTTTCCTGATTCAATCGCCACCTCATAATGCATTCCTTTAAATATAACTGAGGTTATCTCTCCTGTAACCGTACCATCTTCAGGCTTTGTAATTATAACATCTTCAGGTCTTACAACTACATCTACAAGTGTTCCCTCCGGCACATCATCCATACCTAAGAACTCACCGCCGCAAAATCTGACTTTCATATGCCCTGTCATAATTCCCTTAAAAATATTACTTTCACCTATAAAGTCCGCAACAAATGCGTTTTGTGGTTCATTGTATATATCCTCCGGAGTACCCACCTGCTGAATCTTTCCTTCTGAAAGCACTACAATCTTATCTGACATTGTAAGTGCCTCTTCCTGGTCATGAGTTACATATATAAATGTAATTCCCAGTTTTTCATGCATATTTTTTAATTCAAGCTGCATTTCTTTGCGCATTTTAAGGTCAAGAGCTGCTAAAGGCTCATCAAGCATCAGAATTTCAGGCTCATTTACCAGTGCTCTTGCAATTGCAATCCTTTGCTGCTGTCCTCCTGAAAGCGTAGTTATCTTTCTGTTTTCAAATCCTTCAAGGTCTACCATAGAAAGTACATTTTTAACTTTTTTACGAATTACATCTTTAGGAAGTTTCTTTAACTTTAACCCGAAAGCGATATTGTAAAATATATTCATATGTGGAAATAAAGCATAACGCTGAAATACTGTATTTACCGGTCTTTTATTAGCCGGCATGTTTGAAATATCCTCTCCATTAAGCAGGATTTGTCCACCCGACGGAAGTTCAAATCCTGCAATCATCCTTAATGTCGTTGTCTTTCCACATCCTGATGGTCCGAGAAAAGTTACAAATTCACCTCTTTTTACTGTCAGGTTGAAATCATCAACCGCTTTAAACCCATTGTCATCATATACCTTGCAAATGTTTTTTAATTCTATAATATTATCTGACTTTGCTGCCATTTCAGCCTCCCATCATGATTTTTGAAAGAGTTTTTTCGAGTGCTTTTATGTTCACCGGTTTTGACAGATGCGCATTCATACCACTGGCAAGTGAGCGTTTTACATCTTCATCAAATGCCTTTGCACTCATAGCGATAATCGGAATATGACTGCAGTCATCCCTCGGTATATTACGTATTTCACGTGTAGCCTCAAGTCCGTCCATTACAGGCATCATAATATCCATAAGGATCAGATCATAATAATATGGCGGATTATTCTTAACACATTCCACTGCCTCTTTTCCATTATAAGCTTCTGAAACAATAATACCATAATCCTCAAGCAATGTATGAATTATTTCCATGTTAAGCTCATTATCTTCTACTACAAGAATTCTTTTGCCTTTAAAATCAACCGGCTCTGCTTCATTCTCAGATAATGTTTTTTCTTCTGTTATCTGTTTTAAAACAATTGAAAAACTAAATTTACTTCCCTTATTTATTTCACTCTCAAGTTTTATATCTGAATCCATCATATGAACAAGCCTGTTACAGATTGCAAGTCCAAGTCCTGTTCCCTGTCTTCTTGCAGCTTCTGACTCATCAGCCTGCTCAAAACTCTGGAATATAAGCTGTTGTTTATCTTTTGCTATGCCTATTCCATCATCCTGAACTGCAAAATAAATATTTGATTCTTTATCTTCTTTGCACGTTTCTTTTACAATAAGTGTGACATTTCCACCTGGATTAGAATACTTAACCGCATTACTTAAAAGATTTACAAGTACCTGATTTATCCTTAATTTATCACACAAAAACCAGCTGTTTTTCAAATCAATATCCTGTCTGAATGTAATATTCTTTTCAGCCATACGGTTATCCATCAGGATTTTAATATCATCAAGGATTTCCCGCAGATTATAACTGCCATAAACAAGCTTCATTTTTCCACTTTCAATCTTTGACATATCAAGAATGTCATTAAGAAGTCCAAGCAGATAATTTGATGAGCTTTCTATTTTCTTCAGACATTCTACACGTTTTTCCTCAGTCTGTCCATGCTTTAATGCGATTTCTGTCATACCGATTATACCATTCATTGGTGTACGGATCTCGTGGGACATTCTGGCAAGAAACTCTGACTTTGCCTGTGCTGATAAATCATGTCTTTGTATATTAATCCTGTTTTGTAAAATAGCACTTATCTCATCAAGACACTTTTGTTCGTTTTCTTCATTAAGCAGCTTTGTATCTCCTCCAATAAGTATTATACTTCCCGAATACTGGCCTCCATCCATCATATGAAATATAAGTCCATGAGTTCCAAATACAAATGCTCCAAAAACAGGATTGTTCTTTTCATTTTCATCATACGTAAGGACTTTCTGCATTTCATTATTCTCAATAAACTTCAGATATTGTGCATCTGTACAGTGCACTATCCCTTCCCATTTACCATGTTTCTTTGTATCATGCCAGTGATACGAAAGTATATTTGATAAATATTCCATGTTAAACTTTGTGATGATTATATTATCAAATTCATACTTTTCCTTAAGTTTAATTGCCAGAAAATCAAGAACAACTCCTATCTGTCCGTCTTTGTCAAACAGATTTAAGGCAAGTGACGAAAGACTCATCTGCTTTAACTGCTCAATTGCGTCAATTTCATCAAACTCTTCATTTACATCAATCATCTTTTGTCCTTCAGAAAGTGACTCATATATTACTATATTTGCTTTCTTTTGCTTTGCAGTCTCCAGCGCTTTTTTCACCTGTATTATGCTGTCATGTAAAACCATATTCTGCTTAACACGCGTTATTCCACATTTAAAGTTAAGCGCAAGATAATTTTCATCTGTAAGCTCTGCAAACTCTCTCTGTGTCCTGGTCATTGCCTTTTCTACATATTCCTTACCGATGTCAGGTATCCATATAAGGAACTGATCAGCTCCGGCACGTATATATATAACATCATCTGCTCCCAGCTGTTCAAAGTTTTTTTTCATAACAGCTGACAGCTGTTCAAGCATAAGTTCTCCAAAAACCAGACCATATTGTTCATCAATACTGGTAAACTGTTCTATATCAGTCATTGCAAGAAAGCCTTCAGGTTTTTTAAAACGTGCAGTCTGTATTGCCTCAATGCCATATGTAAGCCTGTAAAATGATGTAACAGAGTCATATATCTGCTTGTTTATCTGTGCTTCTTCAAGAAGTTTTCTCTGTGTTATGTTATTAACACATCCAACGATGCGATTATACTCACCGTTCTCATCCTGCATAATACTTGCTGCAAGATGCGCCCATATGTAATCTTTTTGTCCCGGCAGGCACAGACGAAATTCTATGTCCGCTTTTTTCTCATTGTGTCTGAATGTATTAAATACCATGTTTCTGTCTGCAGGATGTACATAATTATCTTCAATAAATTCAGGGTGTTCATTACAATCCCATACTCCATCGCATCCATCACTGTTAACAAGCTCAAGTATTTTCTCAGTCTTACGGTATGTAAAAAACATATCCTGTGAGCTTTCAACAGCTATACGGTATCTTTCTTTTTCTTCCAGGAGCTGTTCTTCAGTTTGTTTTTGTGCATCAGTAAGATTTTCTATAACATCATGGAGTTCATCAATTTCGAGAATGGAAGAGTTTTCAAAATTATGTATTCCTTCTATACCACCACGAATACTTTCCATAAGCCTGTATACCGGATTTGTAACATAACGCACAAGCAGATACACACATAAAGCTATAAGTATCGTGCACGCAATAGTTGCAGTAAATATCTTGGTATAAAGTCCTTCCCCCAGTGCATAACCTGCATTAAGGGTATTATCAAGATCCTTAACTGAAAAATAATTGCTAACGTAGCTTGTTGCAATCTCTACTCCTACAACACCATATATCTCATTATCATATTTTAACGGAACAGAATAAGAAATCATTTTGTGGTTATCCATATAGTGGTCTTCCAAAATAAATGGTTTTGCCCAGTATCCTAAGTCAACCATATTACTGTCTTTATGTTCCATTGCCGCCTGATAGGGTTTATAAAAAAAATCATCAGCTTCTCGTTTCCCATATCCCGCAAAATCAAAGTCTGTTGACCATGAGCTGTCAAGTGAAATAGATTTGTCATGCGCAAGCTGCTTACTTCCCTTTTCCATTAAAAGATCAGTATTAGATGCTGTTTTAGTATCCGGATCAGAGTCTCTGACAAAAAATCCTTTATAACCTGATTCACTATCTATGGAATTATTATTGGCAAGAATCAGAAATACTCCTGATACTGTTCTATATTGTAAATCATCTATCATACCCGGAAAAACATTATCAAGATACTCCTGCTGCAAATCTTCTGACGATATAAACTGCTTTATATCTGCTCCCGAACTGTTTAATACTCCTGAAAGCTTTTCTGACAGTTCATCACTGTACTTATATATGGAACGCCATTTTTCAATCATATCATTTTGAAGTATAACCTGTGATTTCTCCAGCATATGATTGTCAATTCGGATTGTATTTTCCTCAAGTTTTGTTTTTATCCCACTATATACAAGTGTAAGAAAAGGCACCATTCCCTGAATCAATACCATAATCAATATAGGAGTCAAAAAGATTTTAAGTAATCCCTTCTTCTTTTTCATATTTATACTCCCCGCCTTTCCTTACACTTGCTTTATTCTATAGTTACTGTTGTGAAGCAGCTTTATTAAGTGCTGCAACAAAATCATTATACCAGCTTTCAAAAGATTCATCCGACGTATATTTTGCGATTTCTTCTTCCTTTGATGCTCCGGCTGCGACTGCTTTATTAATAGCTTCTTTGTCTGACGCAGCCCTGTCGGACAGATTATAATCCAGTACTTTTCGTACACTTGAACCATTTTCAAAATTCTTAGTTGTATAAAACTTTGTCTGGTCAAAATTATCTAAAACTGTCTTTAAACAACTGTAGGCTTTATCATTTATTTCAATATTACTATCACTTATTACCTTATCCAGTGCTTCAATACTGTTTGCTTCTTTTAATACAGGCATATATGCAGATTGACATACAAATCTTAAATTTTGTTCTTTCTTTGTAAACCACTTAAGAAAAACACTGGACGCATACTCATGCTGCTCGTCAGACCTTGTTACTGCCATTCCGGCTCCCTGCTGAACCCTGTAATTTTCTCCGCCTTCCATAATTGGAGAATTTAAAACCATACTATTAATTGAATATGTTCCTTCATCACTTTCTACTTTGTCCGGAAAATAAAATGCTGATGCTGAAGATCCTGTATAGGCAAGAATATCTCCTGTCTTAACATCATCTGAACGGAACTTGCCATATGACCAGAAATAGCCTTTAACGTATGGAACATAATAATTGTTCCATAATCTTCGTATAAGGTCTTTATCTGCATTTATTGTCATTTTACCATCATTTACTTCAAAGATTTCCTTTCCCATCTGCTTCATTCCAATAATAAAGTAATTAGACATTGAATCCCTTCCGTAAAAAGCTTTTCCATCATCCGGTATATCCGGTGTCTGGCTGTCAGTCCATTCATAATACTTCTGTGCGACTTTTACGACTCCTTCTGTTGTTGCAAGCTCATCCGTTGTTGTTCCCGTTGCATTTGCAAAAGGCTCCCAGTCCGTCTTATTTATCATCATTATTTCTGTCGACTTTGCAACAGGCAGTAAATACAATGCTCCATCCTGATTAAAATAGCCCTCCTGAATATACGAATCTACATATCCTGACAGTTCATCTTTTGTAAAATACTGTGTAAGATCTGTAAGCTTTCCCTGTTTTTGCGCAGAACACGCAGTATCTGCATACGAAGAAAATATATCCGGAAGCTTTTCTGCGCCAACTTCCTCATTTAATGAACTGCGTACTGCTTTTTCCAGGTCAGCCACTGAGCCCTTGCTATGCCCTTCAACATATATTCCCTCATCTTTTCCAATGGTTGCATTAAATTCATCTACAAGCTCATCAAATGTTGCCTGCTGTGTTCCATTATAATAATGCCATACTGTAATTGATACAGGATTATTAGAATCCAGCTTTACATCCTTTGCTTTACTTTCCCCATTAGATGCACAGCCGCCAAGTGCTACCGATGCAGTAAGCACCAGTGCCATTACCTGTGCTGCAAATTTTCTTCTCATGTCCTTCCCCCTGTTTTCTTAACTTTGCTCTTTTGAAATTATAATGAACTCTTATGTTTTTCCAGCCATTTTTGCGCATATGAACAGGTGGCATCCACTTTTTTCCCCATATCACCAATCTGATCTACTGCCATTTCTACTAATTTGCCTGCTATTCCCTGACCCCTTAATGAATCATCCACGAATGTATGATCTATAGTACATACACCCTCTTTATTTTCAGGAAATGTAATTTCTGCAATTGTCAATCCATCTTCATTTTCTGCATAAATTCTGTTTGTTTCTCTCTTAAATTCCATTATTAAATCCTTTCTTAAACCTTCTGTTTAATTACTACTTCATCAACTGCCTGCCTTAACTTGTTCTCATCAATCGGTTTTGTCAAATGCATATTCATCCCTGCTTCCAGGCTCTGATTAATATCATCCTGAAAAGCGTTCGCCGACATTGCAATGATTGGAATTTTCTTTGCATCAGTACGCTCCAATGCTCTTATATGACGTGTCGCCTCAAGTCCATTCATTACAGGCATCATTATATCCATAAATATCATATCAAAATATCCCGGTTCAGATGCCTTAAACTTATCTACTGCCTCTTTACCATTTAATGCTTCAGTTACTATAATGCCTTCATTTTCAAGCATAAATCTGGCAATTTCCATATTTAATTCATTATCTTCAGCCAGAAGTGCTTTAAGACCACGTAAATCTATGTTTTTCTCCGTGCTTTTTTCTATAACCGGATTGTGATCTATTTCAAAAGGAATTGTAACCTCAAATCTGGTTCCCTCATTTTCCCGGCTGGTAAATTCAATCTTTCCATTCATCTGTTCTACCATCTGCCTTACAATAGATAATCCCAGTCCGGTTCCTGTATAATTTGTCCTTGCATCCTTTTTTTCCTGCGCAAACGGCTCAAATGCATGTTTTTGAAATTCCTCGCTCATTCCAATTCCTGTATCATCACAGATGAATTTAAAAGTAACATTATCATCATCACCTGAAATTTCACGACAGTAAATCTCAACGTTCCCATTTTCTTTGTTATATTTAATTGCATTACCTGTAAGATTGGAAAGTATACGTCTTAAATGATCAGCACTTCCAATTATATAGCGATGTTTAATATTACTCTTTTCCTTACCGCCACTTAACGTAAGTCCATGCTCAGCAGCCTGTGCTTCTGCCATAGTCACCTCTTCATTAAGCAGACTTATAAGATCAAATGGTTTATTCTCGCATACCATTTCACCTGATTCAAGCTTGTTCATATCCAGCACATGATTTACTAAAGATAACAGATATCCTGATGCTACCAATATCTTTTCGCGGTATTCATCCTGCTTCTTAGGGTCATCCGGAAAATGCCTTGACAATTCTACCATACCACGTATACCATTAATCGGCGTGCGGATATCATGACTTATTCTGCGCAGAAAGTCCGTCTTGGCTATATTAGCTTTATTAGCCTCCTCTAATGCTTTGCTTAACTTATATTGATACTCTAATTCCTTTCGCTTGTGTTTATCAATGTCCTGGACAATACATACTAAATTACCGGGATCATTATTGTTTCTGCTTTGTTCAATAAGCGTAATCTGACACCATCTGTCCCTGAAATCTTTAAAAACAAAATCAAGCTGGCCATCAGCTCCAAGTCTTTTGGCTGCCGTATTCAGATCCGTAAACTCTTTATATTGTGCTTTAAACTCTTCAGCTATGAACATATCGCCAACATTTTTGATAAATTCAGAAACCGACATATTAGGATACACTATAGGTTTAATATAATCAGGAATCTGAATATCAGTGACCTTATCTGACTTTATATCCATCTGCGCAACCAGCTTTGAAAGGTAAAAATAATTCGCACTAATAGTACTAAAATTTAAGCTGATTTCTTTGCGATAAGGTAAAAT
>CAKRGM010000024.1 GCA_934330725.1 uncultured Lachnospiraceae bacterium | reverse complement strand
TAAATCCACAGCAGGGAGCTTATGGCGGAGGAAATGTAAATGCTCAGCAGGGAGCTTACAGTGGAGGAAATGTAAATCCACAGCAGGGAGCTTATGGCGGAGGAAATGTAAATGCTCAGCAGGGAGCTTACAGTGGAGGAAATGTAAATGCTCAGCAGGGAGCTTATGGTGGAGGAAATATAAATGCGCAGCAGGGAGCTTACAGTGGAGAAAATGTAAATCCACAACAGGATGCAGGCAGTATGAAAATATATCACTGCCAGTCTTGTGGGGCAGAACTTATTGCCGATCAGTTTACTTCAGCTACCTTCTGTTCATTTTGCGGAAATCCTACACTTGTTCAGGACAGGCTTCAGGGAGAATTTAAGCCACAGGCTATTATCCCATTTAAAATTAACAGAGATGCTGCAAAGGAAGAATATAAAAAATGGGCAAAGAAAGGTCTATTGACACCAGGTGGTTTCAGTATGAACAGCACCATTGAAAAAATATCGGGGATTTACGTACCATTCTGGTTATATGATTATAATGCCCGTACTAATATGAAAGCGGCAGCTACCAGGGTAAGAACAGAGAGACATGGCAATAAAGAGTATACATATACCGATCATTATGAATTATATCGTGATGTTGCAGCGCAGTTTGAAAAAATTCCGGTCGATGCATCGGAAAAAATGCCTGATGATACAATGGATAAACTCGAACCATTTAACTATGGAGAACTTGTGCCATTTTCAATGCCATACCTGTCAGGATATCTGTCTGAAAGATTTAATTATACGAAGGAGCAGATGAAAGAAAGAGCTCATAAGCGTGCAAATACTTATATAACAGATATTGCAAGAGAAACTGCAAATGGATATTCAACAGTTTCCATATTATATAATGATATAAATATGAAAAATACAAATTGTGAATATTCACTCCTGCCAGTATGGATACTTAATTACAGATATATGGGAAAAGATTATCTGTTTGCATTAAACGGACAGACAGGTAAAGTGGTAGCAGACCGGCCAATCAGTAAGGCTAAGCTTTGTGTTTCCGCAGTATTGATATTCTGCATAAGCTTTATAATAACAGTGATTGGAGGTTTGTTTATATAATGAAAAAAATCAGAATTGTTTTTATAGCTTTTATTGTAATAATTAGTGCAACATTAATGCAGGATATATCTGTTGTTTCTGCAAAAACAGGTACAAAGTCTTATAGTCAGAAAGAATATGTTATAGATAATGCAGATATTCTTGATTACAGTGAAGAGGAAAAATTACAGGAATACTGTGAAAAAGCCTCAGCAGGGTGTGAAACAGACATATTGATAATCACTACTGAAACAGGTCTTGATTATTCAGATCTTGATAATTATGTAAGAAATATTATAAATGAAAGCTATGGGTATAATGAGAATTCAAGCGTTCCAGATGCAATAGCATATGTTGTGGATATGGATTCAAGAGCGGACAGGATTATTACATCGGGTAAGGCAAAGAGTGATATAACCCAGGGACAGTTAGATTCCATAAGAGAAAGTTCCGAAAAAAAGCTTACAGATGGTGATTATTATAAGGCGTTTCGTAAGTATGTAGATAACGTACAGAAATATCTTAACAATAATATAAGCTATAAAATAACCAGGGGGATATTAGTTAAGCTTTTAATTTCACTGGCGATAACAGTTATTATAATACTTATTCTTGCAAGACGTTCAAAGTCACAGATGACAGTTAACGCAGAGACATATACAAAAAATCATAATGTTAATATCATTCATAAAGAGGATAGATTTATAAATACGACAGTTTCTGTAAGAAATATAAGCAGCAGTTCCTCGGGTGGCGGCTCACATAGAAGTGGTGGAAACTCAGGACACTCGGGCGGTCATTTTTAGTACATTAGAAATATTAGAATATTAAGTTTCTGATACATTGACGCAGAATATTTTACAGACATAATCAAAAAGCTGCGCGGCCATAAGCTGCACAGCTTTTTGAGTTTCACACATTTAAAGATGTGTCGGAACAGATATATTGTAAATAGGAATTATAATGTTTCCGGGTCAGGATATTCAGTTCCAAATGTTTCGACTGTAACTGTTTTCATAACCTGTGGGTTGCGAGGTCTGTCACTCCAGTCTGTATCAACAGTTGCAATCTTATCGAGAACATCTTCACCTTCAATAAGTTTGCCAAAAGCAGCATACTGTCCATCAAGATGAGGAGCATCCTTATGCATGATAAAAAACTGTGAACCTGCTGAATCAGGATGCTGGGCACGTGCCATTGAAAGAACACCTTTTGAATGCTTTAAATCATTTTTGAAGCCGTTAATATTAAATTCACCTTTAATTGAGTAACCAGGACCACCCATTCCAGAGCCTTCAGGATCTCCACCCTGAATCATAAATCCGGCTATTATTCTGTGGAAGATAAGGCCGTCATAAAAGCCTTTGTTAATAAGACTTATAAAATTGTTTACTGTATTTGGTGCAATTTCAGGATAAAGTTCAGCTTTCATAACATCGCCGTTTTCCATTGTAAATGTAACTATAGGATTTTTGTTTGACATGATTAAATTCCTTTCTGAAAATATTTTTACAGTTCACTTGTCAACCACAGAAAACAACCTTTATGTCTGTAGCAGCAGAAAAGCACTGAAAGTGCATTTCGCAAATGGCAGATGTGAACAGTAACAATGTTTTGATAAAACATTCTGTGTTTTTAGTACGGTTATTTGCAAAAACGATGTACTATGATTGATTTTAAATACGACAGATTAAAATGTCAATTATATAATTTATAATTTCGGGAGGGGACTTTAAATATGACATCATTATATAAGAAGTTGAAAAAAATCTATGTATGTATTTTTAAGGATAAATATAAAAATGAGTGGGAATGCCAGAAGGATAGCTTTATTTTAGAAATGAGCAAAATAAATGCAGAAGTTGTTTTTCCCGACAGCATATCTTACGAACAGGCTGTTATCTTTGACAGACAGCCTGTCAAAGATAGTGAAGAAAGAGGTATATCCGGTGAAAAATACAGAAATATATCAGGTAAAAAATACAGCAATATATGTGATGAGACGCTGATAATAACTGATACGGATGATATTATAGCTGAATATCCGGAATATGCAGCTGTAGGATACGGACCTGATCATAACTGGAATGTTTCATATATAATTACATCATTTGAAAATATCAGTGCAGACTATATTCAGCTTGTTTTTGACAGGAAACATAAGCAGCCACATGTGATAAGCAATACAGAAAGGCTTATTATAAGAGAAATGGAACCTGATGACCTTGATGGATTGTATAAGGTGTATGATACATTAAAAAAATGTCCGTATATTGAACCACTATATGAAAGAAGAAAAGAAGAAAAATTCACAGCTGACTATATAAAAAATATGTATGGATTTTACCAATATGGACTGTGGCTTGTAATATTAAAGGAAAATAATACAATAATCGGCAGAGCGGGGATAGAAAACCGCGAAATAGATGGTGAACAGATTCAGGAAATGGGATATCTTATTGGAGAACCCTGGCAGCATAAGGGGTATGCAGGGGAGGCGTGTATGAGCATTATGAAATACGCATTTTATGAGCTTGGGCTTGAAAATATTTATGTCTGTGTGAACAGAAATAATACAGCATCGGTAAATTTGGCAGAGAAGCTGGGGTTTGTACACTATGCAGTATCGGATAATGACATGGAAGTACTGATACAGGGTAAAAATACTTTGCTTTTTTAGGTATATACATTTATAATGAAAAAAAGTTATTAATATATAAATATTTAGTTGGAGTAACAAATAAATGGTTTTTTCGAGTCTTTTGTTCGTATATGTGTTTCTTCCGCTTAATCTGATATGTTATGCGGCGTTTTCAGATATAAAAAAGAAAAATATGTGCGTTCTGATTTTTTCGTTGATTTTTTATTCGTGGACATCTCCAAAGTATCTGATATTACTTATGATAATGGCATTAATTAATTATGCAGGAGCTATACAGATTGAAAAGTACAGAGGAACAAAAAATGCTGTTGTATGGCTGGTGGCAGATCTTGTGGTCAGCCTTATGGTTCTTGCATATTTCAAATATTTTGGTTTTTTCTGCTCAGTGTTTAACAGTATTTCAGGAATGAATGTGGCAGTAGCAGATATTATATTACCCGTTGGAATTTCTTTTTATACATTTCAGCTTATTTCCTATGTTGTGGACGTGTACAGAGGGCAGATAGAGGCTGATAAAAAATATTCAAGGGTGCTTTTGTATACATCGCTGTTTCATCAATGTATTGCAGGACCAATCGTAAGATACAGGGATATTGCAAATGACCTTAAAGAACGTAAAACAGATATTAATTCAATGAATGATGGTATTTCAAGATTTTGTGTCGGATTGGCTAAAAAGACACTTCTTGCTAATTCATGTGCTTCACTTCTTAATACAATACTGCCAGAGAATATGGACAGTATAATGCAGAGTACAGTACTTGGTGCGTGGATTGGTGCCCTTTTGTATATGCTTGAGATATATCTTGATTTTTCAGCTTATTCGGATATGGCAATAGGACTGGGGAAAATGACAGGATTTCATTATAAGGAGAATTTCAATTACCCATATGTTGCATCTTCGGTTACAGATTTCTGGAGACGCTGGCACATTTCCTTAAGTACATTTTTCAGGGATTATCTGTATATTCCGTTGGGCGGCAACAGAAAAGGATTTATGCGGCAGATACTTAACATGTTTATTGTGTGGGCATTAACCGGATTATGGCATGGCGCTGCCTTTAATTTCGTTTTATGGGGACTGTACTATTTTGTGTTTCTTGTTATTGAGAAAACATTTCTTCTTAAGTTATTCAATATGGTTCCTTCAGTGTTGTCGGCGGTTATATCAAGGATATATACGATTTTTGTGGTGATAATTGGATGGGTATTATTCAGGTTCAGTGATATGGATATGATTTCAGAAACATTTAAAAGTATGTTTGGATTAAGTGGAAATCCGGTTACAAATCTGGAAACAAATACATTCTTACTGAATAATTTTATATTTATAATTGTATGCTTAGCCGCGGCTACGCCTTTAGTTTCAAGACTTGCTGGGCGGTTCAGGAAAAGTGCAGCCAGTGGGAATATTGCAGTTACATATATTTACAATATATTAAATATAATTATTCCTGCAATACTGCTGTTTGCATCGACAATTGCGCTGATAGGCAACAGCTACAATCCTTTTATATATTTCAGGTTTTAAGTTAACAGAAATGGAGAATACCGTGAAAATAAATGATAATGTAGATAAAAACAGTGAAAAATACAGAGTGTATCTGATGAAAAAGTATGCTGTCATAAAAATCATAGTTTTTTCAGTTCTGCTTTGTTTTGGTGGGATTATATCTTTTATTATACCATTAAGACCAAAGGTTTCTGAAAGCGAGAAAAGGCAGCTTACATCATTTCCGGATTATGACACTGCCTCGTTTATGAATGGTGAATATTTTAATCAGATAGATACGTGGTATGCGGATACGTTTCCATTCAGGGATAATCTTATTTTCTGCAATGAAAAGCTTGAGAGCCTTTACGGAATAAGAACGAATGTAATGCATGGCGTGCTTGTAAAAGGTGATGATATACCAAATGTTGATATTGATTCGGATGAATTGAAAAATTCAAATCAGACCGGAAGTACGCAAAAAAAAGATTCGGGTGATGAACAGGATAAAAAGGATGGAGAAAACAGCCAGAATAAGTTGTATTATAATCCTGAAGATATAGGAACAGATGTTGATTCCTGCGATGGAAGTACTGATGCTAAAAAAGGTGAAAAGTTTAATTCAATATTTATTGTAAATAACAGTGCATATAATATTTATGCATTTTCACAGGCAGCAGCAGATGGATATGTACAGACCGTGAATAATCTTGCAGATAATCTGCCACAGGATGTAGACATATATGATATGATTGTGCCTACAAGCATAGATATTACACTGGATGATGCAACAAGAAACAGCCTTACAAGCAGCAACCAGAAAAAAGCAATGCTCTATATGTACAGTAAAATGAATGACAATGTAAAAAAAACATATGTATATGATACTTTAAAGAGCCATAGAAATGAATATATTTATTTCAGGACAGACCATCACTGGACGGCACTAGGAGCATACTATGCATACAGTGATTTTATAAGCAGTCTCGGAAAAACGCCATACAGACTTGGAATGTATGAGAAAAAGGAATTTAAAGATTTCAAGGGGAGTCTTTATACACAGAGCGGAGTGGCATCACTTGCAAATAATCCGGACACCATTGATGCATATGTACCGCTGTCCACAAACAGTTTAAAGCTTCTTAACCGTGATAATGAATGGGTTGATTATAGTATAGTAACGGATGTATCGGGATGGAGCAGTACAAGTAAATACAGTACCTTTATCGGAGGAGACAATCCGTATGTGGAAATAAATAATCCACAGATAAAGGATGGTTCATCGTGCCTCGTGATAAAGGAGTCGTTTGGAAATGCACTTGTTCCATTTCTTACCGATCATTTTCAGAATCTTTATGTGGTAGATTATCGTTATTATGACGGACATATTACAGAGCTTGTAAAGGAGAAAGGGATTAAAACGGTTCTTTTTGTTAATAATATTACTGCAACATCAACAATGCAGCGTATTGTGGAAATGCAGAATGTGTGTCAGTAATAAAAATGAGTCTGTCGTAGTTGGGTAGTACTGCGGCAGACTCTATATATCTGTACGGTTATGGGATACAGATAGCGAAATTAATATACAAAAAGGAGATAACTATAGAATCATATCTATAATTATCTCCGTTGATAATCTTAAAATAAAATATATAAAATAAATATAAGTGTATAAACAGAATTATAACGCGACAGTGCTATAATGCGTCAGTTCCACGCTCGCCTGTTCTTATACGGACTGCATCTGCAACGTCGTAAACAAAAATCTTTCCATCACCATATGAGCCGGTATTGATTTTTTCTACTATTATATTGATGATATCTTCGGCAATATCATCATCGACAATAGTTTCAACCTTTACTTTAGGAAGCAGATTGCCACCAAAATCCACGCCATTATATGCCTGCTTGTGACCTTTCTGGAGACCATATCCCATGATGTTTGAAATCATAAGACCATGGGCATTGCAACTGTTAAGAATTGCTTTTAAATCATCGAGCCTTTCAGGTTTTATGATAATTTCTAATTTCTTCATGAATCCGAATCCCTCCCTGATTTAAGTTCTGCCAACAGGTACATGAGTACATGGCGGATTTTTGTTTATGACTTTATTTTAAACCCAATATCTTAAATTTGTCAATTCAAAGAATTAAAACTGAAGAAATTAAATATAAGGGATGTTTTGCATTTACATAAATAAGAAGTTTGTGCTAAAATTAACATCAAATCATTGTGGGAACGGAAACATCGTGAAAATCTGCCGATGCCAGGATATTTCACGCACAGGATTTATGTTTTGCACAAATACGTGATATGTATAAAAATGTCGCAGGAATGGAGATTATTATGCTGGAATGGATGACACCACAATTGGATAAAAGTGAATGGATAAGAGATATTATCTATGATACCGGCAACAGGGGAAGTGATGTAGCATTTTCAAGCCTGTATCTGTTAAGAAATAAATATGATATACAGCTATGTAACTGTAAAGACTCAATAATAAGACACTATAATGGAAGGTATGGCAGATTTGGCTATACATTTCCAATTGGAAATGCAGATATCGCAAAAGTTTTAAAGCTGATAGAAGAAGATGCACAAAGCAGGGCGGAAAGGCTGTCGTTCTGTCTTCTTACCGAAGAACAGAAAAATCTTCTGGAAATGTATATGCCGGGAAGATTTGAATATACGAGTAATGAGGGGGACAGTGATTATGTGTATCTTAAGCAGGATCTGGCCAATTTAAGCGGAAGAGCATTTCATAAGAAGAAAAATCATTTTTCAAAGTTTAAAAGAACTTATCCGGATTATGAATTTTCACAGATGGGGTGTAACAATCGTGAGGATGCGCTTGAAGTTGCAGCATTGTGGTATGACGAACACAGGGAGCTGGATGATGAACAGCATGGCGCATTAAAAGAAGAATTTGATATTATAACAGAAGCAGTAAATTATGCTGACGAATTAAAGCTTCGTGGCGGAATTATTTACGTTAATAATATGCCTGTTGCGATGACAATTGCATCGGGTATTAATAAGGATACATGTGATATACATTTTGAAAAAGCCGTTGGAGAATATGCCATGAATGGAGGGTATGCTGCGATAAATAAGCTTTTTGCCGAAAGTCTTGAGGAGTATAAGTGGATAAACAGAGAAGAGGATCTGGGGCTTGAGGGAATAAGAAAAGCAAAAATGTCTTATCATCCCAAAATGATCATAAAGAAATATAATGCTGTTTTGCGGGAGGCGTAATTGTGTTATCGAAAGTGTTGGATAAAAGTACATGTGCTGAGTGCAGGTTCTGCTGTTCATTCAGAAGATGCAGTCTGTGGGAAACTCCGTTGTTTGATATGGAAACGGTGGACAGATTATTAAAAAAACAAAATAATGAAAAAAGTTTTGTTGTAAAAAAAGCAAATGGTGCGGAGTACGGGCAGATGGATCTGCTTTATAAGTATAAGACGGATGATCCACAGGAAGAGGCTCCATGTGATTATCTTGATCCGCACAGGGGCTGCATTTTAGATAATCAGGATAAACCCTTTGATTGCAAAATATGGCCGCTCAGGATAATGAAAATGGAAAATGGCAGGCTTGTCATTGCTTTAACACCAACATGTCCTGCTATTAATAAACAGCCTCTTAGCGTGATGAAGGAACTTGTGGCTGACGGGCTTGGGGATACAATTTATCAGTATGCAAAAGATCATCCGTTTATAATAAAGGAGTATCATGAGGGTTTTCCTGTCTTAAAAGAATTTGACTAAACAATATTTTAAATTATACTTGATAATAATTGAAATATTGTATACAATAAATTTTGACAATAGAATAGTGAGAAGTTTATTTGTAAAGAGGAGAGCATATGAGAATTAAAAAACGTGCGTTAAGCATACTTGTTTTGATGGCATTGCTGGCAATGACTGTACTGGGAGGCTGCTCAGGCGGTACTGATAATACCTCGGAAGATAATTCTTCTAAAAAGCCGGTTTACGGCGGTTCAGTTGTAGTAGGAATACAACAGGATATTGATAGTCTTGACCCACATAAGGCAGTAGCGGCAGGAACTAAGGAAATCTTATTTAACATTTTCGAAGGTTTGGTTAAACCTGATGAGAATGGAAACTTGATTAATGCAGTAGCAAGCGATTATTCTGTATCAGATGATGGTCTTGAATACACATTTACAATCAGAGATGGCATTAAGTTTCATAATGGAAAAACAGTGACTGTTAATGATGTAAAGTATTCACTGGAAAGAGTATCAGGCTTATTGGATGGAACTGCATTAATATCTACACTTAAAGTGATTAAAAGTGTCGACGTTATTGACGACAAAACGGTTAAGGTTACAGTGGATACACCTAATGCAGAACTTATTTACAGTTTTACAGCCGCAATCATTCCTGAAGGAAGTGCGGAAAGCGAGGGTTCATCACCAGTTGGAACAGGACCGTTCAAGTTCGTATCTTATAAACCACAGGAAGGCATTGTACTTGAAAAGAATGCTGATTACTGGCAGAGTGGACTCCCATATTTAGACAAAGTAGATTTTAAGATTGTAAACAGTTCAGATACAGCTTTGATGGAACTTCAGGGCGGTTCGATTGACATCTATCCATATCTTACTGATTCACAGGCAGAGCAGCTTAAGGACAAGCTTAATGTATCAAGCGCAGCATCAGATGTACTTCAGGCTTTATTCCTTAACAATGCTGAAAAACCACTTGATGATGTGAAGGTAAGACAGGCAATATGTTATGCGCTTAACAGGGATTCAATAAATGATTTTGTAGCAGGCGGAAAAGGCAGTATTATAAGTTCTGCCATGCTTCCAACACTTAAGGACTTCTATACAGATTTAAATGATGTTTATGGAACTTCTTCAAATATTGAAAAGGCTAAACAGCTTTTGTCAGAAGCAGGATATCCTGATGGCTTTGACCTTACAATAACTGTACCATCAAACTATGAGTTCCATATGGAAACAGCGCAGGTGATTGTTGAACAGTTAAAAGAAGTTGGAATTAATGCAACGATAAATGGCGTTGAGTGGAACACATGGCTTTCAGATTGCTATAATGCAAGAAATTATCAGGCAACAGTGTGTGGTCTTACAAGTGATCTTACACCGGGGTATCTTTTAAGCAGATTTAAGTCAGATTCATCAAAGAATTTTGTTAATTTCAACAGTAAGGAATTTGATGAAAAATATGATGAGACACAGGGCGTACTTGATCTTAAACAGAAGGGCGAAAAGTATAAGGAACTTGAAAAAATAATTACAGATCAGGCTGCATCAGCATTTATACAGGCACCACCGCTTACAGTGGCTATAAACAAAAAGCTTGATGGTTATAAGTTCTATCCTGTGTATGTTCAGGATATGAGCACCGTATATTTTACAGAAAATTAATTACAGATATCAGAATATCAATATAAAAGAAAAGATATCAGAAAGTTTCGCAAAAACCTATTGAAAAACAAAATGAAAACAAAATGATAAGGAGGAAATGCAGCAATGAAATATATAGTAAAAAAAATTATTACTCTCATTATTACATTGTTCATTGTTTCAGTTGCTGCATTTACTGCTTTTCAGATTATACCGGGAGATGTGGTTGATTCAATTCTTGGAACGGACGCTACGCCTGAAAGACAGGAGCAGTTAAGACAGGAACTTGGATTTGATAAACCGGTTGTTACAAGGTATACCAGCTGGATAAGTGGTGTGTTAAAAGGAGATTTGGGCAGAAGCTACAAATATGCAAAAAATATGAACGAAATGATGCCGGTTTCAGAGCTTATTGCAGATAAGCTTCCTGTTACATTATGGCTGGCACTGCTTGCAACAGGATTTATAGTCATATTTTCGATACCACTTGGCATATTATGGGCAAAATCCAAAAATAAAGTTCTTGATACAGCGTTAAATGTTGTTACACAGCTGGGGATGGCAGTACCATCTTTCTTTCTTGGCATAATTGTTATTTATGTGTTTGGAATGATATTTAAGCTTTTTACGCCAGGAGGATATGTAAGTTATAAAGATAGTTTCAGCGGCTTTATAGGTTATCTTATTTTTCCGGCAATATCCATTGCAATACCTAAGATTGCCATGACAGCAAGATTTTTACGTAATTCTATGATTGGTGAGATGAAGATGGATTATGTTCGTACTGCATATAGTAAAGGATGCACACAAAGAAGAGTGTTATATGGACATGTTCTGAAAAATGCAATGATTCCGGTTATTACATTTTTAGGAATGGTAATAGCAGAAATATTTGCAGGAAGTATAGTTGTTGAACAGGTGTTTTCACTTCCGGGAGTAGGAAGACTTCTTATAAGTGGTATTTCTACAAGGGATTTTCCGGTTGTTGAAATACTTATAATGTATATAGCATTTATAGTGATTTTTGTATATTTTATCATAGATGTTTTGTACAGGGTGCTTGATCCAAGAATAAGCAGAAAATGACAGACAGGTGAGGTGTGATTGTGAAAGGAAGTAACATAAGCGGGAAAACAAAAAAGCATAATACATATCTTATTGCGGGTATTATTATGATATCCGTTGTTGTGATGCTTTCGGTTATATCACTATTCTGGACACCGTATGGAACAACGCAGATGTCTGCGGGAGAAAAGTTTGCAGCTCCGTCACTGGCACATATTATGGGAACAGATAATTTTGGAAGAGACATTTTTTCAAGAGTTATGGCTGGAATGGGGATGACAGTACTTATAAGTGTTCTTGTCGTTTTTATTTCAGGTTTTGTCGGAATCGCAGTGGGAGCAGTGACAGGTTATTTTGGAGGAATTGTTGATGAGATATCTATGAGAATAAATGATGCAATCAATGGTTTCCCAAGTATATTACTTGCGATGGTTGTTATAAGCATTATGGGTACAGGAAAAATGAATATAATAATTGCACTTGCAATAGTGTTTATACCAAGCTTTGTAAGAATTGTACGAGGTGAATTCATCAGGCTCCGGGATGCAGATTACATAAAAAATGCCAGGGTAATGGGGGTATCTTCAATAAGGATAATGTTTGTGCATATACTTCCAAATGTTATGTCAACATTTCTTATTTCAGTTACGATAGGACTTAACAATGCTATTCTGGCAGAATCGGGTATGAGTTATCTGGGAATTGGAGTCCAGCCGCCTGAGGCAAGTCTTGGCAAAATGTTATCAGATGCCCAGGGATATGTTTTTGCGGCGCCATGGTATGCAATATTTCCAGGGCTTGCGATAGTTTTTATTGTACTTGGATTTTCATTTCTTGGAGAAGGTATACGAAGAAGGAAAGCAGACTCTTAAGAGAATACAAATTATTCGGATATATGCAGTTTATATAAGATCAGTAATGTTTTATGGCTGACTTAAGATACAATGTTTGGAAAGGCTGGGAAAGTCGCATGATTAGTATAAAAAATCTTTCGGTTGCATTTTGTGGGAAACAGGTTGTAAATAATGTAACGTTCGATATAAAACCGCATGAAATAATTGGGATAGTTGGTGAGTCAGGTTCCGGAAAATCAGTGACTGCGCTTACGATTATGGGATTATTATCAGCTAATGCAGATATTACATCGGGAGAAGTTATATTTAATGATACAGTTCTTATGCGGAGTGGAGAAAAGCCGGATGAAAGTCTTTTAAGAAGTTTTCGTGGAAATCATATGTCAATGGTGTTTCAGGAGCCTATGACTTCCTTCAATCCAACACAAAAGATTGGAAAGCAGTTATCAGAAGCACTTAAGATTAATACATCCCTTAAAAAAGATGAGATTAAAGATAAGGTGATTGAATGTTTTAAGGATGTAGGATTAAGAGATCCTGAGCATGTGTTTGATTCATATCCGCATCAGCTGTCGGGTGGTATGAGACAGAGAGCAATGATAGCAATGAGTGTTATTTTAGAGCCGGAGCTTATCATAGCGGATGAACCAACAACTGCGCTTGATGTTACGGTACAGTCCCAGATAGTAAAACTTTTAAAGAAAATAAACCAGGAACATAGAACATCAATTTTATTTATAACACATGATCTTAATCTGGCAAGAGAAATATGTGACAGGATTATCGTAATGAAGGATGGTGTGATAAGGGAAAGTGGCGATGCACAGGAAATCTTTAACCACCCGGAAGACAGTTACACCAGGATGCTTATTGAAAAGGTTCCATCAAGAACAAAGAAGAAAAGTAACGTGCAATCCATACAGACGGCAAAATCCGAAGATGAATATATTTTAAGCGTGAAGAACCTTAATGTGTTTTATGATCAGGGAAGTAACAGCCTGTTTACGAAAAGCAGAAAGAAAAAGCAGGTTATAAATGATATTTCATTTAATATAAAAAGAAGTGAGATACTCGGACTTGTTGGAGAGAGCGGCTGTGGAAAAACTACACTTTCAAAAGCAATACTGGGGATAAATACTGATTATACAGGCGAAATATCTTTAAATTGCAATAACCGTCCGCAAATGATATTTCAGGATCCGTACAGCAGCCTTAATCCGGCCAAAACAATAGGCTGGCTTCTTGAGGAACCATTAAGGGCGCTTGGAGCACGTGATCACAGTAAAAAAATGTCAGGGGATGAACTGAAACAGGAAGCTATTGACATTTTAAAAAAAGTCGGGCTGGACGAGACATACTATAACAGAAGACCGTCCCAGTTAAGCGGCGGGCAGCGACAGAGAATAAGCATAGGGCAGGCTGTAATAACAAAGCCGGAATTAATCGTTGCTGATGAGCCGGTATCAGCGCTTGACGTAACGATACAGGCTCAGATTATGGAACTTATGCTTAAGCTTCAGGAGGAAATGCATCTGGCATATCTTTTTATTTCGCATGATATAAATGTGGTATATCAGATGAGTAACAGGATAATGGTCATGAAAGAAGGGCGTATTATAGAGAGCGGGGATACACAGGAAGTGTTTGATAATCCGAAAGAGTCATATACTAAGCAGTTGCTTTTGGCAGAATCACAATATTAGAATGGGCTGATTCAGATAAGATAAGAAAATAAAAATATAATATGTTTGTAAAATTTTTTTGTGAGTTGTAAAATTTTTTGCATATTTTTTAATTTTTTTTTCAAAAAGTACTTGCATTTGTTAAACAGGTGTTATATAATCATTTTTGTCGTCACGATAGTGGGCTTTCGCCAAATGGTAAGGCACTGGATTCTGATTCCAGCATTCTGGGGGTTCGAGTCCCTCAAGCCCAGCTTAACCCTCGCAGTTGTTGCGAGGGTTTTTTGTTAAGGAGTGGTATCGAAGTGGTTGTAACGAGCCGCACTCGAAATGCGGTTGTCCGCAAGGGCACGTGGGTTCGAATCCCACCCACTCCGTATTTAATGATGTCAGGGTTAAAAAGGTATTTTCTACTGATGTCATTTGATTGATTTTTGGTATCTTTAGAAATCAGTTTGGTATTTACAGAGAGGACGGATGAACATGATAGAATTAGGAAAAATGCAATGCCTTAATGTTGTTAAGAGAACAGATTTTGGTATTTATCTGGGTAATGAAGAAGAAAGAGTACTGCTTCCAAAGAAGCAGGTACCGGATGATATAGAAATTGGAGATGCAATGACTGTATTTATATACAGGGATTCAAGCGACAGGCTTATTGCAACAGTAAGACAGCCTAAGATACTTCTTGGACAGACTGCAGTTCTTAATGTGTCACAGGTTACAAAGATTGGCGCATTTCTTGACTGGGGACTTGAAAAAGACCTGCTTCTTCCTTTTAAAGAGCAGACAGCCAGGGTAAATGAAGGGGACGAATGTCTTGTTGCATTGTATATTGATAAGAGTAATCGTCTTGCAGCAACAATGAATGTATATGAATATTTGTCAAGCGACAGTAATTTTGTTAAAGACAGTGCAGTTACATGCCGTGTGATCGAGATTAATCCTGAATATGGAGTTTATGTTGCGGTTGAAGATAAATATTTTGGAATGATTCCTAAAAATGAGGTGTTTGGTCATCTTAAGATAGGGCAGATAGTATATGGACGTGTGTCAAGAGTTCGTGATGATAATAAGCTTATGATAAGCCTTAAGCAAAAAGGTTATATACAGATGGATGAAGATTCACATATAATATATGAGGCAATCAAAGCTAATGGTGGAAGCCTTGGTTTTACAGATAAGGCATCGCCGGAGCTTATAAAGGAAAAATTCGAGATGAGCAAAAATGCTTTTAAACGTGCAGTTGGACGTCTTTTAAAAGAAGGCAGGATAGAGATTACAAAAGATTCAATAATTTTAAAATAGATAACAGAATGGATAATATTAGAATATATAATATTAGCATAGAGAATATATGTGTATTTAAAAGAATATATTTAAGTATATCTGAATAAATATAAAAAGAAGGTCAGGAATGAAAAATTATGAATTCCTGACCTTCTTTTGTATAATGTGGTGGACTTTAGCGCAAATTCAAGGTAAAATATAGTTAAATTAACAATAAAGTGTTTATTGCTTTATGGAAGGAGAATAAAAAACATTTCAGGGGGGATTACAAATGAATAAAAAAACTACTACAGCACTCGATGAGTACATCAACAAAGTGTATGCGATTACACTTCTTGCAGCAACCGGAGCATGTCAGTGTGCAGGTATTGTATATACGGTGGAGAAGCTGCTTGGACTGGTTCCTATGGTAAATATGATAGCGCTTCTTATATTTGATCTGACTTGTCTTATATATCTTTCAATTGCCATAGTACTTGTTAAGACAGGATATGAAAATAAAATAGTCAAAGAAAGCAAACTGAAGCAAAGCAAGATATTTCTTATCATTTTAATGTTTATACAGTTTAATTTCATAATGTATATGATGCCAATGGAAAATTTCTGGGCGTTTATGTTTTTCTTTGTTAGTCTTGGTGCATTATTTTTGGATTATAAACTGGTTGCAATTACAGAGATTGAAATTTTTGTATCTATTGTAGCAGGCTGGTTTATAAAAGGAGACTCAACACTTCCGGCAAAGGATGTATTGTTTATTCCAAGCATGATTAACAAGGTTATATGCCTTGTGTTATCAATGTCCTGTTTATTTTTACTTATATATCTCGTTAATAAATTTCTTGTTACAGCTAAAAAGGATGAAATGCAAAAGAGCAATGAAAAGGTACTTAATGTGCTGAATTCAGTGGCAGAGCTGTCAGACAGGCTGGGTAATACCGGAAATAAACTTTCGGATATTTCTAATAATGAAAGTTCATCTGCCGAAGAACTTGCAGCTACAAGTGAAAATTTACTTGAAAGCAGCAGCAGACTTGGACAGAAGAGCAGTGAAAGTATTGATAATTTAAATGATCTTCAGCAGTGGGAACAGAAAGTAAGCGAGCAGGTGGAGAAAGTTGAGAGCAGTTCCAGACAATTGCTTGATAAGTCAAGGAATAATGAAAGTAAACTGAATTCACTTAAAAAGATAAATGAAGAAGTATCGCAATCGGTTAGTATGACAAATCAGGTAGCAGAAAGACTTACAGAGGCTGTGAAGGAAATAGATGTTGCTCTTAATGTAATAAATGATATATCATCATCTACAAGTCTTCTGGCTCTTAATGCATCGATAGAAGCTGCACGTGCGGGTGAAGCCGGAAAAGGATTTGCAGTTGTTGCCCAGTCAGTAGGGGCACTTGCAAATGATACACAGAATTCACTTGGTCAGGTGAGTCCGGTTGTCCAGAAAATTCAAGGCAGCGTAGCCGAAATGATGAATATAGTAAATGACAATACAGAAAAGCTTAAAAAACAGAATGAATATTTTAACAGTGTATTTACCGGAATCCAGGAAATGATTGATGTTTTACAGCTTTCAATTGAAAATATCGCTACAATGGGAGATGCACATGATAAACAGGCTGTCGTTATTAAAAATACAGTTCAGATAAATAAAGAAATTGCAGACAGTATAATGCAGGAGAATAAGGAATTTGCCAATATTAACAATATGGCTGAAGATAATGCCAGGGATATCGAGCAGATAACAGCCCAGGTAAATATTCTTAACCAGATGGTAAATGAAATAAACAGTCTGCTTTCACAGGAAAAATAAATATAAATATAGTGGCATTTTTCACCTGTAATGATTTATAATAGTGACGTATTTAATTTAAATTGGCAGCTGCGTTGGCAGCAGAATGGAGGACATTGATAATGCAGAAAGTAATCAGTACAAAAAATGCACCAGGTGCAATAGGACCATATTCACAGGCAATTGAAATTAACGGAATGGTTTATACATCAGGAGTTATTCCTGTTGTTCCTGAAACAGGAGAATTGCCTGATGGCGTTGAAGCACAGGCAGAGCAGGCTTTTAAGAACCTTACTAATCTTGTTGCTGATTCAGGTTCAAAGGTGGAAAATATTGTAAAGACAACAGTATTTATTAAAGAAATGAATGACTTTGGTAAAATTAATGAAGTGTACAAAAAATATTTTAAAGAGCCATTTCCAGCACGTTCATGCGTGGAAGTAGCAAGACTTCCAAAGGATGTGCTTCTTGAAGTTGAAGCAATTGCCTTTAAGTAAACTGCGAGGTAAATGAATAATAAATGTGTAAGAGGATTAATATTTTTCTACCAATATTAATGGTTTTTTATTTTGGCGGTTCAATAGCGGTATCAGTATTAATTGCGAATACAGGGATAGATGTTCCATACTGGCTGCTGCTCATTGCAGGAGAAATTCTGCTTATGATTCCGGCAGCCGGATATGTATTTATAATGAAAATCAGCATAAGAAAATGCCTGCCATACAGATTGCTTAAGGCAAAGGATGCAATACTTGCACTGCTTACAGGTTATGCGCTTATACCTGCGGTTCTTGTGATAAATGCTGTTACAATGCTTTTTTCAACTAACCATCTTAACAGCATCCAGGGCGGTCTGGGAGAATATCCATTTATTATACAGCTTATACTGATTGCAGTTGTTCCTGCAATAGTAGAAGAATTTGTATTCAGAGGGCTGTTCTATCATTCATATAGAAAAAATGGAATACTTGGGGCAGCACTTACAAGTGCCCTTTTGTTTGGCATAATGCATTTGAATATAAACCAGTTTTGTTATGCATTCTGTATCGGAATTGTATTTGCGATAATGGTTGAGGCAACAGGCTCAATGTTTGCGTCTATGCTCGCACATTTTGCGGTTAATTCATATTCGGTGATTGTTCTTGAGATAGTAAGTAAGGCAAGTCCTGACACTATAGAAAAGGCAAACAGTATATCATCGTCAGGTGATGCGATTTCAGTTATCTCGGTAATAACAATAATAGCAGTCTGGGGCGTTATTGCTGCAGGCGGTATTGCTATAGCTGTTCTCCTTATAAGAAAGATGGCAAAAAATAATGGAAGATATGAGTACCTGAGAAATGAACTGAAAAAAGGACCACATGCATTTAATGGCGAAAAATTTATAACAGTGCCGGCACTTATTACAATCATATTAAGTGTGGCATATATGATATATACAGGCTGATAGAAGTAAAACCTGTTAAAAAAGAAAAAGTATAAAGCAAGCCCCCTGGCATATCGCCAGGGGGCTTGCTTCGTGAATAAATCACATATTGAAAAAAAGGAAAATATAAGAAAAAATTAAATCGAGCAATCTATATTCTGTCCGAGATACGGAGTTACCGATGCTTCCATCATTCTTGTTAAGCTTTCACCCTGTTGTTCGTATGTATCAAGACTTTTACTTAACACAGCAACTCCTACATCGTTAGTAACCTTTGCGGTATTCATTGAAATTGATAATGAAGCAATATCCATAACCAACACCTCCCAATGAATTATATATTTTAGAATGTCGCTTGCTATGTTTGTATTATAGTACATAGTTTGTTAAAAATCAATAGAAAAATTGAAAAAAAATTAAAAAAATGTTCATAATTATCTATATACCGATAATTATTGGGACTTTTTTGTGTATAAATTGTGAAAGAATGGTGAAGAATGATCAGAAAAATTAGTAAAGATAACGCAAAAAGATGGGCAATGCTTATTATTGGAGCGTTTTTAATGGCAGTTGCATATAAGACAATATATGGAGCAGCCGGAATGGTAACAGGCGGTTTTTCAGGAATAGCGATTATAGTAAGAAAAATAACTTCTGGTTATATTGAAGGTGGTATTCCATTGTGGATTACAAATACGGTTCTTAACATTCCGCTGTTTGCTGCCGCATATAAAACAATGGGCAGGAAGTTTATACGGCATACAATTGCTGGTACGTTTTTTCTTACTTTATTTATGGCAGTATTGCCATCTGCCGGGTTGGGGGAGGCTGATTATTTTCTGGCATCAGCTGCAGGAGGCGCTGTATGTGGGGCGGGAATCGGACTTGTACTTTTATCCGGAGCAACAACGGGTGGAACTGATATGCTGGCAAGTCTGATACACACACATGTGAAGCATTATACTGTTGTGAAAATAATGCAGGTGATTGATGCAGCAATAGTGGCCTTTGGAATAGCTGTATATGGAATATACAGCGGATTATATTCAATAATATCCATATATATAATTACACTGGTTTCAGACAGCCTTATAGAAGGAAGAAAAAATGCAAGGGCAGTCTGGGTTATATCAGATGATTATATTAAAATAAGTAAGTATATACTTGAAAATGTTAAAAGAGGACTTACGCGTATAGATGTTACAGGAGTGTATTCTGATAAAAAAAGAAGTATGCTTTTATGCGTTGTATCAAAAAAACAGGTTCCGGTGCTGCAACAAAAAATACTGGAAATAGATAAACAGGCTTTTATAATCGTTGGTGATGTTCGTGAGGTAATGGGAGAAGGTTTTGTACAAAATTTATAACTGAGAGAATAATATGGTTAATTTGCCTAAAATATTAAGAATTATTTGGTAAAATGCAATATGGTAATTATCCTTCAATTATTGTATAGTAAGAATATCGTAAAAAAACGATAGCAATGTGATAGTAATTAATCAGGAGGAAATTTAATAATGGCAAGTGTATCACTTAAACATATTCGTAAAGTATATCCAAACGGTTTTGAAGCTGTTAAGGATTTTAATCTTGAAATTGCAGATGAAGAGTTCATCATTTTCGTTGGTCCTTCAGGATGCGGTAAGTCAACAACTCTTCGTATGATAGCAGGCCTTGAAGATATCAGCGGTGGTGAATTATGGATTGGCGACAGAATGGTAAATGATGTAGAGCCTAAGGACAGAGATATCGCAATGGTATTCCAGAACTATGCTCTTTATCCACATATGACAGTATTTGATAACATGGCATTTGGTCTTAAGTTAAGAAAAGTACCTAAGGCAGATATCAACAAGGCTGTTCATGAAGCAGCTAAGATTCTTGATATTGAACATTTACTTGACCGTAAGCCAAAGGCTCTTTCAGGTGGTCAGAGACAGCGTGTTGCCATGGGTCGTGCAATCGTTCGTAATCCTAAGGTATTCCTTATGGATGAACCTCTTTCAAACCTTGATGCCAAGTTAAGAGTTCAGATGCGTGTTGAGATTTCAAAGCTTCATCAGAGATTAAAAGCAACTATCATCTATGTAACACATGATCAGACAGAGGCTATGACACTTGGTACAAGAATCGTAGTTCTTAAAGATGGTGATATCATGCAGGTTGATACTCCACAGAACCTTTATAATGCACCAGACAACATCTTTGTTGCCGGATTCATTGGTTCTCCTCAGATGAACCTTCTTGATGCACAGGTTGAATCAAATGGTTCAGTTGTTAATCTTAAGTTAAGTGATGATATCACAATTGCACTTCCAGCTGAGAAGAGCAAGAAGCTTATTGATGGCGGATATGTTGGCAAGACTGTTGTTATCGGTATTCGTCCTGAAGATGTTAAGGATGATGAAGAATTCATCGCAGCTCACAAGGATGCTACATTTGATGCACAGATTAAGGTATACGAATTACTTGGTTCAGAAGTTAACCTTCATTATGATATTGCTGACTCAACATGTACAGCAAAGGTTAATCCTCGTACAACAGCCCGTCCTGGTGATACAGTTAAGTTTGCAATGGATACAGCAAGACTTCACGTATTTGATAAAGAGACAGAACAGGTAATTACACACTAATTTTAGTAGATTTATTGGTTAAAATATAGCACGAACATAGTAAAAAATAGTTATTTTTTGAGGAAATGTATAGAAATTATACATTTCCTCTTTTATTTTTCGTCGTTTTGCATTACAATGTAACGAGAGCTTAAACTATTAGAAAGGAAGTTCGTAATGATATCAAATCAGATTTTACAAACAACACTTGATGGATTAAAGGCTATTTCACGTATCGATTTATGTGTAATTGATGCTGATGGAAAGATTGCAGCAAAGACTTTTGATGATGCATCAGAGTGTATTGCTGAAGCAATCACATTTATAGACTCACCGGCAGAGAGCCAGGTAGTCAATGGATTTCAGTTTTTTAAAGTAATCGATGACCAGAATTTAGAATATATACTGCTTGCCAAGGGAACTACTGATGATGTATATATGCTTGGCAAGTTAGCAGCATTTCAAATTGAAAATCTTTTAGTTGCTTATAAGGAGAGGTTTGATAAAGATAATTTTATCAAGAACCTTTTGTTGGATAATCTCCTGCGTGTTGATATGTATACAAGAGCAGAGAAGCTTCATATTGATACAGATGTTAAGAGAGTTGTTTATATAATTGAGACAAAGCATGAGAAGGACACCAATGCTTTAGAGACAGTCCGCACTCTTTTTGCAGGGAAAGTCAGTGATTTCATCACAGCAGTCGATGAAAAAAGTATAATCCTTGTGAAGGAAGTTAAGGGAACAGAGACTTATGATGAACTCGACAGAACGGCAGAGGTTATTATTGACATGCTTAATACAGAGGCAATGAGTGCTGCCCATGTCGCATATGGAACGATTGTTAATGATATAAGGGAAGTATCCAGATCATATAAAGAGGCCAAGATGGCACTTGATGTTGGAAAGATATTCTATAGCGATAAAAACGTGGTTGCTTATAACCGACTTGGGATAGGAAGACTTATCTATCAGCTGCCTATACCACTTTGCCAGATGTTTATCAAAGAAATTTTTGGTGGAAAATCTCCGGATGATTTCGATGATGAAACACTGTCTACGATTAACAAGTTTTTTGAGAATAATCTTAATGTTTCTGAAACATCAAGACAGTTATATATTCATAGGAATACTCTTGTTTACAGGCTGGACAAGCTTCAAAAGAGTACGGGTCTGGATTTGAGGATATTCGATGATGCAATTACATTTAAGATTGCATTAATGGTTGTGAAATATATGAAATATATGGAAAGAAAAGATATATACTAGTGGAGGATTTTATCGATGATAATCTTAGAAGATGTCACGAAAACATATACGTCAGGGGTTCCCGCATTAAACGGGGTAAACTTACATATTCAGAAAGGTGAGTTTGTATTCGTCGTAGGTAAGAGTGGTTCAGGTAAGTCGACACTTATTAAGCTTCTGCTTAAGGAACTTGATCCAACGTCGGGTAAAATATATGTTAATAAAAGATATTTAAATAAAATAACAAGAAAGAAGCTTCCGTATTTAAGAAGAGATATAGGAGTAGTATTCCAGGATTTCCGTCTTCTTGAAGACAGAAATGTTTATGAAAATATTGCTTTTGCACAGAAAGTAGTAGAAGCACCATCAAAAAAGATAAAGAGCCGAGTGCTTGCAATGCTTTCAATGGTTGGTCTATTGGACAAATATAAAGCATTTCCAAATGAATTATCTGGTGGTGAACAGCAAAGGGTTGCCATTGCAAGAGCGCTGGTCAATAAGCCGGCTATTTTGCTGTGTGATGAGCCTACAGGTAATCTTGACCCTGGTAATTCAGCTGAGATCATGAAGATTCTTAACCAGGCAAACAAGCAGGGAACAACTGTGCTTGTTGTTACTCATAATATGGATATTGTTCAGCAGATGAAGAAGAGAACAATAACAATGAGCGAAGGAAAGATAATCAGCGATTTGGAAAAGGGTGGATATTTCTATGAAGATTAGATCAATTTTTTATCATTTAAAACAGGGTTTCAAGAATATTTACAGAAACAGACTGTTTTCACTGGCGTCAATTGCGACAATAGCAGCCTGCATATTCTTGTTTGGTGTATTTTATTCAATAGTAACAAATTTTCAGTATATGGTTAAAAAGGCTGAAAATGAAGTGTGTGTAACGGTATTCTTTAATGAAGGGTTGTCTGATGAGGATATTAAAAAGCTTGGAGATGAGATAAGCAGCCGTGTGGAAGTATCAAGTATACATTATACTTCAGCTGAGGAGGCATGGGAAAACTTCAAGGGAGAATATTTTAAAGATTATCCGGAACTTGCAGAGGGATTTAAAGATGATAACCCACTTGCTAATTCAGCATCATATGAGGTTTACCTTAATGATGCGGGAATGCAGTCTACACTGGTTACATACCTGGAGAATCTTGATGGTGTAAGACAGGTTAACAGATCAGAAGCAATGGCCAGCAGTCTTTCAAGTGCTGCAAAACTTGTTGGATATGTATCAATTGCAATTATTATAATACTTCTTGCAGTATCAATATTCCTTATAACGAATACAATTGTTATAGGTATTACTGTTCGTAAAGAAGAAATTTCAATTATGAAATTTATTGGTGCTACAGATGCATTTGTTAATGCGCCGTTCTTTGTTGAAGGTATTACTATTGGACTTCTTGGGTCAATAATACCGCTTGTTATATTGAGGTACATATACTTTAATGTTGTTGAGTATGTAATTGGCAAGTTCAATGTGTTAAATAATATTCTCGCATTTTTGCCTGCATCACAGGTATTTAATGTGTTGACACCTGTTGCAGTAATACTGGGTATTGGAATTGGTTTATTAGGAAGCTTCTTTGCTGTTCGTAAACACGCTAACGTATAAAATATGTAAATATCTATTTCACAGGTATAGCTGTCGCAAATCTGTACATGAATGAGCAGTTTGCGGCGGCTATATTAGCCAATGGGTACTTGAAAGGAGCCGCGATAAGATTGAAAAATGTATTTTTAAAAAAGATTATTTCATTCGTTCTTATCATTGCTTTGGTTTTACCAGTATCTTCAATAATAACTAAAGATGTTGTTGTGCTTGGTGATTCAAAGTCGGATCTGAACGATGCAAAAGATAAGAAAGATGATATTCAGGAGCAGATACAAAAGACTAAAAACGAAATAGATGAACTACAGAAGAAAGCATCGAATACTCAATCATATATTCAGCAGCTGGATGGTAAAATTACAGAGATTGATACGTCACTTTCAACGTTAAATACGCAGATTAATGCAAAACAGAATGAAATTAATGATGCTCAGGCGAATCTTGCAAAATCAGAAGAAGAAAAATTATCCCAGTATGATTCAATGAAGCTTCGTATAAGATTTATGTATGAACACAGTAATGCGAATTATATGGAAATTTTGCTTGATTCTGCAAATATGGGTGACATGCTCAATAAAGCTGAATATATTACTAAGATTTCAGAATATGACAGGCAGATGCTTCAGAAGTATGAAGAGACCATAAAGTATATTGCTGATACAAAGCAGCAGCTTGAAAATGACTATGCGCAGATGGAAACGATGAAGAAGTCTCTTGAAGCACAGAAGTCGTCACTGGATATAGTTCAGGAAACAAAACAAAAAGAACTTGAGCAGCTTAATGCACAGAAAGGTAATGCCGAGAACAAGAGTACGGCACTATATGCCGATCTTGCAGCACAGGAGCAGGAGATTGCCAATATGGAGGCTCAGGTAAAACGTGAAGAAGAAGAGCGAAGAAAAGCCGAAGAAGCAAGGAAAGCAGAGGAAGCTAAAAAAGCGCAGCAGGATAATAAAAATAATTCGTCAGGAAGCAGCAGCAGTAATTCGGGAAGCAGCAGTGGGGGTTCTTCAATAGGAGATATTAAATATAATGGTGGAGTATTTGCATGGCCTACAAATTCGACACGTATTACATCAGACTGGGGCGATACACAGGACAGAGGCAAACCACATCAGGGTATAGATATAGGTGCTTCATCACCGGGTGTTGCAGGAGATCCTATTTATGCGGCAGCAGATGGAGAAGTTGTAATTTCAAGTTATAGTGTTTCAGCAGGTAACTGGATAACAATATACCATGGAAATGGTATATATACAGTTTACATGCATTGTTCATCTTTAGGTGTTTCTGTAGGACAGACAGTAAAGAAAGGACAGCAGATTGCAAGAATGGGAACTACAGGAAGTTCAACAGGTGTACATTTACATTTTGGAGTAAGAAAAGATGGTGCATATGTTAATCCGTGGGGATATTTGAAGTAGAAAAGAGGATTTAAGCAGAATGAGTGAAGACCAGAATAATAATCAGGACAAGACGGAACAGCTGAATAATAATGAACAGTTGAATAATACCAAACAGATGAATAAGGAGTATGGCCATCAGGGTGGTTCGTATAATACAAACTACTATTCTCCGGATAATAATAATGATGTTAAAAGTACAAAGAAAAATAAGAAAAGAAAAAATGGTTTCAGAAGAGGGCTTATAACAGGAATTACATCGGGAGTATTGTCGTCTGTTCTGATAGTACTTCTGGTCATGGGAGTTTTACAGCGTCAGGGATATCTTCACCTTGGAACAGAAGGCAAAGTATATGTCCAGGATGTATCAACAAGTGGTTCAAGTGGTATGGGAAGCAAGGTTGAAGAAAAGCTTAATGCCATTAACTCACTTCTTGACAGTGAATTTTATTTTGATGACGTAGATGAAGATAAGGCTGCCAGCGATATTTTCAAGGCATATCTTAATGCATATGGTGATAAATATACAGTTTATTATACTCCTGAAGAATATAAACAGCTTACAGAAAGTACAACAGGTAAGTTTTCAGGAATAGGCGCTGTATGCGAAAAGAATGAAGACGGTTCGATACGTCTTACTGAGATTTATGAGGATTCACCTGCGGAAAAGGCAGGTCTTAAAGCTGGTGACAGCATAACAAAGGTTGACGGAAAAGACATTAAGGATATGGACCTTACACCTGCAGTTGCACTTATCAAGGGTGAAAAAGGTACAACGGTTTCACTTGAATATGTAAGAGATGGAAATACTGCTACTGTAACTGTTACAAGAGACGAGATAGAGGCAAAGACAGTCAAATATGAAATGAAGGATAACAATATTGGTTATATTCGTGTAGTGCAGTTTGATGATGTAACAAAGAATCAGTTTATGGATGCACTTAATGACTTAAAAAGCAGGGGAATGAAAAGCCTTGTTGTAGATATCAGGAATAATCCGGGCGGAATGCTTGACACAGTAGTCAGTATGCTTGATGAAATACTTCCTGACGGACTTATCATGTATACACAGGATAAAAAAGGTAATAAAACAGAGTATAAAGGTTCTAATCCTGATGAACTTGATATGCCGATGGCAGTTCTGGTTAATGGAAACAGTGCAAGTGCATCAGAAATATTTGCGGGTGCAGTGCAGGATTACGGCGTTGGAAAAATTATCGGAACTCAGACATTTGGTAAAGGAATTGTCCAGACAGTACGTCCTTTATCAGATGGAAGTGCAGTAAAATATACAATTGCAAAATATTTTACACCAAAGGGACAGGATATACATGGAAAAGGCGTAACTCCTGATATGGTTGTAGACATGCCGGAAGATTCACAGACAGATACACAGATGGATGCTGCAATAGATTATTTAAATCAGGAAATGGCAAAATAAATATAAAGACAAGCCGGTGTTTTGTGTAATATATAAACGCTGGCTTGTTTTGCGTTATGCAAAATTAACAATTTATTAATTCTGCACAACTGTATTGAATAATTTATGAGTGTAGCAATTACCTATGAAAATATAATGTATACGAGGAGGTTTAAATGTGAAGAAATATAAGATAATAGTAGAGTATGCTGACCTGGTATTTTTTATACTGGCAGGAGCTGTGATTGGTGTGATTACAGGGGCGGTTGATGCATTATTTGGAAGGGTACTGATTGCCATAACCGGCTTCAGACAGGAAAATGTTTTATATCTGCTGCCATTTCTTGCACCGGCGGGCGTTCTTATTGTGTTGTGCTATAAAAACTTTGGCGGGGAAAGCATAAAGGGAATGAGCCTGGTATTTGAAGCAGGACAGGGCAGACGTGATACAATTCCTCCAAGGCTTATACCATTTGCAATGGTAAGCACATGGATAACACACCTTTTCGGGGGAAGTGCAGGAAGAGAGGGCGTTGCCGTACAGCTTGGAGCAGGAGTTGCAAACTGTCTTGATAAAAATGTAGTTGGAAAAATATTTATAAGGCATAACCCTTCAACGCATGAAGAGATACATAATGTAATAAAGGAAAGAGAACAGATAAGAAAAATATTTGTAGTTACAGGTATGGCAGCAGGATTTTCAGGGTTGTTTCATACGCCTGTGGCAGCACTGTTTTTTGCGCTTGAGGTGCTTACGGTAGGAGAACTTAAGCTAAAAGCATTTGTGCCGGCAGCTACAGCATCAGTAACTGCATTTCTGACATCAGAATTGTGTGGTCTTGAGAAATTCACAGTAAATTTAAGCAAAATTGTTGATAACATTGATGTAAATGCAGCATTCTGGGGAAAACTTGCACTGGCAGGACTTATTTTTGGAGTCGTTGGCGGTGCATTTGCATGGATACTTAAGCTTGCCAAGGAACAACTTGGAAAAGTTTTCAGTAATCCGGTGAAGAAAATCCTTATAATCGGAATAATTTTAAGTGTAGTATTGCTGGTACTGCACTGTGGCAGATACTGTGGACTCGGAACAAATCTTATAAGCGAAAGCTTTAACGGAGAAAATATATATGCATATGACTGGATATTAAAGTTTGTGCTTACAATACTTACACTGGCGGCCGGATATCAGGGAGGCGAGGTTACTCCATTGTTTTCAATAGGTGCAAGTCTTGGAATAGTACTTGGAAATATCCTTGGCCTGCCTGTGGCATTAGTATCTGCACTCGGATATGCAGCAGTGTTTGGCAGTGCGACAAATACGCTGCTGGCGCCGGTATTTATTGGAGCTGAAGTATTTGGATTTGAATATACACCATATTTTATTGTAGTATGCTCGGTGGCATATATCTTTAACAGGAGTAAATCAATTTATACGTTGCAGGAAAAATAACAGAAATGGGGGATAGTATGAAAAATCATGCAAATAAGTACATTGACCTTCATGCACATTTAGATGGTTCAATTACGGTTGATATTGCTAAGAAACTGGCTGGTATGCAGAAAATCAAGCTGCCGGCAGGCAGTGATGAAAAGCTTATTGATATGCTGTCGGTGCCTGAAACATGTCAGAATCTTAATGATTTTTTGAGGTGTTTTGAACTTCCGGGTTCACTTTTACAGACAAAGGAGGCGATTAGCGAGTCTGTGTATCTTGTGCTTGAAACTATGAAAAAAGACGGAGTGGTATATGCAGAGCTGAGATTTGCACCGCAGCTTCATAAGAGGAGTGGTTTAACACAGGAAGAAGTTATCCTGGCAGCTGCAGGCGGACTTAAAAGAGCACGCGGAGAGCTTGATATGCCTGCTAATCTGATACTTTGCTGTATGAGGGGAAAAGGAAACGAAGATGAGAATAATGAGACCATTGAGCTGGCTCATAAGTATCTTGTTAAGGACGGAGGAGTGGTTGCTGTAGACCTTGCGGGAGCGGAAGCACTTTTTCCAACAAAGGATTATGTGGCACTTTTTGCAAAGGCTGAAAAGTATGGTATTCCAATAACTATCCATGCCGGAGAGGCAGATGGAGCAGACAGTGTAAAGGCCGCAATTGAAATGGGAGCAGTAAGAATTGGCCATGGTGTCAGGATAGATGGCAATGAAGAAATAATGCGGCTTGTTAAGGACAAAGGAATATACCTGGAAATGTGTCCGACAAGCAACAGACAGACAAAAGCAGTTGAAGATATGAAAAAATATCCTTTTATGAAATTTTTCGAAAGGGGTATAAAAGTTACGATAAATACAGATGATATGGCTATTGAAAGAACAAGCCTGTCAAAGGAATTCAGATATATGGAAGAAGAATTCGGGCTGACACCACAGCAGGAACAGACAATTCTTGTAAATTCAATTGATGCTGCATTTACAACGGATGAGATAAAAGAAATGTTGAAAAGAGATATAAAATAAAATAATAAAAGGTACAAATGACGATTGTATAAAAATCGAACATTTGTACCTTTTTATTATCTGAATCTATATACTTTCAAAATGTTATTTGATATAATAATTGTAATTACAGTCAGTAAACTAAAGTAGCAATATGTTGTTTTGGCATGGAGAGGATTATTAATTATGAGCGAATTCAGGCTACATTCAGAATATAAGCCGACAGGCGACCAGCCACAGGCGATTGAGAAGCTTGCCCGTGGTTTTGAGGAGGGCAATCAGTTTGAGACACTTGTTGGTGTTACCGGTTCAGGAAAAACATTTACAATGGCTAATATTATACAGAGAGTGCAAAAGCCGACTCTTATTATATCCCATAATAAGACGCTTGCAGCACAGCTGTATGGAGAGATGAAAGAGTTCTTTCCGGAAAATGCGGTAGAATATTTTGTCTCTTATTATGATTATTATCAGCCGGAGGCTTACGTGCCACAGAGTGATACGTATATAGCAAAGGATTCATCAATCAATGATGAGATAGATAAGTTAAGGCATTCAGCGACAGCTGCATTGTCAGAGCGTGATGATGTTATTATAGTTGCATCAGTATCGTGTATATACGGACTCGGTGCACCTATTGATTATAAGAAGATGGTTATTTCATTAAGACCCGGAATGGAAAGAGACAGGGATGATGTAATAAGACAGCTTATAGATATCCAGTATGTAAGAAGTGATATGGATTTTAAAAGAGGTACATTCAGGGTACGTGGAGATGTTCTTGAGATATATCCGGCAGGTTCGAGTGGAGATGCCGTAAGAATTGAATTTTTTGGGGACGAAGTGGATAGAATAACAGAGATAGATTCACTTACGGGAGAAATAAAAGATCAGATTGAACATGTGGCTATTTTTCCGAATTCCCATTATGTAGTTGAAAAAGAGAAAATGGATGCGGCAATTGTAAATATCAAAAAAGAGCTTGAAGAGCGTATCAAATATTTCAAAAGTGAAGATAAGCTGATTGAGGCGCAGAGGATAGAGGAACGTACGAATTTTGATATAGAGATGATGCAGGAAACCGGATTCTGTTCTGGAATTGAAAACTATTCGCGTCATCTGTCAGGGCTTCCGGCAGGAATGCCGCCATATACGCTTATGGATTATTTCCCGGATGATTTTCTTATAATTGTTGACGAATCACACATTACAATTCCGCAGATAAGGGGAATGTATGCAGGAGACCAGTCACGTAAGACAACACTTGTTGATTATGGATTCAGGCTTCCGTCGGCAAAGGATAACAGACCGCTTAATTTTACAGAGTTTGAAAATAAGATTTCACAGATGCTGTTTGTATCGGCAACTCCGTCAGTTTATGAGCATGAGCATGAACTTTTAGAGGCAGAGCAGATAATAAGGCCAACCGGATTATTAGACCCGCAGATAAGTGTACGTCCTATTGAAGGGCAGATTGATGATCTGATTTCAGAAATAAATAAAGAGGTCGCAAAGCATAATAAGATTCTTGTTACAACATTAACAAAGCGGATGGCAGAGGATCTGACAGATTACCTTAAGGAAGTAGGCATAAGGGTAAAATATCTCCACGCAGATATTGATACACTTGAAAGACAGAAAATTATAAGAGATATGCGTCTTGACGGATTTGATGTTCTTGTGGGTATCAATCTTTTAAGGGAAGGACTTGATATACCTGAGATTTCGCTGGTAGCAATACTTGACGCTGATAAAGAAGGATTTTTAAGAACAGAGACATCACTTATCCAGACAATCGGACGAGCCGCGCGTAACAGCGAGGGACATGTAATAATGTATGCAGATAAGATTACGGATTCCATGCAGAAGGCTATTTCTGAGACAGAAAGAAGACGTAAGATACAAAAGCAGTATAATGAAGAGCATGGAATAACACCTCAGACGATTAAGAAAGCAGTAAGGGATCTTATAAGCATTTCAAAGGCAGCAGATGCGGATAATGAAGATGATAAGCAGATGAAGGATTATGAATCCATGAGCATAAAAGAACTTGAGAAGGTTAAGCGTGAAATTGAGAAGAACATGCATAAGGCCGCAGCAGAACTTAACTTTGAGGAGGCTGCAAAACTCAGGGATAAGATGATAGAGGTTAACAAATTTTTGTATGAAAATAAATAGGTGATACCTGACAAAATTAACAAATCCAGGTTTAGCAGTTACTTATTCGAATATATCATAATCATAAAAGGAGTAAAAAATGGAAAAGGGAAAGTACAGGCAGTTTATTAAGATAAGAGGTGCCAATGAGCATAACCTTAATAATATATCAGTTGATATTCCAAGAAATGAGCTTGTTGTTCTTACCGGATTATCGGGTTCAGGTAAGTCATCGCTTGCTTTTGATACAATATATGCTGAGGGACAGAGAAGGTATATGGAATCACTTTCATCATATGCAAGACAGTTCCTTGGACAGATGGAAAAACCAAATGTTGAAAGTATAGAAGGTCTTTCACCGGCTATTTCTATTGACCAGAAGTCTACAAACAGGAATCCAAGGTCTACAGTTGGAACAGTCACGGAAATATATGATTATTTCAGACTTTTATATGCAAGAGTAGGTACTCCGCATTGTCCAAAGTGTGGCAAAGAGATTATGAAACAGACAGTTGACCAGATGGTTGATGTAATAATGGAGCTTCCTGAGCGTACAAAGATACAGCTTCTTGCACCGGTAGTAAGAGGACGTAAGGGTGAACATGTAAAGCTGCTTACAAGTGCCAAAAAAAGCGGCTATGTAAGAGTTATGATTGATGGAAGCATGTATGATCTGTCAGATGATATTAAGCTTGATAAAAATAAAAAACACAATATAGAAATAGTCGTGGACAGAATTGCAGTAAAGCCGGGAATTGAAAAGCGTCTGACAGATTCTATTGAAACGACACTTAAGCTTGCAGACGGACTTATGACAGTTGATGTGGTGGGAAAAGAGCCGATGAACTTCAGCCAGAGTTTTTCATGTCCTGACTGCGGTATAAGCATTGATGAGATTGAGCCACGAAGCTTTTCATTTAACAATCCGTTTGGTGCATGTCCTGACTGTTTTGGACTTGGGTATAAGATGGAGTTTGATATGCAGCTTATAATACCTGATGAGCGGTTAAGTATAAATGAAGGAGCAATAGCGGCAAACGGATGGCAGTCTGTTACAGATAAAGGAAGTTTTACAAGAGCTATAATGGATGCACTGTGTAAAGAATATAATTTTGATCTGGATACACCATTTAAGGATTACCCTGATGATATTAAGGATATAATCGTAAATGGTACAAATGGCCATGAGGTAAAGGTATATTACAGGGGACAGCGCGGCGAAGGTGTTTATAATGTGGCGTTTGAAGGTCTTATTAAGAATTTACAGAAGAGATACCGTGAAACAGGTTCGGATACAATGAAGCAGCAGTATGAAGAATTTATGAGAATCACACCTTGTAAAACATGTAAGGGACAGCGTCTTAAACCGGCCTCTCTTGCGGTTACTGTTGCAGATAAAAATATTTATGAGATAACCAATATGTCAATTGGAAAGCTTAAAGATTTCCTTGAAAATATGAAGCTTGATGAAAGACAGCTTTTTATCGGAGAGCAGATTATAAAGGAAATCAAGGCAAGAATTCAGTTCCTTCTTGATGTGGGGCTTGACTATCTGTCACTTTCACGTGCTACCGGAACACTTTCAGGTGGTGAAGCACAGAGAATAAGACTTGCAACACAGATAGGTTCAGGGCTTGTGGGAGTTGCATATATTCTTGATGAGCCAAGTATCGGACTTCATCAAAGAGACAATGACAAGCTTTTAAAAACGCTTACACATTTACGTGATCTGGGCAATTCAGTTATAGTCGTTGAACATGATGAAGATACGATGCGTGCAGCTGATTATATTGTGGATATCGGACCGGGAGCAGGTAAAAATGGTGGAAATGTTGTTGCAGTGGGAACAGCAGATGAGATTATGAAGTGCAGGGAGTCAATAACCGGAGCATATCTTAGCGGTCGTATTAAGATTCCTGTACCGGCAAAGCGCAAAGAGCCTACAGGCTGGATAACGGTAAAAGGAGCAAGGGAGAATAACTTAAAGAATATTGATGTTGATTTTCCACTTGGAGTACTTACATGTGTTACAGGCGTTTCCGGTTCAGGTAAGAGTTCTCTTGTAAATGAGATTTTATACAAACACCTCGCAAAGCAGCTTAACAGAGCAAGATGTATTCCCGGGGATCATGACGACATTATTGGTATTGAACAGCTCGATAAGGTTATTAATATTGACCAGTCGCCAATCGGAAGAACACCGCGTTCTAATCCTGCGACATATACAGGCGTATTTGACATGATACGTGATTTGTTTGCAGCTACATCAGATGCGAAGGAAAGAGGATACCAGAAAGGAAGATTCAGCTTTAATGTTAAAGGTGGACGTTGTGAAGCATGCTCAGGTGATGGTATAATAAAGATAGAGATGCATTTCCTGCCGGATGTGTATGTACCATGTAATGTATGCAATGGTAAGAGATATAACAGAGAGACACTTGAGGTTAAGTATAAGGGTAAAAATATTTATGATGTGCTTGATATGACAGTTGAGGATGCAGTTGATTTCTTTGAAAATGTACCATCTGTACGAAGAAAGATAGAGACACTTAATGATGTCGGACTGTCTTATATAAAGTTAGGACAGCCATCAACAGAACTTTCAGGTGGAGAGGCGCAGAGAATCAAGCTTGCAACAGAACTATCCAAAAGAGCAACAGGAAAGACAATTTATATTCTGGATGAGCCTACTACAGGACTGCATTTTGCAGATGTACACAAGCTTGTGGAAATACTGCATAAGCTGACGGAAAGTGGTAATACAGTTATAGTTATTGAACATAATCTGGATGTAATAAAAACAGCAGATTATATTATTGATATCGGACCTGAAGGTGGAGACCATGGCGGAACAGTGATAGCAAAGGGAACTCCGGAGGAAGTTGCAAAGGTCAAAAAGTCTTATACTGGAAAATACATTAAGAAATACCTGGAATAGAAGGGAGGCTATGGCTATGATTAAAGGAGTTATATTTGATATGGATGGTGTCATGGTGGACACTGAAAGACAATTGACAGAAGGTTATGAAGCAGTGGCAAAGCAGATAGGCATTGAGATTCCAAGGTGGCTTACAGACAGCTTTAAAGGGGCGTCACATGAGTTATCAGAAAGGCATTTTAATGATTATTTCAAGGGTAAGATAGATTACTGGGAAATAAGAAAGCTTAGAGATAAGTATGTTGACAAATTACGTGAAAAGGAAGGAATACCGGTTAAGAAAGGACTTTTTGAACTTCTTAATTATATAAAGGACAATGGCATGGTATGTGCAGTGGCAACGTCAACAAAACATGAGGTCGCTGAAAACATCCTTAAAGATGCAGGCGCATGGCCATATCTTAATGCAATGGTCTATGGCGATGAAGTAAAAAGGGGAAAGCCTGAACCTGACATTTTCTTAAAAGCAGCAAAAGACCTTGGGCTTGATACATCAGAGGTAATTGTCATTGAAGACAGTATAAACGGAATCCGTGCCGGACATGCAGCCGGAATAAAGGTAGTGCATGTTCCGGACATGATAAAGATAGATGATGATGTAAAAGCACTTACATATAAGGTCCGCGACAGCTTAAATGATGTTATCGCAATTATAGAGGAGCTTAATAAGTAGCTTGATATATAATTGACCGGAGGTTATTAATATGTGGATGTTATTAACAGGCAGATGTTTAAACTTGATTAATCAATGAGTGTTATGTATAATACGTTTTGTATATAAAGGTTAAAGGATAGAAGAATAGGAGGATAAAAAGTGAACAGCGAAACAGTAATCGTTCTTGATTTTGGTGGTCAGTATAATCAGCTTATAGCAAGACGTGTAAGAGAATGCAATGTATATGCAGAAGTAATTCCTTACACAACAAGCCTTGAGGATATTAAAGCAAAGAATCCTAAGGGCATAATATTTACAGGTGGACCAAACAGTGTATTTAAAGATGATTCACCGAGCTATGACAAATCAATATTTGAGATAGGTGTTCCTATTCTTGGAATATGCTATGGCTCACAGCTTATGGCATACAAGCTTGGCGGTGAGGTTGCGACAGCACCGGTCAGTGAATATGGTAAAACAGATGTAGAAGTAGATACTACATCACTCATTTTTGAAAATGTACATCCAACAACAACAACATGGATGAGTCATACAGATTATATTAAAGAAGCTCCAGAGGGTTTCAGGGTAACAGGTCATACACCTAACTGTCCGGTTGCAGCAATGGAAAATGCAGACAAAAAGTTATATGCAGTTCAGTTCCATCCTGAAGTAATGCATTCAGTTGAAGGACAGCAGATGTTAAAGAACTTCCTTTTCAATGTATGTGAATGTGCCGGCGACTGGAAAATGGATTCATTTGTTGAGACAACAATCAGGCAGGTAAGACAGAAAGTTGGCAATGGTAAAGTATTATGTGCTTTATCAGGCGGTGTTGATTCATCAGTGGCAGCAGTACTTCTTGCAAAAGCAGTAGGGAAACAGCTTACATGCGTATTTGTTGATCATGGCCTTTTACGTAAAAATGAAGGAGATGAGGTAGAAGCAGTATTTGGTCCGGACGGTCCATACGACCTTAACTTCATCAGAGTTAATGCTCAGGACAGATTCTATGAGAGGCTTAAGGGCGTTGAAGAACCGGAGCATAAAAGAAAGATAATCGGTGAGGAATTCATCAGAGTATTTGAAGAAGAAGCTAAAAAGATTGGTGCCGTAGATTATCTGGTTCAGGGAACAATTTACCCGGATGTAATCGAATCAGGCCTTGGCAAATCAGCAACAATCAAGTCACACCATAACGTTGGAGGACTTCCTGATTATGTTGATTTTAAGGAAATCATCGAACCACTCAGAATGTTATTCAAGGATGAAGTCCGCAGGGCAGGTCTTGAACTTGGCATACCTGAATATCTGGTATACCGCCAGCCATTCCCAGGTCCGGGACTTGGAATAAGAATTATCGGCGAAGTAACTGCTGAAAAGGTTAAGATTGTTCAGGATGCAGATTTCATCTACAGAGAAGAAATCGCAAAGGCAGGCATAGACAAAGGCCTTGGTCAGTATTTCGCAGCACTTACAAACATGCGAAGCGTAGGTGTAATGGGCGATGGCAGAACATATGATTATGCAATCGCTTTAAGAGCTGTCAACACATCAGACTTCATGACAGCCGACTGTGCCCAGATTCCATGGGACGTATTAAGCAAAGTAGCAAACCGAATTGTAAATGAGGTAAAAGGCGTAAACCGTGTAATGTACGACTGCACAAGTAAGCCACCTGCTACGATTGAGTTTGAATAATTTTCAAAAGCTCGCAAAGCCTAGTAAAATGGGCATTTGCGAGCTTGTTTTTTGCTTTGTGGTACTATTTTGGTACTAAAGTGAGCTGTGCAGGAATAGTTTCATTTATGCCTGAGGCCATGTTATTTTCCACTCAAAATATTCATTAGGAGAAATCTCTCCACTATTTAATTTCGTTTTCATTTCACACCATTCCGTAAGGAAATCATTTACCAATCCATATTCAAAAGTTAATGCGACAGGTGAGCCTGCACTTTCATAATCATCTTCATTGTAAGTTGGTCTGGC
>CAKRGM010000023.1 GCA_934330725.1 uncultured Lachnospiraceae bacterium | reverse complement strand
ATTTTACCTTATCGCAAAGAAATCAGCTTAAATTTTAGTACTATTAGTGCGAATTATTTTTACCTTTCAAAGCTGAAAAAAATAAAGGATATAATTTATTGGTGTTATTTACCGGAAAATATGATACAATTATATCCAAATGTATCATAACGCTAAGGAGGACTGCCATGCTGGATTTAAATGAGATAAGAAAGAATATTGATGTTATAGACAGGCAGCTTGTTGACTTGTTTGAACAGAGAATGGATTTGTGCCATCAGGTTGCAGAATATAAGATAGAATCGGGAAAGAAGGTCCTTGATCCTGTAAGAGAAAAACAGAAGCTTCAGGCTATTTCAAAGATGGTGAAAAATCCTGAAAATGTACATGCTATAGATGATCTTTTTGGACAGATAATGGCTAATTCAAGAAAAACCCAGTACAGGCTGCTTGAAGAAACAGGACAGACTTTAAGAGAGCCTTATGAAGCAATAGATGCAATTGATAAGGTGAACTGCAAGGTGGTTTACCAGGGAGTTCCCGGAGCATATGCTTATATTGCCATGAAGAATTTCTTTGGTGAAGGAGTAAATAATTATAATGTCCTTACATGGAAGGATGCAATGGAAGATGTAAAGGATGGTAAAGCAGACTATGCTGTACTTCCTATAGAAAATTCAACTACAGGAATTGTGGCGCAGGTATATGATCTTTTACAGGAATATAATAATTATATCATTGCTGAAACATATGTAAATGTTGAGCATGCGCTGATTGGACTTGAGGGAACTGATATTTCAGAAATAACGACAGTTTATTCACATCCGCAGGGGCTTATGCAGTGTGAGAAATTTTTAGAAAAACACAGGAACTGGAATAAGATAAGTCAGTTAAATACGGCATTAAGTGCTAAAAAAGTACTTGAAGAAAATGATCGTTCACATGTGGCAATAGCAAGTGAACAGGCCGCTGAGCTTTATGGACTTAAGGTGCTTGAGAAAAAGATAAACGACTATGATAATAATACAACACGATTTGTAGTCGTAACAAATAAGAGAAAGTTTGTTAAAAATGCGCAGAAGATGAGCATTGTATTTGAAACTAAGAATGAAGCTGGAACTCTTTATAATCTTTTAAGCCACATTATATATAATGGTCTTAATATGAATAAGATAGAATCACGTCCTATTGAGGAAAGAAAATGGGAGTTCAGATTTTTTGTTGATTTTGAAGGAAATATTGATGATCCGCGTGTTATGAATGCATTGCGTGGAATAGAAGAGGAATCGATATCCATAAAGCTGCTTGGCAATTATTAAAATTAATAAATGAATATTTATGATATTATTTGCCAATATAAAAGTGGCATGTTACACTATTAAAGTATTATTATGAATTAATTAATCAGGAGGAACCATTTATATGGAAATGTTATCGCTTGAAAAAGTATTATCAGAAAATGAATATCCGGGAAGAGGTATCGTTATTGGAAGAACTGCAGATGGAACTAAGGCAGTTACAGCTTATTTTATAATGGGCAGAAGTGAAAACAGCAGAAACAGGGTATTTGTTGAAGATGGACAGGGAATAAGAACACAGGCATTTGATCCTTCAAAACTTAGTGATCCAAGCCTTATTATTTATGCACCTGTTCGTGTTTTAGGCAATAAGACAATTGTTACAAATGGCGACCAGACAGATACAGTATATGATTTAATGGATAAGCAGCAGACATTTGAACAGTCATTAACAACAAGAAAGTTTGAGCCGGATGGTCCGAACTATACACCAAGAATTTCAGGCGTTATGCATATTGAAGCAGGTAATTATGATTATGCAATGTCAATATTAAAGAGCCATAATGGTAATCCGGATCAGTGCAACAGATATACATTTTCATATGATAATCCAATCGCCGGAGAGGGCCATTTTATTCATACATATATGGGTGATGGTAATCCACTCCCAAGCTTTGAGGGCGAACCTGAATGGGTAAAGATAGAAGGAAATATTGATGAATTTACAGACATGATATGGAACAGCCTTAATGAAGATAATAAAGTTTCATTGTTTGTACGTTTTATTGATATTAAGACTGGCAGTTACGAAACAAGGATTGTTAATAAGAATAAGTAGTATTATAGAAAAGAGGAAAAAGGATAATGAACGAATTTCAGTTAAAGTATGGTTGTAACCCAAATCAGAAACCATCAAGAATTTATATGGCAGATGGAAGTGACCTTCCAATTGAAGTATTAAACGGAAGACCAGGATATATTAATTTCCTTGATGCTTTTAACGGATGGCAGCTTGTTAAGGAATTAAAAGAAGCAACAGGATTACCGGCAGCAACATCTTTTAAGCATGTTTCTCCGGCAGGTGCAGCAGTAGGCCTTCCACTTTCAGAAGTTGAAAAGAAGATTTACTGGGTAGATGAGTCAATCGGAGAACTTTCACCTTTGGCATGTGCTTATTCAAGAGCAAGAGGTGCAGACAGAATGTCATCATATGGTGATTTTATTTCTCTTTCAGATGTATGTGATGTTGCAACTGCAAAGCTTATCCAGCATGAAGTATCAGATGGTATTATTGCACCGGGATATGATGATGAAGCACTTGCAATTTTAAAATCAAAGAAAAAGGGTAATTATAATATAATCAAGATAGATCCATCATATAAACCGGCTCCAATTGAAACAAAACAGGTATTTGGTGTTTCATTTGAACAGGGAAGAAATGAATTTAAGATAAATAAGGAGCTTCTTACAAATATTGTTACAGACAATAAAGAGATTCCTGAAAATGCAAAAATAGATCTTATAATATCACTTATTACACTTAAGTATACCCAGTCAAATTCAGTATGTTATGTAAAGAACGGACAGGCAATCGGAATAGGTGCAGGACAGCAGTCAAGGGTACATTGTACACGTCTTGCCGGTAATAAGGCAGATAACTGGTTCTTACGCCAGTGCCCGAAGGTTCTTAATCTTCCATTTAAGGATGATGTAAGAAGACCTGACAGGGATAATGCAATTGATGTATATATTGGTGATGAATATATGGATCTTTTAGAGGATGGCGCATGGGAAAGAGTATTTACAGAAAAGCCTGAGGTATTTACAAAGGAAGAAAAGAGAGCATGGCTTGATAAGAATACAGATGTAGCATTAGGCTCAGATGCATTCTTCCCATTTGGCGATAATATTGAACGTGCAGCAAAGAGTGGTGTTAAATATATTGCACAGCCTGGTGGTTCAATTCGTGATGATAATGTAATTGAAACATGTAATAAATACAATATGGCAATGGCATTCACGGGAATGCGTTTATTCCATCACTAATCAGAACATAAAAAGATGTCTGAAGATACGTTTTTCATTTACCTGTTATAACCGGTTATCAGGTAAAGACAGACTGTTATTTTCAGACATCTTTTCTGTTAATTAATGATTAATGACAAAAGCGTTTTGCGTGTTTTTTAATTTCATCAAGTACTTCATATGGAATGCAAAGATGTCCGCGTCCGGTACCCAGACTGATTGACGGTTTATTTTTGCCATGATAATCAGAGCCGCCGGATATTATAAGACCATTGTCTTTTGCAATACGGCGCATTTTTAATTCATCGCCCTGTGTATATGTTGAATAAATTGCTTCAAGCCCTGCTATTCCGGATTCACACAGATATTTAATCAGAGTATTCATTGCATCATTTCCAAGATGATAAAGGACAGGATGAGCAAGAATTGGAACGCCACCGGCATTTTTAATCATTTTAATGGCATCCTTTGGATCCATTTTCTTTCTTGGAACATAACATGGCTTGCCGGGATTTAAAAATCTGTCAAATGCTTCGTTTCGACTGCCAACTATCTTTTTGGCGACAAGGATATCTGCAAAATGTGCCCTTGTTATAACGGCATCCTTGTATCTTGTAAGCATTTCGTCATAGGAAATATCATATCCAAGCTGATTGAATTTTTCGCAAATCTGTTTGTTACGCTCTGAACGTACATTTCGTGATGCAGACAGTTCTTTTTTCAGGCTTTCGTCTGTATGATCTATATAAAGCCCTACTATGTGTATTTCCTTATTGATATAAAAGGTGCTTAATTCAACTCCTGGTACAACTTCAATACCATATTCGCTGCCTGCTTTTATTGCTTCATCTATTCCGTCAATAGTATCGTGGTCTGTAAGTGCCATTGCATAAAGACCGGTTTCTTTTGCAAGGCGTACCAGCTGTGTCGGTGTATCAGTACCATCAGAAAATGTCGAATGTACATGTAAATCTACTCGTTTCATGAAAAGTATTCCTCATTTCTGCACACATATTGTGTCTATAAAATCAGTGCCTTGTGTGCCTGACACGAATTACAGATAAATAATTATACAGATAGAATATATTTATAAATATAAAATGTCAAATGTATGAAATAATTTTAATTTTTTTTTAATTGTGTTTTGTTAACTATACAGTTAAAATGTATAATAAAGTGTAACTGAATGATACTATGGTAAAAAGCCTTAAACCATAATGCGCTTGTACCAAAACGGGATTATGGCTTAGTGGCGGCATCATATAACAAATTCATCAGATATTAAAAAGTTTGAATATTAACAGGAGATATGCTTTATGAGAAAAAAATCGCATGTATTATTGTCTGTATATCTGATCAATTCACTTGACAGCAATATGCTTCAGATTCATAGAAAGGCATTTATAATGGGAAGTATACTTCCGGATTGTAAACCGTCATTTGTAACTACAAAACATAATGTTGAAGAGACATTTGATAAGCTTTGTATCTTTATAAATAATCTTGCAAATTATTCGGTATCTTCTAAAAAGTTTTCAACGTCGTATTGTCGTAAACTTGGTGAAGTGGCACATTACGTTGCTGATTATTTTACTTTTCCACATAATAAAGTATTTAATGGGACGATTAAGGAACACTGTCTATATGAAAAGAAGCTGAAAGTTGCATTGAACGAATATATAAATTCTGATGAAATATATATTAATAAAAATATCATAAGCGGATTTAAAACAGCGGGTGAGTTGTGCGATTACATAATAGATTTGCATTCAGATTATCTGAAATGTAATAACAGTGTCGAAAGCGACTGCAGATATATTGTTACACTATGTCATATTGTGGTGGAAGGTATAATACATTTATCAGAAGAGAATTCAAAAAAACATACAATTTATATATAAAATAAAATTTTCATACATGTACTAAAAAACAGTGCAGGATTGGAGAATGGATATGGAGCAAAGAAAGCTTGAAGTGAATGGTTTTTATAAACATTTTAAAGGAAAGCTATATCAGGTAAGAGGTGTAGCGTATCATTCTGAAACAAAAGAAAAAATGGTGGTATATCAGGCTTTATACGGAGATTATTCTTTGTATGTAAGACCGTATGATATGTTTATGAGTGAAGTTGATCATGTGAAATATCCGAATGTTTCACAAAAATACAGATTTGAGCAGGTACATCCTGATGGTTTTGACATGCCGCATAACAGGAAAGAAGAAAACGCACAAAATACAGAAAAAGTGCAAAATACAGAAAAAGCACAAAATGCTGAAAAAATGCAAATCACAGAAAAAATGAAAAATGCAGAAAATATGCAGAATACACCGGAAGAAGCTGTTGATGAAAGATTATTACAGTTCCTTGATGCCGAGACTTATAAAGATAAGCTTAACACATTGACAGCATTAAGGGCAGGACTTGATGATAAAATCATTGATGCAATGGCTGCATCAATCGATGTGGAGGTACCACCGGATGAAATTGAAAAAAGATATATGTCATTAAGAAGCTGTATTATGACAAGGATGAAGTATGAACGCTCCCGAGCTGACAGATAAAAAATAATGCATAAATAATAAGGAGGTTTTGAAAATATGAAAGGGTCAAAAATATCAGAGGTAACACCTGAAATTAAACATCTTGCAGAAAAATGCAGAAATAACAGCAGAATTGATGTGAGTCTGTATGATAAATATCAGGTAAAAAGAGGTTTAAGAGATTTAAATGGAAAAGGCGTACTTACAGGGCTTACGGAAATATCTGAGGTTAAGGCAAGTGAGGTAGACGAAAATGGAGTTTCACATCCATGCGATGGTAAGCTTTACTATAGAGGCATAGATGTTGAAAAGCTTATCGAAGGATTTACAAAAGAAGACCGGTTTGGATTTGAGGAAGTGGTTTATCTTTTAATGTTTGGAGAACTTCCGGATAAGAAAGAATTAGATGAATTCTGTAAAACACTTGGTGATTACAGAAGAATACCGCCTAATTTCGTAAGAGATATAATTATGAAGAAGCCAAGCTCAGATATAATGAATGCGATGGCAAGGAGTGTGCTTATGCTCTATTCATATGATGATAAGGCTGATGATACAAGTATACCAAATGTAGTAAGACAGTCTCTTCAGCTCATATCACAGCTGCCATTACTTGCCGTATACAGTTATCTTGCATATCACCACAGTTCGTCAGGCGGAAGTCTTTTCATACATGAACCATCTGCAGAGCTTTCAACAGCTGAAAATATTCTTCGCCTTTTACGACCGGACAGCAGTTATACAAAGCTTGAGGCACAGATTCTTGATATAGCTTTAGTGCTGCATGCAGAACATGGTGGCGGAAATAATTCGACATTTACAACACATGTAGTAACATCATCAGGAACAGATACTTATTCGGCAGTTGTTTCATCACTTGCATCACTTAAAGGACCAAAGCATGGCGGAGCCAATATCAAGGTTGTAAAAATGTTTGATAATATTAAAAGAAATGTTAAGGACTGGGAGAATGAGGAAGAGTTAAAGGCATATCTTCAGGCAATTCTTGATAAAAAAGCATATGACAGATCCGGACTCATATATGGTATGGGGCATGCCGTTTATTCATTATCTGACCCGAGGGCACGTGTGTTTAAAGGGTTTGTGGAAAAACTTTCAGTTGCAAAGCACAGAGAAAAAGAATTTAAACTGATGTCTGATGTGGAAAAAATAGCAGCAGAGCTTATAAGCAGTGAAAGAAAGATATATAAAGGTGTCAGCGCAAATGTTGATTTTTACAGTGGATTTGTTTACAGCATGTTAGGACTTCCATTGGAATTATATACACCGATATTTGCTGTTGCAAGAATTGCAGGATGGAGTGCACACAGACTTGAAGAACTGATGAATTGCAGTAAGATTATAAGACCGGCATATCGTAATGTATGTGAACAACGTGAATATAAGTCACTTGAGGACAGAGAAAATTAGAAATATAAAAGAATGGAATTGTCAGAAAATTATCAAAATAATTATAAAATGTGGATAAATATGAAGATAACAACAAATTTAGACAGAAAAAGTGCACAGAAATGTGGATGTTGTGGATAAATCTGTGGATTATTGCCTAAATTGTGTAAATAACCGTTGATATTTAAGCAGGTTATTCATATTGCATATAGTTATGTAAAGTGGTATATTTATCACCGTATTATCAATAAAATATAACAGTTATTTTGGCATTTGAATCCGTTTTGGCAGTAGTACATATGTACTAAAACCTGGATTATATGCTTTGATTAATAGGAAGGAGTTGCCATGAACATAGTGGTTTTAGCTGCAGGAACAAGTACAGAAAGGGATGTATCGATTTCTACGAGCCGTATGGTATGTAAGTCTTTAAGAAGAAATGGACATAATGCCAATATGATAGATGTTTTTCTTGGTACTGATAAATACAGTAATCCGGATGAATTTTTTAACAGTAATGAAGATTTGGATGCGTTATCAGAGGAGCTTTTAGCCCAGACAAAGAATATCAGCAGATTACAGGAGGAAAGAACAAAGAGTAAAGGCGGATTTTTCGGACCACACGTTCTTGATTTTTGCAAGGCCGCAGATATAGTATTTATTGGTCTTCATGGAGCTAATGGAGAAGATGGTAAAATTCAGGCAACATTTGAACTTTTAGGGATAAAATATACAGGAACTGACTATATAAGCAGTGCTATTTCAATGGATAAAGAACTGACTAAAAAAGTGCTGCTTTCAGAAGGTATACCTATGCCAAAAGGAATATCACTTAAGAAGGGACATAAGATAGAGTATGTTCCATTTCCATGTGTTGTTAAACCATGTTGCGGTGGTTCAAGTGTAGGTGTTTCAATAGCAAATAATGAGGAAGAATTCAGAAAGGCAATTGATGAAGCATTTTCATATGAAGATAACATTATTGTTGAAGAATATGTAAAGGGAAGAGAATTTTCTGTTGCTGTAATTGAAGGAAAGGCTTTGCCTGTAATTGAGATAGAACCGCTTAAAGGATTTTATGATTATAAGAACAAATACAGTGCAGGTGCAACAAAAGAAACCTGTCCGGCTAATATTCCGGAAGATGTTGCAAAGAAAATGATGAGATGGGCAGAAAAGGCATGTGAGGCTGCCAAAATCACATCATATGCAAGAGTAGATGAACTTTTAAATGAGGATGGTGAAATATTCTGTCTGGAGATAAATACTCTTCCAGGTATGACAGAAACCAGTCTCATACCGCAGGAGGCTGAAGCTGTTGGAATGAATTACGATGAGCTTACACAGAAGCTTATAGATGTTTCGCTGAAAAAATATTTATAGTTGGCAGGGCAGGTGCATATGAGAGGAATGTCATTATCCGCCATGGCTAAAGCCTGTAATGGTATTTATCATGGCAGTAAAGAATATGAAGGTAAAGTAATAACAAGCGTAACAACAGACAGCCGTACAGTAGAAAAAGGCAGCCTTTTTATTGCAATAAAAGGCGCAAAAAGTGATGGACATGATTATATATCAGGATGTTATGAAAAAGGTGCGTTATGCTGTATTTCAGAAAAAGAACTTGAAGGCATTGATAAACCATATATACAGGTTGAATCATCTTTGCAGGCATTAAAAGATCTTGCCGGTTTTTATAGAGATAATCTTGATATAAAGGTTGTGGGCATAACAGGAAGTGTTGGAAAAACCAGCACAAAAGAGACAATTGCGGCTGTACTTGGACAAAAATATAAAGTATTAAAAACTAATGCCAATTTTAATAACGAGATTGGTCTTCCACTTACTGTTTTCAGATTAAGGGACGATGATGAAGTTGCAGTGCTTGAAATGGGCATAAGTGATTTCGGTGAAATGACAAGGCTTACTAAAATAGCAAAACCAGACATTTGTGTGATAACAAATATTGGGATATGCCATCTTGAAAACTTAAAGACAAGAGATGGTATTCTTAAAGCAAAGACAGAAATATTTAAATCAATGAACCTTGATGGTACGGTTATACTAAATGGGGATGATGATAAGCTTATTACGATAAAAGATGTTTATGGCAAAAAGCCTGTATTTTTCGGAATAGATAATAAGGATGCAGATATAGTTGCTGACAATATAAATAATTTAGGCCTTGATGGTATGAGCTGCACTATTTATGGACTTGATGATAATGATAAGACATGTGGTATGGATACAGTTATACCTGTTGCCGGATATCATATGGTTTATAATGCGATGGCGGCATCAGCAGTTGGAAAGCAGCTGGGACTTACAATGGAACAGATTCAGGCAGGAATCAGCAGTTTGAAAACAATTGCCGGAAGGAATAATATTATAAGAAAGAATGGTTATACGGTTATTGATGACTGTTATAATGCTAATCCTGTTTCAATGAAAGCATCTATAGATGTTATCAGCACGGCGATTGGGAGAAAGGTATGCATATTAGGTGATATGTTTGAACTTGGTGAGAATGAAAAACAACTTCATTACCAGGTTGGTGAATATCTTGCTGAAAAGCCGGTTGATGTTCTTATAACAGTTGGTGAACTGTCTAAAATGATTGCTAAAGGTGCAGCAGATGTACAATTAAGGTCTGACAAAAATAAATGTCAGATACATAGCTTTGATACAAAAGATGATTTGTATAAACAGTTAAATGAACTTATAAAGAAAAATGATAATATTCTGGTAAAAGCTTCACATGCAATGGAATTTACCAATATTATAGAAAAAATACTAAATTAATATGGAAGGTAAAGTACGTTAATGAAAAAAACAAAAAAATTACTTGGTTTATGTGTGATTTTATCACTCTTACTGTCATTGGCAGCATGCGGAAAGGCAAAACTTCAGGGAAGCTGGTCAACAGGTGATGATGAAGATGTGCAGTATACATTTACATTTAATGATGATGGAACCGGCTCAATGAGTTTTTCCGGCTTGAATGCCCTGCAGATAAAATATTCAACTGATAATGATAAGCTTACAATTGAGTATACAATTCTTGGAGAGGTACAGAAAGAGGAATTTACATATGAACTGAGCAAGGATAAGCTTACATTAACACAAAATGGTGATTCTGTAACACTTGAGAAAAAATAATAATAATATATATTATGCCGGGGGCAAAGATCTGAAACCACTAAGTACTGAAAAATCTGTAAGGTATGGGAATCGTTTGTCTCCGGTATCATTATTATAGAATTTAAATAAAAAATCAAAAAATATACTTTACAAATGTAAATGTTTCTGATAATATATAATGCATGAAGAAGATCTGATTCATGTTTATATGTATAGTATTAATTTTAAAAAGTATTATACATTCTTAACTTCTGAAATGAGCAGTAATGAAATAACTGCCCATGTCAATAAGTCAAACTACTAATCCAGTATTTTAAAAAACTGATATATGGTTTTATAAAAAACAGTCTAAAATATCAGGCTAAATAACGTTTTTAACACAATTACTTTAAATTATATATTTAGAAAAGGAGATTATTAAATATGCATGATATTATCGAACATTATGGTAAGGTTGTAGTCGCACTTGCCGGAGTACTGGCAGCAGTACTTCTTACAGTTGCAGTAATAAGTATTGTCAATACAAAGACAAAGACAGCAGTTGATGGTATTTCATATGAAAAGCAGGTAAATGATGCAGTCAGCGGTGAGTAACAAGTCCGGTACAGGTATTGATTTCAGGGAAATTAAGGATAGCAGGGAAGATTCTTCAATAAGGAATTTAAAGGATATAATTAATCAGAATAAGGAAGAATTATTTAGTGAACTGCGATTCGAGATTCTTAATAATAATATAACAGATATTGAATGGGATGGATATAATTTATGGATAACTGATCTGCGTAAAGGCAGTTATATATCTGAAAGAAAACTTAGTGACCGTTATGTGGAAAATCTGTCAATCAGATTGTCTAATATAATGAAGACATCATTTAACAGGAGTTATCCAATCCTTGAGGCAAATACTGAAGAATTAAGGATATCAATATGGCATGAGTCAAGATGCGGGAAGAAAAGCATTGCTATAAGAAAAATACCACAAAAGCTGAGATTTGGACATGATGAACTGGTTAAGTCAGGATATGCACCTGAAAAAATAATTAACTTAATCGAAAACTGTACAAAAGCACACTTAAACTGTGTTATATGTGGACAACCACATGCTGGTAAAACGGAACTGTTGAAATATTTATCTACATTTATACCTGCCAATGAAAAGGTTGGAGTATATGAAGATAATCAGGAAATACACTATCGTATGATAAACCCTGGAAAAAAGTGTGTAGAGTTTTTTGTAGATAACCGTTTTACATATTCCCAGATAATAAAAGCAGGGTTAAGACATAATGTTGACTGGGTTTTGTTATCAGAATCAAGGGGAAGAGAAGTGCTTGACCTTATGAACAGTTTATCAACGGGAGCATATTGTATGACAACCATGCATCTGGATGATGTACGAGGAATGCCAGACAGAATGTACAATATGCTTGGTGAAAATAATGTTACACACCGGTTTATTAATAATGTATATAAATATATTGACGTGGCCATTATGGTTGAGTGTGATAAGATGCAGCAGAGAAAGATAACACAGGCAGCCTTTTTTACACATGACAATGAAAGTAACAAATGTACTGTGGTTTATGAAAGTGACAATTGTGCAAGTGAGGATATACCGGAAGCTATAGTAAAGAAAATGAAGTATTTCGGGATAGATGATCCATATTTTAGGTATATCCGTTAAATTAATTAATTTCATAAGTTCAGGGGAGGTAAAAGGCCAAAAAGGATGAAAAAAGATTACTCTTATAAAAGGATAAGGTCACTTATAGATCAGTATGGATATTTGTATTCAGCAAAGAAGTTTATCATGATGTACATTGCAGCCACTGTTTTTATTACTATGGTTACATGTATTTACGGAATAAATATTATATTTCTGCCTTTTATACTTGGGACGCTTCTTGTAGCATTTCCAATACTTCTTAATACACATTACAGTTTATTACATAGACTGGAACAGTTCAGTGATGTGGATATTTACATTCATCAGATGGCATATTCTTTTAAAAGACAGCCAAAGATAATTGTCGCATTAGAGGATACAAAAAAGGTTGTAAGCAGTAAAATGGCAGCTGAAATAGACAGGGCATTAAAGATGCTTGAATATGCACAAAGCGAAAGGGTATACGAAGAGGCATTTAAAGAAATCGAGAAAAAATACTTTTGCAGCAGGATCATAACACTTCATAAGTTTTTGGTAAATATTGAAATGAAGGGTGGCGGATATAGCAATTCACTGGATATTCTGATTCTGGACTTTGACAGGTGGGTAAAACAGGTTTATAAACATCAGATTGATATAAAAAGAATAAGAAATAATTCGATTATTGGAATGGCGTTGAGTTTCATACTTGCTTCTGTATCAGTAATTGTAAATATCGTATTAAGTGGCAGTTCACAGGTAAATATTGATATAACAAAAGAAGTGTTGTATCAGGTAGCATCAGTTTTATTTATTATTTTATGTATATTATATTTTGTTTACATTCAGATGAAATGTAACAGAGACTGGCTTCAGAGAGATTCATCACCTGAAAATATCCAAAAGGATTATAATATGGCATTTAATACAGATATAAAGAAGATATTATTGAAGTCTGTACCACTTTATATTCTGATTGGAATAATGTGTATTGTATTTTTTATGTTGAGACTGCAGATATTTGCAGTTTTAGGGCTTGCTGTTCTTGCCATATTTATAATGGCGCCCGCAATGAATAAGAAAAGTGCTTATAAGAGGGTACGCAGGGAATTATATTACGCATTCTCAGACTGGTTAAGAGATGTTGCACTTAATCTGTCCGAAGAACCGCTTCAGGTTGCGATTGAGGATACATATGATAACTGTGGATATTTAATAAAACAATCACTTGAGAAGTTCATATATTCAATTGAGGATAATCCATCAGATGTAAGGCCATATTATGATTTTTTGAGTGAATATAATATTGCGGATATATCTTCAACGGTAAAGACGTTATATTCTTTATCTAATCAGGATGCAGAATGTGCAGATAGTACAATAAATGTTCTGATTGAAAGAAATTATTCGGTGATGGGAAGATATGAACAGCTAAAGAACAGGGATGTAATCAGCGTGATGAAGTTTGCAGAATATATTCCGACGCTGTTTGTTTCATTTAAGGTTGCTGTAGATATGATACTGGTAATTATAAATTACCTATAGGATAAAGGAGAGCAGAAGAGAATGGGAAATATATTGGAGGAGTACGCAGGAGTTGTTGTTGCAGTACCTGTTGCAGGATGTCTGATAGGTATATTGTCGGCCGTATTCTCAGTTATAACAGGTGGCTGATGCAATAGATAATAGATATACGTGATATATAGAAGGCTTATGCTGGAAACTTATAAATTTCAGCTGAAAATATGCAAAATTAACAAATTCATAAGCAGCGAGGGCGCACCTGTACTGAATTGTTAATTTTGCATAACTTGAGAAATAACAGTTTTCACAATTACCTAAAGGATATTATAAAGAAAAAGGAGAGAAAATATTGAAAGAGGAAATCGAGATATATTCAGATGTAATTATTCAGGTAGTAAGTATAATGGCAATAACAGGTCTTATAATTTATTGTATGAAAAATTATATATTTGATGTGGATATATTCCTTAGCATGCTGAGATATAAATAAAAGAATGGAGATTATGTGAAGAGTATTTTGGAAACATCAATATATCTTATTATTATGGCGCTGATATGTATGATAAGTATTGGTTATATAGCAGCTAACAGACAGATATCAGATGTAAACAGTATGGCGCAGTATATAAAAGATTATATTGAGATTAACGGAAAATGGGAATCCACTGATTCAGATTCATACAGACTGAAAAAGGAGACAATAAATGATATAAATAAGATGATGCCGGAAAATATGGAATTTGAATATGAATATAAAACAAAGACAGAAGGATACATATACTGGAATGCATGTATTTATTATAAGCTTGCAATACCAGGACTTAGTGTGTCAGGAAAACACCCGTATAAGCTGCTTATCAGAGCTGTATATGAATAATAGTAAGAATAGCAGGTGTTTTGCAGATAACATAATAATTTGTCAGGAGTTTTATACTGTATTATTTACCTACGGCTCATTTTAAACCGGTGTAATATAGACAATAATACGAACGGAGTATAGGAGTATATAAGAAGATGAGAACGGTAATTACCGCAGGGACGCTGCTTACAGCCATGGGAATCATTATATTGATACACAGCTCTATTATAAGCAGGAATGTGCGTGATTGTGAGACTGCAAATGCACTGGCATCAGCAATTGATTATTCTGCAGATGTTATGTCTGACATGTACAATTATGATTATGGGCAGAATATCACAGATGAACAGCAAAAAAAGGATTACCTTATTCAGAATTTTGTTGAATCAGTAAGCAGATGTATACAAACAGATGGAGAATTAATAATAAAGGTTTTAGATTTTGATTTTACAGAAGGAATATTTCATGTAAATGTGACACAGAACTATAAATATCCCGGAAATAATAAAAAAGGTTATTGCAGTTATGAAAAGACATATAAATTAAAAACATCGGGAAGCTAAATAAAGCTTCCCGATATTTTTTCCTGGAAAGAATATACTAATTGTCTAAAAGTGTACTAATTATCTGAAACGGTCTGTGGCTTTACCATTAAAATTACGGATTCAATTCTTGTAGATGATGCTTTATCTATAATGAATTCAAGGTTATCAATACACAGCTTCTCACCTTTGACCGGAAAACGGTCAAGCTTTTCGATTATATATCCACCAATGGAATCATTGTCTTCAGACATAAGCTTTGTAGAAAGAAGCTCGTTAATATCATCTAACCGGACTGAACCATTTATTTTATATGTGGTGGCATTCAGTTTAACAATAGCTTCCACCTCATCAGTGTCATACTCATCCTTTATATCACCCATAATTTCTTCAATAAAATCTTCGGTAGTAATCATTCCGGCAGTAGAACCGTATTCATCGAGGACTATTGCAATACCATATGATTCACGCTGCATTTCATGGAACAGTTCGGATGTATTTTTGTGCTCATATGTAAAAAAAGGAGCACGCAGAATATTACGTATATTAAAGCTGTCTTTTTGCGTGAGCAAAAGAAAGTCTTTAATATTAAGGATTCCGATTATATTATCAGGATCATTTTCATAAATAGGAATACGTGTGAACATCGTTTCTTTATAAATTGAAATGAGTTCATCATATGTTGAGTTTACATCCGCCAGTGTCATGTCTATTCTTGGAGTCATAATGTCTTTGGCATCTGAATCATCAAAATCAAAAACATTATTTATAAGACGCTTCTGGTTTGTTTCAATTCCGCCTTCCTCATGGCTTACTTTTATATATGTCCGGAGTTCATCTTCAGTAATTATATGATTTTTACTGTTTGTGTCTACCCTTAATAGCTTAAAGAAAATACCGGTAAGAAAATTAATGATTATTATAAGCGGAGTAAAAATAATCATTATAAATTTTATTATTGGTGCATATAAAAGAGCAAGTCTTTCTGAGTGTATTGCTGCAAGTGTTTTTGGAGTAATTTCACCAAAAATAAGAACAACAACAGTAAGTATTCCGGTGGCAATACCAGCCGCAAAACTACCGAACAGATTTATTGTCAGTGATGTAACAATAGACGAAACGGATATATTTACAATATTATTTCCAATAAGAACAGCACTTAACATCTTAGATGAGTTATCAGTGATGTCTGCAACAGTTTTAGCGCGTTTGTTGCCTTCATCTATTAACGAACGAATCCGTATTTTGTTAACAGTGGTAAGTGCAGTTTCAGCTGATGAAAAAAATGCTGAAAGAAAAAGTAAAATAACAATTATAACAATCTGAGTGATACTCCCGGTATCCAAAAAAAATCAACTCCTTAAAATTTAGTATAGATACCATTATTTTACTAAAGCACAATATTTGTGTCAAGAATATCAAAATTTTATATTTCATTTTATATTTAAATTTTGTATTTCTATAATTTTTTATATTTGCGGGTTTTAAGTTTTATATTTTCTGCATTTTTTAGATATATCTGAATAAACTTATCATATAAAGTTATATGGAGGTTGTGATGACTGGTAAAATAGTTGGTTCGTTAAAAATATTATTATTATCATATGCAGTTACAGCAATAATTCTTGTAATATTGTCATTTTGCCTTTATAAGTTTAATATTGCTGACTGGCAGGTTACAGTGGGCATAATGCTTACATATATTGTATCAAATCTTCTTGGAGGATATATGGCAGCAAAACTGGGGAAAAGCAGACATCTGATATGGGGAACCGGTTTTGGACTTATTTATTTTGGTATTCTTGTACTTGTTTCGGTTGCGATGAATAAGGGATTATCCGTTGATCAGATGTCAGCAGTAAGAGCCATGGCAGTCTGTGTTATATCAGGAGCAATAGGTGGATTTTTTGTAAAGTGAGATTCAGAAGCGGAGGCATGCCGGGGATAATATTTCCATAGGCCCCGGTGCAGCCTGTGATGTTTATAATTATGTAATTGCATGCTAAAAAAATAAAAATTAAAAATAAAAAGGAAAAATAAAAGATGCATAGAATACTATTAAATAGGAGTACCCGTAAACAGGCCATAGAAAGAGAAAAAATATGAATATAAGACAAGAGTTGGAACAGCGGGAACATGAGTATTTAAGTGAATATGCAAGTTTCAGCGACAGTTCTAAGGGGCGTGATATGCCTGAAAAGGAATGCGATGTCAGAACAATTTACCAAAGAGACCGGGACAGGATAGTTCACTGTAAATCATTTAGAAGGTTAAAGCATAAAACACAGGTGTTTTTAGCTCCGGAAGGAGATCATTACAGGACAAGACTTACGCATACATTAGAGGTTGCACAGATTGCAAGAACAATTGCAAGAGCATTAAGGCTCAATGAAGACCTGACTGAGGCAATAGCGCTGGGACATGATCTGGGGCATACACCTTTTGGACATGCAGGTGAGAAAGCGCTCAATAAAGTCAGTCCATATGGATTTACACATTATGAGCAGAGTATTCGTGTTGTTGAACTTCTTGAAAAAGATGGGCGCGGTCTTAACCTTACATGGGAAGTAAGGGATGGCATATTAAATCATCGTACGGCAAGTATGCCATCTACACTTGAAGGGCGTATTGTAAGATTATCAGATAAGATAGCTTATATTAATCATGATATAGATGACGCAATAAGGGCAAAAATATTTGATGAGGAATATATTCCTGCTGAGTATACCGATATACTGGGCAACAGTACAAAGTCAAGACTTAATACACTTATAAACGACATTATAAATAACAGCGCAGGTAAAAGTGACATATATATGTCTGATGAGGTACATAATGCAATGATGGGACTGCGTCAGTTCATGTTTGGAAGCCTTTATATGAATCCTACAGCAAAAAAAGAGGAAGTAAAGGTATACAAGATGATAGAAGAACTGTACTATTATTATGTGAAAAATCCAGAGTCGCTTCCTGAACATTATAAGGTACTGATAGATTTAAAAAATGAGCCGCTGGAGAGAGTGGTGTGCGATTATATTGCAGGAATGAGTGATCAGTACAGTATAAGCAAGTTTGAGGAAATATATGTACCGAAGGCATGGAAAGGTTAGTTTTTGAAAATATATGTATTCAAGTGAAATTATTGAAGAAGTAATATCGGCAAATGATATAATCGATGTTATTTCCGGTTATGTTAAACTTAAGAAAAATGGAAGCTCTTATGTTGGATTGTGTCCATTTCATAATGAAAATTCACCATCATTTTCAGTATCCCCGTCAAAACAGCTTTACCATTGTTTTGGCTGTGGTGTCGGTGGTAATATAATTACATTTATAATGGAATATGAAAATTACACATTCGTTGAGGCAGTTAAGATGCTTGCTGACAGGGCAGGAATAGCACTGCCGGAAAACACAGATTCGGCTGAGGAACGCAAAGACAGGGATTTAAAGTCAATGCTGCTTAAAATAAACAAAATGGCAGCCATATATTATTATCATCAGTTAAAATCAGAAAATGGAAAACTGGGTTATTCGTATTTAAAAAAGAGAAATCTGTCTGATAAGACCATAAATCAGTTTGGACTTGGCTATGCAGGACAGACCGGTGTGGAACTGTACAGATACTTAAAGAGTGAAGGATATAATGACGATATTTTAAAGGAAACGGGACTTTTTACATACGACAAAAATGTGCATGATAAATTCTGGAACAGAGTGATGTTTCCGATAATGGACATCAATAATAAGGTTATCGGGTTCGGTGGACGTGTTATGGGAGATGGAAAGCCAAAGTATCTTAATTCTCCTGAAACAAAGCTGTTTGATAAGAGCAGAAATTTATACGGATTGAATATCGCAAGGACGGCAAGAAAAAATAATCTTATTATCTGCGAAGGATATATGGATGTAATATCTATGCATCAGGCTGGTTTTAATCAGGCAGTTGCCTCACTTGGAACAGCACTTACAAGTGGACAGGCCAGACTTATGAAAAGATATACAGATAATGTACTGATAACATATGATAGTGATGAGGCCGGTGTAAAAGCAGCACTGAGGGCAATTCCTATATTAAAAGAGGCCGGTCTTTCAACAAAGGTCATTAATATGAGACCATATAAAGATCCTGATGAATTTATAAAAGCATTAGGTGCTGAGGCATTTCAGGAACGGATTGATAATGCACAGAATAGTTTTATGTATGAAATTTCGTGTATTGAGAAAAAATATAACAGGAGTGATCCGGAGGAGTCTACCAGATTCGAAAATGAAGTGGCGTTAAAACTGACAGGATTTACACAAAGGCTAGAGAGGGAAAATTATATAAATGCAGTATGCCGTGAATTTTCAATTCCAACTCAGGGAATGTATGAGCTGGTAGCATCTATAGGAAATAAATCAGGAATAATTTCAAAAGAAACACCGAATAATAACAAAGCACACAATAAAATGAAAAAAGAAAGCGGAATAAGACAGGCTCAGAAAATTCTTCTTACGTGGATGATTGAAGACGAAAATATTTTTGGGAAGGTAAAGGAATATATAAAACCGGCTGATTTTATAGATCCGCTGCTGCACGATGTTGCAGTTAAGCTTTATGAGCAGTATCAGAGCGGGAATGTTAATCCGGCGTTAATAATTAACACTTATGAAGCTGAGGAAGAACATCGGGAGGTGGCTTCATTGTTTAGTGCCGAATTAAGTGAAGATTTAAGCCATATGGAGAAAGAGCGGGCTTTAAATGATACTGTAATAAGAGTTAAAAATAACAGTATAAATGATGCACTGAAGAAAATAAATGATGCACGTATGATGCAGGAACTGCTATTAGAGCAGGTAAAATTATCTAAGCTTCATATTGAATTATGATGGATATATTGTAATTGTCTACAGCATTGCTGTATACATATAAATTCAGGCTACATGTGATGAACAAACGAAAATGGAAGGATGGACATTTTAATGGCAAAGAAAAAGGAAAATATTGAACAGGAAAAGAACGTTTATGAAAAAGGCATAAATGAGGCACAGGAAAGAAAGCCAAAGAAAGTTTCAAAAAAGGTGAAAGAAGAGGAAAAAGAGATTGATGCTGAAGAAGCTGAAAGAGAGCAGATGCAGAAATTTCTTGAAAAATGTAAGAGTCTTATCCAGCTTGCAAAGAAAAAGAAAAATGTTCTTGATTATCAGGAAATCATGAATTGTTTTGCAGATTGTGACTTTGAAGCTGATAAGATGGAAAAGGTTTTTGAATATCTGGAAAATAACAATATAGATGTAAAAATGGCAGATGATGATGACGCAGATGATGATGGAATCATACTTGACGATGATGATGAAATTGATATTGAAAAGATCGACCTTTCAGTTCCTGATGGCGTAGGTCTTGAAGATCCTGTAAGAATGTATTTAAAGGAAATTGGCAAGGTACCGCTTCTTAGTGCTGAAGAAGAAATAGAATATGCCAAGAGAATGGAACAGGGTGATGAGGAAGCAAAGAAAAGACTTGCAGAGGCAAACCTTCGTCTTGTTGTAAGTATTGCAAAAAGATATGTAGGAAGAGGTATGCTGTTTCTTGATCTTATACAGGAGGGTAATCTTGGACTTATCAAAGCAGTAGAAAAATTTGACTATAGAAAAGGATATAAGTTCAGTACTTATGCAACATGGTGGATAAGACAGGCAATAACAAGAGCAATTGCTGATCAGGCACGTACAATACGAATACCTGTTCATATGGTAGAGACAATCAATAAGCTTGTAAGAGTGTCAAGACAGCTTCTTCAGGAGCTGGGACGTGAGCCATCTCCGGAAGAGATTGCAGAGTGTATGGATATTCCTGTAGAACGTGTCAGGGAGATACAGAAAATTTCCCAGGAACCGGTTTCTCTTGAAACACCAATTGGTGAAGAGGAGGACAGTCATCTTGGAGACTTTATACAGGATGATAATGTGCCTGTTCCGGCAGAAGCCGCTGCATCTACACTTCTTAAAGAACAGCTGGTAGAAGTCCTTGGAACTTTAACAGAGAGAGAGCAGAAGGTGTTAAGACTCCGTTTTGGTATGGATGATGGCAGGGCAAGAACTCTTGAAGAAGTTGGAAAAGAATTTAACGTAACCAGGGAGCGTATAAGACAGATTGAAGCAAAAGCATTAAGAAAGTTAAGACATCCAAGCAGAAGCCGTAAGCTTAAAGATTATCTCGATTAATCGTCATAATAAAAAATGAGGTATAATTTGTTATGGATAAATTTAAAATATCAGACAGATTAAAAAAGGTTGCCACTCTTATAAATAAGGGTGGCATTACGGCTGATATAGGGACAGACCACGGATATCTGCCTGTTTATATTATAATGAATAACATTTCTTCTAAAGTTATAGCAATGGACGTAAGAAAAAAACCGCTTGAAAAGGCAGGGCAGAATATACGTCAGTTTATGGTTGAGGACAATATAGAATTAAGACTTTCAGATGGACTTGAAAAACTTCACAGAGGAGAAGCCGATACAATAACCATATGTGGTATGGGAGGAAAACTCATGCAGCGCATAATAACGAATGGTTATGATGTAATAAAAGAAGATACACAGCTGATATTATCACCACAGTCGGAAATTGACAGCTTCAGAGAATTTTTGGAAAACAGTGATATTAGAATTATTGATGAACATATGATAAAAGAGGATGGACAGTTTTATTTTATAATGGAATGTAAAAAAGACGGAGGTCTGGTTCATTCTTCATATGATACACAAAAGCATAATGGAAAAAATAATGAAAATCATGGCAATAATATAAATAGTGCACAGGATTACAGGAAACAGGCATTTTTAAGGTATGGTACAATTCTTCTGAAAAAGAAAGATGCTAATTTGAAACAGTACATACTTAAAGATATGTACAGCACCGAAAAAGTCTATGAAAAAATAAAAAATCTTGATAATAAAAGTGATGGTGTAAAAAACAGAATGAAAGAAGTTGAATCAGAGCTTAAGTGTATTAAATATGCACTCAGTTTTTATGGAGACTCTGAAAGTATTACGGCTATTTGAGCCACAGGCGCCACAAAGCAGCCATGAATGCAGAGCTGGGTTTTAAGTTCAGTTTGCGGTTCTTCCGTCACAAAGCGTCTGCAAAATGAAGATTAGTGTGGAAAGGTGGGCAGTATATGAAAACGACAATAAGTGAAATGGTAAAAAATGCACAGAAAAATACGGATAAGCAGATAATTCTTACAAAAGTAAATAACAGACTTCATGAAATAAATAATCGCCAGATAAGCGATGAGAAAGTGGAATATATTACGACAGACACAACAATTGGAAATGAAACATATAAACGAAGCGTGGTATTTCTTATGCTCAATGCAATAAGTAAAATAGCACCTGGACATATTATAAAAAATGTATGTGTTGAATATTCAATCAGCAAGGGAATTTACTGTGATGTTAAAGGCGGTTATAAGATTACAGAAGAATTTATTGAAAAACTCAAAAGAGTAATGAATGAAGACGTAAAAAATAATCTTCCTATTACTAAGACTATGATGAAAAAAGAAGAAGCAATAGAGCTTTTTAAAAAGCTTGATATGCAGGATAAAGTAAAGCTTTTCACATACAGACTTAATTCTTATGTAAATGTGTATAAGCTTGAGAATTATTTTGATTATTTTTATGGATATATGGCTCCATCCACCGGAATGCTTGGTGTATTTGATATAATTCCTTATAACGAAGGGTTTATTCTTATGCTTCCAACGGCAGCTAATCCTGACAAACTTGAAAAGTTTGAGCCGCAAAACAAAGTGTTTAATGTGTTAAAGAGTGCAACAAACTGGGCCGATATGCTTGGACTTGGCACTGTTGGCGATTTGAATGAACATATAACCAGAGGCAATATTAATGCGTCAATACTTGCACAGGAAGCTATACAGGAGCAGAGAATAGTTGAAATAGTAAAACAGATACAGCAAAAAGAAAATATTAAATTTGTAATGATAGCAGGTCCGTCTTCATCAGGAAAAACAACATTTGCAAACAGGCTGTCAATACAGCTTTTGGCAAACGGTTTTAAACCTCATCCGATAAGCGTTGATAATTATTTTGTTGAGCGTGAACAGACTCCGAAGGATGAGAACGGAAATTATAATTTTGAGGACCTCAGGGCTATAGACGTTGAACTGTTCAATAACCAGATGAACAGTCTGCTTAGAGGCGAAGCGGTTGACCTTCCGACGTTTAATTTTAAAATAGGAAGAAAAGAGTATAATGGAAATACACTCAGGCTGGGCAGGGAAGATATCCTGGTTATAGAGGGAATACACTGTCTTAACGATGAATTATCATATACACTGCCGGTTGACAGCAAGTTTAAGATATATATAAGTGCCCTGACGCAGCTTAATGTTGATGAACATAACAGAGTATCTACTACAGATGGAAGGCTTATAAGAAGACTTGTAAGAGATTACAGGACAAGAGGTGCATCAGCACAAAGAACTCTTGAAATGTGGAGTTCAGTCAAAAAAGGAGAGGAAAAAAATATTTTTCCATATCAGGAGTATGCTGATGCGATGTTTAATTCGGCTATGGCATATGAGATTTCAGTTTTGAAACCATTCGTTGAGCCATTATTGTATTCAGTGCGTGAAGACAGTCCTGTTTATTTTGAAGCAAAGAGACTTTTAAAATTTATAGATTATTTTCTGCCATGCAGTCTCGAATGTGTACCGATAGACTCAATAATCAGAGAATTTACAGGTGGTGGATGCTTTAAAGTCTGATTAAGAAATATCGCAGGTAAAGCACATACTTATTATTCAGTATATTAAAGTTTAAAATTAAAATGTTTCTCTGTATTCTTTTGTTTCAGAGAAAAGCTTACGCACAGCATCAGGTGAGTTATTTTCAAGGCTTGTCTTTACACTGGTCAGAAGATCTATGTATTTTCCCAACAACTCAGTTATGGGCTGTGTGTTAGCTGCACATATCTGTTCCCACATTTCCGGGGATGATGCAGCAATCCGTGTAGTATCTTTAAACCCGGTTGAAGCGAGCAGATGCATATGGGTCTCCTTGTCATCGGCTTCCATAACAAGACGGGCAAGGCAGGCTGATGCCAGATGTGGCAGATGGCTTATTCCGGCTACAGTATAATCATGCAGGTTATAATCCATGATAACAGGAATTGCTTTCATTTCTTCAATAAGAGACTTGTAAAGCTCAATCTGTTCCGGTTTTACATTTTCAGAGGGAGTAATGACATACTTTGCATTAACAAGAATTTCTTTTGAGGAATTCTTATAGCCGGTTTTTTCTGATCCTGCCATAGGATGCCCTCCGATAAAGCAATCCTGCATTCCGAGTTCATTAACAGCCTCATGAATGTATCCTTTAACACTTCCGACATCTGTTATAATGCATGAAGGTTTCTTAATTTTTTTTAAAACTTTAAGGTATTTTGTTATTGTTATAACAGGAGTACATAAAAAAATCATATCACAGTCTGAAAAATTTGAATCGGGTTCAGGAGCAATAATATCGACGATTTTTTCCTTTTTTGCAAGTTCAAGGGGAGCAAGTGTCCTGCTTGTAACAGTAATAATATATTCAGGATGGACCGCTTTGACAGCTTTTGCAATAGAACCGCCGATAAGCCCAAAACCGATAAAGCCAATATTCAACTTATTCATAAATTTCATAACCTTTCAAAATAATAAACTTATTATACTTTATCACTTTAAAGCGAAAAATAAAATATTTTAAATTAATGTATTAAAAAAAGAACAATAAATAAAAGAAAAATAAAAATAAGAATATCTGAAAATTCTTGACAATGTATACATTTATGAGTAAAATGTGGAAATAGATAATAGCAAAGACAATGAAGAAAAGTAGTAGGCTGGTATATCTTTTTTAGAGAGCTGCTGTCTGGTGTAAAGCAGTAAAGAATCATAGCTGAACTCGTTTTGGAGTCTCTTTTGGGAATGGCATTTATGCAGGTAACATAAGACGTTTTATTCACGTTACAGAATATCAAGTGCATGAGTAATTTAGATTGATTCTATATTTATTTATGAATTAGAGTGGTACCGCGAATTTATCCTTTCGTCTCTAAACAGAGATGAAAGGTTTTTTTGTTTTTAAGCAGGTCCATTTATTATTTATTTATTAATTCAGGAGGATGAAAAAATGGCTACAACTTATAACCACAAAGCCGTAGAAAAGAAATGGCGTGGAAGATGGCAGGCAAACCCGATTAACGTTAATGACGGAAAAAAAACAAAATATTATTGTCTTGATATGTTCCCATATCCATCAGGCAGCGGTCTTCATGTAGGTCACTGGAGAGGATATGTTATCAGCGATGTATGGAGCAGATATAAAATGCTTCATGGATATTATGTAATCCATCCAATGGGCTGGGATGCGTTTGGTCTTCCTGCAGAAAACTATGCTATTAAGATGGGAACTCATCCTAAGATTTCAACTGCAGCTAATATTGAAAATATTAAAAGACAGATTAAAGAAATTTCTGCTGTTCATGACTGGAACATGGAAGTTAACACAACAGATCCAAACTTTTATAAATGGACACAATGGATATTCGTTAAAATGTTTAAAGCTGGTCTGGCATATGAAAAAGAAATGCCAATCAACTGGTGTCCTTCATGCAAGACAGGTCTTTCTAATGAAGAGGTAGTTAATGGTAAATGTGAAAGATGTGGCGCTGAGGTAACAAAGAAGAACTTAAAGCAGTGGATGCTTAGAATTACAAAGTATGCAGACAGACTTCTTGAAGATCTTGACAAGCTTGACTGGCCGGAAAAGGTTAAGAAGATGCAGACAGACTGGATCGGACGTTCATATGGCGCTGAGGTTGATTTCCCGGTTGAAGGAACAGATGAAAAGATAACAGTTTATACAACAAGACCTGATACTCTTCATGGTGCTACATTTATGGTACTTGCACCTGAACATGCAATGGCAGCAAAACTTGCAACTGATGAAACAAGAAAAGATGTTGAGGATTATATTTACAGGGCTTCAACACGTTCAAATGTAGACAGAATGCAGGATAAGGAAAAGACAGGCGTATTTACGGGCTCATATGCAATTAACCCGTTAAATGGCAAGAAGGTTCCAATCTGGCTTTCTGATTATGTACTTGCTGATTATGGTACAGGTGCTATTATGTGTGTTCCGGCACATGATGACAGAGACTTTGCATTTGCAAAGAAATTTAATATTCCTATTATACAGGTAATTGCAAAAGACGGAAAAGAAATTGAAGATATGACAGAGCCATATACTCAGGCAGAAGGTACAGTTATCAACTCCGGCGAATGGAATGGCATGGAGTCATCAGTGCTTAAAAAAGAAGCACCTGAACTTATTGAGAAAATGGGTATTGGACGTAAGAAGAAGAATTATAAGCTGCGTGACTGGGTATTTTCACGTCAGCGTTACTGGGGCGAACCAATTCCTATCGTACACTGCCCTGACTGTGGATGTGTTCCGGTTCCGGAAGAAGAACTTCCATTACTTCTTCCTGATGTTGAAAAATATCAGCCAACAGGTACAGGTGAATCACCGCTTGCAGACATCCCTGAATGGGTGAACACAACATGCCCTAAGTGTGGAAAACCGGCAAAGAGAGAAACAAATACAATGCCACAGTGGGCCGGATCATCATGGTATTTCTTAAGATATGTTGATAATAAGAATGATAAAGAACTTGTAAGCAGGGAAAAAGCTGATAAGTATCTTCCTGTAGATATGTATATCGGTGGTGTTGAACATGCCGTACTTCATCTTCTTTATTCAAGATTTTATACAAAATTCCTTTGTGACATCGGTGTTATTGACTTTGATGAGCCGTTTAAGAAACTGTTCAATCAGGGAATGATTGGTAAAGATGGCGCTAAAATGAGCAAGTCAAAAGGAAACGTAGTATCTCCTGATGATCTTGTAAGAGATTACGGCTGTGATTCACTTAGAATGTATGAATTATTTGTTGGACCACCAGAACTTGATGCTGAATGGGATGACAGAGGTATTGATGGTGTTCACAGATTCCTTTCACGTTTCTGGAATCTTGTTGAAAGCAATGCAGGAAAAGATTTCAAAGAAACTACTGAGATGGTTAAGTTAAGACATAAGATGGTTTATGATATAACTACACGTATTGAAAACTTCAGCCTTAATACGGTTGTCAGTGGTTTTATGGAATATAATAACAAGTTTATAGAACTTGCAAAGAAGCAGAATGGTATTGATAAGAAGACAATGGAAACAATGGTTACACTTATTGCACCATTTGCACCACATGTTGCTGAAGAACTCTGGGAAGTATTAGGACATACTACGAGTGTGTTTGAAAATAATAAGTGGCCTGAGTTTGACGAAGAAGCAATGAAGGATGATGAAGTTGAAATAGCTGTCCAGGTAAATGGAAAGGTAAAGGCTAAAGTTACAATTTCAGCAGAGGCAGACAAGGATACAGCATTATCAGCTGCTAAAGAAGTATTAAAAGATAAATATCCTGAAAACATAGTAAAAGAAATTTATGTGCCGGGAAGAATTATAAATATCGTAGGAAAATAATCATATAATGAGACAAGGCGGCTGTCGTTATGACAGCCGTTTTGCTGATTATGGTGCTTTAAGAGGCAAACGTTTGTTATGCTTGCTATTATTTCTGACCGAGAAGCATCATTAACTGAGGCAGTATTTTTTTCTCTTTTTCATTCAGATTGTCTTTTATCTGATCAATAATAAGGTAAACATCATCATTAGTAAATTTTATTCCTGACTGCTTTGCTTTATTTGAAATGGCAAGCATAAGCGGAATAATTTCTTCAGTACTTTTTCCTTTTGACAAAGTTTTAAACTCATTAATCAATAGCTGCTTTTTAAAATCAAGTTCTGACATAATAAACCTCATTTCTACTACATATCCCAGGTGAATTGCAGACTGACAGCCTGCTTTATACAAATCCTGAATATAAAAAATTCTTTTAATGATCTTTTAATGATATGAGTACTTTGCCCTAAATATGCGGGAGATACTGATTTTGTCTTAATCAGTTCCGGATACGGGATTTGTTTTATTATTTACCGGATTAGATGCAGCCGATTCCTTTTTTTCAATCTGGTCAAGTTCTTCAAGGTATTTATTATACATCTTCTGCTGTTCAGGATTCATAAACTTATTAAAAATTATATCTGAGCCATTTTTATTTCCGGAAAAAATATTGGAAAAATCAAAGCCGGAAGGTGAATGTACATCATTTCCTTTTTGAGAATTATCATTAAAGGAATTGAATAAATCGGACATGGTAGAAAAATTCCTGAAATTATTAATCATAGATGCATATTTTTCAGGACAGTATATTAGTATTGAATTGACTATTTCAGGATTGGAAAAGAAATCATTAATTGAACCGGAGTTAAAAGATATATTACTGCTACAGCTTTTAAAGGCGTTTCTGCTGTGCGGAGAATTATAAAAATGCATTGTCTGTTCAAATTCATTCATTCTGATAAGCATTGACAGGTTTTTTTGAAGGTTATAATCCATATACGGTATAATTGCTTTGAACATCTGCATGGATTGTGGCAGAGTTATAAGGTCAAATGGAGTTATTGGAAGTTTTTTTGCCATTTTGAACCATCCTTGTCTTTTATTGCAAATATATAATAATATATGCGAACTATAAAATATTATGAATATTATATAGTGAGCCGGCTATTTGTGCTGCAGATGCCACAAAGCAGTTATGATTGCAGAACTGGATTTCAAATCCGGCTCGCGATTCCTGTGATGTGAAGTGTCTGCGGAATGGAGATTAATATGGAAAAAAGTGATTATGAATGTTGTGAAGAACAAAATAAAGCTAAGGATAATGTAAATATGCAAAACAGGGTGGTGGATGATGAATATACAATTTATGAAATAGATACGGAATGCGTAATGGAAAAGGCAATGGGAAATAAAAAGTAAATGTAATTCCAATAATGATAAAGGGGCTGCCGGAATAAATCCGGCAGCCCTGAAAATGATGTTTATGAAATTATATGGTTGTAACGCGCTTAGCTTAGCAACCGCCGCAACCGCCGCAACCGCCACAGCCGCCACCATTGTTTCCGCAGCCGCAGCAGAAAATAAGAAGGATAATAATCCAGATGCAGTCGCATCCATTATCACAGCCGTTTCCAAAGAAAGAACCGTTGTTGCAGCCTCCGCATAAAAGTAAAAGAATAATGATCCATATGCATGAATTGCAGCCTCCGTTACAATCGCAACCGCCACATCCACCACAGTTTGTTGCTGCTAAATCACTCATTTTAAAATCCTCCAAAGATTATTTACAATAAAATATTATGTAGGAGAGATTGTCTGTGTTACAGAATAATATAAAAAAATAATCATTAAATTATCTGGTTAATTAAATTTTTATAATTAAATTTTAAATCGAGTTGTAAAAGAAGATAATAATTATTATAATATCTCTGTAAAAATACTTATGGAGTGTAAGATGGCAGAAGAGAAAAAGAGAAAATTTTTGATACATGGCGGAATACTGGCAATGGCTGGTATTATAGTAAGAATTATAGGTATGCTTTACCGTATACCGTTGGTGAATATTATTGGAAGTGATGGAAACGGCGTATATAGTACAGCATACAATGTATATAACATAGCATTGGTTTTATCGTCATATGGACTTCCGATGGCAGTATCAAAGCTTGTTTCAGCGAAGTTTGTAACAAGAAGATATAAAAGTGCAGCAAAGATATTCAGGTGTTCACTGGTAATAGCATTATGTGCAGGTGGAACTGCATCACTTATATTGTTTTTTGGAGCAGATACAATTGAAAGAGTATTTTATGCAGGTGTTCCAGGAGTGGCAATACCTCTCAGGATACTTGCACCAACAGTATTTTTTGTTGCAGTAATGGGGGTTATGAGAGGCTTTTACCAGGGACAGGGAACAACTATTCCCACGGCAGTGTCACAGCTTATTGAGCAGGTAGTTAATGCTGTTGTAAGTATTCTTGCCGGTTATCTTTTGGTAAATGCATATAAGGAAACACAAAAAGTTGCCGCATATGGCGCTGCAGGTGGAACACTTGGTACAGCAGCCGGTGCATTTATGGGACTTATGTTTCTTGTGATTCTTTATGTTATTTACCGGCCTACATTTATGAAAATGGTGCGCCACGATAAAGCAAGCAGATCTGTGGAAAGTAAAAGAGTATACCATACGATAATAGTAACAATGATTCCAATCATTGTAGGACAGACATTTTATCAGATAAGTGCTGTAATAGATGATATTATGTTCAATAATTTAATGGTCGGAAAAGAAATCTCAAAAAATATTGCTAATGATCTTGGAAATTTCAGCTCAAGCTACAGTCTTCTCATTGGTGTACCACAGGGTATTGCTTCTGCTCTGTCAGCAGCAATGCTTCCAAGCATAGTTGCTTCATTTGTGAAAAATGATATTGATGGGGTTAATGGAAAACTCAAGGATACATTAAAGACAAACATGTTTGTTGCAATTCCATCATTTATCGGGCTTGCAGTGCTTGGACAGAATATAATACAGCTTCTTTTCCCACGCTATGACTGCGTACAGGGCGGCATAATGTTAAAAATCGGAGCGGTAGCAGTAGTGTTTTATACATTATCCACAGTGACCAGTTCAGCTCTTCAGGGGATTGACAGGATGAATATGCCGGTGAAGCATTCATTTATATCACTTGTTGTTCATGTGATACTTGTATATATCCTGCTTAAGTTCACAGGTCTTGGAATATATGCAGTAGTTATAGGCAATGCAAGCTTTCCTGTGCTGATATTTGTTTTAAATATAATTAAACTGCATCAATATACCGGTTTCAGGCCTGAGTATAAAAAAACATTTATAATTCCACTGGCATGTTCCATAATAATGGGAATTGCAGTGTACGTTGTATATACACTGATGCATATGATAACAGGAAGTAATATAATTTCATTAATATTTGCATTTATAGCAGCCGGTATTTCATATTTTGCACCGATAATCTTTTTAAGGAAAAAAAGAATTTATTAAAATGCAGAAAGGACAGATTTAATATGTTGTGTGAAAAATGCCATGAAAATGAGGCAACAATTCATTATACGGAAATTATAAACGGCGTAAAGACAGAACATCATTTATGCAGGGATTGTGCTGCAAAGCTTGATCTTACGGGATATGCAAATGTAATAAACAGCGATTTCCCGTTTGTTAAGCTGCTTACAGGACTGCTTGCTTCTAATACAGGAGCACATGAACAGGTTGACAATCAGTCCATGCATATAAGGTGTCCGCAGTGTGGAATGGAATTTGGAGAATTTATCAATGTGGGTAAGTTCGGATGCGCTGAATGTTATAATGTCTTTGGACCGCTTATAGAGGACAATATGAAGAAAATTCAGGGAAGTATACAGCATAAAGGCAAGGTATACCAAAGATACAAAAAAGAAAATAAAAAATACGAACAGGAAAAGGATTCTGTACAGGATTTAAGACCGGCAGAGGAAAGAAAGAATGATATTCTTGATGAGATTGCAGTCCTGAATGCTAAACTTAAGGAAGCCGTTTTACTTGAAAACTTTGAGGGTGCGGCAAAATACCGTGATGAAATAAAAGCACTTAAAGGTACAAAGGGAGGAAAAGATAATGCTTAGGTGGTTTGAGCAGAATGGAAAGAACAGTGATGTGGTAGTATCAAGCCGTGTTCGTCTTGCCAGAAACCTGTCAGGTTATAATTTTTCCCTTAAGCTGGACAACGACGAAGCAAGAAAAATGATAGATGAGACTGTCAGCAGAATAAAAAATGTCAGTATTATCAAAGACTATACATGTTATGATTTTAAAAATCTCAATTTATACAGCAGAGTGGCAATGAAGGAAAGACATGTCATAAGCAATTTTCTGCTTAATCAGGAAGTTGCTGCAGGAATGGCATCACCTGACGAAAATATTTCAATTATGCTAAATGAAGAAGACCATATACGTATACAGTCTTTTGTTGCAGGTATGGATATCAAAAAAGCATATGAAATAGCAGATAAGATAGATGATGAGCTTGGAGAAGCATTGGAGTTTGCATATGATGAAAAATATGGGTATCTTACGACATGTCCGTCTAATGTAGGAACAGGAATGAGAGTATCTTATATGCTTCATCTTCCGGCACTGGCAGGAAATGATAAGATCGCAGGTATTGCAACAGAAATAGGGCGGTTTGGAATGGTGTTAAGAGGTGTATACAGCAGTAATGATAATACTGCAATTGGTGATATATACCAGATTTCAAATCAGGTAACATTAGGTTATTCAGAAAGCGAGATAATAGATAATCTGAATAATATAACTAATCAGATAATAAATCAGGAAAGGAATTTAAGAAAACGTCTGATAACCAATAAAAAGGTTACAGTAATGGACAATGTATTCCGTTCATACGGAGTTTTAAAATATTCAAGAAAATTATCACTCAGGGATGGGCTTTTTCTACTGTCAGAATTAAGGCTTGGGCTTGCTGAAGGCCTTATAAAGTTTGATACAAATGAGGATTGCAGCATTTATCAGCTGATGATAGGAATACAGCCTGCCAATCTTATACTCCAGTCAGGACGCAGTATGTCTGATGATGAACTTGATATTCAAAGATCAGGATTTGTAAGGGATAATCTTCCCAAATTAAAAAATTAAAACACCATACTGTACAAAATAATATTTTAACAGTATGATTATTCTTAAGAACTTGAGGAAAGGAAAAAAATTATGCAAAGCAGATTTACAAAAAAGGCCCAGGAGGCGTTAGATCATGCGGCTGAAACAGCGGCGCTTTTAGGGCATGGTTATATAGGCTCAGAACATTTGCTGATTGGCCTTATTCAGGCGGAGGGAAGCCTCGCCTGTGCAGTACTTTCAGGAAATGATGTTACTGATGAGAAAATAACAAATCTCGTATGCCAGCTTATTTCGCCGGATAACACGGTCAATCTGAAGGAACCTGCAGGTTACACGCCGCGTGTCAGAAAAATTCTTGAAAATGCGGCAAAGGAATCAATTCGTTTTAAATCAGAACTTATTGGAACAGAGCATATTCTGATTTCTATAATAAAAGAAACAGAGAGCGTTGCAGCAAGACTTCTTAACACAATAGGAGTAAGTACAAAGAAAATATATGTTGATCTTCTTGTCGCAATGGGAGAAGATGCAAACACGTACAAAGAGGATTTCCAAAATGGCAGGCCAAGGTCTAAAGACAAAAAGGCAACACAGACATTGAACCAGTACAGCAGGGATCTTACAGAGCTTGCGAGACAAAACAGACTTGACCCTGTTATAGGACGCGATAAGGAAATTGAACGTGTAATACAGATATTAAGCAGACGTACCAAAAATAATCCATGTCTTATAGGAGAACCGGGCGTTGGAAAAACAGCGATAGTCGAAGGCCTTGCAGCTAAAATTGTTGAGGGTAATGTACCGGAAACAATAAAAGGAAAGAGACTTCTTACACTTGATTTGTCCGGAATGGTTGCAGGTTCAAAATACCGTGGTGAATTTGAGGAAAGAATAAAGAAGGTAATAAGCGAAGTTAAAGAGGCAGGAGATGTACTGCTGTTTTTAGATGAACTTCACACAATTATCGGTGCAGGTGGAGCGGAAGGCGCCATCGATGCGTCTAATATATTAAAGCCATCACTTGCAAGAGGCGAAATACAGCTTATTGGTGCAACGACATTAGATGAATACAGAAAATATATTGAAAAGGACGCTGCGCTTGAGAGAAGATTCCAGTCAGTGCGTGTGGACGAGCCGTCACAGGAAGAGGCAGTTCTTATTTTAAAGGGCTTACGAGGCAAATATGAACAGCACCACAACGTTACAATTACAGATAAAGCAGTTGAAGCAGCAGTAAAATTATCTACAAGGTATTTAAATGACAGGTTTCTTCCTGACAAGGCAATAGATCTTATAGATGAGGCGTCTGCAAAGACAAGACTTGCAGCATATGTAAAGCCGAAGAATATTAAAAAACTCGAAGAAGATATAAAGAAACTCGATGAAGAAAAAGAAGAAGCAATAAAGTCAGAGGCATATGAAGAAGCCGGTGAAGTTAAGAAAAAGCAGATAAGGATGTCAGAAAGACTTGAAAAGCTTAATAAAAAATGGGAAGAAGAAAGAAACAGTGGAAATCTTGTCGTTGGAGAAGATGAAATTGCAGATGTAGTTTCATCATGGACAAAAATACCGGTTAAAAAGATTGCCCAGACAGAATCAGATAAGCTTATGAAACTCGAAGAAACTCTTCATAAAAGAGTTGTTGGACAGGACGAGGCTGTTACAGCTGTTGCAAAAGCAATAAGAAGGGGAAGGGTAGGTTTAAAAGACCCAAATCGTCCGATAGGCTCATTTCTTTTTCTTGGACCAACAGGTGTTGGTAAAACAGAACTTTCCAAGGCACTGGCAGAAGCTATGTTTGGCACTGAAAATGCCATGATAAGGGTAGATATGTCTGAATACATGGAAAAACACACAGTGTCAAAGCTCATAGGCTCACCTCCTGGATATGTAGGATATGACGAGGGTGGACAGCTAAGTGAAAAAGTAAGAAGAAATTCATATTCAGTAATTCTGTTCGACGAAGTTGAAAAAGCCCATCCTGATGTATTTAACGTACTTCTGCAGGTGCTTGATGATGGACATATCACTGATTCAACGGGCAGGGTTGTTGATTTTAAAAATACGGTTATTATAATGACATCAAATGCCGGAGCAGAAAACATCGTGTCGCCAAAAACACTCGGTTTCGCATCGGTAATAGATGAAAAGACATCTCATGAAAACATGAAAGACAAAGTTATGGATGAGGTTAAGAGAATATTCAAGCCTGAGTTTATAAACAGAATTGATGAAATCATAGTGTTCCATATGCTTAATAAAGAACAGACAGGTCAGATTGTTGATATAATGATGGCAACAGTTAATAAGCGTATAATGGAACAGATGAAGCTTTCTGTAGAACTGGATGAATCTGCGAGAGCATATATCATTGACAAAGGATATGATTCAAAGTATGGCGCAAGACCTTTAAGAAGGGCTATACAGAATGAAATAGAAGACGTTCTGGCAGAAAAGATTCTTGAAGGCACAATAAAAGCCGGAAACAGGGTTAAGGTTACGTTAAAGGATGGAAAACCTGTATTTTCATTAAAAAGAGGAATAAATAAATAATGAAATATTTTACAGTATATCTGAATATATTTATCTTTTGATATACTGGTAATAAAATAATTATTTTGCTATAATTATTTGCAACATATGATAATAATAGGGAGGACATACAGATGTCAGTAGTAAAGGAACTGATCCGTTCAGAAAAAAACGGAACGATAAGCTTTGGTAACTATGAACTTAATGAAAAGTCCAAGTTGTCAGATTTTGAGCATGGTGGTGATGTATATAAGATAAAAACATATAAGGACATTACAAAGTTAGAAAAGAATGGTTCTTTTGTATATGAGTCAGTACCGGGAACAGCAGTTAAGGATTTTAAGGCAACAGATAATAGCGTAAGCTTTGATGTTGAGGGAAATGAAGATGCGCAGATAACGCTTGAACTTGAAGAGGGTTCAGAATATGCAATTGAAATAGATGGCGAGAGCCTTGGAAAAATGGCAACTAATATGGGTGGAAAGCTTGTTGTGTCAGTAGAGTTTGATGGCAATAATGAGAAAAAAGTTGTTATTACAAAAGCGTAAATTCTGGAAATGATATTGATTTTTTGAGGAAGCGATTAAAACCCGCTTCCTTTTTGCTTATTTATGTGTTTTTCACACAGCTATTTGTGCTGCAGGCGTCACAAAGCAGCTATGATCGCAGAGCTGAATCTGAAATTCAGCTCACGATTCCTTTGACGCAAAGCGTCTGCGAAATGGAGGATTATTATGGCAAAAGCAAAAGATACTGCATTTTTTTGTAAAGAGTGTGGATATGAATCAGCAAAATGGTATGGGCAGTGCCCTGCCTGCAAAGAGTGGAATACATTTGTAGAACAGCCGGTTTCAGGGAAACAGCCTAAAGGTGTTATAAATACCAGAATTGGAACATCGGCTGTAAAAACAGACATGAAGACAACCAGATTGTCCCAGATATCTTCACAGGATAAAGACAGAATTAGTACGGGGATTAAAGAATTTGACCGTGTACTTGGCGGAGGAATTGTAGAAGGATCGCTTGTTCTTGTTGGAGGAGATCCTGGAATAGGAAAGTCAACATTACTTCTTCAAATGTGTAATAATCTGGCACTTGATAATAAAAAAGTTCTTTATATATCCGGTGAAGAGTCACTTATACAGATTAAAATAAGAGCAGACAGACTTGGAAAAATAAGTGACAACCTGGAACTGCTTTGTGAAACAAATCTTGAAAATATAGAGGCTGTGTTAAAAAAAGTAATGCCGGAGGTGGTGATTATTGATTCAATTCAGACAATGTATAAAGAGGATATTGGAGCAGCACCAGGCAGTGTAAGTCAGGTTCGTGAATCAACAGCAGTTCTTATGCAGCTGGCAAAGGGACTTGATATAGCAATATTTATTGTTGGGCATGTTACCAAGGAAGGAGTGGTAGCAGGGCCAAGAATGCTTGAGCATATGGTGGATACAGTGTTGTATTTTGAAGGCGACAGAAATGCCATGTACAGGGTGTTGAGGAGCGTAAAAAACCGTTTTGGTTCTACAAATGAAATCGGAGTATTTGAAATGCGGGAAAGCGGACTTTCAGAAGTGGAAAATCCGTCAGAATATATGCTTACAGGACGCCCGGAAGATGCTTCCGGTTCAGTTGTGGCATGCCTTATGGAAGGAAGCCGGCCTATTTTACTGGAAATACAGGCGCTTGTATGTGATTCTAATTTCGGCATGCCAAGGAGAACGGCAACAGGTACAGATTACAGGAGGGTAGATCTTTTGATGGCTGTTCTTGAAAAACGTGCAGGAATTCATTTGTCCGGCAGCGATGCATATATAAATGTTGCGGGTGGAATGAAAGTCAGCGAGCCAGCGCTTGATCTTGCAATAATAATGGCACTTGTAAGCAGTTACAAAAACCGTCCGGTGGACAGCAGTACGATTATTTTTGGGGAGGTTGGTCTTACCGGAGAGGTACGTGCAGTGAGTCAGGCACAGGCAAGAATAAATGAAGCTGTAAAATTAGGATTTAAAACATGTATTTTACCAAGAGTATGCTTGAAAAATATAATGAAAACTGATAAAATAAACGTAATTGGTATTAGTAGTATTTATGAAGCTATAAATTTAATATAAAGTATCAGGATAATTACTGGTTTGAATTATAAATATTTAATTCATGATGCCTGTACAAATATTAAGAGCTTTAAATATCTTCTAATATACTAAAGTGAAAAAAACAGAGGGGAAACAGTATAAAATACTGCATCGTTACCTTGCGTTTATGCACATGTTTATATACGTAAGCCGGTATGAGATTTAGTCATGTGTTATGATTGACGGAATATCTATTGAGGCAGGTATATTTGTATATATAAAGTTGTGCAGCATAGGAATGGAGGAGACATTTATGGAAAAGAAACAAACAACGGATTTGAGGGGAATTCTTACAGGATTGGATAAGTCACAGGAAAAGCTTGAAAAAGATGCTTTTGATGTTATCAATTCATCAGATACTTCGTTAAATCTTGTAAAAGAAAGTATTGGAAGTGTTGAAGAGATTCTTAAAATGATTGATGAGCTTAATAAGGTTGTTGAAATATCTTCTGCTAAGATTAAAGAGTTAGAAGAATTATCAAAGAAAATTGAGCAGTTTGCTCTGGTTATAAGTTCAATATCAAATAAAACCAATATTTTGTCACTTAATGCGTCGATTGAAGCTGCAAGAGCAGGTGAACATGGACGTGGATTTGCAGTTGTTGCAAGTGAAGTGCGTAATCTTGCTTCACAATCATCAAAGTCATCAAGAGAGATAACAGAAACTATTGAAGAAGTACAGTCATCTGTTCTTGAAACTGTTGAGTCAATGAAGACAATATATGATAATGCTTCTACTCAGAAGGTTAAAGCAGATGAAGTGGGCAATGTTTTGAAAAAAGTAGTTGATGCTGCATATACGGCAAATGAAGTTGCCCGTAATATAGAGAATGAAATTGCATATCAGAGAGAAATTACTGATAAAGCTATGAATGCAATTGACTAGGACCAGCGCATTGTACAAAAATATTAAATATTTCAGATGAGTATGGCAGAGATATGTATAGATTTAATTTATGCATATCTCTGTTTTTATTTATGCATGTATAAAAGGGCTTCAGTCTGTAGGAAAAGGCGCCGGGAGTAAGAATAAATAGTCTTATAAATGGTCTGCAAGACCTTAAAAATTAAAGCAGATAATTGATAGGAATAAAAAATAAAATAAAAAGTCGAAAAAAGTTTTAAAAAAGTGTTGACATTCTAAACAACAGGTGATATTATAATCAAGTCGCCGCGAGCGACACCAAATAAAACAAAACAGTACAGAGCAGATGATTA
>CAKRGM010000022.1 GCA_934330725.1 uncultured Lachnospiraceae bacterium | reverse complement strand
AGGAAAACAAATGTGACTGGAGTTAAGGAAATTTTTTTGAAATTAACTCTTGACAAAAGTCACTTCATAACAGGAGGAAATGCCAATGATAATGTTACAACAAATGATAATATTATTTTTAATCATGCTTGTAGGGGTAGTTGCAAGGAAAAAAGAAATTATAACAGATGAAAGCAGTAAGAAGCTGTCATCCATTGTTGTAAATATATCTAACCCGTGTTTTATAATTTCAAGCGTATTGTCTGATAGTGTCATTGAAGGAAAAGAACTTATAATTACAGCGATAATTGCATTAATAAGCTATGCAGTACTTATAATTATTGCAGGATTTTTACCCATAATACTTAAGGTACAGTTATCAAAAAGGGGTGTATATCGTGCTATGATTGTATTTACCAATATGGGATTTATGGGTTTTCCAATTGTTGCAGGTATATATGGAAGTGAAGCATTGCTTTATGGAGCTGTATTTATGATACCTTTTAATGTGTTGATATATACATATGGTGTTTATGTTATGGCTAAAGATGGTGATGAATTAGAAGAACAGTCTGTTGATGCAGTAAAGGTCAAAAGAAAATTTAATCTTAAACTTTTAATAAATCCGGGAACGGTTGCTGTTGTTATAGCACTGGTTTTTTATGCAATGAATATTCATATGCCATATGTATTTTCTAAAACTATTGATATGATTGGTGGGTTAACGGCACCGCTCAGCATGATGGTTATCGGTGCATCATTTATTGGAATGGATATAAAAAGCGTCTTTACAGATATTAAATTAATTATGTTCTCGGTAATTAAATTACTTATTGTGCCAATATTATTTGGATTTATATTAAAATTATTTATAACTAATCAGGTAATGATTGGAGTTACTATAATTATGATAGCAACACCAGTAGGAAGCATGGTGCCTATGCTTGCAAGTCAATATGGTGGTGATGTGCAGGAAGGAACAAAAGGAGTTGCGGTAACAACTATTTTTTCAGTTATAACATTATCAATTGTTTCGGTAGTTTTAGGATTATAGGATATTAGTACAGTTATTTATGTTATTTCTAATTATTTTTAGTGACATAATTATAAACTAATGGTATAATCCAAACTAAAGCATTACATTTCTAACAGATATGTATTTATGTGCAATAATGCAACAATAATTTTATTGCAGTAATTACATATACAATCTAATTATGGCATATAAGCCATTCTGCATTTCAGTAGAGTATTAATCAACAGGAATTTTCAATGCTTTAAATCACAAACAGTCAAAGCAGGGAGAATTCTTACATGTGGATTTAGCCATGACTTATAAAGCATGCATTGTGTATAACATCTATATCACATGCTTATAAGATTGGTATCTGAAAATGCAGTATTCTCCCGACACATCAAAGGAGGATAATGGATGTTAGAAAACGAAAACACAATTAAAACTAAAAAAGGGAATGGCGTGGGTAACGGAATATCAAGGGAGCAGCTTGAACAGTCAGTCCAGAATATAATCCAGATACTTGGAGAACCGGACAGGGCATACAAAGATCATGTATTCAGGATGCTGCTTAAAGACAGAAAGGTTGCACTGGAAGTATATAATGCAATGAATGATACGTCTTATGACAACCCGGATGAACTCATCATCACAACACTTGAGAATGCAATATATATGGGCATGAAAAATGATGTTTCATTTATAATAGGTTCACAGCTGGTTCTTTATGAGCACCAGTCAACGGTAAATTTAAATATGCCTCTTAGGAATCTGTTTTATGTATCATGCGTATATTCTGCACTGACAATGAATGAGAACATTTATGGTGAGAAGCTTATAAAAATACCTGAACCAAAGTTTGTAGTATTTTATAATGGACTAAAAAAGCTTCCGGAGAAACAGCTTCTAAAACTGTCAGATGCATATGAGAAGAAGTCAGAAAATATTTCTATGGAGCTTACTATTGAGGTTGTGAATATAAATCCGGGATATAATAATGACCTGATGAAGAAAAGCCCGACACTGCAGCAGTATATGCACTTTATAGATATAACAAGAAAATACCAGAAGACATTACCTTTTAAGTCAGCAATTGAAAAAGCAATAGATGAATGTATAGATGCAGGAATCCTAAAAGAATTCCTTAAAAAGAATCGAGCCGAGGTGTTGAGAATGAGTATATTTGAATATGATCAGGAAAAGCATATGCAGCAGGAGAGGGATGCCTCCCGAGAAGCCGGGCGTGAAGAAGGTCTTAAAACAGGTCGTAAAGAAGGTCGTGAGGAAGGACTTAAAACAGGACGCGAAGAAGGGCAATTTTTAAAGCTGATTAATCAGGTGATTAAAAAGATTAACAAAGGAAATACGCCTGAACAAACAGCAGATATACTTGAAGAGGATATCAGAATAATAAGAAAAATATATGAAGCCGCAGAATCTATGGCACCGGATTATGACGCTGAAAAGATTATGAAGAGGATAAAATCAATTTGAATAATTTATAATAAATAAGAAAAGCTTTTTAATATAAGTTTTGAATATTATATTTGTATATTTAATGAGTTCTTTGTATGGTTATATTGAGATTTGTTTTTTTAATAGATATAATAGAGTATGGTCAAAGAGGGTCTATCAATATGGATAGGCTCTCTTTTCTTACTTATTAATATTAACAGGAAATTTTCAAAACTGGAAAAGAAGGTGTTTATTTGTTTACTACATTAACCAACGTAATGGGAATGATGTTTCTGCTTATAATGATTGGATTTATTTTGAGAAAAAGGAAAGTTATAACAGATGAAGGGAAAAAATGTATTACAGATATTATTTTATATGTAATTCTTCCATGTAACATAATTAAGGCTTTTACATTTGATTTGGCATCTGATTACTGGAATGATTTTATAATACTGCTGGGAATAGCTATATTTGTTCAGGTTATGGCATTAATTATCTGTAGATTTATGTATTCAAAAATGAATCCGGGTGAAAAAGAAGTATATCAATATGCGACGGTGTGTTCTAATTCGGGATTTATTGGGAATCCAATGGCAGAGGGAGTGTTTGGGGAAACAGGATTATTATTTGCATCTGTTTTTTTATTACCGCAGCGTGTGGTAATGTGGACAGCGGGAGTTTCATATTTTACAAAAGAAAAGGACAAGAAAAAAGCTTATAAAAAAATCATGACTCATCCAAGTATGGTTGCTACATATATTGGAATGATAATTCTAATATTTCATTTGACAATACCAGCACCTGTATATAAAACAATAACATCACTAAGCAATTGTACAAGTGGTATGACAATGATGTATATTGGTACAATATTGGTAGATGTGGATTTTAAGCATTTAATTACGGCAAAGCAATTATATTATAATTTTATTCGTCTGGTTTTTATGCCGTTTATAGTATATGCAGGATGTAATTTATTAAAATTTAATCCTTTAATTACAGGTGTTGCAGTTTTATTGACAAGTATGCCGGCTGGAAGTACAACATCTTTATTGGCAGCAAAATATGGAGCAGATGAGGTGAGTGCAGCTAAATGTGTAGTTTTGTCAACGTTATTTTCAATAATTGCAATACCAGTATGGAGTGCAATACTTATATCAGCAATGAAATAGGCAGGAATTTTAAGATATATATGAACCATTGTATCGGTATATTTTTGCATGCCAAGCAAAAATAGAGTAAAGATTTTGTGAGTTAAATAAGCAAAGATCAGATTGACTTTAAGGGTGATTGTGAGTACGATATTTACAGTATATCGTCCTGCAAATAACCGGACCAAAAAACTGCCTGGATTTTTATCTGCCGTATCAGAAGAATTTGACGTATCTTGCTACGCCTGCGTTTTTATTCTTAGCAGAGTAAAATTCATTTCGCGTTATTTGTCTGGTTAATTTTTATATAATGTACTCAAAAGATTTAAAATTTACAGAGATTTGATTGTATATAAACAGAGTTGTGCTGGCAGTATGGTTTTACAGAGTATGGGAAGTATTGGGAAGTATGACGCCAGAATATAACTTAAAGTGATTTGTCAGCTGGCATGAAAAAATAAGAGGGGAGAATGTATAATGGGTAAATATAAACTGGTTGCATTTGATATGGATGGAACATTATTAAACAGCAGGAAAAATATTAGTGATAAGACTTTGAGGGCTGTTCAGGAAGCAATTGACAGTGGAGTAATTGTAATATTTAATACGGGCAGGTGTCTTGCAGAGCTTAATGAATATTTTGATGTTATAAAAGGCATACGCTATGTCAACTGTGTGAGTGGTGCATTGGTTATTGGCAGGAACACTGACAGTGAAATTTACAGTTGTGGACTTGACACAGATACTATAGAGAAAATTTTAAGAATATCTATGCAGGAAGATTTAATGGTTCATTTCCTTTCAAAAAAATCAATAGTTCAAAAAGATAAAATAGAAAATATGGCACACTATCATATGGAAGTATATCAGGAAATGTATGAAAGAGTAACTACAAAATGGGATAATATTTATGAGCAGTATTTTAAAAATCCGTTTTCAGTTGAAAAGCTTAATCTTTATCATACATCAGCCGAGGCCAGAGAACGTACAAGACAAAGGATAGTCGATGCAGGACTTAATGTTGAACTTGTAAATGCTGAGACTACGGCGCTTGAAATCTCTTCTAAGGGAATTGATAAAGGAATCGGACTTGAAAAATTGTGCGGTTATCTTAACATATCTCTTGAAGAGATAATCGTAGCCGGTGATGCCGATAATGATATTGGTGCATTAAAGAAAGCTGGATTAGCTGTAGCAATGGGAAATGCAAATAATCAGGTAAAAGCAGTTTCAGATGTAATTGTGAGTGATAATGATCACGATGGCTGTGCGGAAATCATAAAAAAATATATTTTATAAAATTCCTGTTTTCTTAAGGGCATAATAAATTCCATCATGGTCATTATCTGCGGTGTGAAGTTTTACTTTGGCTTTTAATTCAACAGGAGCATTTTCCATAAGAAATCCGCGTCCGGCAGTTTGGAGCATTTCGAGGTCATTATAATTATCACCAAAAGCGATTGTATCTGAAATATTAATATTTAAAAGAGAACACATAGTATTAACTGCAGTTGCTTTTGTTATATTTTTTTCCATAATTTCAAGTAGAATATCTGAAGATTTGGCGATTGAGTAATCTGGAAAATTAATTTTTAACAGGTTCTCAATATCCAATATTTTATCGGGATTGCAGATACATAGTATTTTATGTACTTCATTACCCGTTATGGAATTAATATCACCCTGGGTTGAGTATGCTTTTACAATGGTTTCTTCATTTATGATTCTTGGGTCTTTTTTATTCTTTACGATCCATTGATCAAATGAATATATTCCCCATGTCATGTCAAAATGTTTTTTTTCAATAAAATTTATTATTTCATTTGCGGATTCTTTTTTAATGCCTTTATGAAAAAGGACATTATTATTTTCATCAAGAATAAGAGCTCCGCTGTATGAAATAATAGGACATTTTATATTGTAGTCATTTACTATTGGATAAATGCCGGAAGGACTTCTGGCAGAAATAATTACAAATGGAATATCAAGTTTTTGGAGTTCTTTTATGGCATATTCTGTTAAAGGTGTTATTTTGTGCTCCGAGTTTAACAGAGTACCATCAATATCGCTAAAAACAATTTTATAATGCATACTAACCCTCATTTCTGAGCAACTTTGTTGCGAAGAGGCGATGAGAAATTCGCGTAGGCGATTTCTCATCTGCCGTCATGAGCTATTTGTTTTGCTCAGAAACAAATAGCCGTGTGAAAAATTATCGCATCAGCATGATTTTTTACACTAATCTCCATTTCTGGCAATACATTGCGATGATATATGACAAAAATCTTAAATTTTAACTTCAATTAACTGAATAATAGCATATGCGGAAATGTTTAACAAGAATTATATATATTAAAATTATTAGTGAAAATTATCAAACGCATATTAAAGTAAAAAAACATAGATAACTGATCCGGAAAATTTAAAAATGAAAGGACAGAAGAATAGTGAATAAATCGGACATCCCATATTGGAAGGGAAAACATTTTTCGTGTTTTACAAATAAAGAGTGTGAATATTATCCCTGTCATAAAAATGAAACAGGTAAAGCGTTTAACTGCCTTTTTTGTTACTGCCCATTGTATGTACTTGGCAGCATGTGTGGTGGTAGTTTCAGAATATTAGAAAATGGCATAAAAGACTGTTCAGAATGTATACTGCCTCATGATCCTGAAAATTATGGGTATATTACAGAAAAATATAGTGAAATATGTAAAGTAATGAAAGTAATGAAGCCTATGCTAAACGATAACAAAGACATAACAAAACAGGTAGAAAAAACAAATAAAAACAAATAAAACCAACAGTGAGCGGCGGGATTGATTTTGCCACTCATTATTGGTTTTTGTATAGCATGTTACATATTATGATTATGTATTATAGATATATATTACAATTATATACTATAGCTATGTACAATAGTTACTTATTATGTTTATGAAATTATGCACAAGGAAATTATGCACAAAGATATTTCTTTTCTTTCAAAGCTTGTGTTATTTCATCTAAAATCTCATCGGAGTCAGCTTCAACCGTATGGAAGTGCACCCCGGACGTGATATTTTTTAACAGCCGTGCATCATCATTTTTCATATTATTTATAAAATGAATTACATCGCGCCGGCAACTGATACCAAGAGGAGCGCTTACTCGTCCATATACGTTATGTTCAACAAATACATCAATGATTTTGCCGCCAAGATCGACTATTGTCATAAGTTCATCTTCAGTGGATTTATCATCATGACATACTTTAAATATACGTGTTTTCGAAGCGGGCTTGCTGGCAAGTATATAACCCTTGTTTGTGGATATAATATCCTGTTCAGAGGCACGTAAAAGAGCAATATCCTGAACGATTACCTGACGGCTGCAGTCAAGAAGTTCAGCAAGTCTGCCACCTGATACAGGCGAAGCACTTGCGCGTATTATGTTAATTATTTCTTTACGTCTTTCTTCACCGCTCAATTTTTTAACCTCCTAGATAGCATGTAAATTTTTAAGTGAAATATCAAGAATAGGAGCTGAGTGGGTAAGTGCACCGCTTGAAATGTAATCAACACCTATGTTAATGAGACGTTCTACATTTTCACGTGTTACATTACCTGAGCATTCTGTTTCAGCGCGTCCGTCGATTATTTTAATAGCCTCAATCATCATTTCAGGAGTCATGTTGTCAAGCATTATAATGTCAGCTCCGGCTTCGACAGCGTCACGAACCATATCGAGATTTTCAACTTCGACTTCAATTTTCCTTACAAATGGAGCATATTCCTTAGCCATAGTAATCGCTTCTTTAACACCACCCGCAGCACCGATATGGTTATCTTTAAGTAATATTCCATCAGAAAGATTATATCTGTGATTGTATCCTCCACCGACTCTTACGGCATATTTCTCGAAAATTCTGTTATTAGGGGTGGTTTTTCTTGTATCAAGAAGCTTGGTTTTTGAACCTTTGAATAAATCGGCTATTGAACGTGTATATGTTGCAATACCGCTCATTCGCTGCAGATAGTTAAGTGCTGTACGTTCACCGGTAAGGAGAACACGTATATCACCTCTTACAACGGCCATAATCTGTCCTTTTGTAACTTTATCACCATCTTTACAATGCATTTCAAAGGTAGTTGTATCATCAAGAAGTTCAAAAGTTCTCTTAAATATATCAAGACCTGCGATAATACCATCCTGTTTACAGATAAGCTGTACTTCGCCCTGCTTTGGCTCTGGCATTACAGAATTTGTAGTAACATCTTCACTTGTGATATCTTCTGCAAGGGCCTGTAAAATAAGGTGGTCAGCATTTAGTTTCATAGTTACATTATCCATTGTGTAAAATCCTCCGTTTAGATTAATCAGACTTGTTTTTTGTTCAAAACATTCCGCAGCTTAGTATTATTATCTGCAAAATAATGTAATGGATTTAGATTGCCTGTGCTTTTTCCCTGGCTTTATTTCTTTTGGCAGTTTCAGCCTTCATACGGTCAATTTCCTTAAGAATTGCATCTTTATACTGCTCGCGGATTAATTCATTGTTTTTATAGTAGTTAAGATCAATACTGCCAAGTATAGTATCATCAATTCTGGTGTTATTGAAATTTTCAGACATCTGTTTTGCAGCACGTTTTGCAAATACAAGACTTTCAAGAAGTGAATTACTTGCAAGCCTGTTGGCACCATGGACACCATTACAACTTGTTTCGCCAGCTGCATAGAGCTGATCCATTGTGGTTTTGCTATAACGGTCTACATGTACACCACCCATAAAATAGTGCTGCGCAGGTACAACAGGAATACATTCCTTTGTCGCATCGTAGCCTTCTTCAAGGCAGCGTTCATATATATTTGGAAAATGATTCTTAATGGTCGATTCAGCAATAGGAGCGAGAGAGAGCCATACATAAGGCATTTTATCCTTTTCCATCTGCTTATAGATTGCATTTGCAACAACATCACGTGGAAGAAGTTCATTTACAAAACGTTCTTTCTTCGCATTAAGAAGAATTGCTCCTTCTCCACGTACGGACTCGGAAATAAGAAATCTTCTTCCGGGTTTTTTAGAATAAAGTGTTGTTGGATGAATCTGTATATAGTCAATATTCTGAAGTTTGATATTATGCTTTAATGAGATTGCAAGTGCATCACCGGTTAAATGTCTGAAATTAGTTGAATGTGTATAAAGACCGCCGATTCCACCGCATGCCCACATAGTATAGTTGGCAGTAATAGTTTTTATCTCACCGTCAGCATCACGGCAGATGATTCCATAGCATGTATTATCAGCTTCTATGATATCGAGCATAGTCATATGTTCGATAATAGTGACATTTGAGAGCTTTTTAACCTGCGTGAGCAGTTTGCTGCTGATTTCTTTGCCGGTGATATCTTCATGGAATAGTATTCTTGGTGTTGAGTGAGCCCCTTCACGCGTAAATGCAAGATTTCCATCAGCATCCTTTTCAAAATCAACGCCGTATGAGATAAGATCATTTATAATATCTCTTGAGGTTCGTATCATAATGTCAACAGAATCACGATTGTTTTCATAGTGACCGGCTCTTAATGTATCTTCAAAGTAACTGTCATAATCGTTTTCATTTTTTAACACGCAGATACCGCCCTGGGCAAGATATGAATCACTGCTTTCTGCATCATCTTTGCTTATCATAATTATTTTTTTGTCACGTGGAAGGTTAAGAGCGCAAAACATTCCGGCTACGCCTGTTCCTACAATAACAATGTCTGTTTTCAGATTAGTATTTTCATTCACCATGATACTTCACCATGTCCTTTCATATAAGTGCCAAAAGTTCTTTACTTTGCCAGCTCTAACATACGGTTGAGTGGTATATTGGCTTTTTTTCTTACTTCATCACTGACTTCAACTACATTATCTTCTTTAAGAAGTACATCACGAACTTTTTCGAGTGTTACTTTTTTCATGTTTGGACAGAATTGTCTGATTCCAACGTTGTAGAAATGTTTATCAGGGTTCTTTTTTTTCAGTTCATAAAGTACGCCCATTTCTGTGCAGATAATAAAATCTTTCGCATCACTTTTTGTGGCAAAATCTATAATGCCTGAAGTGCTTCCGATATAATCGGCAAGCTCACAGACCTCGAGTGTACATTCGGGATGTACTAAAACGAGAGCATCCGGCTTGGCTTCCTTGGCCTTTAAAACATTTTCTTTTGTAATACTTTTATGTACATGGCAGAAACCGTCATTAAATATAAAATGCTTTTCCGGAACCTTTGATGCAATATATCTGCCAAGGTTTTCATCAGGTATAAAGAAAATGTTCTTGTTAGGAAGTGATTTAACTATCTTTAATGCATTTGATGATGTTACACATACGTCAGAATGTGTTTTTAAATCTGAAGTTGAATTTATATAACAGACAACTGCTACATCGTCATACTGACGTCTGACTTCTTCAATGCGGTCAACGTCTGCCATATGCGCCATAGGGCAGTTTGCAAGGTTATCCGGCATTAATACTTTTTTACCGGGATTTAAGATTTTTGCACTTTCTCCCATAAATGTAACACCACAGAAGACAATTGTCTGCTGTGGAATCTGTGTGGCAACCTTGCTTAAGTAGTAAGAGTCGCCAATGTAGTCAGCGATAGCCTGTACTTCATCAGTTACATAGTAATGCGCAAGAATGACAGCATCTTTTTCTTTTTTTAACTTGTTAATTTCATCAACTATTGGATTCATGATGTAAAATTTATGCTTAAAGCATATCTCCTTTATGTAGTTTTTCTAAAATTTAAGTGAAATTATAGCACATAACTTTACAGATGACAAGACAGTCAGACGCGAAATTGATAATTTTTTAACAGACGAATATTGTATGCCGTTTATATGATAAAAATATGGGATGGTATACGATGAAAACTTGTACGTATCGAAAGTGAATTTAAAGATTTTTGGCATTCATAAACCATGACATCATGCATGCACCTTTAGCACCGGCACCGATTACATCGCCAATGCGTGCGGGGGTTATTCCGCCTATTGCATATACAGGAATGTCAACACAGCTGCATACATCATGAAGAAAAGAAAGACCGCGGCCGGCAAGACCTTTTTTGCATTCGGTCTCATATATATTTCCGGCAAAAAGATAAGAAGCACCAAGTTTCTGTGCAATAATTGCGTCTTCAACAGAATGCACAGATGTTCCAAGTAAAGGTGCATAAGATAAATTGTCTGTAAAAACATCGGTCCCGGACAATAAAGAGTTATTTATATTCTGCAATACATGAAGTGGTAAATGAAGATATGGATGGTTAAGTTTTTTTGCAACATTAAAAAAATTATGCAAAATAACTCTGGTGTTATATGGTTCGCATATTTTCAGTACATCTTTGGAAAGCTTTAAGTATAGGGATTCGCTAAGTGATTTCTCGCGCAGTACAATTGCAAGAGGTTCACAGGATGCAATTTTTTTAATCTGAACCAGATAAGAAGCGTACCAGTCAGAGCCGGGCATAAACAAATTAATATTTTTTTGATGATTTTCGCATAAAGTAAGGTTTGTGACGGCAATATATTTTTTATACATAATTTCTTTCCTTTCATCAAATAAAATGTGAAAAATGTGTGTTTTTATAGTATAATATAAATAAATAGAAGTAAACACCTTATTAAGGAAATACCAGCGAGAAGGAGGGGACAGCAATGAGAGTAAATGTATTTCTTTATGTATATTTTTTCTTTATTTATGCATTTTTAGGATGGGTAATTGAGGAGATAAGTGCAACTGTAAAATACAACAGATTTGTAAACAGGGGATTTGTAAATGGACCATTATGTGTACGATATGGATTTATTATGGTAATGGTCAATTTAATTTATACAAGACTTTCATTAAATACGTTGGGGCAGGTTGTATTTATATTCCTTTTTACATCAGCAGTTGAGTATGTTTCCGGAGTAATATTGAAACATATTACCGGAAGATATTTCTGGGACTATTCCAAAATGAAAATGAATATAAATGGTTATATAGCACTTTTTCCATGTATTCTTCTGACATGTGCAGTGCTTCTTGCAATGTGGCTTGTGAATCCATTTCTGTATATGGTGTATCTTGTTATTCCGGGAAATGTAATGGGAATTATTGAAGCCGTGCTTATGCTGGCATTTATATGTGATTTGTTTGTCACAGTTGCCACAACGTTAAAGTGGAGGTTTTCAGGTTATGTATATGAAAGTATAGCAGGAGTGCTTGAAAAAACCAAAAAGACACTTGGAATGAGGCTGTTTTTAAAGGTAGAGAAACGTTTGTACAAAGCATTTCCGGAGTTTATTGATCAGGAAAAGGGAACAGAAGTTAAAAGAAAGAGTAAGAAAACATACAGACATGTATTTGCAAAAGGAATGTGTTTTGATAAGATGGTATGGCTGTTTCTTATAAGTGCTTTTGTGGGGGATATTATTGAAACAGTTTACGTATGGGCTACAGAAGGTGTATGGATGAGCCGCAGTGGTGTATTGTATGGAGCATTCAGTATTATATGGGGCTTTGGCGGGCTCCTTATAACAGTGCTGCTTTACCGTTTCAGAAAGAAAAATATGATTTTCCTGTTTGCATTTGGCTTTATATTTGGCGGGGTATATGAATATGTAAGCAGCTGGGTTGTTGAATTGTTACTGGGAACAAGTTTTTGGGATTACAACCACCTGCCATATAATATAGATGGAAGAGCAAATCTTTTATTCTGTGTGTTTTGGGGAATACTGTCAATTGTATGGTTTAAATTCATTTATCCTGGAATAAGCTGGATTATAGAGAAGATACCACCGATGGCAGGCAAGGTTGGAACTATTGCAATTGTCATATTTATGACACTTGATATACTGCTTTCGAACATGGCTGTAATACGATATGTACAGAGAAACACGGGAAGTCAGGTCGTAAATGCAGCTGAAGAATTTCTGGATTATGTTTATCCGGATAATATAATACAGACAACATATCCTTATATGAAGATTGTAAAATAAGCCTGCAAAAAAGGCTGTTAATAAATAAATTTTGTTTATTTGATTAACAGGTTTATAAGCGGATATATGCAGACTGCCGGGGCTCTGGTTTTAAAACCAGAAATTCGGCGGTTTTTTTTGTAAAAATCATATATATATGGTAAAATTTAATTAATATTTTAAAGTTGTATAAATATGCAGCTTGATAATATAAATCAAATAAATATATGGAGGTTATTGCGGTTGAAAATTTTAGAGGTTAGAAACCTTAGAAAGACTTTTAAGCTTTCTAAGAAGCAGCAGAGAATTGCAAAAACAGCAGATAATATTAAGGTTGCTGTTGATAATGTATCATTCCGGGCTAATCCGGGTGAGATACTTGGTATACTGGGAGCAAACGGTGCAGGTAAGACAACAACACTTAGAATGCTGGCAGCAATTATTAATGCAGACAGTGGAGAAATACTGCTGGATGGAAAAGAGATAAATGAGGATATTATTTCCTATAGAAAAAAAATAGGTTTTCTTACAAGTGAGTTAAAGCTTGAGGATTTCTTTACCCCTAATTATTTATTTGACTTTTTTTCGGATTTATACGGAATTGCAAAGGATAAGGCAAATGCAAGAAAGAAGGAACTTTTTGAAAAGTTTGGGATTGATAAATTCGCAGAGGTCAAAGTTGCAGATTTGTCAACAGGTATGAAACAGAAAGTGTCGCTGGTAATATCAATAGTACATGATCCGGAGATTATCATTTTTGATGAACCGACAAATGGACTTGATATAATAACGGAAAGAATAGTTGTGGATTTCCTTAAGGATTTGAAGGCAGCAGGCAAATGTATAATAATATCAAGCCATATCTTTGGACTTATAGAAAGAATCTGTGATAAAGTGGTTATTATTATTGATGGAAAATCAGTAATTGATGATACTCTTGAAAATGTTATGAATGGAATGTCACTTGAAGACAGATTTTTTGAAATATTTGAAGGAAAGGCTGGTGCAGTAAATGAATAATATTCTGACAATTATGCGAAAAGAATTGTTCAGGTTTTTTAAAGATAAAAGAATGGTCTTTACAATTCTTATTATGCCAGGGCTTATGATTTATCTTATATATACTGTAATGGGTGGGGCATTCTCCAGTAAACGTGACAGTGTGGATGATAAGCAAAGCAGTGCATATGTGGTAAATATGCCGGATGAATTTAAACAGGGGTTTGAACAGATGAAAATATCCATAAAAGATGATACCTCTGATGTAGAAACAATGAAAAAGTCTGTTGAAGATAAAAATATTAGCATTACAGTTATATTTCCAGAGAATTTTATAAATCAGGTGGCAGCCTATGACAGTACGAAAACTACACAAAAAGCACCACAGGTAGAAATATTTTATAATAGTGCCTCAGATGAGTCATCAGCAGCATATAATAAAGTATCAGCTATGTTGGAACAATATGAAAACAGTCTTATAAACAAGTTTGATATAAATGCAGATCCGGATATTAAATATGACGTTGCTTCGGATAAAGAACAGTCAGCACAGATACTTGCAATGCTTCTTCCGATGTTTATTCTGGTATCACTTATAAGCGGATGTGTTTCAATTGCACCTGAATCAATTGCAGGTGAAAAGGAAAGAGGAACACTTACAACAATTCTTGTTACACCTGTAAAGCGTTCCGAACTTGCAATTGGTAAAATAGTAAGTCTTAGTATAATAGCATTACTTAGCGGACTTTCGAGTTTTGCAGGTATTGTATTGTCACTTCCAAAGTATTTTGAATCATTAGCAGGGGATGAAGCGTCTCAGGCTATTTCGACGGATGTATATGGCGTGGGAGAATATGCAGTATTGCTTGTTATTGTTTTATGTACAGTACTTGTTATGATTGCAATTATTTCGGTTATTTCAGCATATGCAAAAACTGTAAAAGAAGCTGGTACATACGTAAGTCCGTTTATGATAATAGTTATGATCATTGCGTTTGCAACAATGTTTGGCGGTGAAGCACAACAGCCGGACTATATGTATGCAGTACCTATATATAACAGCGTTCAGAGTATGCAGGAGATATTTACATTTAAATTTAGCGCTGTTCATATTGGCATTACATGTGTGTCAGATATTATATTTGCAGGAATTTTTGTGTTTATTCTTACAAAAATGTTTAATAGCGAAAAGATAATATTATCAAAATAAAATATATCAAAATAAAATATTGTTAAAATAAGAAAAATCATGGATAAAATCTAAACAATAATTTAAACCGGTACATGCAAAATGACTGTGAAAGTCAGGCGTGTACCGGTTATTTGCTGGTTATTAATTGTTATTAATTGCAGTTATGTCGGTCGTTTGTAATTCCACAGGCACCTGTAATCTGTTAGCGGTTGCTGCGTGTGTTATCCGGTTACCTGCTCCATCTGCCTGAAGCGCCACATGGAAGAACAAGACCGTTACATGATACAGGAAGGCCGACTTCTTCTGAATCTACGTGGCCGCCAAATGGCTTTAATTCTGTTGAAAGCATATAACTTAAAACAGCAGGCTGCAGTCCTGTTGTATATGAATTAATAAGGAAGAATAATGGTTCATCAGTCAGAAGCTGTGTACACAGTTTTACGAGTGGATGTATAGCTTCTTCAATCTTCCATATTTCGCCTTTAGGACCTCTGCCATATGAAGGCGGATCCATAATTATGGCGTCATATTTTTTGCCACGTCTTATTTCTCTTTGCACAAATTTAACACAGTCGTCTACTATCCAGCGAATTGGACGGTCGGAAAGGTCAGATGAAGCAGCATTTTCTTTTGCCCATGTAACCATTCCTTTTGAAGCATCGACATGTGTTACCTGGGCTCCGGCAGCAGCACATGCTAAAGTAGCACCACCGGTATACGCAAATAAATTCAATACTTTGATTGGTTTATCGGGATTGTTTTTCTTTTCCTTTGAAATAAGTTCTCCAAACCAGTCCCAGTTCGCAGCCTGTTCAGGGAAAAGACCGGTATGTTTGAAGCTGAAAGGCTTTAAATTAAAACAAAGAAGCTGATTAAATGAAGGACTTTTATAGTGAATAGTCCATTGCTTTGGGAGGTCAAAGAATTCCCATTCACCACCACCACGGCTGCTGCGATGATAGTGGGCATTCATTTTTTTCCAGCCTTTTTCAGTTTTAGGAGTATCCCAGATTACCTGGGGATCGGGACGCACAAGTAAATATTTTCCCCATCTTTCAAGTTTTTCCCCATTAGAGGTATCTATAACTTCGTAATCTTTCCAATTATTTGCAATAAACATAAATACTGTATCCTTTCCTTATTATATATAAGTGTATAAATTATTATATAGGTGCATCAGGTAACTTACAGTGTTTTGCAATTGCCTGATATAAGAGTATATACATTATATATTATAATTGCCGCTATAGCAAACTTGAGTTTTTATATCAGGTTATGATAGAATTTAGCAGGCAGATAAAAGACTGCATATATAAGAAAGGCATGGTTGTTGATATGAATATATTAAATGTAGAAAATGTCAGTAAGACTTATGGCGAAAAGGTACTATTTGATAATATATCATTGGGAATAAATAAAGGCGATAAAGTAGGTGTAATTGGTGTTAACGGGACGGGAAAGTCTACATTTTTAAAAATAATTGCAGATATTGATTATCCGGATCAGGGACAGGTCGTTAAAGGACGTGGAGTAACGATAGCATATCTTGCACAGAAACCGGATTTTGTTAAAAATGATACTATTGTAAATTATGTGCTTCGCGGTAAGAATGATAGCACACCGGCACAGGCAAAAGCAATGCTGAACAGGCTGGGGATAAGTGATTTTGATGCAGATATATCAACGCTGTCAGGAGGACAGAAAAAAAGAGTTGCGCTGGCAGGAACGCTTTTAGAGCCGGCGGAGATACTTATTCTTGATGAGCCGACTAACCACCTTGATAATGAAATGGTAATATGGCTTGAAGAGTATATAAAAGCATTTAAAGGTGAACTTATCATGATAACGCATGACAGGTATTTTCTTGATAATGTAACAAACAAGATTGTTGAGCTTGATAAAGGCAGTCTTTATAGTTACAACACAAACTATTCAGGTTTTTTAAAACTGAAGACTGAACGTGAAGAGATGGAACGTGCAACAGAAATAAAAAGGCAGAATATTCTTCGTACAGAGCTTGCATGGATACAAAGAGGCTGTAAGGCAAGATCCACAAAGCAACAGGCGAGAATTGACAGATTTGAGGATATGAAGGCAGACTCAAGACGTGCAAGGGAAAGAATGGAAAAGCAAAAGCTTGAGATGGGGTCTGTTGCAACACGGCTTGGAAAGAAAACAATCGAACTGAATAACATTTCAAAGAGCTTTGGAGATAAGAAGGTCATAGATGATTTTACATATATTTTCCTGCGTGATGACAGGATAGGTATAATAGGAAATAACGGATGTGGAAAATCAACGCTTATGAAGATTATAACCGGTATTGAAAAGCCGGATACTGGAACCGTTGAGATTGGTGAAACTGTAAGAATAGGATATTTTATGCAGGAAAATGAGCCATTAGATGAAAAGCAGAATGTACTTGAGTATGTCAGAAGCATAGGAGAATATATAACAACAGCCGATGGAAAGGTCACAGCATCACAGATGTGCGAAAAGTTTTTGTTTACGCCCAAAATGCAATGGACGCCTATATCAAAGCTTTCGGGCGGCGAAAAGAGAAGGCTGTACCTTCTGAGTGTTCTTATGAGTGCACCAAATGTGCTTATCCTTGATGAACCAACTAATGATCTTGATATTGAAACTCTTGAAATCCTTGAAGATTATCTTGATACATTTTCGGGAATAGTTATAACAGTATCTCATGATCGATATTTCCTTGACAGAATTGTAGACAGAATATTTTCATTTGAAGGAAATGGGCATCTTGTGCAGTATGAAGGTGGATTTAGTGACTATTATGAAAAACGTTTTTCTTCCATATATAATGTAAATTTAAATGCACAGAATTCAGGAGTGGATGTTAAGACTGATTCTACGTCTGAAAATGCTGCAGAAAACCAGGAAGTTAATAAAAAAAATTATAAGGCAGCTTTTAAAGAGCAGAACAAAAAAATTAAATTCACTTATATGGAAGAAAAAGAGTATGAAACTATAGATGATGATATTGCTGATTTGGAGAATAAGGTTGCAAAGCTTGATGAAGAAATCCAAAAAGCAGCAACCCAGTACTCAAAACTTGCAGAGCTTACAGAGGAAAAAGAAAATGTGGAAAAACAGTTAGAGGAAAAGATGGATAGATGGGTATATCTTAATGATTTGGCTGAAAAAATAGAAAAAAATAAATAAAATAAAATTGTTTTGAAAAAAGAACAATATAAACAATATTAATTGTTGATTTTATATTCTGGTTCGTGTATACTAGCAATTGCTGTGACATTGATAGCTGTGAAGCGTGAGGTTGCTATATTCTTTGAATATAGGTTTTCCGTGGAGCGAATGTCAAGGTCAATGCAGAAAGCATTGACGCTAGAATCTGGCGACAAGTCACTGTACAAATAATCATCTGCCAAGGCAGAAATGACGCGCGATGGGTCGAAGTTGACCATGATACGCGTGGGAGTGTGTACAGTCACCGCTTGTCGTACTTACATTAATAAAGTGCGAAAAGGAGGCGACTTTTTTTATGGCAAATCAGGTAATCAGAATTACATTGAAAGCCTATGATCATCAGTTGATCGATCAGTCAGCAAAGAAAATCATCGAAACTGCTAAGAAAACAGGAGCGCAGGTAAGTGGTCCGGTACCTCTTCCAACAAAGAAGGAAGTTGTTACAATCCTTAGAGCTGTTCATAAGTACAAAGATTCAAGAGAACAGTTCGAGCAGAGAACTCATAAGAGACTTATCGATGTATTATCACCATCTCAGAAGACTGTAGATGCATTATCTAAGTTAGAAATGCCAGCTGGTGTATTCATCAATCTTAAGGTAATGAACTAATCATTATTTTGAGGAATTTTTTATTAAAGCAATAATCCTGAAGGGTTGAATATAGAAGCAACAAACACAGTGGTGTGGGTTCCACTTATATTAACTGTTCTAGGATGACAGGATGCGCTGTGCATACAATTGCGATTGGGCATATTCATCTTGTCCGCTGTAGACTAAACAGGAGGAAGATTAATGAAGAAAGCAATTTTAGCTACAAAAGTCGGAATGACTCAAATCTTCAATGAAGACGGTGTTTTGACACCAGTAACTGTATTGCAGGCTGGACCTTGTGTTGTAACACAAGTAAAGACAGTTGAAAACGACGGTTACGAAGCAGTTCAGGTAGGTTTCTCTGATATCAGAGAAAAGTTAGTTACAAAGCCTGTTAAAGGACATTTTGACAAGGCAGAAGTTCCTTACAAGAGATTTGTAAGAGAATTCAGATTTGAAAATTCAGCTGATTATTCTGTAAAGGATGAAATTAAAGCTGATATCTTTGAAGCAGGAGATAAAGTAGATGCTTCAGCTATTTCAAAGGGTAAAGGTTTTCAGGGCGCTATCAAGAGATTAGGACAGTCTAGAGGACCTATGGCTCACGGTTCTAAGTTCCATAGACATCAGGGTTCAAACGGATCAGCAACAACACCTGGTAGAGTATTCAAGGGCAAGGGAATGCCTGGACACATGGGAGCAAAGAAGATCACAATCCAGAATCTCGAAGTAGTAAAAGTTGATGTTGAAAACAATTTAATCTTAGTTAAGGGTGCTGTACCTGGACCTAAGAAATCTTTAGTAACACTGAAGGAAACAGTAAAGGCTGCTAAGTAGTTTTTACTAAGGAAGGAGGACCATACAGATGGCAAACGTATCTGTTTACAATATTGAAGGCAAAGAAGTTGGTTCAATCGAATTAAACGATGCTATATTTGGTGTTGAAATAAATGAACATCTTGTGCATATGGCAGTTGTTAACCAGCTTGCTAATAATCGTCAGGGAACACAGAGCGCAAAAACTCGTTCAGAAGTATCTGGCGGTGGAAAGAAACCTTGGAGACAGAAAGGAACTGGTCATGCAAGACAGGGTTCAACAAGATCTCCACAGTGGACTGGTGGTGGTGTAGTATTCGCACCAAAGCCAAGAGATTATTCATTTAAGATGAATAAGAAAGAAAAGAGAGCTGCACTTTTCTCAGCATTAACATCAAAAGTTGCTGACAGCAAGATCGTAGTTCTTGATGAATTTAAACTTGATGAAATCAAAACAAAGAAATTTGTTGAGGTTTTAAATAATATAAAGGCTGAAAAAGCTTTAGTAGTTCTTGAAGGAGAAAACAAGAATGTAGTTCTTTCAGGAAGAAATGTTCCAGATGCTAAGGTTTCAGCAGTTAACGAAATTAACACATATGATGTGTTGAAGTACAACACTTTAGTATTAACTAAAGCAGCTGTAGAAAAAATCGAGGAGGTGTATGCATAATGGCAAATATTCAGTATTATGACGTGATCCTCAAACCAGTTATTACAGAAAAGTCAATGGCTGATATGGCAGATAAGAAGTATACATTCTTAGTTCATACAGAAGCTAATAAGACAATGATTAAAGAAGCTGTTGAAAAGATGTTTGATGGTGTTAAGGTTTCAAAGGTTAACACAATGAACAGCGTTGGTAAGAAGAAGAGAAGAGGAAGAACAGTTGGAACAACAGCTAAGACAAAGAAGGCTATTGTTCAGCTTACAGCAGACAGCAAAGATATTGAAGTTTTTGAAGGACTTTAAAATTTAAGAAACGTAAACGTGTAGAAAACAATATTACACAGACTCGAAAGGAGAGAATATAATGGGAATTAAAACATATAACCCATATACACCTTCCAGAAGAAATATGACTGGCTCTGATTTCGCAGAAATCACAAAGAAGACTCCTGAGAAATCATTACTTGATGCAAAGAAAAAGACAGCTGGTCGTAACAATCAGGGTAAGATTACAGTAAGACACCATGGCGGTGGAAACAGACAGAAATATAGACTTATTGATTTCAAGAGAAATAAAGAAGGAGTTCCAGCTAAGGTTGTTGGTATCGAATACGATCCAAACAGAACAGCTAACATTGCTCTTATCGCATATGCAGATGGAGAAAAAGCTTATATCCTTGCTCCACAGGGATTAACAGATGGAATGACAGTAATGAATGGTGCTGGAGCCGAAGTAAGAGTTGGTAACTGCTTACCACTTTCAGAAATTCCAGTAGGTACTCAGGTACACAACATTGAATTATATCCAGGCAAGGGTGGACAGCTTGTTCGTTCAGCTGGTAATGCTGCTCAGCTTATGGCTAAAGAAGGTAAATATGCAACTCTTAGATTGCCATCAGGCGAAATGAGAATGGTTCCAATCGTTTGCCGTGCTACAATCGGTGTTGTTGGTAATGCAGAACACAGCCTGATTAATCTTGGTAAAGCCGGACGTAAGAGACACATGGGTATCAGACCTACAGTTCGAGGTTCTGTTATGAACCCTAATGACCATCCACACGGTGGTGGTGAAGGTAAGGCACCTGTTGGTCGTCCAAGCCCAATGACTCCTTGGGGTAAGCCTGCTATGGGTCTTAAGACTCGTAAGAAGAAGAAAGCTTCTAACAAGCTTATCATAAGAAGAAGAAACGGAAAGGCTATAAAGTAGTTTATAACAAAATTTGATTCAAGATTATAAGGAGGTTTTAGACCTATGGCTCGATCACTTAAAAAAGGACCATTCGCTGATGCAAGCTTACTTAAGAAAGTAGAAGCTATGAATGCTGCTAACGACAAGCAGGTTATTAAGACATGGTCACGTCGTTCAACAATATTTCCACAGTTTGTTGGACATACAATCGCAGTTCATGATGGAAGAAAACATGTGCCTGTATATATTACAGAGGACATGGTAGGCCATAAACTTGGTGAGTTCGTTGCTACAAGAACTTACAGAGGACATGGTAAGGATGAGAAGAAGTCTAACTAATTGATTTGATATATTGAAAGGAGGTTAGCATCCATGGCAAAAGGACATAGATCTCAAATAAAGAGAGAAAGAAATGCTATTAAGGATACAAGACCAAGTGCTAAGTTATCTTATGCAAGAGTATCTGTTCAGAAGGCTTGCTTTGTATTAGATGCTATCAGAGGAAAGAGCGTTGAAGAAGCTTTAGGTATTGTTATTTACAATCCAAGATATGCTTCATCATTAATAGAAAAGTTATTAAAATCAGCTATTGCAAATGCTGAAAACAATAATGGAATGGACCCAAGTAAATTATACGTAGAAGAGTGTTACGCTAACAAGGGACCAACAATGAAGAGAATTAAACCAAGAGCTCAGGGTAGAGCTTATAGAATCGAAAAAAGAATGAGCCACATCACTATAATACTTAATGAAAGATAAGCGGTAATATCATTTGTATATTATGCGAAAGGCTTGTGGAAATAATATTTCCTAAAGATTAGAAAGGAGATTCAAATGGGACAGAAAGTTAATCCTCATGGTTTGAGAGTCGGTGTTATCAGTGACTGGGACTCAAAATGGTATGCAGAAGAAAAATTTGCAGATAACCTTGTAGAAGATTATAACATTAGAAAATTCCTCAAAAAGAAATTATATGCTGCAGGAATTTCAAAAATAGAAACTGAAAGAGCTTCAGACAGATTAAAGATTATTATTCATACAGCTAAACCTGGTGTAGTAATCGGTAAAGGTGGAGCTGAAATCGAAAGCTTAAAGAAGCAGGTTGAAAAATTAACAGATGCTAAGAGATTAAGCATTGATATTAAAGAAGTTAAGAGACCGGATAAAGATGCTCAGTTAGTTGCAGAAAATATTGCTCAGCAGTTAGAGAATCGTATCTCTTTCAGAAGAGCTATGAAATCTTGCATGGGCAGAGCTATGAAACAGCAGGGAGTTAAAGGTATTAAGACTGCTTGTTCAGGACGTCTCGGCGGTGCAGATATGGCTCGTACAGAGTTTTATAGCGATGGTACAATTCCACTTCAGACACTTCGTGCTGATATCGATTATGGATTTGCAGAAGCAAATACAACATACGGTAAAGTTGGTGTTAAAGTTTGGATCTATGAAGGTGAAGTTCTTCCAACTAAACCTAAGGCTAACGATAATAAGGAAGGGAGTGAGCAATAATGTTACTACCTAAGAGAGTAAAACATCGTAGACAGTTCCGTGGTTCTATGGCTGGTAAAGCTACAAGAGGAAACAAGATCAGCAATGGTGAATTTGGTATTGTTGCTACTGAACCATGTTGGATTAAATCAAATCAGATTGAAGCAGCCCGTGTTGCTATGACTCGTTATGTAAAGCGTGGCGGTAAAGTATATATTAAGATTTTCCCAGATAAGCCGGTAACAGGTAAGCCTATCGGTGTTCGTATGGGTAAAGGTAAAGGTAACTTGGAATGCTGGGTAGCAGTAGTTAAACCTGGACGTGTAATGTTCGAAATTGCAGGTGTTCCTGAAGAAACAGCAAGGGAAGCGTTGCGTCTTGCAACACATAAGCTGCCTTGTAAGTGCAAAGTAGTTTCACGTGCAGACTTAGAAGGCGGTGATAACAGTGAAAATTAATAAATATGTAGAAGATTTAAAGGCAAAATCAGCTGCAGAATTAAATGAAGAATTAGTAGCTGCTAAAAAGGAACTTTTTAATTTAAGATTCCAGAATGCAACAAATCAGTTAGATAATACAAGCAGAATTAAGGAAGTAAGAAAGAATATCGCAAGAATTCAGACTGTGATTGCACAGAAGAATGCCTAAGCTTGTGTTAGTAATTAATTATTCCCAGAAAGGAGAATGAGAATGGCTGCTGAAGAGAGAAATTTAAGAAAAACTCGTACAGGCCGAGTAGTTAGCAATAAGATGGATAAGACAGTTGTCGTTGCAGTAGAAGATAACGTAAAGCATCCACTTTATAATAAAATTGTAAAAAGAACATATAAGTTAAAGGCTCACGATGAGAACAATGAATGTTTAATCGGTGATACTGTAAAAGTAATGGAAACTAGACCATTATCAAAAGATAAGAGATGGAGATTAGTTGAAATTATTAGTAGAGCAAAATAATTAAGTTAATAAAATTAACGTAGATATTACTGAAAGGGGTAGTATTATGGTACAACAGGAAACCAGACTTAAGGTTGCTGATAACACAGGTGCCAAGGAAATCCTTTGCATCAGAGTTATGGGCGGATCTACAAGAAGATATGCAAATATCGGCGATATAATTGTTGCTACTGTTAAAGAAGCAACACCAGGCGGCGTTGTTAAAAAAGGTGACGTTGTTAAAGCCGTAGTTGTTCGTACTGTTAAGAGTACACGTCGTAAAGACGGTTCATATATTAGATTTGATGAAAATGCTGCTGTAATTATAAAGGATGACAAGACTCCAAAGGGAACTCGTATATTCGGACCAGTAGCTAGAGAGTTAAGAGATGCACATTTCATGAAGATTGTTTCTCTTGCTCCAGAAGTATTATAGGAGGTGCCACATGTCAGCTGTAAGAATTAAAAAAGGCGATACAGTTAAAGTAATCGCAGGTAAAGACAAAGGCAAAGAAGGAAAGGTCTTGTCAATCAATGCCAAGAAGCATACAGCATTAGTTGAAGGTGTAAACATGGTTACAAAGCATGCTAAACCAAGTGCAGCTAATCAGCAGGGTGGAATTCTCACTCAGGAAGCACCAATTGACATTTCTAATGTAATGTATGTAATTAAAGGAAAAACTACAAAAATTGGTTATGACTTCAAGGATGGTAAAAAGGTTCGTGTTGCAAAAGCAACTGGCGAAGTTATTGATTAATCAAAGGAAGGAGGCAATATAATTGAGTAGACTTAGAGAGTTATACGATAACGAAATAACTAAAAAATTAACAGATAAGTTCGGTTACAAGAACCCAATGATGGTTCCAAAGATCGATAAAATAGTAATAAATATGCGTGTCGGCGAAGCAAAAGAAAATTCTAAACTTCTTGACGAAGCAGTTAAAGAAATGGAAATTATTGCAGGTCAGAAAGCAGTTCTTACAAGAGCTAAGAATTCAATTGCTAACTTCAAGATCAGAGAAGGTATGCCAATCGGTTGTAAAGTTACACTTCGTGGTGAAAAGATGTATGAGTTCTTAGACAGATTAGTAAATCTTGCATTACCACGTGTACGTGACTTCAGAGGTGTTAGTGCTGATGCATTTGATGGCAGAGGTAACTATGCACTTGGTATCAAAGAACAGATTATATTCCCTGAAATCGAATATGATAAGATTGATAAAGTAAGAGGTATGGATATAATCATCACAACAACAGCTAAGACAGATGAAGAAGCTCGTGAAATGTTGAGATTATTCAATATGCCATTTAAGAAATGATTATAGGAGGGAAATTCAATGGCTAAAACTTCAATGAAGATTAAGCAGCAGAGAGCACCAAAGTTTTCTACAAGAGAATATACTCGTTGCAGAATCTGTGGACGTCCACATGCTTATTTAAGAAAATACGGAATCTGCAGAATTTGCTTCCGTGAATTAGCTTACAAGGGACAGATCCCTGGCGTAAAGAAAGCATCTTGGTAAAATAAACAATATGCAACTCATAACTGCATTTTTAGGTGATACGGCTTTTAGCCGTGTTACTTGAATGCAATCATTTAACGTAGTCCTGCGAAAGGCAGGAAACCGGTGAATTAATTAAGGAGGAACATTATAATGACAGATCCAATAGCAGATATGCTTACAAGAATCCGTAACGCAAACACAGCAAAACATGATACAGTTGATGTACCAGCATCAAAGATGAAGATTTCAATTGCAAATATTCTTTTAGATGAAGGATATATCAAAGCTTATGAACTTGTTGATAACGGAAATTTCAAAGATATTCATATTACATTAAAATATGGCAAGGACAAGAATGAAAAGATTATTTCAGGTCTTAAGAGAATTTCTAAGCCAGGTCTTAGAGTTTATGCTAACAAAGAAGAACTTCCAAAGGTACTTGGTGGTCTTGGTGTAGCAATCATTTCTACAAACCAGGGTGTTATTACAGATAAGAAGGCTAGAGCACTTGGCGTAGGTGGAGAAGTACTTGCATTTATTTGGTAGTTTGAAAAGAAATTGTATGTTTGCCATACAGTTATTTGAGCTATAGTTTTGTAAATATGATATCTGTATGTATTTGCATTAATGTCATATTTTCAGATAGATAACCCAATAATGAGGAAGAACTTGTAAGTTCTCCTTTAGTAAAATTAGGAGGTGCACGGCATGTCACGTATAGGAAGAATGCCTATCGCTGTACCAGCAGGCGTAACTGTTGATATTGCAGAAAATAATAAAGTGACTGTAAAGGGTCCAAAGGGAACACTTGAAAGAGTATTACCAGCAGAAATGGACATCAAAATGGAAGGTTCAGAAATCACAGTTTCAAGACCTAACGATTTAAAGAAAATGAAGTCATTACATGGTTTAACAAGAACACTTATCTACAACATGATAGTAGGTGTAACTGATGGATATGAGAAAAAACTTGAAGTTAATGGTGTAGGTTACAGAGCTCAGAAGCAGGGTAAGAAGTTAGTATTATCATTAGGATATTCACATCCTGTTGAAATGGAAGATCCTGAAGGAATTGAGACTACACTTGACGGACAGAATATTATATTTGTTAAAGGTATCGATAAAGAAAAAGTTGGCCAGTATGCAGCTGAAATCAGAGCAATGAGAGCTCCTGAACCATATAAGGGCAAGGGAATCAAGTATGCTGATGAAGTAATCAGACGTAAAGTTGGTAAGACTGGTAAGAAATAATTAAAGGAGTGAACAATAATGGTTAGTAAGAAATCAAGAACAGTAGTTCGTGAAAATAAACATAGAAAATTACGTAATCGTTTCAGTGGTACAGCGCAGAGGCCACGTTTAGCTGTGTTTAGAAGCAATAATCATATGTACGCTCAGGTTATTGACGATACAGTAGGTAAGACACTTGTTTCAGCTTCAACTCTTGATAAGGAAGTTAAAGACGAAGTAGAAAAGACTAATAATATTGATGCAGCTGCAGTTGTAGGTAAAGTAGTTGCTAAGAGAGCGTTAGAAAAAGGTATTACAACTGTTGTCTATGACAGAGGCGGTTTCATATATGCAGGTAAAGTAAAAGCATTAGCAGATTCAGCTCGTGAAGCTGGACTTGAATTTTAAGCGGAAGGGAGATACAGTATGAGACATACAATAATTGATGCTAGTCAGTTAGAGTTAAATGATAATGTAGTATCAATCAAACGTGTAACTAAGGTTGTAAAAGGCGGACGTAATTTCAGATTTGCAGCATTAGTAGTTGTTGGTGATGGCAACGGACACGTTGGTGCAGGTGTTGGTAAAGCAGCTGAAATTCCTGAAGCTATCCGTAAGGGAAAAGAAGCAGCTATTAAACATTTAGTAGAGGTTCCAATTGATGAGAATGGTTCAGTACCACATGACTTTATAGGTAAATTTGGCGGTGCCCAGGTATTACTTAAGAGAGCTCCAGAAGGTACTGGTATTATCGCTGGTGGTCCAGCTCGTTCAGTTCTTGAACTTGTTGGTATTAAGAACATCCGTACAAAATCACTTGGTTCAAACAATAAGCAGAACGTTGTATTAGCTACAATCGAAGGACTTCAGCAGATGAAGACTCCAGAAGAAGTAGCAAGACTTCGTGGTAAATCAGTAAAAGAGATCTTGGACTAATTGTAATTAGTACGGAATGGAGGAATAAAAATGGCAGATAAGAAGTTAAAGATAACTTTAGTTAAATCTCCAATAGGCGCTGTTCCTAAGCATAGAAGAACTGTTGAGGCTATGGGACTTAACAAAATGCATAAAACAGTTGAGCTTCTGGATAATGCAGCAACAAGAGGACAGATTCAGCAGATTGGTTATATGTTAAAAGTAGAAGAAATCTAATTTATTTGGATAAGGAGGTGCAATGATGGATTTATCAAATTTAAAACCTGCAGAAGGTTCAGTAAAGAGCGATAATTTCAGAAGAGGCCGTGGACATGGTTCAGGAAATGGTAAGACAGCTGGTAAAGGTCATAAAGGTCAGAAGGCTCGTTCAGGAGCACCAAGACCAGGCTTTGAAGGTGGTCAGATGCCATTATATAGAAGATTGCCAAAGAGAGGTTTCAAGAACAGAAATCGTCTTGAAATCGTTGCAATCAATATTAGTGCATTAGAAAGATTCGAGAATGGTACAGAAGTTACTGTTGATACATTAATCGAATCAGGTATCGTAAAGAACCCTAGAGATGGTGTTAAAATTCTTGGAAATGGAGAATTGACAAAGAAGCTTTCAGTTAAAGCTAATGGATTTAGCGCTTCAGCTAAAGAGAAAATTGAAGCTCTTGGCGGAACCTGCGAGGTGATCTAATGCTTAAAACACTGGTCAACGCATGTAAAAATAAAGATATAAGAAAAAGATTGCTTTATGTACTTATGATGCTTGTTGTAATTAGAATAGGAAGTTTACTTCCTATTCCCGGTGTTGATACGTCATATTTTAGTACATTGATTAACAATGCTACTAATGGTGATATGGGATTTATTAATGCTTTTACAGGTGGATCTCTTACAAAGATGTCCATCTGTGCATTAAGTATTACACCTTACATCACGGCTTCAATTGTTATACAGCTTCTTACAATTGCAATTCCTAAATTAGAGGAAATGCAAAAAGAAGGTGAAGATGGCAGAAAGAAAATGGCATCTATAACAAGATATGTATCTGTTGGTCTTGCATTAGCCGAAGGCATTGCAATGGGTGTCGGTTTCGGAAGACAGGGTCTTATTAAAGACTATCAGAACATGAGTACAATACATTATGTGGCATCAATCATAGTTGTTGTTGCTGTACTTACAGCTGGTGCTTCACTTCTTATGTGGATAGGTGAAAGAATCACAGAAAAAGGAATTGGAAATGGTATTTCAATAGTACTTCTTATTAATATCATTTCAGGTATGCCTGAAGATTTTGCAACACTTTACAGCACATTCGTAGCACCAAAGACAATTTCAAGAGGAACACTTGCTGCCGTTATTATTATAGCAATAATAGTAGCAACAGTAGCTTTGGTTTGTTTCCTTCAGGATGGAGAAAGAAAGATTCCTGTACAGTATTCACAGAAGGTAACTGGAAGAAAAACATTTGGTGGTCAGTCAAGTCATATACCTTTAAAGGTTAATACTGCTGGTGTTATGCCAATTATTTTCGCATCATCATTGATGCAGTTCCCTGTTATTATTGCACAGCTTGTTTCAAAGACATCACATGAATGGACAAAGTATTTAAGCACATCATACTGGTGTGACATAAATCAGCCAAAGTATTCATTAGGTTTGCTTTTGTATATTATACTTATTGTAGTTTTTGCATATTTCTATACATCAATTACATTTAATCCTATAGAAGTAGCTGATAATATGAAAAAATCTGGCGGCGTTATACCAGGTATTACACCAGGTAAGTCAACCAGTGAGTATCTTAACAGGATATTGAGTTATATCGTATTTGTAGGTGCAGTTGGTCTTATAATAGTCGCATTGATTCCGGTTTTATGCTCAGGATTTTTCAAGGCGAATGTATCATTTGGTGGTACATCAATTATTATCATAGTTGGTGTAGTACTTGAGACTTTAAAGCAAATTGAAGCCAGAATGTGTAATCATTCATATAAAGGTTTCTTAAGCGAATAAGATATAAGTAATAGACTTGCCTGGTTTTTACCGGGCGAGTCATTTGTGTATATAAGATTATTTAATATAGTAGTCTTTATAGCTAGTATTTTTATATAAGATTATTTTTAAAAATGTCGATATAAGTTTTAAAGTATTACTTGGAGGTAAATATGAAGATAATTATGTTAGGTGCACCTGGTGCAGGAAAAGGTACACAGGCAAAGAAAATTGCTAAAAAATACGGAATACCACACATTTCAACAGGTGATATTTTCAGAGCTAATATAAAGAACAACACAGAGCTTGGTAAAAAAGCAAAGACATATATGGACAAAGGTGAATTAGTGCCTGATGAATTAGTAGTTGATCTCATAATGGACAGATTTAAAGACGCTGATTGTGCTAATGGTTATGTGCTTGATGGATTTCCAAGAACAATACCTCAGGCAGAAGCACTCGATAATGCTCTTAAAGCTGAAGGACAGGCGGTTGATTATGCAATAAATGTGGAAGTTCCTGATGAAAACATCATTAACAGAATGTCAGGAAGAAGAGCTTGTGTAGGATGCGGAGCAACATATCATATTAAATATAACCCGACAAAGGTTGAAGGCGTTTGTGATGCATGTGGCGAAAAGCTTATCTTAAGAGATGATGATAAGCCGGAAACAGTAAAAAACAGATTATCAGTTTATCATGAACAGACACAGCCATTAATAGATTATTATAAAAATGCTGGTGTTTTAGCAGAGGTTGATGGCACAAAAGATATGGAAGAAGTATTTGGCGATATTGTTAATATCTTAGGAAAGTAGTGATGTCATGGCAGTTTCAATAAAATCTAAAAGAGAAATTGAATTAATGCGTGAGGCTGGTAAGATACTTGGAAAGGTGCTTAATGATCTTTGCAAAGAAATAAAACCGGGAATGACTACTCACAGAATCAACCATCTTGGTGATGAAATGATTAGAAGTTATGACTGTATTCCATCATTTCTTGGATATGATGGATATCCAGCTTCAATATGTGTTTCTGTAAATGAAGAAATCGTTCATGGAATCCCATCAAAAAAACGAATTGTTAAAGAAGGCGATATTGTAAGTCTGGATGCTGGTGTCATTTATAAAGGATATCAGTCAGATGCGGCCAGAACCGTTGGAGTTGGTGAGATAAGCGATGATGCACGAAAATTAATTGAAGTGACACAGCAGAGTTTTTTTGAAGGAATTAAATTTGCTAAAGAAGGTTGTCATCTTTATGAAATTTCAAATGCAATTGCTGCATACAATGAAAAGTTTGGTTATGGCATGATAAGAGAATTATGCGGACATGGAATTGGTGAAGAAATGCATGAAGATCCGGAGATACCAAACTACCGACAGTCAAGAAGAGGAATTAAGCTTCTTGAAGGCATGACTCTTGCAATAGAACCAATGGTTGCAGCGGGAAGTTATGCAGTAAAATGGCTTGATGATGGTTGGACAGTTGCAACAGCTGATAAATCGTTAGCCGCCCATTATGAAAATACAGTGCTGGTAACAAAAGAAGGACCAGAAATATTATCACTTGTAGAAGAATAGCGAAACGGAGGTCATTTTATTGGAAAAAAATTTGATTGGATGTTTTGCAAGATCACTTGCAGGTCATGATAAGGATACTGTATATGTAATAATTGATATTGATAATGAGTATGTTTATCTGTCAGATGGAAAATATAAAACTATCGATAAACCTAAAAAAAAGAGACTGAAACATATTCAGATTATTAAGAAAAAGGACAGCATATTAGAGTCAAAGCATAAGAATATTATTAATGAAGATTTAAAAAGAGCAATTAAAATATATTGTTCAGAAAAATAAGGAGGATGGCATAGTGTCAAAAGCAGATGTAATTGAGATTGAAGGAACTGTTATAGAGAAACTTCCAAATGCGATGTTTCAGGTTGAACTTGAGAATGGACATCAGGTACTTGCACATATAAGTGGTAAATTAAGAATGAATTTCATCAGAATTTTACCTGGTGATAAAGTAACAATTGAATTATCTCCATATGATTTAAGCAAAGGAAGAATTATTTGGAGAGATAAGTAAAATTTATCAAAAAAATTGTTGCAATATAAAAAATACTTGTGATATAATGTTAAACGAACTTGTCTGAAAGGAGGCTTTTGCAGTGAAGGTTAGATCATCAGTTAAACCAATTTGTGAAAAATGCAAAGTCATTAAAAGAAAGGGTATCGTAAGAATTATCTGCGAGAATCCTAAGCACAAGCAGAGACAGGGTTAATTTAGCCCTTTATTTTAAAAGAAGTATAGTTACTTCTTTTGTTTGTGTATAGTTATAATACAGATTATTGTTCATCCTATTTGTATTATACTTATTATTTTCAAATTTCTGCCTAATATGTGCGGAAATATTATTTTGCGGCTGCAGTAATGAACCACCCGGCTTAGTTGACAGATGGTTTGATTACTATTTTATATATGTAATATTATGGCAACGCACACATTTCAGGCGTCTAATGACGAGCTGCGTATGTATGGTATTGCAGGAATCTATTATTTTATTTTTGATTAACGGAGGTTAAAGAACACATGGCTCGTATTTCAGGTGTAGACTTACCAAGAGAAAAACGTATTGAAATAGGTCTTACTTATGTTTATGGTATAGGCAGAGTTAGATCAGCACGCATTCTTGAGGCAGCAAAGGTTAATCCAGACACACGTGTTAAGGATTTAACAGATGAAGAGGTTGCTAGAATCCGTGACGTTATTGATGCCGACACAGAGCATTTAGTAGAAGGTGACTTAAGAAGAGAAGTTGCCATGAATATCAAGAGATTAAAAGAAATCGGATGTTATAGAGGAATTCGTCATAGAAAGGGACTTCCATGCAGAGGCCAGAAGACAAAGACTAATGCAAGAACATGTAAGGGTCCTAAGAAGACAGTTGCTAATAAGAAGAAATAATTAGGTAAACTCAAGTAGGAGGTTAGTTTAGAAATGGCACAAAAAGTTACAAAAAAAGTGACAAAGAAGCGTGTTAAGAAGAATGTTGAAAAGGGACAGGCTCATATTCAGTCTTCTTTTAATAATACAATAGTTACTTTAACAGATGCACAGGGCAATGCTTTATCATGGGCTAGTGCCGGTGGTCTTGGATTTAGAGGATCTAAGAAATCTACTGCATACGCAGCACAGATGGCAGCTGAGACTGCAACTAAGGCTGCTTTAATTCATGGATTAAAGTCTGTAGACGTTATGGTTAAGGGACCAGGATCAGGTAGAGAAGCTGCAATTCGTGCGCTTTCAGCTAGTGGTCTTGAAGTTACAAGTATCAAGGACGTTACTCCAGTTCCACATAATGGATGCCGTCCACCAAAACGTAGAAGAGTTTAATTAGGAGGTAGATTTAAGATGGCAGTAAATAGAGTACCTGTACTTAAGAGATGTAGATCACTTGATTTAGATCCTGTATATTTAGGAATAGATAAAAAGTCTAGAAGAAAGGCTAAGAATGCCGGTAGAAAGATTAGTGAGTATGGTCTTCAGCTTAGAGAGAAGCAGAAAGCTAAATTCATTTATGGCGTTTTAGAGAAGCCTTTCAGAAATTATTATAAAAAAGCTGAAAAGATGAAGGGTATGACAGGTGAAAACCTTATGGTTATGCTTGAACTCAGACTTGACAGCGTTATTTTCAGATTAGGTTTTGCCAGAACAAGAAGAGAAGCAAGACAGATCGTTGATCATAAGCATGTTTTAGTTAATGGAAAGGTTGTTAACATTCCATCATACTTAGTTAAAGCTGGCGATGTTATCGAAATCAAAGAAAAAGCTAAGACATTAACAAGATACAAAGAAGTTCTTGAAGCTACTAATGGAAGACTTGTTCCAGAATGGCTTGAGGCTGACAGAGATGCTCTTAAGGGAACTGTTAATCAGTTACCTACAAGAGAAGCTATTGATGTTCCTGTAGACGAAATGCTTATCGTCGAGTTATATTCTAAGTAATCGTAACGGTTCATGAATAAAACTTATAAAACCCAAAAAGGAGGGGCTATACATGGTTGACGCAGATTTTAATTTCAAAATGCCTAAAATTGAAATGTCTGATGTATCTGAAGATGGCAAATACGGTAGATTTGTAGTAGAACCACTCGAAAGAGGTTATGGTTTAACATTAGGTAATTCGCTTAGAAGAATTATGCTTTCATCACTTGTTGGTACTGCAGTAAGCAGTGTCAAGATTGAAGGCGTCCTTCATGAATTCAGCTCAATCCCTGGTGTTAAAGAAGATGTTACTGAAATTATCATGAACATCAAGCAGCTGGCTATTAAGAATAATAGTAATTCAGTTGAACCAAAGGAAGCACATATCGATTTTACTGGAGAAGGTGTTGTAAGAGCATCTGATATTCAGGTAGATCCTGATATCGAAATTATCAACCCGGATCTTGTTATTGCACATCTTAATGGTGGCGCTGATTCTAAGCTCAGCATGGAACTTACTATTACTAATGGTAGAGGATATGTAAGCTCAGAAAAGAATAAGAAAGAAGATCAGCCGGTAGGCGTGATAGCAGTAGACTCAATCTATACACCAGTTGAAAGAGTTAATATGTCTGTTCAGAATACTCGTGTTGGTCAGGATACAGATTTTGATAAACTTACACTTGATATATTTACAAATGGAACAATTGAGCCGGAAGAAGCATTAAGTCTTGCAGCTAAGGTTCTTAGTGAACATTTGAAAGTATTCATTAATTTATCAGAGAACGCAGCAAAAGCTGAAATTATGGTAGAACAGAAAGAAGATGAATCAAGCAAGGTACTTTCAATGAGTATTGAAGATCTTGAATTGTCAGTTCGTTCATTTAACTGCTTAAAGAGAGCAGGTATTAATACTGTAGAACAGCTTTGCAATAAGACACCGGATGATATGATGAAAGTTAGAAATCTTGGTAAGAAGTCACTTGATGAAGTACTTCTTAAGTTAAAGGAACTTAACTTAAAGCTTAGCCCAAATGAGGATTAATCAATTGAGGCTTAAACCCCGGTTATGGAATTCATATAGTTTGAATATATGACAATAAGATAGAATAAATTTGTAGTTTTAAAGCATGCATATAGTAAGTCCGTATGTGCATATATGCATGTTACAAATGGAGGTTAAGATGGCAAAGTATAGAAAGCTTGGAAGAAATTCAAGCCAGAGAAAGGCTTTATTAAGAGGCCAGGTAACAGCATTAATTGAGAATGGTAAGATTATTACTACTGAAGCAAGAGCTAAGGAAGTTCGTAAGATTGCTGAAGGTCTTATCGCACTTGCAGTTAAGGAAAAGGATAATTTCGAAACTGTAAAGGTTTCAGCAAAGATTGCTAAGAAGGATGCTGACGGTAAGAGAGTTAAAGAAGAAGTTGATGGAAGAAGAGTTACTGTATATGATACAGTTGAGAAAGAAATCAAGAAAGATGCTCCTTCAAGACTTCATGCCAGAAAGCTTATCGCTAAGGAACTTTATACAGTTAAAGAAGTTCCAACACAGGCTGCTGGAAGAAAGAAGAATACAAAGGTTGTAGATCTTACAAATAAGTTATTTGATGAAATCGCTCCAAAGTATGCTAACCGTCAGGGTGGTTATACAAGAATCGTTAAAATCGGTTTAAGAAAAGGCGATGCAGCAATGGAAGTTCTTCTTGAGTTAGTTTAATTTCAAGATGGTTTTTATAAAGAGTGGGTATGGAGGAAACTCGTATTCCACTCTTTTTGTGTATTTTGTGTAATTGTGCATATCATATTTTCGGATTGTAATATAGAATGGAGCGTATATGGAGATTGTTAAAACAAAAGATTTGACATTTGAATACATAAGACGTGATGAGGATGGTAATGTAGAAGGCATTACAACAGCGATTGATAAAGTTAATCTTCAGATAAACCAGGGCGATTTTGTTGCAGTGCTGGGTCATAATGGTTCTGGTAAATCTACATTTGCGAAGCATATCAATGCATTGCTGCTTCCAACTGAAGGAACAATCTGGGTTGATGGGATTGATACCAAAGATGAGGATAAAATCCTGGATATACGCCAGAATGCCGGTATGGTATTTCAAAATCCTGATAATCAGATGGTGTGTACAGTTGTTGAAGAAGAGGTTGGATTCGGACCTGAAAATATAGGAATTCCAACTGAGGAAATCTGGGAACGGGTAGAAAAAAGCCTTAAGGCTGTTAGCATGTATGAATTTAGGAAAGCGTCACCTAATAAGTTGTCCGGTGGACAGAAGCAGAGGGTTGCCATAGCGGGAATAGTTGCAATGAAACCAAAATGCATTATTCTTGATGAGCCTACTGCAATGCTTGATCCGTCAGGAAGACAAGAGGTCCTTAAGGTTTTACATGAATTAAATGAAAAAGAAAATGTTACAGTTATTCTTATAACACATTATATGGAAGAAGTAATTGATGCCGGAAGGGTGTTTGTTATGGATAATGGCAAGATTGTTATGGAAGGAAACCCAAGACAGATATTTTCACAGGTTGACAAATTAAAAGAATATCATCTTGATGTTCCACAGGTTACAGAACTTGCTTATGAATTAAAAAAAGAAGGTATTCCGTTAAAGGACGGAATACTTACTAATAGTGAATTTGTTGATGAATTAAAGCGTGTTATGAAGTAGGCGTTAATGCTTGTAAAGCAGTGCATCTTTTTGCAAATAGCCGGATTAAAAATCCAGAATATTTTTGCAACCGGTTATTTGGAAATCAGTATGCCAGGATACATCGTGCAGGTTATTACAGTTTACTGAGAAATGAGGATTGGTATGTCAATAATTGTAGATAATATAAGTTATATATATGAAGAAGGAACTGGTTTTGAAAGACAGGCTTTAAAAAATGTAAGCTGTGCAATTGAAAAAGGCGAATTTATTGGACTTATTGGGCATACAGGTTCTGGAAAGTCAACATTTATACAGCATTTGAATGGACTTATTAAAGCAACATCCGGAAGTATATATTTTGATAGTGAAGATATATATGATAAAGATTTTGATATGCGTAAGCTTCATAGTAAGGTAGGTCTTGTATTTCAGTATCCTGAACATCAGTTATTTGAAACAGATATATTTAAGGATGTATGTTTTGGACCTAAGAATCTGGGCCTTGATAAGAAAGAAGTGGAGTTAAGGGCATTCGACGCATTAAGAAAAGTAGGAATGCCGGAAGAGTTATATTATCAGTCACCATTTGATCTTTCAGGTGGACAAAAAAGAAGAGTTGCCATAGCAGGAGTGCTTGCAATGAAGCCGGAAGTACTTATACTGGACGAGCCGACTGCAGGGCTTGATCCAAAGGGCAGGGATGACATCCTTGACTGTGTTAAAAATCTTCATGATACAATGGGAATAACGGTAATACTCGTTTCACACAGTATGGAAGATGTTGCACGCTATGTAAACAGGATAATGGTAATGAATGATGGAGTCTTAATGTATGATGATGCACCTAAGGAAGTATTTGCACATTACAGGGAATTAGAACAAATAGGGCTTGCAGCACCACAGGTTACTTATATAATGAATGATTTAAAAAATGCGGGTTTTGATGTTGATACAAGTGCAATTACGATAGAAGAAGCGAAAAACAGCATTTTGAAGGCATGGAGGCAGTAAATGTTAAGAGATATAACACTTGGACAATATTATCAGACTGATTCGCCTGTTCATAAACTTGACCCAAGAGTAAAGCTGGTTGGCACGCTTGTGTTTATAATTTCACTGTTTCTTGGTAAAAGTGTATGGCTGTACGTTGTTATTACAGCATGTCTTGCAGCTGTAATAAAGGTCTCCAAAGTACCATTTAAATTTATTATTAAAGGACTTAAGCCTGTGCTGGTTTTGATTGTGCTAAGCGCAGTATTTAATCTTTTTCTTACTGATGGCGAACCACTGGTACATATATGGAAGCTGACTATAACTAGAGAAGGACTTTATCTGGCAGTATTTATGGTAGTAAGACTTATGTATCTTATCATGGGAACATCACTTATGACTCTGACAACAACACCAAATAACCTTACAGATGGACTTGAAAAGGGAATGTCATTCTTAAGGGTATTTAAGGTTCCTGTACACGAAATAGCAATGATGATGTCTATTGCGTTAAGATTTATACCAATTCTTGTAGAAGAGACAGATAAGATTATGAAAGCGCAGACCGCCAGGGGGGCAGAATTTAACAAGGGGAATATTATAAACCGTGCAAAGTCCATGATACCGGTACTCATTCCATTATTTATTTCAGCATTCAGACGTGCCAACGACCTTGCAATGGCAATGGAAGCAAGATGTTACCATGGTTCTGCCGGAAGAACTAAGATGAAACCGCTGAAATATAAAAAAAATGATTTTGTTGCATATTTGATAATGGTTATATATCTTGGTGGACTTATAGCCCTGAAAATAATTTTAGGAGGCAGGATGGTCTTGTGAGAAGAGTTAAATTGACGGTTGCCTATGATGGCACAAATTATAGTGGGTGGCAGATACAGCCCAATGCTGATACGATAGAGAGGCAGCTTGACATTGCAATAAATAAGGTGACAAAAGAAAAAATTCATGTTACTGGTGCCAGCAGAACAGATGCAGGAGTTCATGCAATGGGAAATGTAGCTGTATTTGATACTGACTCAGCGATTCCGCCGGAGCGTTTCAGTTATGCGCTTAATGCCTGTCTTCCACAGGATATATCCGTTCAAAGCTCAGAAGAGGTAAGTCCAGATTTTCATCCGAGACATTGTGATACAAGAAAAACATATGAATATAAAATACTAAATACACAGATGCCTATACCGCAGCTTAGGAATTATTCATGGCATGTTTCATATGAACTTGATATTGATGCAATGAGAAAAGCTGCATCTTACCTTGTCGGTGAACATGATTTTAAAAGTTTCTGTTGTGTCCGTACCCAGGCTGAGAGTACAGTAAGAACAATATATTCACTGGAAGTTCTTTATGATATGCAGAATGCGCAGGTTATAATCAGGATTACCGGAAATGGTTTTTTATACAATATGGTAAGAATAATTGCCGGAACGCTTATAGATGCAGGGCGGGGAAAGATTAATCCTGATGATATACCGGACATTCTTAAGTATAAGGACCGCAGCAAATCAGGAAAGACAGCACCACCGCAGGGACTGACACTTATGAAGATTGATTATGTTTAAAGGGTATAATGTTATTTCACTGAGGATATCTTACAGAAAAATTTAAATCTCTGTGGAAAACAATGCAAAATAAGCTCATTTTAGTAAAAAATCCGTTGACACGCGTGGATATGTGTTATATAATCATTAAATGTGGCGTGGTAAATTGCGCCCATATCAGGTAAGTTAATTAGGTTTTAAATGCTTAACCAAAGCCCCGGAGAAGCGTTTAATATATATTAACATTAATAGTTTTTAGTAATGCAATTTAAGCGATTATTTCAGGAGGAAAACCAATGAAAAGTTATATGGCTAGTGCATCAACAATTGAAAGAAAATGGTATGTAGTTGATGCTGCAGATTATACATTAGGCCGTTTGGCAGCACAGGTTGCAAGTGTTTTAAGAGGAAAGAATAAGCCTACTTATACACCTTCAATCGATTGTGGAGATAACGTTATCGTTATCAATGCTGAAAAGGTTCAGATTACAGGAAAGAAGTTAGATCAGAAAGTTTACTACAGTCATTCAGATTATGTTGGCGGTTTAAAAGAAACAACTCTTAAAGAATTATTAAACAAGAAGCCTGAAAAGGTTATCGAGCTTGCTGTTAAGGGAATGCTTCCAAAGGGACCTTTAGGAAGAAAGATGTATACTAAGCTTCATGTATATGCTGGTCCAGATCATGATCAGGCAGCTCAGAAGCCAGAAGTTTTGAAGTTTTAATAAAGGACAAATAAGGAGGAAATAACAGTGGCTAATAAAGCAAACGCAAAGTTCTACGGAACAGGTAGAAGAAAAAGCAGTATCGCTAGAGTATATTTAGTACCAGGTAACGGTACAATTACAATAAATAAAAGACCAATTGATGAATTCTTTGGTCTTGAAACACTTAAGGTTGTTGTTCGTCAGCCTTTAGTATTAACAGAAACATCAGACAAGTTTGATGTAATCGTTAACGTACACGGTGGCGGATACACTGGCCAGGCTGGTGCAATCAGACATGGTATTTCAAGAGCTCTTCTTGAAGTAGATTCAGAAGAATATCGTCCAGCACTTAAGAAGGCAGGTTTCTTAACAAGAGATCCTCGTATGAAGGAAAGAAAGAAATACGGTCTCAAAGCTGCTCGTCGTGCACCACAGTTCTCAAAGAGATAGGATTTTCACAATTCAGCACGTCTTATGGCGTTTCGGAAAAGGATGTTATACCCCGGAATTTTGGTTCTGGGGTATTTTTTTACTTATTAATATTACCATAATATGAAATTATTTTAAAAATCGGGAATAGACATATGGCGTATAAATATGATAATCTGTTGGATTATCATGCATTGCATGAGTATGTACTTTCAAAATATATTAAAAATACTCATAATCTGGTTTTTATCGATGAAGTACAATTATGTAATAAATTTGAATTAGCTATTAATAGTCTTCATAGTAAAGCGGTATTTGATGTTTATATCACCGGTTCAAATGCGTTCTTGTTAAGTTCTGATCTGGCAACATTATTTACTGGAAGAGTAATGCAGATAAAAGTGTATCCGTTTTCTTTTTCTGAGTATATGGATTATAATGGAAATCCAGAGAATGTTGAGGCTGCTTTTGAAGCATATTCGATTTATGGTGGAATGCCAGGTTCATATGTTTATGCTGAGAAAGAACAGAAACAAGATTATGTAAAAGAAGTATATAGAACTATTATTATAAGGGATTTAGTGGATAAATATAAAATCCGTAATGAAGCTGAATTTAAAAATATAGCTGAATTTATGATGGATAATATTGGTAATCTGCTGTCGCCTAATAATATATGCAATTGTTTAAATAATAATAAAAGCTCTATTACAAGAAAAACGGTGTCTAAATATATAGCGTATCTTTGCAATGCTTTTTTATTTTATGAAGCAAAGAGGTATGATTTGAAGGGGAAAAAATATCTTGAAAATAATTGTAAATATTATTTAAGTGATACTTCTTTTCGTTTTGCGATTAATGGTACCAAAAATATGGATTATGGTCATGTATATGAAAATATAGTCTATTTAGAATTATTGCGTCGTGGATATGAGGCGTATGTAGGTAAACTATACAAAAAAGAAATTGATTTTGTGGCAAAAAAAAGCGATGAAGTAATATATATTCAGGTAAGCGATTATATAGGAGAAGAAAAGACTTTTGAGAGAGAATATACACCACTATTAGCAATCAAAGACGCATATACAAAAATCATTATAGCACGAACTCATCACGAAATGGTAAACGCACCATAGCCGGTACTGTTTTATAATACTGCCGCTCGAAAGAGCGGCTTATTTTTACCCTTTTCTGCATT
>CAKRGM010000021.1 GCA_934330725.1 uncultured Lachnospiraceae bacterium | reverse complement strand
GTTTCATGCTATTTTTATGCCAGTTATTATTGAATTTTCAAGGTGCATAGGCACATTTTAATGTGCGAAGTTTGAGTAAATAACTGTATAATCTGGTACAGACATATATAAGGAACAAATCCTCCTGCAACACTGATAAATGAAAAAATCATTTTCCATCTGCTACTGAATGCATATGAAAGAAGCACCGATATCCAGCTTCTTTCATCCGCTTTCTGCTTCATAAAGCATACCTCCTTAAAAAAATCAGATTGGTTAGTGATTCCACTTAACCAATCTGATTATAAGATGATATGCCTTTTTTATCTTCTCCATCCGGCCATAAATTCACCGCATGGACAGGAAGTTTTCTGTATGCTAATGGTGTATTTCCGATTACTTCCCTGAATGCGGACGAAAATTTGCCCGGACTGTCATAACCTACCATTCCTGCAATCTGCGCAATACTTAAATCTTTTTGTTCCCGTAGTAAATTTGCCGCATAATTCATACGGTATATACGCATATATGCAAATACCGAATTTCCATATACAGACTTAAAACAGCTTTTCATGGTCGTAAGAGGAATATCAAAGCGTTTTGCAAGAATATCCAGCGTGTAATGTTCAGAAATATTTTTTTTCATAAACTTATGTATTGCTTTAATTTTTTCAACCTGCGTCTTATAAAAATAAGGCCTTTCTTTCTTATTGTCAGGTGAGAGTTCCAATGCATCCAGAAATAACAGTAATTCAAATATTTTTACTCTGAGATAATATTTCCTGATCTTTACGGGTATAGTATAGAGTTCTGAAAAAATGTGTTCTATTGATGGTTCAGCGGGAATAACAAATGGATGCTTATCATCGCAATACTTCTGCTGTATTGAATACAAGTCCACAGGAAAACCCGGCATTGCTTCAGGCAGCGATTTAACAGCCTTTTTCATATCAAATGCAATTGAAATACCATGATAATGTTTTGTTGGCATTTCAATGTGTCCCATATGATTAATACGACGATCCACTTTCAGATCACCTGCCTCAAAATAGGTGTATGCCCCCTTTTCTACTTCCTGCTCAATTCGCCCTTCCCTGCAATGGTCAATACAAAGCATATCACAATCCGGCTGAAAACCTGACTCACAGTATGACATATGAAAATCATTATATATAACAGAGATGCCGGGCAGCACTTTATAAAATGTCATCATGCCATCCCCTGTAGCATCAGAAATCCGGGCCACACAGCAGCTTCCGTCTTCAACGACAGCCTGATTCTTTGCATTTGGAAATGGTCCTGTTATTTTTTCCTGTTTCAAATTGTTACCTCCGTCCTATAAGTCAAATAAAAGACTACAATATTAATTAGCCGTAACTAACCCGACTATTTAAATATAATAAAATAATACCACTGTTTCTTCTCCAAAAGGTCATTTTTTCACCAAATGGACAGGAAATTTTGCAACTGTCAAAATCTGAAACTTGTCTGTATTATAAATGCAGGCATTCACTTAGTCAATCTTATGATGTCATGCTGCGTCATTTTTACAACAACAGCTTCCTTAACGAATGGCTGAATCCCTGTCTTAAAAACTATTGTGAAGAGTGGCATTGACTTTTGGATTGCTCCTGATGCCTACCCAAGTGTGAAATGAGAATACAACCATTTCCACCTATACCTATATTCTTATTTTTTTATTATTGGATGCCTTATTACAGTTTTCCATTTTTCCGGAAGGACTTTCCTTGCATCAGACATATAAATTTCATGGTGAAGTCTCACATTGTTAAAATCATTTCTATATCCATTATCATCAATATATTTATCCATAATTGCAACTGTTGCAGGCTCATCATCGAATGGTCCATGATGCATAATCTGTACGCACAGCCCCTCTTCTATAGTCAGAAACTCAGCCCTGGAACAGTCCAGTTTCTTCTTTGCAGATGCGGTCTCTACCGCCCACTTAAAGTCTTTCTTTGTCACAAAATCCGGAAGTCTGATTACGGATATCCAATGGAACTCAGATTTTATGCTGTAATCGCAGCCCTCCACTCCTTCCTGCCACCAGAACCCCTCCAGCGGTGGAACTACATATTCAAAAAAACCTTCAATCTTATAGCCAGACTTATAGCTCATCTTCAAAGTATAAGCTATTGCATACAATATGTTAATCGCCTGTTTATATTCACCATCTTCTTCGTTTGGATTGCCTTCCCCTCTTACGGCAATGTAATTCGCCCCTGGAACATTTACTATCACTGGATTGTTTTTTGGCATGTAGAACTCTTTAAATTCTTTTTTAAAATCAAACGCCATTTTCTACTGCTCCTTTTTCTACTGTTTCTGTTTCTTTTTCTTACTCTTTTTCTTTGTCTTTGGAAGTTCTTCATACATTGACTGAATGAGTTTCCGCAGAAAATCCTTATTTTCCATTTCCGTAACTAAAAGCATCGGCTTTGCACCCGGATAAGGCATTTCTTTAGGTGCATTCACAAGAAGTTCCACGCTTGATGTCGTTACCTTTACCAGAAACCTGTTATCATAGATACCGCCAAATAACTTATCACGATAATAAAGCAGATATTCACCCATCATCAGGCGATATGTAATTCCTTCCAACTCAGATAATTGTTCCAAAACAAAATCAAGGTATTCTCTTTTTGATGCCATTACTCACTCCTCCTGATATAAATTTTCTTAGGTAATTGCGAAACCCATTATTCCTGTAAACTTTGCATCATCGCAAAAAATTCGTCTGCATTGCCTGTACTGAAATACGCATACCAGTGTTCCAATGTATCTGTCTCAAATACATCCAGATATTCTAAAATCAGTTTTGCCATATCAAGTGCTCCTGTAGCTGATGCTGTTATTAAATTTCCATCTCTGACAGCCGGCTTATCAATATAATGCTCTGTTCCATTGTAATCAGGACAAAACATCTTTAAAAAACTAATTCCATTACTCGTGTGTATTTTATCATCCAAAATTCCGGCATTGGCCAGTGCCACTGTAGCCCCACATATTGCAGCAACTAATCCACCAGCTTCTAATAATTTCTTTGCTATCCCCAGTATCTCAACATTTTCGGCTTCACCCCATCTATCCGATCCGGGAAGAATTAACACATTATCTTTATTTGTCTGGATATCCTTAATCATTAAGTCCGGAACAATTGTAAGGCCTCCCATCGATTTTACCGGTTTCTTTGAAAGAGATACTGTTTTTACCATAATCTCCCTGGAATTCTTTCGAAAGAATCTTTTTGAATGAAGTTCTGCGAGGCAATAGCCAATTTCCCAATCAGCCATTGTATTCATTACATAAACATATACCGTTGTCATTTTTCTCCTTCTTTCCTGTATTTTTCTGTCAGCCGTGAAGCAATATAAAATAGTTTCTCCCTTACAGATTCTGGTTCAAGAACTGTAACCTTATCCCTTAACGATAACATCCAGGACAACAGCCCCTCATCATCCGCATAATCATGTTCAAACAAAAGTTTTCCATCTGGCAGTTCTGTAAAAGAGTCAGCTCCATATTCTTCAATCAGATGCCATTTCATTGACGAATCAAAAACCGCTTTTACTTTTGCATTTGATGGAAACAGCTTCTTATTTGACAAATCCGGCATTGGCACTTTGCTTCGTTTTTCAAAACTCCCGGCAGGCGCAATATTTACCATCCGATTCAGCTTGAACATTCGATAGTCACTTCTTAACAGACAATACCCATAGACATACCAGCTTGACCACTTAAAAACCAGAAAATATGGTTCAATTTTCCTCTCAGTATTACCACCCGGAGCATAATAACGAAACTTTAATATCTTTCCAAACTCAATAGCATCCTGAATCAGTTCAATCTTTGGTGACAGGGAATCCTTATTCCAGGACGACAAATCAATAAGTATGTCATTACCTGCGCTGACATAATCTGATGAACCGGCCTTGATTTTGTCCATAAGCTGTCCATAATAATGACTACCGCTTACGCTATCAAGGCTTCGCAGGCCTGCCATAATCATCCGCATATCCTTAGATGACAAAATTGTTCTATCCAGCTTATAACCATCCATGATACTGATACCGCCACCTGCCCCCGGAAATGTGATAACTGGAATGCCTGCCTTGCATAAATCTTCAATATCTCTGTTTATTGTTCTTCTTGAAACTTCGAATTTTTCTGCCAGTTCCGGAGCAGTTACTTTATCTTTCTGCAAAAGAATAGAAAGAATACCAATAAGCCTGTCTATTTTCATATAATATTCACTTCCTGATCTATACTAACACCATTAACACGACATCTGTATGTCATGTTAATCCCCATTTCTACTTTGTTGCGAAGAGACGATGAGAATTTCGCGCAGGCAGTTTCCCATATGCCATCATGAGCTATTTGTTTTGCTCAGAAACAAATAGCCGTGTGAAATCAATCGCATCAGCATGATTTTTCACATTAAATTCTATTATATATACTTTTTTTCTATTGTCTCAACAAAAATTTCCTGATGTTTTACTAAACCCAGTTTTTTTACTTTACCCTTTTAACGCTTCTGTAACAGAAAAAACTGGTAGTGTCCACATCAATGCAGATACATACCAGTTCTGTTTCCTGTTAACTATTTGTATTTTTCAAATTCTTTACACATTTATTTTTTCATGCATATCTTTTAATACTCATAATATTTACTGCTTACGACTTATTTTTTATTACATCATTATATATTATTCTTACAATATCCTCTTTACTATAACTTTCACTAATCATTATCTCATTCAGAATATCAGAATAATCCTTTTCTTTCCACCAGCTTCTCATGGCTTCTTCACCAAAATCATTCCGGTTTGGTTTTGTCTGATGACGCCTTAATGTCTCTTCAAAAGAAATATCATAATAATATGCGTAAATATTTGTTCCGTATAAATCTACTGCCAGTTCAAATAAAGGACGATACCAGTCTGCAACTAAAATGCCCTCTAAAACAACCACCTGGCTATTCTTTCTTCCATACTTCAGAAGTTCCATCAAAAGAGGTGGTGCTAATGTATTCTCACCATCTTTTACCTTTAACATGTCTCTTCTCACAACATCCTGAGAAATAAGCATTGTATTATTACCAAACAATTGCTGAAGCTCTTTGGCAACTACAGTCTTTCCACTTCCGGAATTTCCACAAAGAACAATTAACTTGTGCACATTTTTCACTCCCTTAGCGCAATTTCAAAAAAGTTACATCATTCTACCTCTAAAGATATTATATCCTGCCAATCCCTCCATCATTATCATATTCAGGAATAGCAAACCTTTGTGTCCTTTAAATGAGCATGTTCATCTGGAAAATCACTCCCAACATAAATCATTTCATTTGTATCAAGAATCTCTGTGCATTCACCAATATATTCTTTCAAATATTCTTCAACAGTATCCCAATCAACACGTTTACTTCTCTTAAATCCAAGATCGTTGATTACAACAACCTTCTGATTCTCTGCATCTGTGATAACATACACATTACCTATTGACAAGAACAGGTATCAATATCTATTGAGTAAGCAGACCGTCTCCACATGCACCGTATGTGCAAACTGGTCAACCGGCTGTACCTTTATGGTTTTATATCCATTTTCCTCCATATACTTTAAATCACGTGACAATGTAGCACTGTCACAGCTTACGTATACGAGACGCACTGGCTGCATTTTTATTATTGTGTCAAGAAGTGCCTGATCGCATCCCTTTCTTGGAGGATCTACAACAACTACATCAGGTGAAATGCTTTTTGCTGCTTCTTCATCTCCGGCTGCTGCCTTTTCACTCATTCTGTTATAGAATTCCGGTACTACCTCTTCCGCTTTTCCAACAAAAAACTCTGCATTTGTAATCCCGTTAAGAGCTGCATTGTTTTTTGCATCCTCAATTGCCTGTGGAACTATCTCAACGCCATATACCTTTCTTGCCTTTCCTGCCATGAAAAGTGAAATCGTACCTATTCCACAATACATATCCCAGACTGTTTCATTCCCCGTAAGTCCGGCATACAAAAGTGCTTTTGTATACAGCTTTTCTGTCTGCTGTGGATTTACCTGAAAGAATGACAAAGGAGAAATACGGTACTTTATATCACATATCGTATCCTCAATATATGGCTTTCCACTTATAACATCACATTCCCTGCCAAGAATAACATTTGTCTTATCTGTATTATAATTAACCATAAATGATGTCATTCCCGGTATTTTAAACAAACCATCCGTCAGCTTTTCAATATTTTTAAGGTGTGAAATATTCTCTGCTTTTTTACTGTTTATTACAAGGCATACCATTATCTGTCCCGTATGATATCCTGTTCTTATAAGAATATGCCGTACAAGTCCTCTGCCTGCTGCTTCATCATATGAAGAAACATTATTTTCCTCCATATATGACTTTATACATAAAAGAATTTCTTTATTTACCTCAGCTCCTATGCTGCAGTCTGTATTATTAATTATATAATGCGTTCTTCCCGCATAAAATCCCATTACAAGATTTCCATCTTTATCTGTTCCTACAGGGAACTGTGCCTTATTTCTGTAATGATATGGCTCATCCATTCCAATTATAGGATACATTTCATAATCTGTAATTCCACCGATTCTTTCCAGATTATTTTTCACCATATTCTGTTTAAATTCAAGCTGGGCTTTATAGTCCATCTCCTGAATCTGACAGCCTCCACACTGTCTTGCAACCGGACATACAGGTGTAGTCCTGTTCTGAGATGGTTCTAAAACATTTACAAGACGGGCATAGCCGTAATTTTTCTTAGCCTTAGTCACCTTGACCTGTGCCACATCTCCAATAATTGCGTCCTTTACAAATAATGTATATCCATCGACTTTGCCGATTCCCTCACCGCCGGTTGCGATATCTGTAATTGTTACCGTAACCAAATCATCTTTTTTTAACATAATTTTATTCCCGTTCAATATATTATTTGTGCTGTACCGGTAAAATATTTTATATTATCGTCTTTCTTATATTTGCCTCAAGCCACTTATTATATCCAAGCCATTCCTCAGAATTCTTTGCTGCAAGTACCTCACGCATAGTCTCCATCTTTGCATCCATATTATCTGCCATTGATAATGCCAGTGCCTCTGCAATCTCCGGCTTTTTAGGAGAACCATATTCAAGTTCACCATGATGTGACAGTATGCAGTGACCTATCTGTGATGCAAGCATGGCAGGGAATCCCTCTATCTGTGCAATTTTTTCTTTTATCATCTCATATCCGATTACTATGTGACCTATGTAATTTCCCTCATCTGTGTAATCATTCTTTGGAAATTCTGATAATTCCTTTACTTTACCGGCATCATGCAGCATTGCGCATGCCACCAGCAGATCTCTGTTTAAAAAATCATAATTATCTGCCATATTACCGCAAAGTCTTGTTACACTTAAGCTATGTTCTAATAATCCGCCCGCAAATCCATGATGTACAGTCTTTGCTGCTGAAACATTTTTAAACTTCCTTATAAACTCCTGGTCTTCCACAAAAAATTTATTAAGCAGCTGTGATATGTATGGATTTTTTACACTCTTTACATATCCCATAAGCTCTTCAAACATTTCATTTATATCGAATCTGCTGCATGGAACGTAATCAGAAGGCATATATTCACCTTCCCTTGCAATCCTTACCCTGTCTATCTTAAGTTGCAATGAACCATTAAAAGTGACCACCTGTCCTGTTACGTCTACATAATCCATGGCATCAAAATCTTCAATTCCACCCGACGCAAGATCCCATATCTTTGAGTCCATCTGTCCTGTTTTATCCTGAAGAATTACATTGCCATATTCCTTTCCGTTCTTTGTCATGGCAATTGACTTTGATTTACATAAATATATATCTGATATCCTGTCACCATCTTTAAACTTTTCAATATAATGCATCACTGCCCGCCTCTCTGATTTAATAAATATTACCGGACACCAAGTGTTATTGTAAATGTAAGATCTTTATATTCATCTTTTCCTTTTCTCTTAACATTTACAGAAACCTGCTGACCACTACTACACTGATATAGTTTCTCACTAAATGTGTCAATTGTCAAAGTAGTATTTCCGTTAACTGATGTTATTATATCTCCTGACTGAAGTCCGGCCTGATACGCCGGTGAATTCATTTCAACCTGATGTATGTATATTCCCATCGGAAGATTGTACATTTTAGACAGTGTTTCTGTCACATCTTCACCGGTTACGCCCATATAGACTATATTTACTTCATTTGCAATGTCTTCAACTATAGTCTTTACGCTTGATATCCCATATCCTCTTACTTTTCCTTTTGAATCCCTTGTCATTATGCCAACAACATTACCTTCGCCTGAAAAAATAAAGCCATAATCTTCGTCAGAACATGTTATTCCTGTATTTATCATATTAAATTCATTATCAACTGCACTTACCCTGTCAGTATTTATTACAAAACCATACTCAACAGAAGGCAGTGTTTCATTAAATTTTCCTACAGCAATCACCAGATCGCCCTGTGCAACTTTATACGAATTTTCAAACTTTGCCACCTTTATAACACTATTATCATAATTAGACGGCAACAGCTTTTTATCTACCTTTATAACTGCCATTCCAAGTGATGGATACGCGCCTACATAAGTTGCTTCAATCTGTGTTGAATCCGAAAAAGATGCCAGCAGCAGCTTTTTATCATTAACTGAATAATAATCTGTAAGTATCATATAATATCCGTTTATATCGCCGATTATAAGCCCCGCTGTTTTCTTAACGCTCCGCATGTCATTTGAAAATTCTGACAATCCGTTTTCAAATATATTTATTGTTATAACTGATTTTGAAACGTCCGTGGAAATCTTTTTTAGTGATGAGACCATACCTGAATACTGCTCAAGCTCATCCTGACTTAAAATGCCATTATTGCCATCGGGCGAACTATTCGTTCCAGCCGACGAATTATTATCAGTACTAACAGCTGCATTTCCTTCATCGCATACAATTCTTAATTCACCTTTTTTAGTACCACCAAATTCCGAACTTATTGACGGATATACAATTGCAATAACATAACCTGCTATTACGCCAAAAACAACTGCATAAATAACTACCCTTATAAACTTTATAAACCTGGAATTTTTCTTACCATCCTGTTTATTTTCGATTTTCTCAGTATACAGCGAATACTTGTTTTCTGTCTTTTTCCCGTCATATGCTTCTATTTGCGCATTTGTATTCTCATTTATGCTGATGTCCTTATCCACTATTATCCTCCATATTTAATCTGTCCGGAAATATATATTAAGTATGCTTCCTCTTTATCCTTACAATTAACAGGTACCTGCCAGACGTTCTGTTTTTCAGGTACCGGCTTTCAAAATTAACACTTCAACGCAGGTACGTTTCGAAATTGCCTGCTTACAATTAATAATCCCTAAATAAATATAGTACCTTTATAATTATTCTATTTTGCATAATTATATCCGATAGATATTAACATTTTATGTCATACATGTAAATTATACTCACCTTACGTATGGTATTTTCTCTATAAATGCTGTAAAATATGTACATAATATATTCTAATTATGAAAGGATTATGTAAATGAACAGTAAGTCTTTGTTGACACTTGAATATAATAAAATAATTGAAAAGCTTGTTTCTTTTGCTGCATGTGATATTGCAAAGGAAACTTTACGTAATCTTGTACCTATGACTGACATTGATGAGATTAATTGTGAGCTTACACGGACCAATGATGCACTGACCCGTATTTATGCAAAAGGGAGTGTTGACCTGAATGGAATACGTGATATTACTGCGTCTGTTAAAAGGCTTGAAATCGGCAGTTCACTTAATATAACCGAACTGCTTAATATAAGCTCTCTGCTTACTACCGCAGCTCATGTAAAAAATTATTATGATGAATATAATGATTCTCTTTCCGGTATGTTCAGCATGCTTAACCCACTTACATCACTTAATGCCCAGATTAAAAAATGTATTATCTCTGAAGATGAAATAAGCAGTGATGCAAGTGCACAGCTTAAGAACATACGCCGCCAGATGGCTGTTGCCAATGACCGTATACATTCTGAACTTAATAACATGCTCAATTCATCATCTGTACGAAACTGCCTTCAGGATTTTGTAATAACAACACGTTCCGGCAGATACTGTCTTCCGGTAAAAGCAGAATATAAATCCCAGGTGCCAGGCATGGTACACGACCAGTCTGCAACCGGTTCAACGCTCTTTATCGAGCCGGCGGCAATTGTAAAGCTTAATAACGATATTAAAGAACTGCAGTTAAAAGAACAGGCTGAAATTGAAGCGATTCTTGCTTCATTAAGTGTGTCAGCTGCTGAATTTACAGATGAACTTGCAACAAATCTTACAGTTCTTTCCACTCTTGACACAATATTTGCAAAAGCACTTCTGTCAAGATTTTACAAATGCAGTCGTCCTGTTATGAACACTGACAGACGGATAAACATTAAAAAAGGCCGCCATCCACTGATTGAACAGCACACTGTTGTTCCAATAGATATTTATCTTGGCGCAGATTTTAACCTGCTTATAGTTACAGGTCCTAACACCGGTGGTAAAACAGTATCACTAAAAACAGTTGGTCTGCTTACGCTTATGGCCCAGTCAGGTCTTAATATTCCTGCCTTTGACCATTCAGAAATTGCGGTATTTGATAATATTTTTGCGGATATAGGAGATGAACAGAGTATTGAGCAGAGCCTTAGTACATTTTCATCACATATGACTAATACTGTAAAAATACTTAAAGAAGCTGATGAAAACAGTCTTATACTATTTGACGAAATTGGTGCCGGAACTGATCCTACAGAAGGAGCTGCACTTGCCGTTTCAATACTAAACGACCTGCACGAACGCGATATTACAACAATGGCAACAACTCATTACAGTGAACTTAAAATCTATGCACTTACAACAAAAGGTGTTGAAAATGCATGCTGCGAATTTGATGTTGAATCACTTCGTCCTACTTACAGGCTTTTAATCGGAATTCCCGGAAAAAGTAATGCATTTGCCATTTCAAAAAAACTCGGGCTGCCACAATATATCGTTGATGATGCATCATCACGTATAGACGCGGAAGATATAAAATTTGAAGATCTTTTAAGTGACCTCGAGAAAAGTCGTGTTATAATTGAAAAAGAACGTACTGAAATCAACGAATATAAAAATGAAATTGCCAACCTGAAAAAAGAGCTCAAACAAAAATCAGAACGTCTTGACGAACGTAAGGATAAAATACTCAGACGTGCTAATGAACAGGCCGCTGACATACTGCGTGAAGCCAAGGAATATGCAGATCAGACAATTAAGACCATGAATAAGCATGGAATGACCATGAAAGAACTTGAAAAACAAAGAAGTCTGATACGTGACAAGGTAAATGCCAACCAGAAGAATTTAAGCGACATACAGACGCCAAAGCCTAAAGCAAAACGAACCAGCAGGCTCACTGATTTCAAACCAGGTGTACATGTACGCATACTCAGCATGAATCTTACCGGAACCGTCACAAGCGCGCCAAACTCAAAAGGTGAACTTACCGTTTCGATGGGAAGCCTGAACACAAAAACGAAAATAACAAATCTTGAAATCCTTCAAGGTTACAAAGAGCCGGAAAACACTTCACAGTCAAACCGCAAATCCGGTGGTTCAAGCCACATAAAAATGGCAAAGTCAGCCAGTATCTCTCCTGAAATAAACCTTCTTGGATACACTGTTGATGAAGCTATTGCTGTTCTTGATAAATATCTTGATGATGCATATGTTGCAAAAATACCACAGGTACGTATTGTCCATGGCAAAGGTACCGGAGCTTTGCGCCGTGGAATAACTTCGTATCTTAAAGGAATTTCCTATATCAAATCATTTAGACTCGGAGAATTCGGAGAGGGCGATGCCGGCGTTACAATAGTTGATTTTAAATAAACCCTGAATAATAACATTTTAAAACAGACAGTTATATACTTTAAGAAAGGCATGGTACTTATATGATAGCAAAACAAAAAATACTTATTGTTGATGATGATGAAAATATTGCAGAACTTGTATCTTTATATCTTACCAAAGAATGTTTTGAAACAAAGATGGTATATGATGGCGAAAGCGCCCTCAAAGCTGTAGAAGAATTTAAACCTGATCTTATACTTCTTGATCTTATGCTCCCGGGAATCGATGGATACCAGGTATGCCGTGAAGTACGTAAAACAAGTAATGTTCCAATCATTATGCTTTCTGCAAAGGGAGAAACATTTGACAAAGTTTTAGGTCTTGAGCTTGGAGCTGATGATTATATTATAAAGCCATTTGAATCAAAAGAAATGGTTGCCCGTGTAAGAGCAGTGCTGCGCCGTTACAATGTTCCAAAGCCTGAAGCTGCACCTAAGCCTGATACTCACTGTGTTGAATACCCGGATCTTACAATAAATCTCGATAATTATTCTGTTATTTATTTAGGAAAAAACATCGAGATGCCACCTAAGGAGCTTGAACTTTTATATTTTCTTGCCTCTTCACCAAATCAGGTATTTACCCGTGAACAGCTGCTTGACCAGATATGGGGATATGAATATATTGGTGACACCAGAACCATTGATGTTCATATTAAACGAATCCGTGAGAAAATCAGTGACCATGACAGATGGGCAATTGAAACAGTATGGGGCATCGGATACAAATTTGTGACTCGTTAGCACTTTATTTCTACCTTTAAACGGTTGGAGGAAATTTTGAAAAATTATACCTTACTATTAAAATATATAGTTACCTTTGTAATTATATTTATCACTGGTTTTTTATGTGTTACTTTTGTCAGCTACAAAATTGACTATAACCAGGTCACAAAAAAATATACCGATTCACTGTACAAGCAGTCTCTTACCATTGCAGAAAAGTATTGTACTGATTACATTACTGATGAAAACTATGATATTATCCTGCGTGAACTGTCAACTGTTTCAACACTAAACGCAACACGTATCATGATAATGGACGATTCAAACAATATAGTACTTGATACGTCATATTCAGGCAAGCGCACTAATTCGGGTGTACTTTATAAAGTTCCGGACTTTGATTACACCTCACTTGGCTCAAACTACTATATTAAAAGCAACCTGTGTGGCATTTTGAATGAAGAAAGTTTAAATGTTTTTGCACCGATTACCTACTCATTTTCGCATAGAGGCTATGTGATTATCAGCCTTCCAATGACGAAAATAACAGAAATGGTGTACATGACCTTTAATACTAACTATTTCACTTTTTTCGTGTCAATGCTTCTTGCATCAACATTTATCATAATTTATATACTATATGTTACGCTTCCGTTAAATGACATAATAAGAGCCACATCGGAATATGCCAGCGGTAATCTGTCCTATAAGGTTGATATAAAACACCATGACGAAATAGGCCAGCTGGCTATGTCGCTTGACTACATGGCATCAAGATTAAATGAAATGGATGAATTCCAGCAGAAATTCCTTTCAAATATCTCACACGATTTTCGTTCACCTCTGACTTCTATCAAGGGATATCTTGAAGCAATTTCTGACGGAACAATACCTCCTGAACTTATCAATAAATATATTGATATCGTTCTGTTTGAAACTGACAGACTTACAAAGCTTACAAACAACATACTTACTTTAAACGAACTTGATCCCAAGACAGTTGTACTCGATATAACGACCTTTGATATCAATTCAATCATTAAGCATACTATAGAGACATTTGATGGAAAATGTAAGAAACGTGGAATTTATTTTGATATTACTTTTTCTGATAAAAAGATAATGGTAAAGGCAGATATAAGTAAGATTCAGCAGGTAATATATAACCTTATTGATAATGCCATTAAATTTACGCCTGACAATTCATGTATCTACGTGACAGCACGCAAACGCTCTGACATGGCTTATATTTCAGTAAAAGATACCGGTTGTGGAATTTCAAAAGAAAATCTTGAAAAGATATGGACAAGATTCTATAAAATTGACGCTTCAAGAGGACGTGATAAAAAAGGCTCCGGGCTTGGTCTTGCAATTACCAAGGAAATCATACAGGCACATCATACACAGATTGATGTTGTCAGTACGCCCGGAGTCGGTACAGAATTTACATTTACTCTTCGTGTTTCCAATGAAGATGATGAAGATGTCCCTCGCAATTCATAGCTTTAAAATCATTCTGTCTCAGCGCCTCATACAATACTATGGCAACTGAATTAGAAAGATTAAGTGAGCGGATATCTCCTATCATCGGGATTCTTATGCAGTTTTCCTCATTCTCCACCAGAATTTCTTCAGGAATTCCGGCACTTTCTTTGCCAAACATTATATAACAGTCATCCTCAAAGGCAGCCTCCGTATAGGTTTTGGCTGCCTTTGTTGTTGCCATATATATTTTTGCACCCGGATTCTTATCAAGAAAATCCTGATAATCATCATATACTGTTACATCAAGCTTATCCCAGTAATCAAGCCCGGCTCTTTTTAACATCTTCTCGTTAAGCTTAAACCCTAATGGCTCAATTAAGTGAAGCCTTGCTCCTGCTGCCACACATGTTCTTCCTATATTTCCCGTATTTGCAGGCATTTCCGGTTCATGTAAAACAATATTTAACACTGTTATCTCCTTTGCGCTATTCGCTCTTTATAGCAATATCCAGTTCAATCCTGACGCCATCAGCAGTAAGCGGAACACATATATTCTTTGCATATGCCTGGGTTATGCTTAATTTGCCCTCACATAATGTAGGTGGTGTTATATCTATTCCAATACCATTATTTGAAAGCAATGTAGCTGCATTTCCCATAATCATATTACCAAGTTCACTTATTGCGCTGACTGACATCTCATCAAGTTCAGTAACAGGCATTCCCATCATCATCTTTGAAGCGATATTAAGTGCATTCTCATAAGGTATTGCTATAATAACATGGCCACGTATTTCACCGGTAATTCCAATCATTATAATTACCATGCTCTCATCAAACTCTGTTGTTTTTATAAATGGTTTGCCTATCTGAAGATTCACCTGGCATGTATCCCTTATAACTCCTGTTGCTGCTGATAAAAACGGATTGATTAATCCAACATTTATTTCTGCCATATTTTATTCCCCCTCAATCTATAGACCAATAAACGCTATAGCCTTTTAATAAAATTATTTATTCTTCGTAATCCCTCTTTAAGCATATCAATTGAGTATGCATAAGATATCCTTACAAATCCTTCTCCACATTCACCAAACGCTGTTCCCGGAACTACGGCCAGCTTTTCTTCCTGTAAGAGCCTGTTTGCAAATTCATCAGATGTAAGACCAAACTTTTTAATCGATGGAAATACATAAAATGCCCCATAAGGATCAAAGCAGTCGATTCCCATTTCCTTAAATGCATTAAGTAAAAAACGTCTTCTCTGGTTATATGCTTCTACCATCTTATCTACTTCATCATCACAGTTCTTAAGTGCTTCTACTGCCGCAAACTGGCTGTTAGTCGGTGCACACATGATTGCATACTGATGAAGCTTTACCATCTGCTCGATAATATTATGAGGACCACAGGCATATCCAAGACGCCATCCAGTCATTGCAAATGCCTTTGAAAATCCATTGATTACAATTGTTCTTTCTTTCATTCCCGGAAGGCTTCCAATCGAGCAATGCCTTGTATCATATGTAAGTTCAGCATATATTTCATCTGAAATAACATACAAATCATTCTCTATGATAGCAGGCACAAGTTCTTCAAGTTCCTCTCTTCTCATTATAGCACCTGTTGGATTATTAGGGAATGGCATTACAAGCACTTTTGTCTTATCCGTAATATGTGCAAGTAATTCCTCCTTTGTAAGCTTAAAGTCATTTTCCTCTTTAAGACGAATAATTACCGGCTTTGCATCTGCCATAACAGCACATGGCAGGTATGACACATAGCTTGGCTGCGGTATAAGAACTTCATCCCCCGGATCAATCATACATCTTAAAGCAAGGTCAATAGCCTCACTTCCCCCAATAGTTACAAGTGTTTCATATACCGGATCGTAATGCAGATCATATTTTCGTGCCACATATCTGCATATTTCTTTTCTCAGGTCAAGAAGTCCTGCATTAGATGTATAAAAAGTTCTTCCTTTTTCCAAAGTATATATACCCTCTTCCCTGACGTTCCATGGTGTATCAAAATCCGGTTCACCAACACCAAGTGAAATAGCATCTTCCATTTCATTAACAATATCAAAAAACTTTCTTATTCCTGAAGGTTCAATACCGGCTATTTTTTGTGATATGGGATTTCTCATGGTGTCACCAACATCCTTTCATCTTTTGCTTCTGAATTAATTACTGTTCCATAATCCTTGTATTTTTTTAATACAAAATGAGTTGATGTACTAAGCACTGAATCAAGTGGAGACAGCTTGTTAGCAACAAACTGTGCAACTGACTTCATAGTCTTACCTTCTATTATTACCGTAAAATCAAATCCGCCTGACATAAGATAAACTGATGTTATTTCATCATACTTATATATTCTTTCTGCAATGCTGTCAAATCCAAGTCCACGCTGTGGTGTTACTTTCACTTCGATAAGAGCAGTAACTTTTTCTTCACTTGTCTTATCCCAGTTAATAATTGTATTATAACCACATATTATATTTTCTTTTTCCATATCAGCTATTTCATTAGCCACTTCTGCCTCTGACATTCCAAGCATTACTGCCATATCTTTTAAATCAATTCTGCTGTTTTTTTCAAGCATATCTAATATTTTTTCTCTCATATACAATATCCCCATTTCTGCACATATCTTGTAAATACGGTTCTGTGTTCAATGTGCATATCACAGACCCTTACCGTAAAACATATAAATTTATGTTATTCCTTTTCATCTTTAAACAGAATATCTGCCTTAAATCTGTTTATCTCATCAGTCTTTGGCACATCCAGATAACGTATTTCATCTTGATTTCTTATTATACGCTGGTTTCCTTTTGTAAATGCGCCTATAACCTGTGCTGTTATACCATTTTCCTTAAGCTTTTCTACCAGCTGATATCCATTATCAGCCGCAATCAAAAGACTCCCTGCTGATTCAAGCTCATATGGATTAATATCAAACATCTCACATATTTCAATAATTTCCTGTTTAACAGTGATTTTTCTGCAATCGACATCAATGCCGGCTCCTGCCGCCTCTGCCATATTCCACAACGCGGCAAATATACCGCCTTCATTTACATCATGCATTGCATTAACACCACAACCAAGCGCAACCGATGCTTCCTTCTGCACGCTCATATCAGATATATCAGCAACCGCCTGTTCAAGAAATTCCGTTGTATATATGCTCTCAATCTCATTTTTCTTAAGCTCTGCTATCATACGGATTCCACTTATTCCTATGTGCTTTGTCATTACAATATCCTGTCCCGGTTTTGCATTTGCCGCTGAAACATTAACATCAGCTTCTGCAATTCCTATACCGGTTATCGTAACTACAGGCTCATTTACTTTATCACTTACCAATGTGCGGCCACCTGATATCTGCATGCCGAAATATGCACATTCACTATCTATTTGTGACACAATATCCTTTAAAACACGTTCATCAAAATCAACAGGCATTATAACAGCGCATTGTGCCGCGACTGGCATCCCTCCACATGATGCGATATTGTTTGCAGCTTTGAACACAGCAAAATTCCCATAGCTTACACAGCTTAAAACATTACCTCCCTGTGTATTTATATGCGTACAGTCCAGTCCCATTGCCGGCTTTGATGATATCAGCTTATTTTTACTTTTTAAACGTTTAAAAACTGATCTTTTCAAGATCGAATTTGATACTTTTCCAGGATGCATAATCAACCTCTTGTCTACTTGATAGTTTTTATAATATGGTTTATTATTTATAACAGAACAGATATTACCATAGGGATGACCATGGCTGCTATAAGAACAACCACAATAACCGCAGAAACAATCTGTTTTGTTTTTTTATTATTAAAATTAATCATTTATAATTCTCCATTCTGAAGCTTTTATAAGGCTTTACTATATTAAAAATTTATAATCACAGAGGACACAGACTATGAAACTTTTACTGCCTTATTTTATAATATTGCTGGTCATACTTCAACTGGCTCTACGTAAAAATACAAGAAAAGAAAATGATAAACTCAAACAATTTCTTGACCGTGAAGCAAAAGCAAATACCACACGAAAAAAAGATATATCTAATTTAGATTATATAACAATTCCCGATACTTTACCATTCATTAAAACAAATAATATTGAGATTATTAGAAACCAGGATACAATCCGTTCTCTTATGGATAAAAAAATCGTGAATCTGTCAGATATGAGTAATACTGATTTGAAACTTAAATACGGCGTAGGTAATCTTCAGGCATTATCTGAATATGATGAAAACTACACTATACTTATGCGTTCAGTTAACAGTTTAGGAACGCTCCTGCTTGACAATGGCTTTGAAAAAGAAGGCGTTGAATTCCTTGAATTTGGAATCAGCTGTATAACTGATATAAGCCAGAATTATATCGTACTTGCCAAATATTATGCCGAACATGGTATGAAAGATAAAATTGACAGCTTAATAATATGTGCCGGCAATTCTTCTTCTCCATTAAAGAATTCAACAATAAAGTCACTTAATGAAATAAAATCACACTAGTACGATGTACCATTACATCGTACTAATTTTTTCTGTTAGAATAAGGCATTTTCCCATATTCTGATATTATTCCGTCAATTATCCTTGATGCTTCACTTTTTGTCAGTACATCAATTTCTTTTTCAAGCTTAACATTATAATATGCTGTAAGGCTGCCAAGATACCTTTTCTGTGCGGCTGTTATCGGTGTATCTTTTTTTACGGAATAATTAAGCTGTACTGTCTCCTTAAATCCTGTATCGTCCGGATTTATGCTGTATAGCCTTTCATACAGCTTCCTGGCACTTAATGCATCAGACAGTGCTCTGTGAGAATCTCCCGGATCTATTTCAAAATATCTGCATAAATATTCGAGGTTTTTGTGTTCAAGATTATTAAGCAGTCTCCTGGCTATTTTTAATGTATCAATTCCGTTCTTTTCAAATGTCATACTATTATTTACCGCAGCCTTTTTCAAAAAGCTGTAGTCAAATATAATATTATGTCCAAGCAATGGCAGTTCACCTATAAAATCCATGATTTCATTGATATTCTCATTTATATCAGGCATCCCATTAAGCATTTCATTACTTATTCCCGTAAGATTTACAATTCTGTCATTTAATCTTACATGTGGATCAAATAACTGGCTGTATGTATCCGTTATTTTTCCATCTATGACCCGCGCCATACCTATTTCTATTATTTTATCCCTGGATGGATCTATACCCGTTGTTTCCAAATCAAGCGCTACATAGCTATTTATCATTCTCCCGCCTGCCCTTCCGTAATTCAAAATAATCCTGCATGCCAGAGCAGCTTATTGCAATGACATGCGTTAATTTTCCTGTCTGTCTTTTATTAGTTTTTCATCTGTTTCCAGCATGTTTTATGTCTATATTATTGTTTTATCGTTATTGTTTTATCCTTAGACCTGCATAAATCCTTTAAAAAACACTCACTGCATTTTGGTGCCCGTGCTGTACATATTTCTCTTCCAAATGTAATTATCTGTATATTATAAACTATCCAATGATCCTTTGGAAGTTTTTTCATAAGATCCAGTTCAATTTTATACGGGTCTGTCTCTTTTGTGAATCCCAGCCTGTATGATATACGTTTTACGTGAGTATCTACAACTATACTTGGATCATGAAATATATTTCCCCTGATTACATTTGCCGTCTTTCTTCCAACTCCCGGCAGCTGTGTCAGCTCCTCAAGCCCCCGGGGAACCTCTCCATTATATTTTTCAATTATCATTTTAGCTGTATTAATAACATTTACCGCCTTGCTGTGATAAAAACCAACTGAATGTATATCTCTTTCCATTTCTTTTAAATCTGCCTCTGCAAAGCTTTTAACATCACTATACTTTACAAATAAATCTTTCGTCACCCTGTTTACTCTCTCATCTGTACACTGTGCTGATAACATTGTTGCTACCAGCAATTCCCATGGTGTTCTATAATCAAGACTGCATCTGTATTCAGTTGTATAATATTTATCCAGAAGTTCTATTATTGATTTGGTTCTATTTGTCATACTAATCCCCATTTCCCAGGCAACTTTGTTGCGAAGAGGCAATGAAAAATCCGCACACCAGCATAATTTTTCACACTCCCCCCATTTTCCAAGTTCTGATATAACGTAAAAAATGAAGCAGCAGAACACAATAATGCTCTGCTGCTTCTTGTACTATAAAAAAAAACTAAGAGTCCCAATCTAAGAAAAGCTTCAGATTCCAGATTGGAGAAAGCGGGTGATGGGAATCGAACCCACGTGACCAGCTTGGAAGGCTGGAGTTCTACCATTGAACTACACCCGCATAATGCCTGGAACCGGAATCGAACCAGTGACACGAGGATTTTCAGTCCTCTGCTCTACCGACTGAGCTATCCAGGCGTGCGTGAAATGTTACCATACGCAACGACTAGATAACTATATCATACTACTTATTACTGCGTCAAGCCTTTTATTCCTGCTTTTTATATTATTTTATACCATTTTTATATTATTGTACATATTTTTTACATCTTTTTTTAAACTTTTTTATATCACTTTTTGATATCATCATTATTCCCGTTAATGTATTTTTCATACATGTCTGGTCTATACTTTTTAGTACGCTCTATTGCTTTCTCATGTCTCCATGCATCAATATTGCCATGATGACCTGATAAAAGCACATCCGGCACCCTCATGCCATCATACTCAACAGGACGAGTATATTGAGGATGCTCAAGCAGTCCATTTTCAAAGCTTTCTGTCTGTGCAGACTCACTATTATTAAGTACTCCGGGTATAAGTCTTGAAACTGTATCAATGACTACCATTGCAGGAAGTTCTCCTCCGGTAAGCACATAATCACCAATGGATACATAATCCGTTACTATTTTTTCAAGTGCACGTTCATCTATCCCTTCATAATGTCCACACAGAATAACCAGATCTTCCTCTTTTGCAAAATCATGCGCCATCTGCTGATTAAACGTATACCCCTGTGGTGTCATATACACCACACGCGGTCTGTAACCAGCTTTATCTGCAATGCTTTGATATGCATCACAGACCGGTCCTGGCTGCATTACCATTCCGGCCCCGCCTCCATATGGATAATCATCTACCTTTAAATGCTTATCCTTTGAAAAATCTCTTATATCAACTGTATTTACAGATATTATTCCATTATTGATAGCTCTGCCTGTTATGCTTGTATTAAGGCCATCATAAATCATCTGTGGAAACAATGTCATTATATGAAAATTCATCTTTAACCCCGTTGTATTTTCCTTACTAATCTACATTTCCGGTCAACTTTGTTGCGAAGCGGTGATGCGAAATTTCGCGCAGGCGATTTCTCATCTGCCATCAAATGCTATTTTACCGCTTCTGCTATTCCATTCAGTAAAAATGGATAGTATCTGTTATACAAATTAGTTCCGTTACCTGTATATGTAGTTGAAAGATAACCCGTACCGTCCTTAAATGCAGATGCGGCATCTATAAATCCAACCTGCTTTGAAGCTGCCTGCTCCTGCAGCTTCTGATTAACTTCATCTATTGCAGTCTGCTTAATGTTAGTTTTTGTTCTTGCTTCAAAGTCACTTGTAACAGGCATAATAGATATAATATAAACCTGTGCTGATGGCACTGACTCCTTTATCTTATCTGAAAGCTCAAAAAGACCATTGACTATACGGTCAGAGCTCTTTGTTCCGAAGTTAACATCATTTAATCCCAGCATTACAAATACTTTTGACGGATTAGCCGCTGCTACAGTTGCAACTCTGTCCTTTGCTTTTTCAATTGTAATATTTCCATCAGCAATAACATTTGCATTGCTAAGATATCCATAATATGAAATACCATCAACAATTGAGTCTCCAAAAAATACTGAACCATTATAGTAGTCTTTTGATGTAAAATCCTGACCTTCCGGAGTTCCTTCAATCTTATAAACTGAAGCACCGGCTGCCGGTTCTGTTGTAACCTGCTCCTGTGATGTTTCCTGTGACGGACTCTGTGTTTCATCACCTGATGCCTGATCACTGCCTTGTGTTGTATCTGCTGCTGTCTGCTGTGTTAACTGCACAGCAGTTGTCTGCTCCTGTGCCGTATCAGCTGACCCGCTTCCAATATTTTTTATCACTGCTACACATATAAGTACTACAACTATAATACTTACTCCACCGACGGCGTAATTTCTATATTTGTGCCACATCCTCATCTTACGGTTAAGTTTTATTTCATTTTTTTCCTGATCGTTTTCTTTTCCAGCCTGCATTACTTATTACCAGCCTTTCCTTTTTTCCAATATTTTATCAACCGTAATTTTAAGGAGTACGGTAATCACCATTTCATTTTTTCAATATAACAGCCGATGTCTTTCTTATTCCAATATCAAGATATCCGCCTGAAACACTATATCCAAGCTTTCCTGTATCAAAGCCGCCGCTGTATGTGACCATTATCTGCTCAAGATCATCATCAAAACTTACACCTGCCAGCCATACAGGAACCACTACTCTTCTTTCATCATCACTGTTATTTATAATGACTACTATAACTTCATCACCAATAAATCTTGCATAGGCGATAAGATTATATTCTGCAACAAGCGGAATATAAGATCCATTTTTTAGTGCGTCGTTTTCCTTATGAAGCCTTATTATCTGTTTATGAAAATCTATGAGTTCCTTGTCTTCATGTCCCCATGGATATGTTCTCCTGTTGTCCGGATCAGTCCATCCACAGACACCTGCTTCGTCTCCATAATATATCGTTGGTGCTCCCGGCCAGGTCATCTGAATTACCACAGCCTCCATGAACACTGCCTTATTGATACCCTCATTAGCAGCCTGTGCACCTGCACTTTCAATTCTTCCTACTCTTCTGTTTGTTCTTGTAAGGAAACGTGAATGATCATGGTTTGACAACTCATTCATTGCAATAGGAACTGCCTGCGCTCCCATACGTGACATGTTATGATGCATTGCCCCGAAAAAATTACCGGCATTGCCATACATATCCTGACGATATTCATCGCTGTGTTTTTCCATTCCTGTAAGAAACCATGTTACAGGTTCCATAAAGGCATCATAATTCATTATTGTATCCCACTGGTCTCCCTGAAGCCAGTCATACGAATCACCATAATTCTCTGCAAGAATTACAGCATCAGGATTAGCCTCTTTTACAGCTGCTCTGAACTTTCTCCAGAATCTGTGGTTATACTCAGGACTATATCCCAAATCGGCTGCAACATCAAGTCTCCAGCCATCTGCATTATACGGCTCAGATACCCACTTGCGGCCTATCCTTAGTATATATTCTTCAAGCTTATCCGAATCTTCATAATTAAGCTTTGGCAGAGTATCATGTCCCCACCAGCCATCATATGAATCATTATCAGGCCACTGCTCATCATAGAACTTGAAAAAGCTGTGATATGGACTTCCATAACTTTCGTATGCACCCTTTTCATAGTCCTGTTCACTGCTTGAATATATATGCTCTCTGTCAAGCCACTTATTAAATGAACCACAATGGTTAAACACGCCATCTATTATAACACGCATTCCTCTTTTGTGAATTTCTTTTACCAACTTCACAAAAAGTTCATTACTTGCCTCCAGATTTTCCCTGCTGGTCACTTTTGATATATATCTGGATGCATGCGTATTATCCTGATCACCTTCCATCAGCAGTTCACCGTCATCTTTAATTATAACCCCAAAATGCGGGTCTATATAATCATAATCCTGTATATCATATTTATGGTTTGATGGTGAAACAAATAATGGATTAAAATATATTACATCTATTCCCAAATCCTGAAGATAATCAAGTTTATCCATTACTCCCTGAAGATCACCACCATAAAATTCCCTTATATCCTGATTTTCAGGATATTTATCCCAATTCTCTACTCTGTGTACATGTCTTCCAATATAACTGTATTCATTGTCAAGAACATCATTGGTTTTATCTCCATTACAAAATCTGTCAACAAATATCTGGTACATAACTGCACCCTTTGCCCAGTTTGGTGTCTTAAATCCCGGTATAATCTGAAAATTATAATATGGGTTATGTTCTTTAGACGCACCAATCTGATTCAGATAACATACAGCTCTTCCTGTTTCAACTTTAAAATAATAATATACCTTTTCATCTGTCAGCTGTATCTTAGCCTCATAGTAATCAAACTGTGCCTCATTACTGACACGTACCATTCGGTATTCAACTCCGTTTGCATAAAGATATGCCTTATCTACATCAAACTTTGCTGTACGAAGCCTTAATGTCACCATATCACCCGGATCCGGCTCCGGTGGATTCCGGTAAGCAGCCGTTGAATCACTAAACAGCGCCTTCATTTTTATTATCGGGCGTATCATACACATATATAAAATTTTTTTATCATTATCTGTTAAATTCTCAACGGTCCTTGTTATCTTCATATAAATCCCCATTTCTTAAGCGACTTGTCGCAAAAGGCAACACTGATATAAATATCTGCAGCTGCCATAATGGCTATTTGTTTTCGCTCAAAAGCAAATAGCTGTATGAATAATAATAACATAACAATATCGCTTTTATTCTATAATGAAACATGATTTTATTCAAGTATTTAATAAAGTAAAAAGGACAGCCGGGGAAAGCTGTCCTTTTCGGAGAAGGTATTTCACTTATTATGGGGTGTAGCAAAAAATATATAATGTATTGGGGGGTTTCTACATGAATTATAATATCATTTACTCATTTTAAAGTGTTAACAAATATGACTAATTTTCGACTTGTTTTTTGTGCACATTCGACAAAGTTATTGCTAAATGTCGAATACAATCGATATTTTTTTATTATTATTCTTTTTCAAGTACAACTCCCGGGCCTTTTTTATCTTCAAATAATGCCTCAAATTCTGTTCTTGTTATCTTTTCTTTCTCTATAAGAAGTTTTGCACAGCTTTCTAAGACATCCCTGTTCTTAAGAATTATATCTTTTGCCTTTTTATAACAGTCATCAACAATGCTCTTTACTTCTTTATCAATTTCTCCGGCCACATTCTCTCCATATGGTCTTGAATGTGCAAGGTCTCTTCCGATAAACACCTCATCATTACTGTCATCATAATTAATAAGACCAAGTTTTTCAGAAAATCCGTACTTTGTAACCATATCCCTGGCTATCTGTGTAGCCTGCTTAATATCCTGTGAAGCACCTGTTGTCACATCATCAAATATTATCTCCTCAGCTATACGTCCACCAAGGCTTACAATGATATTCTGAAGCATTTTGCCCTTTGTATTAAACATCTCATCCCTTTCAGGCAAAGGCATTGTATAGCCGGCAGCTCCCATTCCTGTCGGAATAATAGAAACTGTATGAACAGGTCCTACGTCAGGAAGTACGTGGAACAATATTGCATGGCCTGATTCATGGTATGCTGTAATTTTCTTCTCTTTTTCTGATATAATCTTACTCTTCTTTTCCACACCGATTCCAACTTTTACAAATGCAAAATTAACATCTTCATTTGTAATAAACTTTCTTTTATTCTTAGCTGCATTAATCGCTGCTTCATTAAGAAGATTTTCAAGGTCAGCACCTGTAAATCCTGCAGTCGTACGAGAAAGGCTGTCAAGATCAACATCATCCCCAAGAGGTTTTTTAGCTGCGTGAATATTAAGAATTTCAAGACGCCCTGCAACATCGGGTCTTCCGACAACGATTTTACGGTCAAATCTTCCCGGTCTTAATATAGCCGGATCTAATATATCTATTCTGTTAGTAGCTGCCATTACGATAATTCCTTCGTTAATTCCGAATCCATCCATTTCAACCAGCATCTGGTTTAATGTCTGTTCTCTTTCATCGTGGCCGCCGCCCATTCCGGTTCCTCTTCTTCGTGCAACAGCATCAATCTCATCGATAAACACTATACATGGGGCATTTTTCTTTGCCTCTTCAAACAGGTCTCTTACTCTTGACGCACCAACACCTACAAACATTTCAACAAAATCAGAACCGGATATACTAAAGAATGGTACACCTGCTTCTCCTGCAACTGCCTTTGCAAGTAAAGTCTTTCCTGTTCCAGGAGGGCCTGTGAGGATAACACCTTTAGGAATACGCGCTCCGAGTTCCGTGTATTTTACAGGATTCTTAAGGAAATCCACTATTTCCTCAAGTTCTTCTTTCTCTTCATTAAGACCTGCTACGTCTCTAAAATACACTCTGTTTTTCTCATCATTAATAAGTCTTGCACGGCTTTTGCCAAAATTCATCATTTTTGCGTTGCTTCCGCCAGCCTGTCTTGACATCATAACAAACATAAATACCATAAATAAAATACATATCACTAATGGTAGCAGTGCTGTAAGAAATGTATTTTCCTTAGGCACATCTTTAAGCTGATAGCTGATATTTTTATCATTAAGAACCTTAATCGTATCATTTACATCTGTTACATTTAATGACTTTTCTTTTTTATCATCTTTAACCTTTACAGACAGTGTACCCGTTGGAACCTGAGCATTCTGTTTTACATTTACGCTTTCAATTCTCCCCGCATCAACGTCTTTCAAAAAATCAGAATAACTGTAGCCCTGTGATGTGGTCTGATTTCCGGAAAATGCATAGTAAGCTATAAATATTACAGCCAGCACTACAAAATATACCCCGATACCTCCCATCCTGTTTTTTCTGCTATTCATATCTTCCTCCTTATTTATATTTAACTTAGGTAATTGCGAAACTCGCTCTTTTTATTTCTTCACCGCTTCTTAAATTTAGTTCATTTATATAAAAAACGGATTTATTACAGTATAATCTCACCTATATAAGGCAGATTACGATAATGCTGATCATAGTCAAGTCCGTATCCTACAACAAACTTATCCGGTATTTCAAAACCATTATATGCAACATCAACGCTGGCAACACGTCTTGCCGGTTTATCAAGGAGAGTACACACCTTTATATCCTTCGGTTTTCTTTCTTTTAAAAGTGGGACAAGCTTTGACAACGTACGTCCTGAATCAATTATTTCCTCTATTATTATTACATTTTCTCCTTCAATACTTTCATCAAGATCTTTTTTTATCTTAATGTTCCCACTGGACTTTGTATCGCTTCCATAACTCGAAGCCTGCATAAAATCTATCATTACCGGTATTGTTATCCTTTTTGCAAGTTCACATGTAAAAAATATGCTTCCCTTTAAAATACAGATAAGCTTTACATAGCTTCCCTTATAATCATTGCTTATCTGCTCTGCAAGTTCACATATTCTTTTGCTTAGTTCTTCTTCTGAAATCAATATCTTTATATTATTATATTCCATTATTATTCTCCCCTTGTGTTTCTATAGTTACCTTTACCTGTATTGTACATTTTTCTTGCGGTTTATAGCCATAGGACATTCTGATACCAGGAATCCATATTACATTTGCTTCATCGGCGATAAGTAACAGATAATCCCTGTACTGTCTCGGAATCTTACGGTCAATTAATTCTTTCTTAAGCTTTTTGTTATTTCCCTGCTTATTAATTACCATAACGTCCCCTTCACGTCGGAATCTCACAAACAGATTATCTGTAATTTTATCATAATCAAATGATTTAGTATAGCAGTTATTTAAATCTATATTATCATTTAAATTTATGTTATCATTTAAATCCATATCACTGCTTAAATCTGCATTATCACTCAGATAGTCTGCTGCCTTACTTTTTGTAAAACTTACTGTTTTAATTCTGACCATACCCAGACCCTGGATATACGCTGTCCTGTTTATATCAAAACGTATCGCCTTATCATATTCCATATATTCCAGCTGTTGTTTTGATATTTTAATAAGACTTTCTGATTTATCTGTATTTAAACTCTTTTCCTGCTGCACTTTTTCAGGAAACGACTCATTTCTATAAATTACAAGTTCTCCATAAACACGCTGGATACGTATCTGTCCGGAAATATCAAAACACTTGCCGGTAGACATGTGCATAAGCGAAACCGCCTCGCTTACATGCTTCTTATAAATGTCTCTTAACCCGCCTGCTGCCTGTCCTAAAGCCATACGTACCACTGTTGAAACAAGAAACTCATCCTGACTTTTAAGACGGTCTATATCTATATGGATATTTCCCTGTTCCTCGTAAACACATTCCTTGTACAGTTTTTCAGACTGTCTTTGTATAAATGCACTGCTCTGCCTCGCCATCTGTGAAAGGTCCGAAATTCTTTCCACCACTGCATTATTTATATTTTCCTCAATATATGGAATGAGTATATTTCTTATCTTATTTCTTGTGTATTCATTGCAAAGATTTGTACTGTCTGTAACAAACTCCTGTTTTTTGTAAGACAGATACTCTTCAATCTCATTGCGCGTGACACAAAGAAGAGGCCTTATTATGTTATCACGTACCGGTGACATTCCTCCCAGGCCCTCAATACCACTACCTCTTATTATATTATGAAGCACCGTTTCAGCCTGGTCATTACAATGATGCGCAACTGCAATCCTTGAATCACTATATTCATTTGCAAGCTGATTAAATATCCTGTACCTTAAAACCCTTCCAGCCTCCTCCTCTGAAAGCCTGTTTTTCTTTGCATACTCCGGAACATTTTCATGTCTGCTTATAAATCTTACGTTCATTTTTTCACAAAACTGTCTTGCAAATTCTTCATCGCGTTCAGCTTCTTCTGCACGAATTCCATGATTGACATGTACTGCTGTAAGTTCTATATCAGAGTCATACCGCTTAATTACTTCAGACAGTACCATTATAAGACATACAGAATCTGCTCCCCCTGATAGTCCTGCATAAATGTGTCTGCACGAATCAAGCATATTAAATTCTTCCATAAATTTATAAACCTTATTAATCATGTTCTGATTATATTATCATTTGCCAGCTGTGTCAAACACGCCAAGCACAAGCACTGTACAGTCATCTGTCGCTTTCATGTGATTATATTTTAAGGATTCATTTAAAATCTTATCTGCCATCGCATCGGGATTTCTTATACTTATGGAATTGATAATTTCAGCCATTTTCTCTTCCTTGTCAAGACACGGAATGTTTTCAAGAATCCCGTCACTTACCATAACGATATAATCATTATCGTACAGTTTTTTAGTTGTACAGTCATAATCCACCTGCTCTAAAACACCAATAGGAAGCGTCGTGGATTTTATTATTTCCACCATTGCTTCTCTTTTTATAAATGTTGATACTGCGCCCATCTTTATGCAATGCATAAATCCTGCCTGACAATCAATAACACTCATATCCATAGTTACTGGATTTCCAATACCACCACCGGCTATATAAGCCGAATTGACCAGGTCTATGGCAGCTTTTTCATTAAAGCCTGCATCAATACAGTTTTCCATAAGTTCAATTACCATTCTGCTTTCCACAAAGGCTCTTTTGCCACTTCCCATTCCATCAGCTATGGCAGCTATGGTTTTTCCACAGCCGAGCCCCGTTATAAGAAAGTTATCCCCATTAAATCTTTCTTTTCCCTTATTTAACCTCGCAACACCTGATAAAATTCTGAACCGGTCCTCCTGTATAAATACATATTGATTATAGTCTGCACTTATTATCATTCTGTTTGTATCTTTTGGATAATATACACACTTCATCACGCTCTCTATTGCAGGCATAAGTTTTTTTGCCGCCATGCAGCTTCTGCCTACAGTTCTTGCCTGAAATAATATTTCATTTTTTCCTGTACTTTTACTTAAACACCTTACATTTTTAATTCGTGCTCCACTCATAAAACATTTTCTTGTAAGTTCCCTTATAAGTGCCTTATCAATTTCTTCTGAATGTAAATGCATCGTAAGACATTCTTCAAGAACGTCTGCAACTAAAAAAAGCTGTCGTGAAATTCCCGGCTTTGTATTCTCTGATTCGGAAGTGCTTTCATATGCTTCTCCCAATCTTCTGAATGTACGGGCTGTTTCCTCCAGCTTTGTGTAAGAATATTCCATTACATAATTTTGCACATTATCACTCATACGGACACCAGCTCTCCTATTCCATGTTTTTATAAATGTCTGCGTATATACCTGTACATACACTTTTTGCAATTATAAAACCTGAAATATGAAATATATGTCGAAATGATGTGCCTTGTATTTTAAATTACGTATTTTTTACGTATAAATCTATTTAAATTTATCATTTGTTTTTATTATCCGGCTTAAAAACAATTTCATCCGGATATATAAGCCCAAATTTATTTTTAGCAACTTCTTCAACAAACTGCTTTGTCTGAATATATTTTTTATATTCTTCAAGATTATCAGCTCTTTGTTTCTGCTCATCAATCTGCTTTTGCAGTTCCTGTTTCTGCTGCTCATACTCTGCATTTTTCTTCTGCAGTGATACTTTGCCATTCCAAAGGGCTATTCCCAATAAAGCAACCAGTAAAAATGCAGCGGCTATTCCCAATATACCTGAGCGCTTCTGTCTTTTCAACCTGCGTTCTCTTTCTCTTCTGGTTTCGAACTTCATCTTTTATCCCTTCCTTTAGTTCCAGCCTTTAATAATTTCTTTGAATCTTCCGGCTTCCTATTTCTGTCTGGCTTTGCTGCTTCCTTCTTTTTTGTACTCTTTTTGAGTTCTGCTGTTTTTTTATGCTTTTGTGCTTTTTTTGCCATCAGTCTTAAAAGCCCTTTAAATTTCATTTTAATAAATCCGGCCAGTTTTTTCAATGGCTTTAATACAAATAGTATGAGTTTTGATATATATTTAACAAAAATACGTCCAAATGAATATCTGTAAATTATTGCTCCAGCTAAAAGACCTGCAATTGAAAATCCCCGTATTATGCCATCATTAAGTTCATACGTTATGCAAAAAACCGTAATACCTGCATTTATCCAGAACAATATGTCCTCCAGTGACATAACCCATATCTTATAATGCTTTACCACTCTTCTGAATATTCTTATGCAGTCGTATTCTGCCGACAGTATCATTCCCCAGTATAAAGACGTCAGCAAAGATGTCCATTCCCACGAAATCAGATAACTTATCATTTTAGCAGCCTGCTGAAAAAAGACTCTTTATTTTTTGAATAACTTCCGGCTTCTGAATATGTAACAGCATCTACCCTGCCGTCAACATCCAGTTCTCCCTTTTCAACAGACAATCTGTTTACATGCAGGTCTGCTCCTTTTATAGTTATCATGCCATAATCTGAATCAAGCACTACCTTGTTCAGGTCAAATGATATCACATCACTGATACCTGTCATCTGAATTTTACGCCTTTCCTCCATATGAAGCTTATGCTGGCGTTTCTGTTTAACTCTTTCTTCCATACTGGCTCCTCTCCATAATATATCATCTTATCCTTTATCCCTAATATATTATGGAGTCGTCCATTTTAGTCATATTTATTATATATATTCAAACATTTCAGCTGCATCTTCTTTATGAATGGTATCTTTTACTTCCTTTACACGCACCTTTACATTTCTGTTACCAAACTCTATTTCAATAACATCTCCCGCTTTAACATCTGTCGATGCCTTTGCAACCTTTCCATTTATCATGACTCTTCCCGCATCACATGCATCATTTGCAACCGTACGCCTTTTTATCAGACGCGATACCTTTAAGTATTTATCAAGTCTCATTCTAATCTCCATTCCGCAGACGCTTTTCATCTGACATTATTTTCATCTGACATCAAAGTCCATTTGTTTTTACCCCGAAACAAATAACACGGTTAAAAAAGTCCAATGCCAAATCTGGCACTGGACTGTAAAAAGTATCGTTATAAACACTGACCAATATTAATCAATGTATTTGCGACTTAGTTTCACAAAACTTATTATGCGTTAACTGTATCCTTTAAAGCCTTTCCAGCCTTGAACTTAGGTGCCTTTGAAGCAGGGATATCAATAACTTTTCCTGTCTGTGGATTCTTACCTTTTCTTGCAGCTCTTTCGCTTACTTCAAATGTACCAAAACCAACTAACTGAATTTTGTCACCCTTCTTTAATTCTTCAGTTACTGTGTCGATAAAAGCCTTTAATGCTTTTTCACTATCCTTCTTTGATAATTCAGCCTTTTCAGCAATTGCTGCTACTAACTCTGTTTTATTCATTTATATTCTCTCCTCAAAATTGTATATTCTATTGGCTTTCCCCAACAAATTCATTTATAAACTTTTTTACCCCTTTTGTCAATACAGACCGCTTATTTTAGGCATTTTCACTGTGTTTTAAAGCTCTTTAAGCAATATTTCATATAATTTTTTGTTTAAAATGACTATTGTAAAAATATATTTTTACGTCCGCCATAAAACACCCGGTATCACACTAACTCATTATTCCAGATTTTTTCTTACTCTTTTCTATGATATGATTGAGTTTCCTGCACGGTATGCTGACTACAAGCCCTATAAACAGTGATATAAGTACAAATACAGCTAATATACCTATATATTTCCAGTAATCTGCTTTATACATTCCACCAATTGTCTCCCTGAACGCATTCATTGCATATGTAAACGGAAGATATTTATATATTGCCTGATATATCTGCGGAAGCACCTCAACAGGAAATGTTCCTCCGGCTCCTGCGACCTGGATTACCATTATGACCACAGCCAGCGCCTCTCCTACATTTTCAAATGCAACCGTAAGTGAATAAATAAATAATGTAAACACAAAACTTGTAAATGCTGCTGCAAACCAGTATTTAAAAGGATTCAGGCATTGTATCCCGATATAGAAAAGATTACCCAGTACTATAAGCAGCGTCTGCGCTTGTCCAACAAGGAAAAATGTTATATACCTTCCAAAGAATTTCTCATATGGTTTTATATTTTCAATATTTTCTACCGGTTTAACCTGAACATGTATTATTGCAACAAGTATAAGGGCGCCGACCCATATTGCAAGTACCGAATAAAATGCTGACATTGCTGACCCATATGTATCTATAGGGTATATTTTCTGTGTTTCTATTTCTACCGGTGATGCTATAAACTCTCCAATACGTTGCGTATCCTGTGAAAGAAGTGATGACAGCATTTCATAGCCTTCACCGTTTTTAAGTTCATTGAGCTTATCAATCGTTGATGATACCTGATTTTTAAGTTCACCCACCATCTGCTTTGTCGATTCAAGGCTTGCCTTACTCTGTGCTATGGACTGGTTAAACTTGTCTATATCACCATTCGCCATTGTATATGCAGACGATACAGACTGCAGTATCTGTTCTATTGATGAAAGGCTGCCCGACAGCGATGATGATACATCCTTTAGTGACGCACTGCTGTTTTTGTCAAGGAGTGCACGAAGTGAACTTATAACTGCCTGCTCACTTTCAATGGAACTTCCCATATTGGGTGCTATCTTTCCTGCCGTATCTATTGTTGACTGTGCTGTATCTGATATGCTTATAAGCGAGTCAAGTATTGTATCATATGTTGAAAGCTGGTCACGTACACTGGTAAGACTTGTAAGCATTATATCAACAATTGATTTATCTGAAGTCTGTTCATCACCTGATGCAGCTTCAGGTTTTGAAAGTCCATCAGCAACTCCTACAAGGCTGTCTGCAATCTGACTGATAAACGTACTGTTTATCTGCTCCTTTACGGTTTTCTGCGCCTTATCAGTTATCTTTGGCGCTATGGCATTCTTTTTTTCATTTATGTAATAGTCTATTGTCGGATGCTGCATATCACCTGTAATAAAACTCACCATATCCTTCGTAAAATCTTCCGGAATTATTAATGCAGCATAATAATCACCACTGTACACACCATCTATGGCATCCTGACTGGTCTCAGGAAATACCCAGCCAATCGTATTATTAGACTTAAGTGATTCAATTATATTATCACTTATCTTTATATTCTTATCACCTACGTTTGTTCCCTGATCATCGGCTGCAACAGCCACTTTTATTTTTGATGTTGCATCCGGTCCGTATGGATCCCAGTTTGAAAGTATATTAAACCATGCATAAAGAGATGGAATAACCGTAAGACCCATAATAACAACAATTGCAACAACATTTCTGCTTATTTTCTTAAAATCCGATTTGAAAATTCTGATTATATTCCTCATAAATTTACTCTTCTTCCTTTATTGCTTCCATCTGCCCTTTAGAATCTTCATTCTCCTCTGACACCTTGCTTTCTTCCACATTTTTCCGGTCATCCTCTGAATATTTAATCTCACAATTCTTAAGTTTTCCGGCCATTTCACTTATTCTTCCAAGCTTTTCACTAAGTACTCTTGAACCTATCAGTTCATCTATTTCTTCTTCCTTTTTTATTCCAAGTTCCTGTAGCTTTTGCTGCATCGTATAATCTCTGTATTCAATGGTAATAAGATATCCACTGATAACAAAAAGTGACACTATCCAGAATACAAGAAATACAATTTTTGAACTGTTCATGGTAAAAAGGAGCACCAGAAATACAACAGGTATAACAATAATACAAATTATCCCAATGCTGATTCTTTTTTCATTCTTTACATGCATCTGTTCACCATATTCACGCATCTTTTCACAGGTCTTTTCATATTCGAGCAGTTTTTCTTCATGTTCCATACACTCACCATCCTTTTACTGCTGACTGCATCTACATCATGTCTGTATCATGCATACGTTTTTCCATGTAATGATTAACCTTTATAAATGGCTTCCTTATAACAAGGCCAACTACAAGTGTTGCTGCCATAAATATAAACAGCTTGCCCAGATATATCCAGTAATTGCTGCCATACATACCACTGATTGTCTCCCTCATTGCATTTATTGCATATGGGAATGGGAAATATGTATATACATTCTGGAAGAAATCAGGAAGCAGTTCAATAGGATAAGTTCCGCTGGAACCAGCAATCTGTATTACTACCATAACAACAGCTATTGCCTTTCCAACATCTCCAAATGATATTGTCAGTGTATATATAAGCAGTGTAAATGTTGTACTTACAATTGAAGCCGCCAGGAAAAACAACCCCGGATTAAGGCACTGGATTTTAAGCAGATATAAATCTCCCACAACTGTAATCACTGCCTGTATCTGTCCCATAAGAAAGAATATGAGATATCTTCCAAAAAACAGCTGATATTTTTTTGCATTTTTTAACTCATCTGATTCAGCATGTACTTTTACCAGTGCAACAAGTACAAGACCACCGACCCACAGCGCAAGCGTTGTATAAAATGGTGCCACGGATGTACCATAATTAGCGGTCTCATATATTTTTATGGTATTTACCTGCACTGTATCTGATAAAAATGAACCATACTGGTCAGGATCACCTTCCAGAAAATTCTTTAAAACTTCATATCTGTCAGAGCCTGTGACCTGATTTAACTTATCAATAAGCTGTGTAACCTTTGTGTTCATACCTGAAATTACACTTTTTGTTCCTGACAATGATGTATTCATTCCGCCTACCATACTGTCAAGTCCGTCCATAACCGTTATTATCCCGTTCATATTGCCTGAAATTTGTTTTAAAGACGCATTAATTGATGTAATTGATGCACTCACCGCACTCTTTACAGTATCAACACTCTCCTTAAATTTACCTTCATAAGCCTGCTTTATCTCGGGTATTTTTGCATTAAACTGTTCCAGTAGATTTTTGGCAAGTGTTATTCTTGTACCTGCATCTATTGCCGCATTATTTAAAATATTTACAGCCTGCTTTAATAACTCCTTATATGTATTTTCAAGCTGTGTAACTGCGTCGATGGCTGCTTTTATGGTATCCGGATCAATTCCCATTGCCTCACCTATTTTACTTGCAATCTGATACAGCTGTTCTGACAGTTCCGTATTCTGTCCTATAATTGAATCCATCTGCTCAATAGCTTTATTAAGAGCATCAACCACTTCATCTATCGAATTTTTATCCACTCCGTCTAAAGCATCCTTTATATTATTTTGCACACCGTCTATAGCTGTCCCAATCTGATTATAGACTGTATCAAATTTATCTATATACTGCTGTGCGGTCGTATCAGCATTTTGTGCTGCCTTATCAGCATCTGATATTCCATTATTTAAAGCACTTTGAACCTGTGGAACTATTGACTTTGTATTCCTGATATTATCTGACAGTGAACTGTTATTGCTTATAAATGTATCTATAAGCTGGTCGTAGCCTGCCAGATTTTCCTTCAGCTGATTAAGCTGCGTTAACGTGTTATCAAAAATATTATTGCCATCTTCCTGACTGTCCAATGTACCAAATACTGTTTTTACGACTACATCAACAAACTGTGAATTAATGCTCCCCTGAAGTGTTGTTTTACCCGTATCTGTAATCTTACTTGCAACAGCATTTTTCTTTTCATTTTCATAATATATAACTGATGGATGTACAAGTCCTGTATTTACAAAATTATACATGCTTTCGCTGAAATCATCCCCAAGAATAATTGCTGCATAGTAATCTCCGCTTTTAACTCCTTCAATGGCATCCTCTGAATTTTCCGGAAATACCCATCCCAGATTCTTGTTCTCACGAAGCTGATCTATTACTGCATCAGACATATTTGTATTAGTACCGTCACTTTTGGTATAACCTTTATCAGTCGTAGCAACTGCTACTTTGATTGAAGATGTATTTGCGTACGGATCCCAGTTTGAATATATATTAAACCATGCATACAGCGATGGAATAATACATAAACCGAGAGCAATCACAAGCACAAATGCATTCTTGCAGATAGCTTTTAGATCACTTATAAAAATCTTAAAAATGACTTTCATTACATACTCCCTCCACGTTTTGTAATTAAATAATTATAACATAGACAGATATTATTTTACAATGCCGATAAATTACCTGAGTTTAATACCATATGTAATAAAATACCAGCTTACAGATTTGTTTATCCTATAAAAAAAGAAAGCAGGATTTCTCATATTATGGCATCTTTAAGACCATATTCCCGCTTTCTTTTTTGTATGCAATTTTTTAAGCTTCCATCTGCCTTCCAAGAAAATCTGCTGCTGTCATGGCAAGCTGTTTTTCTGTATCACTAAATTCTGCTTTTGAATCATTTGACAGCATTATGACAGCCCCCAGTACATCTCCTCCACATATTATAGGGCTTATTGCCTGCGAAGTATACTCAACATCAACGTCTTCCGATACCGGTACATACTCTTTATCGTTTAAATCAGCCACTATTGTTTTTCTGTCTTCAAGTGCTATCTCCATCCGTCTTCCAACCGGTTTGTTAATAAGCTGTCTTTTTGCATTTCCTGCTGCTGCGATAATCTGATCCCTGTCACACACACATACAGTTTTTCCTGTTACACCAGCAAGGGACTGCGCATAGCTTTCGGCAAATTCACCAAGCTCTCCTATCGGTGAATATTTTTTTAGTATTACCTGTCCCTCTTTATCCGTAAATATTTCAAGTGGATCTGTCTCTCTTATTCTTAAAGTTCTCCTTATTTCCTTAGGGATTACAATTCTTCCCAAATCATCTATTCTTCTTACAATGCCTGTTGCTCTCATATTAAATATTTCCTCCAATGCCATATTTTATCTTTGCTATGATTAAGCTTTGGAGTTATTATGTGGAAAATGTGGAGAATTTATTCATTTTTTAAATCAACAGCCTTTCTTAACAGGTAATGGTACATTTCTTGTAAGGCAATGAATTCCGCCGCCCAGAACATTCAATGCAAATGCATCAATTGGCACGATTTCTCTGTCCGGGAAACACTGCTGCAGAATTTGTCTTGCCTTTTCGTCTTTTTCACGCACCTTTTCAGAAGAAATGCCTTCTCTGTAATATTTCTGCATTAATACTTTTTTGTTTGTTATTAAAAAATTAGTATAACTTATACCCGGAATCCAGTGGCAGCGTCCGACATCCTGTGGTACAGGACTTCCATCAAACATTTTCGGATATCCTCTCCAGAATGCAGCAAGCTCAGATTCAAGATGCGCCTTTATATCCATTTCCAGATATTCATGTTCCGGAACCGGGATTCTGATAATATTAATCGTTTTACCCTCAGCATCCGTTGCATCTTTGAGTGCTTCATAAGCCATATCAAAACGTTCTTTGTTTCTGCGTGAAAGTTCACTCTCAGCAGCTTCTTCATCTGTTACTTCACCAAGAATAATAGTATTTGGATCAGTAAATCTGGCCATCTCATCCATATGTCCGTTTGCTGCACATGTACGGTATGCATAAGGCTTGCCATCAGGTCCCGGAACAAGGTCAGTGCACTGATCTTCATCATCATATGAGCATTTTGGCACCCACAGAATCTTTTTTAATCCAAAAATCTTTTTATATTCCCGCTCTACTTCATCACGTGTAAGATAAGAATTTCTCTTATTCACTTCTGTCTCCTGTGTCGTAAGCATAACGCCATTTCCATTAAATTCACGATCACCACCTTCACTGACAAGACGTGTAAATACGTAATCATCAATACCACACTGCTTTGCATGCCAGCGGAAAATTTCAGCCTGGACAGCCGAAGGTTTTTCAATTTTTGTTGCATGTCCGATAGTGTATCCAGCCTGGTCAAGTGTGACAGCCGCGCGGTTTCCTTCTTCATCCATCACTATTTCAGCACCTGCATCACGCAGATATGTAAATAATACCGAAAAAGTTGTATTACCCGGATCAAATTCAACATCCAGAAAATCGCTGTAAAAATCTGCAATTTCAATATTTTCAGGTCCAATTCCGTGTTCCTTAAGTATTTTGCGTATTTCTTCATGATCATATCCAAGTGCCTGAATCAAAACCTTTACCACCGACTGAAGTTCACGAATGACATCAATTGCAACTTTCATGACATCATATTCTACATATTCATCCTTGTATGCATAGCGGAATCCCGGCCATGTAAGCAGTACCGACTCCTGTTCTTCAAATTCAGCAACAGCTCTGTAATTTCTTCTATTCATATATTTTTTCCTCCTTAAAAAGATGTTATAATCCCTATATACACCTTTGTGTTACACAAAGCGCAAGCATTTTTATAAAGTTTTATTGGAGGCAGACAAATATGGAACATTTTATCAGCATAACAGAAATGGCAAAACTACGGAATGTTACGACAGAAACCCTGCGTTACTATGACAGAATCGGTTTACTAAAACCTGATTATCTGGATAAGAACAACGTCAGATATTATTCTGTTTTAAAATATGAGCAATTGGAAACTATAAAAGAATTACAGCAGATGGGACTTGAATTAAAAGAAATCTCCCGGTATTTATCTGACAGAAGAATAGACACATCATATGAACTGCTTCTTCAGCAGCAGAAGCTCTGCAGGGAAAAAATCAAATTATACAAGGCTCTCGAATCAAAAATCAATAGAAAAGTAAAACTTCTGTCTACATTAAAGCAGTCCGAAATTAATTTTATGGAACCTGAAATTATATATATAAAAAAACGCTTCTATCTGTCAGCAGAGCATGACGTATCAGATGAGATATCACTTGGATATGCCTGCATGAACCTTGAAAATAAAATCAAAGAAAAAGATTCACTTATTCCTGTCTATGCTTCTGATTGTTATGCAGGCATGTTCTCATTGCAGTCCGATAATCTCGAAAATACTAAAATAATTTTTATTTTAAACAGCAAAACGTCTGATTCAAGTGAACCAGACGTTATTCCTGAAGGGAACTATATTCATTTATATTCATCAAATTCATTCTGGGACAGAACATCCATACGTCAGATTTTCTATGATTATGCTAAAAAACACAAGCTGCAGATTTGCGACAACGCAATCGCCATATCAAGAATTGACTATTCAATCACGGATATTCCCAATGAACGCTTATTTGAATTTCAGGTCAGGGTTTTGAAGCATATTCAGGATTAGCCTTTCTGACTAATTCTGAATATGTACTGCATAATTCATTAAAAGCATCTCTTACTTCAGATGGAATTTCAACATGTGCAATAAAATCTTTTCCCTTAGGTCCGTATCCATTTTCATCATCAGATAATCTTGGTATTTCCCCCATTAAGAGACTAATATATCTTTCAATATTCCACATTCCCCGAATTGCTTTTTCATATACCAGCCTGTTATTGTCTACAATAACTTTTGCAGAATACGCCGCATAATTAATTATCTGAACACTATCATCAACATATTTTTTTAATCCTGCTTCCATTCTGCGCTGCATAGTCGCATCCTGTGAGATAATAATACTTTTATATGGTATCTGTTTTTCTTTTAACAGTTCCAGAAGATATGTAATATTATTTCCACAGTTTGTAGATTTACATTCAAGGAAATCCGGCTCCAGCCCATATTGATACTTCAGATATTCTGCAAACACCTGTGCCTCTGATAAATCAGCTGTTTCAATATCATGAAATAAAAGTACCATTACATCAGCCTGCGGTATCTGATACGCCTGTTCAAGCTGTTTAGCTGTTAAATCCTCAATATCTCTTTTACCACAAAATTGTCCCAGTATATTTATATTCTTTGCTGTATTTTCCACGCTTTTACCCTCCATATACTCTATCTGTCTGTATTTTATTATTATCAGGCAGCCGCGTCAACATTTCATATAAATAACCAGCTTTGAAAGGTAAATTTATTTTACAGCCTGCCAATTTGGAAGATTCATATTTTTCACATTTCTTATAAATTT
>CAKRGM010000020.1 GCA_934330725.1 uncultured Lachnospiraceae bacterium | reverse complement strand
TTTACCTTATCGCAAAGAAATCAGCTTAAATTTTAGTACTATTAGTGCGAATTATTTTTACCTTTCAAAGCTGTTTTTTTTAAAGCTTATATTTACTTAACAAAAAATATCATATACATAATAAAAATGCATGATATTTGATTAAAATAAATTATTATGTTATAATGCGCTTAAAATATAATAAATTAGTGAGGTAAACTATTATGGCAATTCATGAATCAGCTGAAAATTATTTGGAAACAATTCTTATATTAAGTAAAAAACTCCCCGTTGTTCGTTCTGTTGATATAGCTAACGAATTGGGCTTTAAAAAATCAAGTGTCAGTATTGCCATGAAGAATTTACGCCAGAATAATCACATAACCGTGTCTGACGCCGGATTTATTACTCTCACTCAATCCGGTCGCGAAATCGCTGAAATGATATACGAAAGACATCAGTTTTTATCATCATGGCTTACAAAACTTGGCGTGGATGAAACCGTTGCCACTGAAGATGCATGCAAGATTGAACATGTAATAAGCAAAAGCAGCTTTGAAGCTATTAAAAAATATGTCAATAAATATGGATTCACAATATAAAATCAATTTTCGTGAATATCAGATTTTACATACAAAATCCTCTGAAATTTGCAATAGGAATTTTCCTTATTCCTTCGTTGCTTTAATTCTTTTCAATAATTACGAACGATGTCTTTCGCTACACGTTTAAACCTGCAGTTAAATGACATTGAATCGTCTTTTGAAATCCGACGTTTTTATATAATCACACCCCTTATTGTACAGATATGACGTGAAAAGTATTTATCCATCTTTCCTACACCATATCTGTGCGATAAGGGGTGATTTATGTGTTTAACATTGTGCTATTATAATTGTAGAAGCCTTACATAAAATGTGTTTTTCCATTTTATCGTACAAATCATTCAAATAGAAACCATTATCTAAATGGAGGGTATCACAATCTAATGCATATACATCAACTGTGTATTTATGATCTTTATCTGGTGGTGTCGGGCCGACATAATGACAAGCTAATTCAGGGTCTGTCTCTCCCAGAAAGTCAGATGCAAAACTGTTCTTGCCTTGCATAATGTCGAATGTATTATGAATACTTATGTTTTCAGGAAGCTCTGTAATATTTCCAGGAATATCACAGACTATCCAGTGAATCCATGGAAAACCACAAACAGGTACTGCGTCAAAATCAATTACCGTTAAAGCAAACGATTTTGTATTCGCAGGAATATCCTCAAAAATAACAGGAAACGATACAATAGGATTATCTTTGTACTTATATTCCTCTTCTGCATATTTAGAATACTTTTTTGGCAGATAGCCGTTCTCTAATTTAATTCTAATTTTCATTAAGAACACTCCTTTCTTAAACTCGGGTTGATTATATTACAAACTTCAACGAATTAAAATTTCTTTTTCCTTGACATATTATTTAAGAAAACTAAATGGTTCGACAAAAATAAAATATTAAAACGAATCTTTTTGTGTTATAATAAATTAAATTAAAACATTAATGAGATACCCTTAATTAAGTGGGAGATTGACAATGAATTTGGAGTGGTATTATACATTTTTACTTGTAGCTAAGTACCAAAATTATAGAAAAGCAGCGAATGAATTATTTATTACACAAACATCTGTTTTTAATCATGTAAAAAATTTAGAACAATTAGCAGGTGTTAATTTAGTAGAACAATCTGGCAGAAACATTGTACTGACCGAAGCAGGAAAATATTTTTATCCTTTTGTAAAAGAAACGATAGATGTATATGAAAAAGGACTTAACGCCATCAAAAACACGCAGTTTATGTATAAGAAAACTTTAAAAATTGTTGTGAGTACATATATAGATAATTACTTATTACCAAAATTTTTACCGCTTTTTTTTGAAAAAGAACCCGAAATTGGTATCTCTACGACTGTATTGGATGAGCATATGCAACAGGAACTAATAGAAGAAAAATATGATATAGGAATTGACCGGATAAAACCGGGAATAAAAAAATTACAATTTAAAAATATATGTGAAGGAAAGATACAATTAGCTGTCCCAAATGTAAAGGAAAATGAGAATTTACATACAGAAATTGAATATTTCCAAAAATATAGAATTTTATCTGATAACCACCCTGCTTATTGGGAAGATTTAAAAAATAAAATTTGTAAGGTTTATTCAGAGGCAAATTTTATCAGTTTATCTTCGGTACGTTCCACAGAAGATTTGATTATTGCAAATCAAGGAGTGTCTTATTTACCAGTTTACATCGTAAAAGGTCTTAATCAATCTAAAATAAAGCTAATAGAACCCCAGAATATAGAAGCACCCGTTTCTTTTACATATTTGATATGGAAAAAGGATACACCGGAAATTCAAGCATTCAATAACTTGTTTGAGGACTTTGTAAAAAAAGAACGTGAAAAATTGAATTGAAAAAACTTTGTCTATTAAAATGGCTTCTGAATCAGTTTCTGAAACGCTTTAAACAAAAATCCGGGGAATCCCCCGGATTTTTGTTTATACTACCGCTAATACTCAGCAGATACAGACTATACTATACATTTGCCAGTTCCTGCATGAGCTTATGTACTGTAGTCATTTCCCTGATTCTGCCCGTATTTGCGCCGCAAAATACCAAACCGTTTTCTACATCACCCTTAACAGCATCAATAAGAGCCTTTGTTATACAATATGGAACCTTTGCAGGATTGCATTTTTCCAGACAATTATAACACTTTCTTATTGGCTGCTTTGACTGCTTTACCCTTTCAATAAATGAATTTCTTAATGCCCTTCCCGGCATTCCAACCGGACTTGCGATAATCTCTATATCATCTTCTTTTGCATTTATATATGCCTGCTTGTATTCTTCAGACGCATCACACTCTTTCGTTGTTACAAACCTGCTGGCTATCTGTACCCCATCTGCACCCAGATTAAGCACATGTGAAATATCACTACTGTCATATATTCCACCTGCTACTATAACAGGAATTTTTCTGTCAAATTTCTCTTCATATTCCTTTTTGCATTCAATAATACTTTTTATTTCACTATCATAATCTATATTGCCGATATCTGAAAGCTGTTCATTTGAAAATCCAAGATGTCCACCGGCCTTAGGTCCCTCTATCACAAGAAAATCTGCTGTCCTTGAATACCTGTGAGCCCACATTTTCAAAATAAGCTGTGCAGCTCTTTTTGATGAAACAATTGGAGCAATCTTTGTCCTGCTCTTTTCACTTACAAGTTCAGGAAGGCTTACCGGAAGTCCTGCTCCACTGATTACAACATCTGCCCCTGCTGCAACTGCCTCTTTTACATGTTCCTTATAATGTTTCAATGCAACCATTACATTAACGCCTACCAGACCATTTCCACACGCAATCTCCTTTGCCCTTCTTATATGCTTTCTTATCGCTCTCAGGTTACACTCTGCCTGATTATTTTCAAAACCATCCTCATCATAACCAATCTGCGCCGTAGAAATTACACCAACGCCTCCTTCTTTCGCAACTGCACCAGCAAGCCTGCTGCGGCTTATGCCAACTCCCATTCCGCCCTGGATTATTGGAAGTTTTGCAATCTTATCTCCAATCCTTAACATGCCAAGTCTTGTTTTTTTCTTTTCTTCTTTTCCCTGTTCAATACTACCATTTTCCATAATAATCTCCATTCTTACTCCGCTTTTAAGGCGCATTCCAGGTTTGTGCGAATACAAATCCTGTATATAAAAATCATTAAATCAGCATAATTTTTCACACTAAATGTGTCCTTTACACGCGCTAAAGTTATTTTGACTTTCAAACTATTTAAGTATATTGCAATCAGTTTATTTTGTCAATGTAATATTGTAATTATTTTTATATTTCATCGACATCATAATTGTAATATGTAGTTTTCATCACTACATATTACAACATTGTATATTGTAATAATTCCTGTGATTTGACATATTATTAAAAGACTATTACAATTAACATTGGTTTTTAAAACTCATAACAGCTAAGCATATTTAAAACAGGAGATTTTTACTTTATGGAAATATATATAATAAGACATGGTGAAACATACTGGAATCAGCAGAAGCTTCTACAGGGACGCTCAGACATTGAACTGAATGAGAATGGCGAATCACTTGCAAAAGCGACCGGTCATAAATTAAAGTCTACTTACTTTGACGTCATTTTCTCTTCTCCACTTAAAAGAGCATATAAAACGGCATGTCTTATAAGAGGTCATCGTGATATCCCAATAATTAAAAATGATAATCTTATGGAAATAAGTTTTGGAAAATATGAAGGTGTCTGTGCCGACAACCTTAAAAACAATCCTGACAGCACATTTAAATATTTTTTCAGCAGTCCTGAGCTTTATAAAGCACCGGAAGGCGCTGAATCCATGGAGGATGTATGCCAGCGTGCTGCCAGATTCCTGGAAACTGAAATCGAACCATATGAAGACAAATACAGCAGGGTAATGATTGTTGCCCATGGTGCACTTAATAAAGCTCTCATGTGCCACATCGAAAATCATGGAATTAAGGATTACTGGGCCGGCGGATTACAGAAAAACTGCGAATGTACAATTGTTTCCCTTAAAAATGGAGTTTATTCGGTAATAAAAAATAAATAATTCATTATAATTCAGTACATTATTTTACAAATAACTGTACTAAAAGTTAAAAAACGACGATGCAGTTTACCTCTGCAACGTCGTTTTTCTTTTATGTTTTGATGCTTTAAAGCGCTTTTTTATATATCTGAATGTTTCATCTTCACCACAGGTAACCAGCATATTAAGAAGCTTTTCCAGTAATTTTTTTGTTTCAGGATGAAGCAGATAATGGTCTTTTGACCTCTCATAATAAGCAAGCACATCACTATCCTTATATGATTCCTTATTATAAATCTTACTTGCAGCAATTCTGTCACAAAACATTTCATAAACATATCGTTCCGGCATACGGCATCCACATAATATTTCATCTTTTTTAGCTGAATAATCTATCCAGTATTCAAGGTGATGTTTGTTACGTCCCTTATGATGAAGCCATGCTGATGAATACCCCTTATCTTCCCGTTCCGCATTATTTGGACTTCTGTTTCCCTGATAATACTTAACACCTATCCAGAACTCAGAGGGCGAATACTTCGACATATCGTGAAGCAGCCCCTGCTTTATAAGTCCACACTTAAAACAATTTTTCATTACAAGTATTTTATGTCTGGTTATTGTACATAAATGTCCCCAGAATTTCATATTGATTCACACCACATTTCTGCACACGCTGTCTTTACATATCTGTTTTGTGCCGGATGTGCGAGACACAAATACATTATACAAAATATGCTAATAGATAGTTTATACATAAAATGCAAATAAATCAAATAAAATTATGGATAAATAATAAATTATTATATATTAATTGGGATTTGTACTGTTACCGGTGCGGCATTTTGCAAATAACCACCTGAGTAATAATCTATCAGGCTTATTATTCTTACCAGCACTCCCAGTTTACAACATTGAACCAGTCATTAATATAAGCCTTCCTGTCGTTATAATGCTTCAGATAATATGCATGCTCCCATACGTCTATACATATGACCGGTATAAGATTATACATAAGCGGCGTATCCTGATTAGCTGTACTGATTACCATAAGCCTTGACATATCTTTACAACAGGTAAGCCATGTATAACCCGAGCCAAAAACACCCAGAGCTTTTTCTGTAAAATAATCCTTAAATGCGTCAAAACTGTCAAAACGTTCATTTATTGCATATAAAAGTTTTCCCTGCGGCATATGTAATGCTGCAGGGGACAACTCATTAAAGAAAAACCTGTGATTGTAAACCCCACCTGCATTATGCGCAATATCACATTGCAATCCCGGTGGAAAAATACATATATTACGAAGCATTTCTTCTAATGAATATTTCTTAAGAAATGGATTATTCGCTACTACATCATTTAGATTATCTATATATTTCTGTAAATGTTTTTCATAATGCAGCTGCATTGTTTTTGTATCAATATATGGTTCCAGTTCATTAAAGTCATATTTTAGTGGTTCATTCACAAAAGGATAATAATTATTAGTATAATTGTTTTCTTCGCAATGTGTTTCATCATGCAAATCCATAAACACACGCTCCTTTAGAAGCTTTTATACTATATTATTCAGTAAACTCACTTTTGGCAACTGTTTTAACACGCTTTTTCTTTGCTTCATATAATCGTTCATCTGCATGTGCCAGCGCCTCCTGCAATGATATTTTATTATCAGCATCTATTATATATGCACCTGCAGATACAGTTATATTATACTGCTTTTCACTAGAATGATTATATGTATCAAATTTTTTATACAGATTCTGAACAAATGATCTTCCTGAATCTGATTTTTTATATTGCATTATACAAGCATACTCATCTCCGCCTATTCTTCCAACAACACCACATGTATCCACAGTATGTGAAAGAATATCACCGATGAGTTTCAATGAGAAATCACCTTCCTCATGTCCATAACGATCATTAATAATCTTCAGATTATTCATATCTATATAAGCCACAAGCATATGATCTGCTGACTTGCCAGGATTGTTTAACATATTCTGAGCAGCATCAAAAAATCCACGCCTGCTTAATATTCCGGTAAGGAAATCATATCTTGACAGGTTATCAAGTTCAATATTATTTTCTTTCAGTGTTACAAGGCTTTCTTCAAGTTTCTGCTGAATTCTTTCATTTGCTTTAAGCAAATCTATCATTTTGGCCGCTGAACTCATCTGATTGATCATAAACTCACCATTATCATACAGCTTTTCTGTAAGATCACTTAGTACAACGCCATAGAGAATTTCATTTGAAAATAACGGGAAAAATATCATTGTATATCTTTTATCCAAATGGTTATTTTTAAATATCTCCTGTATATTTACTTCCTGTTTTATAGAAGGAACTGATTCCACTACCCCATCCTTTAAAACAGCCTTAAGATATATTTTATCCGGACGTGTAAAGCCTTCATTATTAAGACGTGTGACAGGTTCTTTAAATGTAAAAACATCTGCATTCTTAATATCCAGAAAATCTATCCCTGAAATAAGCTTCATATAGCTTTGATCATTACCCTTTTCAAACTGCATGATATCACTTACGAAAAGCTTGAATGCATAGTTATTGTACTCCTCCATCTCCTGAATCACGCCAAACTGACTATTCATGGAATGAATAAGTTTACTGTATATTATATTAAACAGCTTTCTATATTCATACTTATATTCTAATTCATTCCTTTTGTGACATATATAATTACAAATATTTTCAAATGACACTAACAGATTGTTCATATCTGCATATTCCATCGTGTTATGGCTTAAGAACTCATCAGTACTATATATTATTTTCTGATACTGCTTGTACTGTTCTTCCTTCTTGTTAGCAAGGTCAAGCATACTTATTATAAGCTTTGAAAACGACTTTTTTATATACTGTATATCATCTTCTACCAATTCATGTCTGCACCTGTAGAACACCGAATCAAAGTAAGAGTCAACTACTTCCTTTACACCAACGCTCTCAACGTCAAGGTAGTCTTTTTTCCCTCCAAATGATTCACGCTTGATAAACTTTGTCGGAAGAATAACACTTGATACCTTCTCGCCCCTTGCCATTCTTACTGTTATATCAAGGGCCTTTTCACCAAGCTCACCGGTATCTGCCCATACGGATGAAAGAGTCGGACTTAACTTAGATGCATATGCAGCATTATCATAGCCAAATACGTATATGTCATTTCCAGGGACAAGTTTCCGCTCCTTCATCTCCTCATACAAAGACAGTGCCGTATCATCATTAACACAGAATATTGCCTGAACATCAGGATTATCATCAAGCACTTTTTGGGCTGCTTCTGTGTTGTTTCTTGAAAGATTTCCTTCTACAAAATTCCTGTCCTCATATGAAATATTATACTCCCTGAGTGTCTGGAAAAATGTACGTTTTCTTTCAAATGCATCTGTATTATCATTAGGACCGCCTATCATTGCAAATCTTGTACAGCCCGCCTCTTCAATAAGATACTTAAGTGCCTGCCTTATACCATTGTAATTATCATAGTTCACACTTACATATCCATCCATTTTGGATGCGACAAGAACACATGGAATTCCTTCGAATTTTTCAAGAAGTTTTTTAATATTTTCTTTAGTTGTAAAACATCCAATAATATCGGCAACAACAATAATAGCATCTATATTATCAGCCTTAGGAAATTCAAATACTGTATTATACTGATATTCATACATTATTTCAGGATTAGACGACAAGTCCCTGTCTATATACTTTCCCGGTAATACAGCAAGGTTAACATCTGCATTCACTGCAGCATGTGATACTCCCTTGCAAATATATTCTATAAACTGCTCAGTAATACCGCTGACCAGTAATCCTATTGTCAGCCTCTTTTCCCCGTTATTCATTGTGCCACTCCCCTGTATTATTCATGCCAATAGTGCATAATCACGTCATCAATATAATAATTATACCACATTATTGTAAAATGAGAAGTATTTTATAAAAATTTATTTATTTAAATTCTGTACAATCATTCTCTTACAAGCACTTTTTCAATTTGTGCTATGTACATTGTATGATAGTCTTTGTCCGGATACCATTTTGCATCATTTTCCATGGCATCAAAACATAATACAGGCATTTCAGCATGATACATCTTTTTACACACAAATACCATGGAAGCTTCTTCAAATGCGGTTGTTTTATCAACAAAATATGGTGTAAGTCCGGCATCCTTAACTTTATCAGTATTGCGTCCTGATACGGTTCCACATATATTTAATGCTTTTCTATACTCTTCACCAAAAAAAGAAACTGTAAAAGTATCGTTGGCATCAACAAACTCCTTTGTATAGCGAGACTGTCTTATATAGACAGTAACAGTATCTTTTCCCCATAATTCGCCAAGGCTTCCCCAGCTTGCTGTCATTGTATTAAATTTATCCTTATCTCCCGCTGTAATAAGCATCCAATCCTTTGAAATTTTTGTAAATGGATTAAACTTTAACTCTTTTGAATCAATTTCCTTAAAACTCATAATTATACTTCCTTTCATTAACTTATTGCTTTAATATTATATCCGCCATATAATTTTGCATACTATGGATTGCAGTTTTTACACGGCTGATATCCCTGATTTATCAGATCCTGTCTGTTTCCTTTATAAACTTTTTTATTTTTATCTTTCATTGTTTTAACACTCTGGCAACCCGGTTTATGGAACTTATGGGTATTTGTATTCATAATATACTCTTCCTGACTGTTTTGGGACGAACTGTTATCGATTCCACTGTCGGATGAGTGGTCTTCAGTCCCTGGCGTGCCCGTCTGGGGACTGTTTTGTGTATTACTTTCTGTATTTCCTGCTGCTTTTGATTCTGCCTGTGTATTACTGCTGTCAGCTTCGCTGTCTCCTGTTGAATAATTAATCTTTATTCCGGGCTGAATATTATATGCATATATATTAAAGCATATTCCTTTTCCACTATCTTCAACAGAATAAGCTTCCATATGTACACCACTGGCAACAAGATTATTGCCTTCAAAAACAGGTGTCACTCTGTAAAGTACATGATTATCAGTCTGATTTACATAATCAGCCACCTTATCTTCAAATGGCAGCATCCCCTGGACATTTAAATATCTTGTTCCTGTTATAAGATTTTTCTCATTTGCATTTTCACCCGCAAGCTGATACGCTATCAAATGACACCTGTTATATAAATAATTACCATCAATACCATCGTATTTGACAGTATGCCATCCTGACGGCTTTATTTCACCTATCTTTCCACGTTCCTGCGTTGGCATTATTTCCTTACATACATTTGCATATGCTGTCTGACATCTTCCAAGACTGTCTAAATCACTATATGTTTCAAAAGCTGTCTGTGTTTTGTCAGAATCTGCAAATTCCGGCACGTTATTATTAATTTCCACATATGGGCTGCCGGAATACGCCGGAACAGACGAAATATCAAAGGACGCGCCGGTCCCCTGCCCTGCTTTATCATCCGTTTGCTGAGCATTTGCTGATTCAGTCTGTGAAACTGTACTTTCGACTGTAATATTATTTTCACTGCTTACATCTTTGCCACTGCAGCCTGATAATACAATCGCAAAAGATGCAAATACTGCAGCTAATTGCATAAGATATCTTCGCGTTACATACTTAAATTTTTCTTTCATTTACCTTTCCCTCACATTACCCATTCATAACCCGGTAATTGTAAAATCTTATGTTTTCCAACACAACATATAAAATTAACCGGAACCAATAACACAGCATTGTTTTTACTCTTAGCTGCATGAAAAATATCTCCGACCGGTTAATTCCAGCCGAAGATATTTTTTATTTCTATTAATAAAAATTCTGCATCATATCAGATACTCTATACAATCTGTGCCTTGACCATATTGGTTGTTCCTGACTTTCCAAGCGGTATACCTGCAGTTATTACAATTCTTTGTCCCTTTGATATAAATCCTCTGTCCTTTGCCGCATCAACTGCATGATCAAACAGCTCCATTACATCGTCTTTTGTCTCAAGAAGGATTGGATATACACCCCATGCAAGGTTAAGCTGTCTTTCTACCTTTTCATCAATTGTTCCTCCAATGATAAGGCAGTCAGGTCTGTAACGTGAAATCATACGTGCTGAATATCCTGACTTTGTTACGGTTACAATTGCTGATGCCTTTAAATCATATGCTGTTGTACATGTTGCATGACATATTGCATCTGTTATATTTGAATTTTCTTTTCTTTCTTTAGAGAAAAACACCTGTCTGTAATCAATTTCAGCTTCAGTACACTCAACGATTCTTTCCATCATCTGAAGTGCTTCTACAGGATATTTACCTGCAGCTGTTTCGCCTGAAAGCATTACAGCACTTGTACCATCATAAACGGCATTCGCAACGTCAGCTGTTTCAGCTCTTGTAGGTCTTGGATTCTTTATCATTGAATCAAGCATCTGAGTAGCTGTTACAACTGTTTTTCCGGCTGCATTTACCTTATTAATTATCATCTTCTGGATTGCCGGTACCTTTTCAGGAAGAAGTTCAACACCCATATCACCCCTGGCAACCATGACACCATCTGTTTTTTCGATGATACCGTCAATTGTTCTTACGCCCTCTTCATTCTCTATTTTTGAGATAATATGGATTGATTCACCACCGTTTTCCTTAAGGAACCTTCTTAAATCTTCTACATCCTCTGGAGATCTTATAAATGAAGCAGCTATAAAATCAATATCCTGTTCTATACCAAACAGTATATCCTGCTTATCTTTCTCACTCATATAAGGCATATTTATATGTACATTAGGTACATTGACACCTTTATGGTCAGCTATCATACCATCATTCTGAACTGTACACATAATATTTGTATTGACAATTTCATTTACCTGAAGACTTACAAGTCCATCATCAATTAAAATAATGTCACCTTTTCTTACATCTTTATATAAATCTTTAAATGTAAGGCTTGCCCTTGTTTCATCTCCCTCTTCATCGTCTGCTGTAAGTGTAAACTTCTGTCCTGTCTTTAGCAATGCCTTTCCATTCTTTATATTCCCAATTCGTATTTCAGGTCCCTTTGTATCAAGCAAAATAGCTACAGACCTGCCACATTTTTTTGCAAGCTTTCTAATCACTCTGATTCTCTCAGCATGTTCTTCATGGGTACCATGTGAAAAATTCAGTCTTGCGACATTCATGCCACTTTCAATAAGCTGTTCCAAAACGTTTTCATCATCTGTTGATGGTCCAAGTGTACATATTATTTTTGTTCTTCTCATTTTTCTAATCCTCCAACTATGTACTATTCTTGTGATTTTTGGGATTTAATTAATCTTTCCTCTAAACCGCAACTGTATTCTACCACTTACATGTCAATTTGTCTTCATTTATTATCCTTTATTTTTTTATTTAATAATATATTTTTCACATCTAATCACTTTTTTATATTAACCACATATATTCCAACGCTTACAAGAATTAATGCAATCAGACTCTGTAAACTAAATGCCTGCTCACCCTCGCCAAGAAATATTCCCGATAAAATAACTCCAAACACCGGATTTATAAAACCAAATACAGTTACCCTTGACACATCATTATATTTTAAAAGGATTCCCCACAGTGAATATGCGACTGCTGAAACAAATGCCAGATACAAAAGTATTCCAATCGAAGCATATGTTACATTTTGCAGTCTTCCTCCAGAAATCAATCCTATTAACGTTAACAGTATTCCACCAAATACAAACTGATAACCACTAAGTGTAACAGGATCTTCATATTTTGAAAAAATCTTGGCAAATACAGAGGAAAATGCTGCCGAAGCCGCTGTACATATGATGCAGACATCGCCCCAGTTAATTCCGGCTGCTCCGCCTGCTCCACTCATATTAATGTATACGACTCCCGAAAAACCGATTATACAGCCTATTATTTTCTTTATCGTCAGTTTTTCCTGATGAAATATAAGACTGGCAATCAGAAGCGAAAAAAATACATTAACTGCATTTATTACAGATGCCTTAAAGCCTGTGGTATGTGCAAGTCCTATATAAAAGAAAATATACTGAAGCAGTGTCTGAAACAGACCTAATACAGCTATTTTTGAAAATGAAGAACGCTTTGGAACCAGTATTTTTTTATTTATAACACTTCCTATTATAATAACTAAAACTCCAGCCAGCACAAATCTTATTCCTGCAAACAAAAGCTGCACATTCCAGTTGTCTGATGGAATTTCAAAAAGCCTGTAACCTATCTTGATTCCAGGAAATGCACTTCCCCATAATAAGCAGCATATCAGGGCAATAATGCAAACCACCCATGTTTTCTGCCATATAATTTTTTTCTCCATAAAAGTCCTCATTCTTTCGCAGCTTATCAACAGTATCTTAATATTATATTAATCATGTGACATAATTCTTTCCCTTTCTTTTATACCTGTCGGTGTTTCAGCAAGTCCACCTTTTCCGGTTTCCTTTAATGTTTCCGGCAACGCCTTTCCTACGCTTCTCATTGCATCTATGACTTCATCCGGTGGAATTTTACTTTTAATTCCGGCAATTGACATATCAGCTGCAGTAAGAGCATTAACCGCTCCAATAACATTACGTTTGACACAAGGCACCTCTACAAGACCTGCAACAGGATCACATACCAGTCCCAGAAGGCTCTTTAACGCCAGTGCTGATGCATTGGCTATAGTATATGAATCTCCTCCAAGCAGATATGCAACTCCTCCGGCAGCCATCGCTGATGCAGAACCTATCTCAGCCTGACATCCACCTGCTGCACCTGCAAGAAAGGCTCTGTTTGCAATAACTCCGCCAATACCCGCTGCAATATATAATGCTTCTGTCATTTTTTCATCAGAAATATTGTTCTTTTCCTGAACACTTATATATACAGCCGGTATAACTCCACAGGAACCCGCAGTAGGAGCTGCTACTATCCTTTTCATGCAGGCATTTGACTCTCCCATTTTTATGGCTTTTTCCATTACTGTTCCAATAAAGTCTCCACAAATTGTTTTTTTATCAAGCCTTGCTTTCTGCATTCTGGCTCCATCCGTTCCTACCAGCCGGCTTGCAGAAAGCTTTGTTTCATCATAATCCTTATCAGCATATTTCATTGCAAGGTACATGCTTTTCATTTTTTCAAATGACTCTTCCTGTGATATTGACTGTTCATTACAGTCATCTTCCTGAATAATCTTCCAAAAACTTTTCTTTGCCTGCATGGAAGCTTTGCAAATTTCTTCTAATGATTTATACATAATCAGTTCTCCTTCCTATCTTCCAGACTTAAATAAGTTACTTTCATTATCCCTTCAAGATGACTTATCCATTCAATTATATCCTCTGAAATTTCTTTATCACATTCCAGTATCATAACAGCATCTGCCCCTTTTTGTGAACGATAAAGCTGCATGGTTGCTATATTTACCTGTTCCTTTGCAAGCTTGGACGTTACCTGTCCAACATGTCCCGGTGTATCCATATTGTGAACAACAAGAGTTGGATAATCCCCACAGAAATTAGTAGGCAGACCATCAATCTGGCATATCTGTATTCTTCCTCCACCGACAGATGCGGCAATTATTTCCAGTCTTCTGCCACTTTTCCCTGTTATTACCAGCTTGACAGAATTAGGATGCACATCCCCCAGATCAATTCCGCTAATATTAAACTTCATTCCTGCATTTTCAGCTATTTTAAAGCTGTCAGGTACATTTATATCATCAACATACATTCCCAAAAGTCCTGCAACTATCGCCTTATCTGTACCATGTCCCTTTCCTGTAGCAAGAAAAGAGCCATGAAAGTATATCTGCGCATCAACAACATCTTCCGCAAGCAGCTTCCTTGAAATGTTACCTATCCTGACAGCTCCTGCTGTATGTGAACTGGATGGGCCTACCATAACCGGTCCAATGATGTCAAATATATTCATAGCTCTTTCCTCCTGTTATTCAGTTGTATAATTCACCTTATGTTCTAATCCTCCCCAATATGATCACAGCCCTGGGCAATTATCGTCCTTACATGATCATCTGCAAGTGAATAAAACATTGATTTGCCTTCCCTGCGGCATTTGACAAGCTTATTCTGCTTAAGTATCCTTAGCTGATGTGATATTGCAGACTGTGTCATATTAAGTGCCTGTGATAAATCACATACACACACTTCAGCTTCAAACAGGACGAACAAAATTCTGATTCGTGTAGAATCGCCAAATACCTTAAATAGCTCAGCAAGATCGTAAAGAGTGGTCTCATCTGGCATTTTCTCATTAACTATTTTTAACAAATCTTCATGAATTTCATCACAACACTCAATTTCTTTTTCTGCCATTATAGTACCTTTCTTTTTCATAATTATCAAGCTTTTCTTATATTAAATAATTAAATATACTATTTTCTGTATTTAGATATAAAATATACGAAAATTATGTCTAAAAATCTAAATTAAATTACAGTTTCCTTACAGCTAACGCACGTATCGCATTTAATACTGCAATAACCATTACTCCAACATCGGCAAAAATTGCAAGCCACATATTTGCAATACCCAATGCACCAAGAACAAGACATACAATCTTTACACCAATAGCAAAATATATATTTTCATAAACTATTCTCATACACTTTCTTGCTATTTTCACAGCCTTTGAAATCTTAAGCGGATCATCATCCATCAGCACAACATCTGCTGCTTCAATTGCTGCGTCTGATCCTAATGCACCCATTGCGATTCCTATATCAGCTCTTGAAAGCACCGGTGCATCATTTATTCCATCACCAACAAATGCAAGTTTATCTTTCTCTGATTTGCTGCTAAGTAATGCCTCTACTTTATCTACTTTATCACCCGGAAGAAGTTCACTGTAAACTTCTGAAATTCCCAGCTGCTGAGCCACATTGTCAGCTACCTTCTTTGAATCACCGGTAAGCATTACAGTCTTTGATACCCCAATCTTATTTAATGCATCAATTGCATCCTTTGCAGTAGGCTTTATTACATCTGAAATAAGTATATGGCCTGCATATTTTCCATCAACAGCCATATGCACTACTGTTCCAACATGATGGCATTCCTTATACTCAATACCAAGCTTTTTCATAAGCTTTACATTACCTGCTGCAACACTGACACCATCAATTTTAGCTGTTACACCATGCCCGCTTATTTCCTGCACGTCAGTTACTCTTGATTTATCAACCGACTTTCCATATGCCTTTAACAGACTCTTGCTTATCGGGTGAGTTGAATAGCTTTCAGCCAGCGCAGCATATTCAAGAAGCTTCTTGTCTTCCATTGTGCTATGATGGATTCCACTCACTTCAAATACGCCTTTTGTCATTGTACCTGTCTTATCAAATACAACATATTTTGTCTTTGAAAGTGTTTCAAGGTAATTTGAACCTTTTACAAGTACACCCTCTCTGCTCGCACCACCTATTCCTGCAAAGAAACTAAGAGGTATACTAATTACAAGCGCACATGGACAGCTTATAACAAGAAATGTCAATGCCCTTAATATCCAGTCGCTCCAATCAGCACTGCTTCCAATTATAATACGTACAACCGGCGGTATTATTGCAAGGGCTAATGCTCCGTAACATACAGCAGGAGTGTATATTTTTGCAAATTTCGATATAAAATTTTCCGACCTTGATTTTTTTGAACTTGAATTTTCAACAAGATCAAGTATCTTTGATACTGTTGATTCTCCAAATTCCTTAGTAGTCTTTATCCTTATTACTCCTGTCATATTAATGCAGCCACTGATTACATCATCGCCAACACCTGCATTTCTCGGAACACTTTCGCCTGTAAGCGCACTTGTGTTAAGCGTTGTTGTACCTTCTACTATTGTACCATCAATCGGCACCTTTTCACCAGGCTGCACTATAATTATACTTCCTACTTCAACTTCATCAGGATCAACCTTTTCAAGCTTTCCATCCTTTTCAATATTTGCATAATCAGGTCTTATATCCATAAGGCTGCTGATATTTCTTCTGCTCTTTCCAACTGCATAGCTCTGGAACAATTCACCAATCTGATAGAAAAGCATAACGGCCACGCCTTCTTTATAATCACCCAGTGCTATTGCTCCGACAGTTGCAACTGCCATGAGGAAATTCTCATCGAATACCTGCTTATTAAGAATACCTTTAACGGCTTTCCTTAATATATCATAACCAATTATAATATATGGTATTAAAAATAATCCAAATTTTAAATATCCTTCAAGCGGCAAAAGAGCCAGAACAATCATCAGAATTGCAGATATTATAATTCTTATAAGAACTTTTTTCTGCTTCTTATTCATATAACTCCTCTCCTTTCTTATGAATTTGTTAATTTTGCACATTTGCATTTGCATCTGAATTTCATAAATTTCGCAATCACTTAATACATATGGCTAAATAAATGGTTGCAAAACACTATATTTTTCAGGTAACGTTATGCAAAAACAATATTCCAGCGCATATACGCTTCCACTGCTTATCACTGACAGCAGTACATAAGACGGTAAAGAACAACATCTAAGTACCGACAAAGCTAAACCAACACTTATGTATTTGTTAATCATGCATAACTGTAACTGACTATTATAGAATCTCGCAACCATCTGATACTGTTAAATATTAAAGAAAGATTTCACAGTCATCCTCAACCTTTTTACAGTTCTTTAAAACATCCTGCATAACGCTCTTTGGATCTGCACCATCTTCAAATTCAACATTCATCTTAAGTGTCATAAAATTAACTACTGCATTCTTAACTCCAGCTGTATTCTTAGCTGCATCCTCCATTTTATTAGCACAGTTTGCACAGTCAACATCAATCTTATAAGTTTTTTTCATGATAATCCTCCATTCTGCAGACGCTTTGCGTCGCTTTTATACCTTTCCTGATATAATTTTATCTTTTTAATATAATATCCGTACATATGAGCATTCATTCAAATGTTTGATTTTATTATAGCACTTGTTTTACATGTGTCAACATCTTTTTAATATAAAATCGAAAAAAACAAAATAAAAAAACAGAAACCCACCCGGACTATATCCGGTGGATTTCTGCTTTGTCACTTTCTTTTCCTGTCTTAACCATGCTGCATTATTTACAATATTTATATGTCAGTTCACCTATTTTTTTAATACCATACTCAATATCATCCTCTGATGGAAGCGAGAAATTAAAACGCATACTTGAACAGTTATCAGGATCTTCCGTACAAAAATCATTTCCCGGAACAACTGATACATGCAATTCTTTAGCTGCTGTCTCACAAAATTCAAGTGCTTTAACGTTCTCAGGCATTGTTACCCAGATAAACATTCCTCCCTGTGGTTTGCATATTTTTACCGATGGATGAAAATATTCCTTCATCTTATTATACATAAACTCTGCTTTCTTAGCGTATATTTGTGATATATAAGCAATATGTGCATCAATATCTACTGTTTCGAGAATTTTGGTAATTGCATACTGGCTCCAGTTAACTACTGCTCCGCACTGATTACCCTTAAGCTTTGTAAGTCTGTCTATAAGTTCTTTATCTGCACAGATATAGCCAACACGCATACCAGGTGATATTATTTTTGACATTGTTCCTACATAAATGACTGCCCCCTGTGTATCATATGTCTTTATAGGCATTATTTTTTCGTCGGTAAAACGTAAATATCCGTATGGATTGTCTTCAACAACAGGAATTCCATATTTAACAGCCAGTTCATAGACAGCCTTTCTTTTCTCAACACTTGTTGTATATCCGGTTGGATTGGCAAATGTAGGAATTGTATAGAAGAATTTAGCTCCTTCCTTAAAAGCCTGCTCAAGTGCTTCAAGATTTACTCCATCTTCCTCAATCGGGACTCCCACCAGCCTGGCTCCACTCAGTTTAAATGCATCTTTTGCATTAATATATGTAGGGTCTTCTACAATTACCCGGTCACCCGGTTCTATAAATGCATCACCAAGAATATATAATCCTTCACTTGATCCATATGTTATTAAAATTGAATCATTACTGCCGGCAATTTTATATTCATCCTTATTTAAAAATTTGATTATAGCCTCTTTTAATGGTTCATATCCTGTCTGCAGACCATATTGTAATATCTGTGTTCCATTTTCCTTAAATACTTCTTCAGACACTTTATTAACCATATCAACAGGTAATGCCGCCGGAGCCGGAAAACCTGCTGCAAACGATACATATCTGTCGCCAGGCTTTAAACTTTTTTCTGCCAGCTCTCCAATTCTGCGAATCATAGAAATTTCAGTGTTATACATTTTTTCAGTTAACTTATATTCCATAAAATACCTCTTTCCTGCACAGCCTTTTTACTAAAAGTTCTGTACACAGCTAAATTATCAATATCATCATTAAAAGCTCAACATAACTGCAAAACTGCAAAAAAGGACCGCCTGAATATCAAGCAGCCCTTTCTACCTATAACTCACATAACTAAGTTTTACTTCACAAATATAATATTTTTAATTAATCCATGGCTTTCTTAATAGCTGCCATAAGCTCATCATATGTCTCATATGCCGGAATATCCGGATTATCAGCTTTAATCTTATCTGTACTCTTGAATAAGAAACCTGCCTTACTTGCCTTGATCATACCAAGATCATTATAGCTGTCACCACTTGCAATAGTATCAAATCCAATTGACTGTAAAGCCTTAACAGTTGTATACTTTGAATTCTCAATACGCATTTTGAAACCTGTTATCTCGCCATTGTCTGCAACTTCAAGAGAATTACAAAATATTGTAGGCCATCCTAATTTTTCCATCAATGGCTTTGCAAACTGTGTAAATGTATCACTGATAATAATAACCTGTGAAAAAGTACGAAGTTCATCAAGAAACTTCTTTGCACCAGGCATTGGATCTATTTTAGCTATGGTTTCCTGAATTTCTTTAAGGCCAAGATTATGTTCTTTTAATATCTCCAGACGATATTTCATTAATTTATCATAATCAGGTTCATCACGTGTAGTTTTCTTAAGTTCAGGGATTCCGCTTGCCTCAGCAAAAGCAATCCATATCTCCGGTACAAGTACGCCTTCCAAATCCAAACAAGTTATATACATAATTATCCTCCATAAAAATTTAAATGTTTCTAATTATGTACTATATCATAATACGCTAAATTTGTGAACCGTAAAACTATATTAAGCTATATTAATCTGCAAATTGTTTCCTTACCATAGATTCAAGCATATCAACCACACCATCAACGCCAAAAATATTACTGTCACACATTATCTGCTGCTCATATACTTCATCTCTGTCACGTCCTGTTACATAATAATAGTAATTTCGTCTTGTCCTGTCCATTTTCTGTACAAGATTTCCGGCCTTTCTTTTAGAATATGCCGGATGCGTTGCCATTATATGTTCTACCCTCTTATCAAATGGTGCATATATATATACGCTTATGCAGTCAGGACGATCTTTAAGTACATAGTTTGCACATCTTCCTATTATAATACATGATTCTTTATCTGCCAGTTGTTTAATTATATCAGACTGCGCCTTTATAAGCCTGTCTGACAGATATCCTTCATCCATATAGTATTCTGGTTTAATCAGTTTCTTTCTTGAAATACTTTCATCAATTGCAGCCAGTTCACTCTCATTAATTTTTAAATAATGAGCTGCCTTGTTTACCAGATCACGGTCATAATACTCTACATTAAGTCTCTCAGCAAGCTTACGTCCTATTTCAGCTCCACGGCTTCCATATTCTCTGGCAATTGCTATAACAAAATGTTTCATTATATAACAACTCCTTTCATAATTAATTTAGATTAGGTAATATTTTATTTTACAAGCTCATTCTTACATGTACCTGTTGTCATATATTCATAGATGTTATCAATTGTTATATCTGACAGATTACGATCAGCCTCATCAGTGTAAAAAGCTGAATGTGGTGTAAAAATAACATTAGGATGTTTAAGCAATGTCGTTAATATTTCAAGTTCCCCGGTACCACTCTTATTTTCGATATTCTCTTCCCCTTCTATAACATCAAGCCCAAGTCCGGCTATTTTGCCACTGCATACTGCCTCATATACTGCTTTATTATCAAACAGGCCGCCTCTTGCCACATTTATAAGATATACGCCATCTTTCATCTTGGAAATTGTATCTGCATTTACCATATGATGATTCTCTTTATTATATATACAATGATAAATTATAACATCGCATTTTTCATACAGCTCATCTAATGATACATACTCTGCATACTCTTTTACTTTATCATTCTGATATGGATCATATGCATATATTTTTTCAGGTCCGAAACCACTCAGACATTTCATCGTTGTATAACCTATCCTTCCGGCTCCTACAATTCCTATTGTCTGGTTTCTGACTTCTTTTCCAATAAGCCCTTCAATAGAATATCTGCTTTTTTCAATATTTATTATCTGCTCCCTGAAATTTCTCAAAACGGAAAGCATCAGTAATACTGCATGCTCAGATATTGCATTTGGAGAATAAAATGGTACATTGGCTCCTTTTAAACCATATTTTTTCATTGCATCAAGATTAAAATGATCATATCCTGCCGAGCATGTAGCTACATATTTTACACCTGTTTCCGCCAGTGTTTTCCAGAACAGCTCATCAGTTTCTCCATTAGCAGTAAGTATAAGCGCCTCGCATCCCTTAAGTCTGTCAAGATTTTCTGTCACTGCCGGGCAGTCAAATACTTCAAGTTCTATTTTTCCGTCATATCGTGACAGGCTGTGATCAAATCTGCCGTAACCGCCTCTTACATTATTAAACATTCCTACCTTCAAAATATCATCTCTTTTCATTGTTATTTTCATGTTCCAATATTTTAATAATAATCATTATGATATAAAAAGTGTAGAACCCAACCGGATTCTACGCTTTTTATATAACATATCAATCCATGTTACAATAATTATTATTTAATTAATAATTTGGATTAAGAGGTGTTGTTCTCTTTCCAAGATATTTCTCATATAATTCGTTATTTGATCCATCTGTATTTATCTGGAATATGAACTGATTAAGATACTGAAGCCATTCTGTATCGCCTCTCTGAACACCAAATGCATTATAGAAAGCCGGCATAAGCATTTCTGATGAATCTTTTACACAGTAAGCATACTTATCAGGAGATATTTTTTCCTTATATGAACAATATGGTGCGTCACCAATGATTGCATCAACCTGTCCTGACTGTAATGCCATTTCCATATCATCTGCACTGTCATATAATGTAAGGTCGAAATTTACTCCGGAAGCGTTAAGTTTTTCAGCTGATACCTGATTTGTTGAGCCCTTCGCTGCTGCAACCTTTTTACCGGCCAGTTCTGATGCATGTTCAATCTTTTTATCAGGTGAAGTCATTACACCAACTGCACCTGCATCGTAAGGATCTGTAAAATCAACCTTCTGAGCTCTTTCAAGTGTGATTGTAAAGTTACCAATGACTACGTCTACCTTACCACTTTCAAGTGCCGGAATACGATCTGCTGCATTAAGATCAACAAATTCAACATTGCTGTGGTCAATACCAAGTGAATCTGCAAGAAGGTATGCTACATCAACATCATATCCTTCCGGATTTCCACTTGCATCCTTAGAACCATACGGAGCATTTGCAAGAATGCATCCTACTTTAAGCTTCTTTGACTGTAACACACTTGTAAGTGTATCTTTTCCTGACGATGAACCTGATGAAGAACTACGTCCACATCCTGCAAATGCCATACATGATAACGCTGCTGCCATAAATACACCCAGTATTTTCTTTCCTAAACATCTCTTCTTCATATAAATCCTTCCTTTCATATATAAATTTATATAATCAAAAATAAAAAGTTTTTCTCTTTATTTTTTAATTATCGCGCTTAAAAACTTCTGTGTTCTTTCTTCTTTTGGATTGTCAAACACTTCCTCAGGAGTTCCCTGCTCTATAACATATCCATCAGCCATAACTACAACTCTGTCAGCTACTTCCCTTGCAAATCCCATCTCATGTGTAACAACTACCATGGTCATTCCCTCATTTGCCAGGCCTTTCATAACCTGAAGCACCTCGCCTATAAGTTCAGGGTCAAGTGCTGATGTCGGCTCATCAAACAATATACACTGAGGTTTCATTGCCATAGCTCTTGCAATAGCTATTCTTTGTTTCTGTCCTCCTGAAAGTTCTGAAGGCATTGCCTGTGCTTTTGTTGGAAGTGCAACTTTTGTAAGTAAATCCTTTACCATCTCATCCTGTTCTGCTTTTGAGATCTTTCTGGTCTTTTTAGGTCCCAGCACAATGTTCTGGTATACCGTATAATGAGGAAACAGATTAAAATGCTGGAATACCATTCCCATTTCCTTTCTGACCTTTTGTATATTTGAAGCCGTTACTTCCTCTCCATTAAACTTTACCGATCCTGCATCTGCTGTTTCCAGTCTGTTTATGCATCTTAAGAATGTACTCTTTCCTGAGCCTGAAGGACCAATGATAACAACTACCTCTCCATTTTTCACATCAAGGCTGATGTCTTTTAGAACTTCATTTTCACCATATGTCTTCTTTATATTTTTAATTTCTAACATTAAATCATTACTCATGTTCTGTTCCTCCTATTCTCAAGTTTCTTAACATATAACGATAATGGATAACATATTATAAAGAACACTACCGCTACGAAAATATATACCTGTATTGCTGCACCTGTTCTGTTGATGACTACCTGTGATTGTTTGATAAAATCGGTACAGCCAATCAAAGATACAATACATGTGTCCTTAATTGCTGAGATAAAGAAACCAACCAGTGTTGGCAGGAATATTTTCACTGCCTGTGGAAATATAATATATCTCATAACATCAAAGTAACCTAAGCCAATACAATAACCTGCTTCAAACTGTCCTTTAGGTATTGATTCAAGTCCTGATCTTAATATTTCACAGATATACGCTCCTGCATACAATACAAGTACAATACAGCATGCCTCATATGCGCTTATATCAATTCCAAGATAAGCAATTCCAAAATATCCGAAGAATAACTGGATTAGAAGCGGAGAGCCTCTGAATATCTCTATGTATATTCTGATAACAATCTTAAGCAGCTTCACTGCCGGATTTTTGCTTTTGATTGTAAGTCCAAATGCCATTATCGAGCCAACTAACATACCTCCGATGAGCATTACAACCGTAAGTAAAAGCGTTACCTTTATTCCGGTAATAAACATCCCACGATATGTCACGATAATATCAAATATATTCATATAATCACCTCATTTCCACGATTATTCGCCAGTAACACTAATACTTGGGAAGTATTTTCTGTTAATTTTTCTAAGAATAAATGTAGTAACATTAGAAAGTATGTAATACAGAATCATTGCAAATGTATACATTTCAAATGTTCTGAATGTACTTCCTGAAATAATCTTTGTAACACCGGTAATTTCTCTTACATCAATTGCTGATAACAATGCTGTTGCATACATAACATTAACAAACTGATTGATGAGTGCCGGGAAGATATTTCTTACTGCCTGTGGAAATATAATACTTACAAATACCTGTAACTTTGATAATCCCACACATCCACCGGCTTCCCACTGCCCCTTGTCTATTGACTGGATACCGGCTCTGTATATCTCGCATGTATAAGCACATCCGTAAAGCAGTAATGCAATAAAACCTGCCGTGTACTGGTTTATCATGATACCTAACTGTGGCAATCCGAAAAACAGAATATATATCTGTATCAATACAGGTGTATTTCGGATAATCTCTACATATGCCGTTACAATTCCATAAAGCACTTTCGTCTTGTTATACCTGATATATCCAAGAAAAGCACTTATAACAATCTCCAGTATAAATATTACCAAGCTGGATGCTATAGTAATTCCTGCTGCCGATAACATATCCGGAATGTGGTCTATCGGCGTCCACCAGTCAAAATAGTAACTCATAACCGCTCTACCTCTCTTTCTATATACAAGCTGAATAAACAAAAGAGCCTTTTCTATGAATTATAGAAAAGACTCCTTTGTCAGTTTTTATTTAAATGCTTTTGCCTCTTCCTTCTATAGGAATCTGCTCAAGTATTTCATTTCCATCTTTTAAATAAAGGTAATCATATAAATTAATCGTTGTACAACAATGTCCTGGAATTATAAGCAGCTTATCGCCAATTTCCTCATCAAAATCTGCGCCTGTAACCGCCAGATGTTCCTCACTAAATGTAAGCTTACAATCCGGATACCCTGGTATATCTGGAGGCTTCTGGTCAACTCCCATCCCCTTTATACCTGCATCTAACACAAGCATTCCCTGCTTTTTACTTACTACAGTTGCCAATATGAATAACGCTTCATGAAATGGTATTTTACAAGCCCGATAAGATGTATCAGAAAATATGTAACTTCCACACTGTAATTCCGTATATATACCATCTTTTGCTTTCTTTTCAACAGTGCCTGAGCTGCAGCCACTTATCTGGTTTACAGTTATTTTCCTGTCTTCAAGATATGATTTTAATTCTTTTAATCTGTCTTCGCCCTGTGAAATAAGATCATATCTTTTCTGTATATCTTCCTCATGTGCTATAAACCCCATATATGCCTGAATTCCATCAAATTTCAAAGAATCATATTTATTGATTTCAAGTACAAGCCTGTAAAACTCATCCATAGTTTCTACTCCACATCTGTGCATTCCCATTTCGTATTCTATATAAATATATATTGTACTTCCGGCCTGTTTTGCTGCCATAGCCAACTGTCTTACATTAGCCTCATTATCCACACATACAGTTATCCTTGACTTTTTAGCCATATATGCAAGTCTTGAGACCTTTGAATCCTGAACGACCTGATTGGCAATAAGTATATCCTTAACACCAGCCTCTACAAGTACCTCAGCCTCACTCAGCTTTGCACATGTTATTCCTTTTGCACCATGTGACAGCTGTTTTTTTACAAAATACAATGACTTGGTTGTTTTAAAATGCGGTCTTAGCTTTGCTGTGGAATTTTTTAATATATCATTCATCCGGGAAATGTTATATTCTACTTCTTTCACATCCACAAGTAATGCGGGCGTTTCTATCTGTTGTATATTCATTGGAAACACCTCCCTTATTTTTTACTGGTGTACTCATTATATTCTGCCCAGGCAGCATCCTGAAGTTTTTTAAATAATTCCGGAGCCTTTCCTCCTACACTGATATTATCAACTGATGTAATTCTGTTACACAATGTTCCTGAACTTGTTATAATAACCTCATCGGCATTCATGCATGTTATCATATCAAATGGCTCTTCTATTACCGGTATTCCCATATCAGCTGCAAGTTTTTTTAAATGCATGATTGCAATTCCGGGAAGTACAAGATTATCATTCGGATGAACTCTTAATGCCCCATCCTTTATAATTGATACATTGCTGTGGGCCATTTCTGTAACAAGTCCATTCCTGTAAAAAATAACTTCATCACATCCCGCTTCCTCTGCCTTTGTTGCTGCAATAACACTTGGTATCAGATTCAGTGTTTTAATGTTACAATGTAAAAATCTTGTATCTTCAAGTGATATTACTTTAAATTCTTTATCAGGTGGTGTCATTTCCAATTCAACTGCCATCGCCATAAGATTTGGCTTTGAATCTTTAGGAAACTGGTGTTTTCTCAATGCTGTTCCTCTTGATGCCTGCCAGTAAAGTATTGCATTCTCGCCATCGAATTTTTCTACTACCTCATACAATATCTTTGTAAGTTCTTCAGGCGTATATTGAAAATCAATTCTTAATAATCTGCAGCTATTATAAAATCTTGCCAGATGATCTTCCAATGCAAATATTATTCCATTATGAACATGTGTTGCGTCATAACATCCATCTCCAAAATATACTGCCCTGTCAAGTATCGGGCATTTTATTTCATCGAGGCTGCCAAGTTCGCCATTATAATAACCAACTTCTTTCATATCTTTTCCTCAACTTTCCTATTCCCAGGATAACCTTTGTCCTATTCCTAATTTTATTAATATTGTAAAGCGCTTTTAGAAAAAAACAAAGGCGCTACAGTTTTTGAATTTCTGTAACGCCTTTGTTAGTTACTGATTATACTCACCAGATTATGAATGTCAATCGATTTAAAAATATAATCTTTTTATTATAAAATTTTAAAACATTCCTTTACTATATTAAAAGTATTGTAAAATATACGTTTTTTTATTTCCCCGTTTTTTTATTAAAATTTAGTGATTGCAAGGTCCATCATTTTTCAAGTCGCATTGTGCAAAATTGACAATTCAACACAGATACGCTCTCGCTGTTTATCACTGGCAATGGGCACACAAGGCGCTAAAACGCGCCGTCTAAGTACATACTGTTTCCAAACGCCTGCTTAATATACTTGTTAATTATGCACAACTGTATCAAATAATTTATGAGTTTCGCAATTGACTGTTTATTAAAAATATAAGACTGGTATTGTATACTTAATACCAGTCTTATATAAATAATATTATTACTATATGTCATTACTTTTCTAACGACTCTTTATATTTACGTTTATATTCATACATGCGGTTATCTGCTAATGCATAAACGTCTCGTGGATCCTTGACATTTTCTTTGCCATTAAGCACTGCCTTTTTCTTTACCTCATGACTGTCCGCATATCCATAGGACATACTGTACTGAAACCTTGTCTCTTTCTGATTCACCAGCTTAATCCTGCTAAATAAAGATTCTATAAATGCTTTATTATTAATCTTATCTACGTCCTCAAGAATTACAACAAATTCGTCGCCGCCCATACGTGCAACTGTTCCTCTCTGTCCAAATGTCTCATTGAGTATTGATGCAAATCCTTTTATTAATTCGTCTCCAATACTGTGTCCCAGATTATCATTTGTTTTCTTAAGATAATTTAAGTCAAAATTATAAATTCCATAGGGAACATCGCTTTCAATAAGCTCGTCCATCTTTTCCTCACAATATCTTCTATTGTAAATCTGGGTCATGGAATCAGTATATGCCATACGATACAATACTTCTCTTTCAGCATTGACCCTTAATTTTTTTGAAATATCCATACCAAATGTAACAAATAATATAAGAATAAATGCTGATGCTGCCACAGCTGAAATTCCATTTATACTATTTATTTTCACTCCGGTATTACTTTTAAGCATATAGCTGCCAATATCTATAAGTACACTTCCTAAAAATATTGCAAATCCAATTGCAATATACTGCCCACTCTTATCACCTTTTTTTGTACTTGCTACAATAACAGCCAGAATATATACACACGATAATGCAATTATGATCTGGACATATCGTACAAACGCCGTTATATGAACAATATTAAATAAATTAAGCACAACTGCTGTTACTGTAATCGCCGCCTGAATTATTATTAAACCATTATACAGATACATCATTACCCTGTTGTCTAATTCTCTTACATATGCCCTGAAATACATTAACGCCGCAATTGCACCTATATATAATGCCAAATGCTCTATCAGCGTACAATAACTCATTGGCACTGAATATAACTGCAGCAGACGGTAATAGCATAACGTCCATATTCCTATACTTACTGAAAGCAGCCCCAGCCATACATAATTAAACAGGCTGTATGAATTTATCCCGGTAATAAAACCAATAGCCATAAAAGCTGCTCCAAGCAGCAGCAGGAAAATTCCAAACACAAATGGCACTCTGTACTTTACCAGCTGGTTTGAAAAAACATTTGATTTTTCAGTTAAAATAAGTGGTTCTATCGTTGAAAACGCATTTTTTTCTGATGCAGTAAGTACGATATATATATTCTTACCTGCAGCATCATTATCAATATGAATGTACTGATACCCACTTCCTACAATCTTATTCTGATTAAAATTCTCAATTCCATATTCATATATATATGTATTACCTGTATAAACTGATACAGCTGTATTATGTGTTGCTAATATAAGCACCGGCATCGAAAATTCACTTACATCAGGCACTTTCCCTGATAAAATAACTTTTTCTCCCTTATCTACACTATGAGGCAGTTTAAACTGACTGAGCCTCACATTACTGTATTCATGTCCTTCATATTCTACATTCCATCCACTATCAAGTTGTTTCCTGCTTGATAATGAATCATAATCCATTCCCGTAAGTACATATAGCAAATAACATGCAATAAAAAGCAATGCAATACCAATAATGCAAATGGTAATTCTCATTCCTTTTTTATCAGAATATAACTTGTTAACTTCCATATACTGCACCTCTCAATCAACTGTACCCCTTTTAGTTGTACACAGTATTCTGTCTCATAGTAATATTCTTTTCTTACCTATTTTGTTAGTACTGTTCTGATACATCGTACAAAAATTAACCAGACCAATAACGAGAAACAAATTTTTACTCTGCCAGTAAGAAAAACGCAGGCGTAGCAAACTACGTCCAGTTTTTCTTATGTGGCAGATGAAAATTCAGGCATGTTTCTGATACAGTTATTTGCAGGACGATGTACTAACATTATCTAATTAATAACACAGCTGTCCATTTATGTCAATTAGTCATTATTATTTAATTCAGTGCAATATACGATAGAAAACATTTCAGCCTGTTTTAAGCTTTTTAACCTGCAGCATCAAACTGTGAATTATAAAGATCAGCATAAAATCCATTCTTTGCCATCAGCTCATTATGGCTTCCCTGCTCAATTATATCTCCATCTTTCATAACAAGAATGATATCTGCATCTTTTATAGTTGAAAGTCTGTGTGCTATAACAAAACTTGTTCTTCCTTTCATCAAGTTATCCATGGCCTTTTGTATTCTTATCTCTGTTCTTGTATCAACAGATGATGTAGCCTCATCAAGAATAAGTACCCTGTTATCAGCAAGAATTGCTCTTGCAATTGTTAAAAGCTGTTTCTGTCCCTGTGAGACATTGCTTGCATCTTCATTTAATACCATATTGTATCCGCCCGGAAGTGTCTCAATAAAATGATGTGCATGTGCTGCCTTTGCAGCTGCAATTACTTCTTCATCTGTTGCATCAGGGCGTCCATATCTTATGTTTTCCATGATTGTTCCTGTAAACAGCCATGTATCCTGAAGTACCATACCAAATACATCTCTTAACTCACGTCTGTTAAAATCCTTTATATCATGTCCGTCAACAAGTATCTGTCCACTGTTAACATCATAAAAACGCATTAACAGCTTGATAACTGTTGTTTTTCCGGCACCTGTTGGTCCAACAATTGCAACCTTCTGTCCAGGTTTTACATTTACACTGAAATCCTTAATGATGATATTATCCGGATTATAACCAAAATGTACATTTTTAAAATCAACTTCACCTCTTATATTGTCAAGTTTTACAGGATTCTCAACAGTCTGATCTTCTTCTTCCTCACCGAGGAATTCAAATACTCTTTCCGAAGCAGCTGCCATTGACTGCACCTGATTAATTACCTGTGCCATCTGTGTTATTGGCTGTGTAAAACTCTTAACATACTGTATAAATGCCTGTATATCACCAACTGTGATTACACCCTTAATCGCAAGCAGACCGCCACTTAATGCAACTGCTGCATAGCCCAGGTTACCGACAAACGCCATTATAGGCTGCATCATTCCTGAAAGGAACTGTGACATCCACGCTGACTTATAAAGAATATCATTATTTTCATTAAACTTCTTTATTACATCATCTTCTTTATTAAATGATTTAACAATAAGATGTCCGCCATAGGTTTCTTCTACCTGACCATTTATATGTCCAAGATAATTCTGCTGTGTTATAAAGTATTTCTGCGATTTTTTAACTGTAAATGAAATAAGTATCATCGATATTGGCAGAATTATAAATGCTATTAATGTCATTAATGGTGAAATACTAAGCATCATGACTGTTACGCCAATAATCATTGCTACCGAAGTAATAATTGTTGTCACACTCTGGTTAAGTCCCATTCCCAGTGTATCAACATCATTAGTAATTCTTGAAAGCACTTCACCATATGTTCTGCTTTCAAAATACTTCATAGGCATTCTGTTTATCTTTTCAGATATTTCTTTACGTAATCTGTAACATATCTTTTGTGTAACACCGGTCATTATCCATCCCTGAACAAGACTTAATAATGCTCCACAGCCGTAAAGGCATAAAACTATGATAAGTATTTTTCCAATATATCCAAAATCAATTCCACCTGTACCGGTAATCTTATTCATAAGTCCTTCAGCAAGCGAAGTAGTTGCCTTTCCTAATATCTTTGGTCCTAATACATTAAATACTGTCGAGCATGCTGCAAAAATCATAACAAATATGATAGCAATTTTATACTTACCTATATATTTTAAAAGCTTTCCAATTGAACCTTTAAAATCCTTTGCCTTTTCACCAGGCACCATTCCACGACCCGCTGGTCCACGTCCTAAAGGTCCGCGGCCCTTTGGCGGCATTTTGAACTGTTCTTTATTATCCTGCATATCAGACTAATCCTCCTTTCCGCCTTCAAGTCCAAGCTCCTTTTCAGATAACTGTGATTTTGCAATCTGCTGGTATGTCTCACAGTTTCTTAAAAGTTCTTCATGTGTTCCTTTTCCTACGATGCATCCATCATCCATTACAAGAATCTGGTCTGCATGAAGAATTGTGCTTACTCTCTGTGCAACAATAATAACTGTACTGTCACTTACCTTAGCTGCAAGTGCTTTTCTTAATGCTGCATCTGTCTTTAAGTCAAGTGCTGAGAAGCTGTCATCAAATATAAATACCTTTGGATTCTTTGCTATGGCTCTTGCTATAGAAAGTCTTTGTTTTTGTCCGCCTGATACATTTGAACCACCCTGTGATATTTCACTTTCATATTTGTCATCTTTTTCTTCAATGAACTCTGTTGCCTGTGCAATAGCAGCAGCTTCTTTTACTTCTTCATCCGTTGCATCATTATGTCCGTATTTTATATTACTTTCAATTGTTCCTGAGAAAAGAATACCCTTCTGTGGAACATAGCCCAACTCATCTCGTAAATCCTTAAGTAAAACATTTCTGATATCATGACCGTCAATTTTAATTGAACCTTCTGTAACATCGTAAAGTCTCGGTATAAGATTAACAAGTGTAGATTTACCACAACCTGTACTTCCTATGATTGCTGTTGTCTTACCAAGCTCAGCCTTGAAACAAATATCATGAAGTGCATCTGCATCTGCTCCCGGATATTTGAAATTAACATGATCAAATTCTACAATGCCCTGCTTTTTCTCAATCTTTTCCGGTGTGACAGGATTCTCAATTGATGAATGTGTTGTAACTACTTCATCAATTCTGTCAGCTGAAACAGCTGCTCTTGGCAGCATAACGGACAACATTGTAAGCATAAGGAAGGCCATTACAATAAGCATTGCATATGTAATGAATGCTGTCATCGCACCTACTTCCATATCACCTGTGTCAATATGATGCGAACCTACCCACACAATCAGAACTGAAATGCCATACATTATAAACATCATAACAGGCATCATAAAAGTCATTACCCTGTTTGTAAACAGCATTGTCTTTGTAAGATCTTTGTTTGCATCATCAAATTTTTTCTCTTCTGTTTTTTCTCTGCCAAATGCCCTTATTACAAGAAGTCCTGTAAGTATTTCTCTTGATACAAGGTTAACACGGTCTATCAGTTTCTGCATAAGCTTAAACTTTGGCATTGCAATAGACATAAGTACTGCAACAAAGCCCAAAATAAGAAGTACTGCCAATGCAATTATCCAGCCCATTCCGGCACCGGTCTTTGAAACCTTTATAATTCCACCAACACCTATTATTGGTGCATATAATATTAATCTTAGCATCATTACTGACATCATCTGAATCTGCTGCACATCATTAGTAGTTCTTGTAATAAGTGAAGCGGTTGAAAACTTATCCATCTCCGCATTAGAAAAACCTATTACATTATGATATACTTCTGCTCTTAAATCTCTTCCGATTGCCGCACCAACTTTTGAAGCAAGAAGTCCGACAAGAACTGCGGCACATGCTATCATAAATGCCAGTGCAATCATCTTGAGTCCTTCTGACCACAGATAATCTGTCTGTATTTTATCTATATCCAGTCCTGCCTGTTTATCCATTTCAATTGAATACGTTATCGCTGTTGACTTCATAAGAGATGTACCCATCGAATCCATCTTATCCTGAAGTTCCTGTCTTATCTTTATTATATCGTCCTCAGACATCCTGCCGGCATCAAGCTGAGCCTTAAAAAAAGGTCTCATATCAATACACGTTATTTCTGTACTCGTGCCGTCATCATTGTCTGTTGTCTTTTTAAATGTCTTAAGTTCCATACCCATCTGCTTTTCCAATGCCTCTAAAGGAACATTGGCAAGCTGGGCTTCATCCATATTCATCTGTCTGGCAAGCATTGACTTAAACTGTCCTTCTTCCATTGCTGCCATCTGTTTATTAAGTATTATCGCAGTCATAAGCTTATCATCATACTCATCAAGCTTTTTATTATTCTTTTCCGTAAGCTTATAATTATCACCTGACTCTTCATAACTGCTGTCTAAAATATCCTTTTCTTCCTGCGTCATAAATACTTTTGCCATATCGAATTCCTGCTTTGTAATTTCTTCAGGAAGCACATGACTTACACCTTTATTCTGTATACCTGTATCTATAATATCCGAAGTATACTGAGGTAATGAAAGATCTCCATACGCCTGTATTATGAGCAGTACAAAAATCAGAAACACTGTCTTCCAATGCGGAAGCATATTCTTAAATATTCTCCTCATACTATTTATCATTTCCTTTCTTTTTTCTGGATTCAATCTCTTCAGTCATCACGTCATATAAATTATTCATATATGCTGTCAGCCTGTTAAGATTATCTTCTCCCATACGTTTAAAAACAGCTGATGTAAAATCAGTAAGCTGGGCTTCTGCCTTCTCTAACGCTGCTTTTCCATCATTTGTAATATTTACATAGGTAATTCTTCTGTCTTTTTCGCTGGTATGCCTTTCAATAAATGCTTTCTGTTCAAGTTCTCTTAATGTACGTGATACTGCTGTCGAATTAACATGCATAATATCTGATAATTCTGACACTTTTACTTTGCTGTCATTATTTTTAACAGCTGCATACTTAATCGCTGCTAACGTACAGTACTCACTATGCTTAAGGTCAGTTATACTCTGTATGATATTATGCATTCTGAACCTCTTAAATGAATTTAACAAATTCTTATAACTCTCTTTCGTACGACACACCTCCATGTAAAATTAGTTAACATTGTTATTTATTACCAGTGTTAATAATTACCGTTGTTATATAATACTCCTGTTTTTCTTTTAAGTAAATGATAATTTTATTCATTTTCTATTAAAATAATATAAACTACAATAAATTTTCTTTTACAAGGACATAAGCATATGCCATTTCAGGTGACATATCATAAAGTCTGGTAACATGGTAATTATCCAACTCTTTTAGTGATGCATACTCATCTTTTAAATTTCTCTTAAAACCGTTTATATACACATGTATGCCTGCATTACTGCACCTTTTAGCAAAATCAGCAAATGATTCTGTTCCGCGGGCCACACACACTGTCGCTGAATGATATGCATTATTAAGTACTGCAGCCGGATATTTTATTGAGCCTTCCGGAATATCTGAAACCTCACTTTCACTCTTCTTTTTTTGTATTTTTTCTATATCAATATATTCATAATTAAGGCCCGGATAAGACTTTATATTAATTACTTCTTTATAAAATACTATTTTTTTGTCTACATTTTTATGTTTTTCACTACAAAATCTTTTATCAAGGTCTGTACAGCAATGGTTCTCATGCATGGTATTGTAAACAAAGTGATTACCCTCAATGTGCCCAAAATACTGGCCTCCAAAGGGTTTGAACTGATCTGTGCAGGTATCTGCTTCCATTATTTCACGGGCTTTATATACACAATTTACTCCAAAATTGTCTTCATAAATACAAAACACTCCCTTATATCTGCTATCCTGCTCATTCATACTACTGTTTTCACGTATAAAACTGACTGCATTTGCGAAGTTATTAAGACCATTGCTTTGTGGTTCACCAATCGCATAATTACTTGAAACCAGTACCATTGGAATATCAATGCAGTTGTCATACAACAATCCAAGAAGTGCTGCTGTATAAGAATATGTGTCTGTTCCATGTGTAATTATTATTCCACTGTATTCATTAAAATCTTTATCTGACAGATATCCACACAGCTTATTCCATGTATTAAGTGTCGTATTCTCGCTTAAAATACTGTAAGGCTGCTCAATTACAAAATCATCGCATTCCCCATATTCCCTGTAGTATTCATTTATTAATCTGTATACACTTGTTCCACTTACATTTATTGTATTATCAGTTATCGCACTTCCAATTGTTCCACCTGTTAAAACAACTAATATTTTTCTGTTATCCATCATTTAAGCCCTCCGGTCCTGATTATTATTTCCTCATATATTAAGTTTTAAGCATAATGATTTATTATATCATGAACTTCGTTCATGACCGACATTCGTCGCTCGTCAATCATGCAGAGCACGTTGACTCGCTTGCACTCATTATACCGTGAGCATAGCTCACTCAATGCATTTTGTAAAATCACACTTGCAGGCAAGTGATTTTACTTCATTATATCATAATAAATTTTACAGCATATTATAATATTGTAAATCACAACTGGTATTAGAAAGGAGAATATTATGGAAGTTAAAACAACTAACACTTGCACTCACCCTGAGATAATGAATCTTTGTAGAGAAACCATGAAAAATAAGTGTTTTTGTGCTACTAAATGGACCGGAATGTTTATGAAGCTGAATCTGATAAATATTCCAAGGTGTAAAGACACCGGCTTTAAAGCTGATCCATGTACTGAACAGTTTCTGTACGTTGTATCCGGCTGTGGCACTGTAATCATAAGAACATCGCCATGTCAGCAGGATATCATTAAAACTGTCAGAAGCGGCTGCGCTATTCTGATTCCTAAAAATACATTTCATAATATTATCAATACCGGATGCTGTGATTTGAAACTGTTTTCAATCAGTTCACCGGCAGGTTCACCACCTCCACCACCACACAAAACAGATACAGGTATTGATAAATAAGGCTGTAATATAATCTACCGGCAGCAAAAACGGCTGTACCAGAATATCCGGTGCAGCCGATAATTATTTTACTTGAAAAAAAATCACATTGATGTAGAATAGATACAACATAAATCAGTTTATTAAATCAGACTATACAGTAAGAGGACCTGCTGTTTCTCCAATGTAAAATGCCTGTAGAATGGAGATTAAAATGCAGATAAGTATTATATTATTTTACAAACTCGTTAATTTCTTTTTTATGATTTTACTGGGATATGTCCTTGTAAAAAAGAAGCTTCTTAAAGCTAAGGACAGTAAAATTATATCTGTTGTAGTAGTTTATCTTGTACTTCCCTGTGCTATTTTATCCTCTTTTGAAATAGATTTTACACGTGAAAAACTGACCGGACTTATATATGCAGCAATACTTGCTGTAATAATACATATTTTACTGCTGCTTTTTATAAAACTGGGTGAAAAGATATGGCATTGGAATGCAATTGAGCAGGCAACTATAATGTACTCAAATTCAGGCAACATGATTATTCCTCTTGTAAGTGCAATATTAGGACCTGATTATGTTTTATATTCAAGTGCATTCATGTCGGTTCAAATGATATTTTTGTGGACACATTGCAGTACAATGATTGCCGAACAGCCACATATGGAATGGAAAAAAATCCTTTCAAATATAAATATTATTGCAATAATAGCAGGCCTGTTCTTATTTTTCTTTAATATTAAACTGCCTGGTATAATTCTTACTCCCGTAACAGATATCGGTAACATGCTTGCACCTTTAAGCATGATTGTAACAGGCATGCTGATGGCTGAATCTCCAATTATTAACAGTCTTAAAAATAAGAAGTTATATATTTTTTCAGCCATCCGCTTAATTGTATGCCCGCTTGTTCTTCTTTTACTTATGTATATAAGTAAAGTATATGACCTGATTCCTGATGGAAAAACAATCCTGTTAATCGTCTTTCTGGCTTCAATTACGCCGTCAGCTTCTACGATTACACAGCAGGCCCAGGTATTTGACAAGGATGCTGCCTATGCCGGAATACTAAATGTATTTACTACCTTATTCTGTATAATAACAATGCCTGTCGCTGTCGCATTATTTATGTATCTTATCTGAAATACGCAGCTTCCGTAAAATCAAATATGCCCCTAACGCTTCTGCCGCTTATATTAATCTGTTAATTATATATATGATGCTAATTCATCGATTGGCTTTCTCTGCTTGTTAAATGTACCTTCCTGTACTTCTGGCTCATCTGCATATCCTACTGCCATAATGTTTACAGGCACCAGTTCTTCAGGAATACTTAATTCTTCTTTTAAAACATCTGGCTTAAAATGGCATATCCATACTGTTCCAAGCCCCTGTTGTGTTGCTTCAAGCATCATATGGTCTGTAAGAATAGATGCATCTATATCTGTTGTAATCATTCCATCAAAAGGTCTTTTCCATGCTTTTGTTTTATCTGTACACACAACAAGAACTGTTGGCGCTCCATATGCATTTGCAGCTTTTCCTACCTTTTCAAGGCCATCCCGGCTTTGAACAACAAATATTTTAACAGGCTGTATATTTGCCGCAGTTGGTGCAACATGCGCAGCCTCAATGATTTTATCCAGTTTTTCCTTTTCTACCGGTTTATTTGTATACTTACGTACTGAATGTCTCTTTTTTGCAAGGTCTAAAAAATCCATATATTTTGTCTGCATATTTTGTCTCCTTTAATTTTTCATTGTATTTTTGGTTAACCATATTATAATTATATAATAAGCTGTATTTTTATCAAGAATGCACTTTTTAGTTATATACTTACCAAAAAGTAAGTTACCTTAACTTAATATATACAGAAATGAGGATTAATAAATGTCAACAAAAAACTATAAAACATGCCCTGTTGCTGCAACTCTTGAGCTTATTGGCGGTAAATACAAAGCTATTATATTATGGCACCTTATGGAAAAAACATTAAGATATAATGAAATTCATAAAAAAATTCCATATGCAACAGATAAAATGCTCACACAGCAGCTGCGTGAGCTTGAAAAAGATGGTTTCATAAACAGAACTGTTTATCCGGTTGTACCACCAAAAACAGAATACAGTCTTACGGATTTTGGAAAAACACTTTCACCTATTCTATACGAAATGCGTAACTGGGGTAATATGTATTTAGAGATTACCGGTTCCACATCGGACTGTCCGGCAACCTGTACGGAAAGTTAAAAATATTTTCAGCAAATCAAATATTTTCAGCAAATCAAAAAGCAGGAGCACCATCCTCACACATATGGATAATACTCCTGCCTTTTATATCTGTTTATTAAAAGCACCACCAGCTTTTAATTATGCTTATTCGTAAATATGTTTCTTTTTATCTTTTGCCTTAATCTGTTTCTTTTTCTTTAAAGGATGCTTTGGATTCTTGTCTGACATGTCACTCACCTTCTTTGCCATAATGTTATGTCATAAAATCATTCCATATATTTATCCTTCGATAGAAATATATTTATTTTCTTCAACAGCTTTCTTAGCTTCTTTCTTAGGAACAAACAGCTTTAAGATACCATGCTTAAATTCACCCTTGACATCTTCCTGTTTTACACCATCACCTACATAGAAACTTCTCTCACAAGCTCCGGCATAACGTTCCTTGCGGATATAATGTCCTGTTTCTTTTTCTTTCTCATCTTTATCAAGTCCCTTAGCGGCACTGATTGTAAGATAACCATTTTCAATTGAAGCCTTAATCTCATCTTTTATAAATCCAGGAAGATCAACTACCAGTTCATAACCGTCGTCTTTTTCCTTAATATCAGTCTTCATAACTCTGCTGGCTTTCTTACCATATAACTTCTTCTCGGTGTTCTTAATATCTTTATCCATATAGAATGGAAAATCACCAAACCAGTCATCAAACAAATTTTCTCCAAAAATACCAGGCATTAACATAAGTCATCGCTCCTTTTTTATTACATATGCTTGTTTACCTTGTTTCATGGAACCGGGATGTTTCAGGAATCTGGAGGAATGCTTCTTTATCATTCTTAACTCCTCTTTTTATTCCCTTCCTTTGTTCTTGACTATGTTATAGCACTGTTTGTTAGCCAAGTCAAGTGTTGAGTGCTAATTTATTGTGAAGATTTTGCGAACTTTGATTTTTTATTTAAATCTCTCCCCCTGCATCTGTGCCGCCGGGATATAACTTTCTCCATTTTCCAATTTTCCAGAATATTAATCCTGTTTTTACCTGCATTTTTAGCAATAAATCTCAACTCACAATCTGAAATATTTTCGGATCATATGTATGAGAGTCAACTACTGATACTCTACAATTAATCCATTGAAGTTTTTTATTCATGCTATCCTGTAAGGCCTTCATAATCATCTTTTTAGTTCTCGTTCTCCCTCCAAAGTCTCCTTCAAGGAACAAAATTACATATTTCTTTTTCGAATCATCTGAAAAACTATTTCCTGACAGAAATTGAATATACTCCTTTAATTCGTTCAAACAATCTTTTGTATTTCCAAAGGATTTTGCCCCAATCAAAGCAGCTACTGTCATTGCTGTTTTCTGCGCTACTTCAATATCCAGACTGTCTCGTCCTTCCACATCGACAGAAGTATGTGTCGTATTGCGTTTTTGATTATTCGGAGCAATTCTCCACCGACAATTTCCCTCATCTCCAGTACAGTTCTTTACTTCTATAAAAGCAATTTTATCTTTAGTGACAGAAATAAAATCAACGCCCTTTGCTTCCGGCAATTTATTGAAATAATCTCTATAAAATTTTGTATCATCAAATTTTATCACTGTATCATCTTCTGGAAACTGAAACTTTAATCCGCTTTCTTCCCTGATATTATTCCCCATAAATAATCCTCTGTTCTCTATCGTACATTGCATCAAATTCCTGCATGATTGCATTATGTTCCAAATCAGACGCTGAGTTTTTCATCTCATACTGAACATCTCGTGTCTTTTTATCTCTAAATAATGAAATAAATCGGATATCCAATTTTTTAGGATTTAACTCTGGATATGAGACAATCATATTAAACTCCTGCTGAATAAAGTAATCATGTGTGGAAACGAAAATCTGTACCCCCATCTGAGCTAAAGCAACCATTGCCTGTACAATTGGACGAATCATTTTAGGATTCATATTCGTTTCCGGCTCATCCCAGAATAAGATGGTATTTTTATTCAGACTTCCGGAGAGAATCATATAAATAATCATAGATAGCTTCCTATATCCATCTGAAAGTAATCCCATCTCAAATTCGCCTTCACCTTTTATTTTGAAATAAAATTTCTTATTTTTTTGGACAATTTGTCCTTTCATAATGTCTTCCAAATTACTTAAAACCTGATTCTGTTCAGTAGTGTTAGGACCTTTTGAAAGTGGTCTGTCCAAAAGTTTTGCAAGATCATAATACATTTCTTCAAAATCTATATGATATTCATCATATAATGACACGAAATGTTCTACCGTAGAAATCATTTCTTTTGTAGGAATATATATAACATCATATTTTTTTATTTTTCCACCTTGCTCTATATTAACATCTGCATGATTTTCCTGCCTGTTTCCAAATCCAACTGCAATTTTTTGTTTTTTCTCCAAATCAACAGAAAAATCTGTTCGATTGCTTCCCTGCTTACGGCTTACCAGTCTGCCGATTTTCATTTCATCCGGGCGGAACACACCTTGTATTTTTTTGACAAAAAGCTGTTCTTCCATATCTTTTGTCAAATTATCTTTGTTTACATTACTAAGCGGTTTTATCAAAGAATACATCACTTTCAAAAGCGTTGTTTTTCCAGTACTGTTTTCACCGCAAATAATGTTGATATTATCCGACCAATTCATTTCAGCATTCTCAAAAGCCATAAAATTACTTAACGCTAATTTTTTAATTTTCATATCTATTCGTCACCTCAATTCATTTATTTAAGTTTTGCCAATAAATCTGCTTTTATTACTTCCTTACCTTCCTATATAACTTCCGCACCTTGGACTTTTGTATAATTTACTTTCACGCTATCATCCAAATAGATGTTGCATTATCATAACAATTTTTCAGCTTCTTAATTCCTGAAAACTTTATGCTTAATTACTCAAACTTCGCACATTAAAATGTGCCTATGCACCTTGAAAATTCAATAATAACTGGCATAAAAATAGCATGAA
>CAKRGM010000019.1 GCA_934330725.1 uncultured Lachnospiraceae bacterium | reverse complement strand
TGTCTACTAATAATTTTGATATATTTTCCATTACAATTATGTCTCCATTTCTTATGTGGCTTTCATATGCATTACTGATTTGTATACAGCATAAATTCTGTAAAAAACTTTATATATAATATTTATTCTTAGTACCTGCTGTTACATGCATATTTTAGATAAATTTTCCATAAAATTTAACATGTAAAGCAGAAATCGCCCGAAAAAAGCAGAAATCGCCCAAAATTTCATAAAAAAAAGATATCTGACAGATCTTAAGGTCTGTCAGATATCTTTTTTATCAGATTGTATTGTCAAAAGGTGGTTCAAAATCTGTCAGTCATAAAACTTTAATCCACATTTTGATATAATGAACTTAATCAGGTATTAATATTGTAAATTTAAAATACTGCGCATCATATTTAATTGCATAATCCCCTTTATATTTTTCAACTATTTCTTTAATATTTTCTATTCCGATACCATGTAGCTCCCTGCATTCTGATTTTCTGGTTATAAATCGTCCACCTGTCTTTATCGGACCTTCTTTATATGTATTGGCAACTGACAAAATAAGCTGCGAATCCTCAAACATCAGTTTAATTCTTACAATTTTTTCTTCACATTTATCACATGCCTCAAAGGCATTATTTAATAAATTTGACAGTAAAATTACTATATCCTGATCACCAATTTTAATTTGTGACAAATCATTTGATTTTAAAACAAATACTATTCCTTTTGCCTTAGCCTCATGATATTTTGTATTAAGTATGACATTAACTAATTTCTTATTTGTATCAATAAGATCCGGCTCAGTTTTTATGCTTTCCTGCATTGTACTAAGATACTTTTTCAGTTCACCATATTCTTCCCTTTGGGCTAATCCCCTGATACATGACATACAGTTTCTAAATTCATGTATCATCTTTCTTTGCTCATCATAATGTTCAAGCATAGACTTATACATCTCAGTTTCATTTTTTCCACGCTCCTGAACAAGACTGTACTCAGAAAGTTTTTTCTCTCTTCTTAATGCATCATTTAACAGCCCAAATAACAGCACATTCATTATCATTATTCCAGTAACTACACATACCAGCACTGTCCCCTGTCTGCTATTCTGAATACTGTCAAAATTCAGTATCATTGAAATTATAGATATAATAGAAAAAACAGGAAATATTGAGAATCTTATCCATTCGGTCTGTGTCAGTAAAACTCCGGAATCTCTTACAAATACTTTTCTTACAAATAATATCAGACAAAACATAATCATCTGACACAATAAGCCCAGTGCATAACTTAACATTGAATTACTGACAAGCTCTGCAACAGCAAAATGGAAGCTTTTCTGTAATATGACTATTGTCAGATATTCTATTATAATTCCGCTTCCCTGATATATAATTGTTGTAATCAGTGATGTTATATAATTGATTCTGTACAATATAAACATAAACACAGAAGTTGTCAGGATAACCAAAGGCTGACGCAGTATTATCTCATCCTTAAAAATATATGATATAAGATAGTTTACTACTACCATGGTAAGCTGGACACAATACATGTGTACCTTCTGCATTCTTTTTATATGAAAAAAGATACCGATAAATAAGTTGCACATTACAACATATAATACCGTATAAAAAAAACTATATATATATTCGCTCATTAGAGTTCTCCCTTATAAGAAACAAACTCTTCTCTGACATATGGATATCTTTGTTTGGCTATATTAAGAGTCTTTCTGTTTATCAAAGTTACATTATACCGCTCGATTTTACTTACATATTTGAGATTCACCAGAAAACTCTTATGTATACGACAAAAGCCTTCTTTCTCCAATTGTGTACTGATAACATCCAGTTTCTCATAAATAGTATACTTCTTTACATTAACACCATTTACATAGAACAATAACTTATGCAGACTGCTTTCTATATAAATTATATTATCCGGAATAAGTTCAATTGTTCCCTCCTGAAAATTAAATTTAATTTTCCGCCCCTTTATTTCCATTTTTGAAAGAATCGCCTGTATGCTCTCATTTATCATTTTTTCCAGACAATCATCATCCTTTAATATGTATCTGACAGCATCCACTTTATAACCCTCAATTGAATAATCTATATATGCCGTTACAAAAACCAGATATACATCCCTGTCATATTTTCTGATTATTCTTGCTGTTTCAATACCATCCATATCCTTCATGTTTACATCAAGAAATATTATATTATATTTATACAGCTCTTCTTCGGATTGTAATAACTCTCTTCCACTTTTATATTTTTTTATCGTGCATTGACAACCAATATGCTTCATATATTTTGATATTAACGAACGTTCCCTGCTCAAAAAGTGCTCATCATCATCACAAATCGCAATATATATCATAGATGCCTCCTGCATAACATATTTAAAATATACATCTGTCTGACATTATTATACACTTATTTCCACTTGAAAATCAAAGTTAAAATAATAATGACTTAATCAATATCCCTGTATTTTAGATATTCTGTAAATTTTTTTGTTGCCTGAGTCAATTTTTTACTATCTTTCATTGCGAGTGCAATTTCTCTAAAATACGGTTTTCTAAATGAGCGAATCTCAACGTGGTATGGTATGCGTTTCAAAATCAGCTCTGGTAATACTCCAATTCCTAATCCTCTTTCAACCATTGACATAATCGCATAATCTTCCCATGTTATAAAACGAATATTCGGATGTGCATTATTCTTCTCCAGCAATTCGGACACTTCCGTTTTTCCACCATGCTCCAGCAGCAAAAACGGCTGGTCATTCAAATCTTCGTAATCCAGAAGTTCTTTTTTTGTAAGTGGATGATTTTGGGGTAACACAGCCTTATATTCGTCTTTTTTCAGAGTTATCACATCAAAATCACTACCTGCAGGTAATCTCAAAAACCCACAGTCTACACGGCCTTCATTAATCCATTTTTCTACTTCGTCATAATCTCCTAAAAGCATTTCATAATCAATTCCGGGATAATCCTTCTGAAATTTTGCAAATACATTTGGAAGCCAGTTAATTGCTACACTTGAAAAGGTTCCAATCCTTACAATTCCGCTTTGAATTCCATTAATCTCATTTACCTTTTCCTGCATTTCCTCAAAGTCATTTAATATTTTTCTTGCATATGGAAGAATCTGTTCACCGGAAGAAGTTAAGTAAACGCCTTTTTTATTTCGCTGTAATAAAGCAACTCCCCATTCCTTTTCTAAATCTGCAATCATTTTACTAACGGAAGACTGGGCATAATTCAGGCTGTCTGCAGCTTTTGTAAAACTCCCTTTATCTACAGTTTCTACAAAAGCATGGTATTTCAATAAGTTATTGTCCATTTGTTATCATTCCTTTTTTCGATATCATTCATTAAATATATTCGCTTTTGCTATTATAGTAATTGCGGTACAATGATTCAAGATTATTTTGAAAGGATTTAAAAAAATGCGTTACCACAAAAAAAACATAGATATGCTGACCGGCTCATTATATAAAAGCATACTTTTTTTCTCTTTCCCTATTGCTCTGAGCAGTATGCTTCAGCAGCTATTTAACGCAGCCGATACTGCAATCGTAGGATTATTTGATACATCGGCTTCTCTTGCTGCCGTAGGAACAAACGGCGAGATTATTGCTTTGATTGTATCTTTATCATCCGGATTGTCTGTTGGAGTAAATGTATTGATTGCACAGCAGATTGGAATGAATAAAGATAATAATATAGCATTCATCATCCAGAATGCCATGTCACTGGCTGTACTTATCGGTGTTATTGGTCTTTTCATCGGTCAGTGCATTTCGACCCCCGTACTTTCCCTTATAAAAACGCCCGCTGACATTTTTGATTCATCTGTTCTTTATCTTAGAATATACTGTTGCAGTTATCCGTTTTTAATACTTTATGATTTTGGTTCAGCAATACTTAGAGCCTACGGCAACAGCCGCTATCCCTTTATTGCTCTTACTCTGTCCGGAATTGCAAATGTATTTCTCAATATAATATTTGTAATGATATTTAAACTTGGAGTTTCCGGTGTTGCCATTGCTACAGTATTATCTACTATGTTTTCTGCAATCCTTATTATTCACCGCCTGAAGAAAGATATATCTGCCTTTCATTTATCACTTTATAAATTTGAAGCTAATTCCTGTTTTATTATACCTATTCTTAAAATTGGAATTCCTTCTGCTGTTCAGGGGGCAGTATTCTGCTTTGCCAACATATTCGTACAGACTTCCGTAAACAGCTTTGGTTCCTTTGCAATTGCCGGTAGTACAATTGCCATGAACTTTGAATACTTTGCCTATTATGTAATTACTGCATTTGGACAGACTGCAACTACTTTTACCAGTCAAAATCATGCTGCCGGACAAAATAAAAGATGCAGAAAGATTTTATGGATATGTACTATTTTTAAACAATATTTTGAGTTGAAAGTTCTGTATATTGTATTTCCAATTTCATGGATTTTAACAATATTACTTATTCTTATTGGCTTTATTGCAATAAAGCCAATAAAGCAATAATTTTATATTGACATTTACCTGTTATCCACCTTCTCCGGATACATGTCATGATTTGCCATTCTGTTCAATGCTATCTCTTCCCACTTTGTTCCCGGTTTTCCATAGTTACAGTATGGGTCAATTGATATTCCTCCTCTTGGAGTAAACTTTCCCCATACTTCAATGTACTTCGGGTCCATAAGCTTTATCAGATCTTTCATGATAATATTCATACAATCCTCATGGAAATCACCATGATTACGGAAACTGAACAAATATAATTTTAATGATTTACTTTCTACCATTTTTACATTTGGTACATAAGAGATTGTAACTGTCGCAAAATCCGGCTGTCCTGTAATAGGGCACAAACTTGTAAACTCCGGACAGTTAAACTTTACAAAATAATCATTATCCTGGTGTTTATTTACAAATGTCTCCAAAACTTCCGGTGCATAATCACTTTTATACTTTGTCTTCTGATTACCCAATAATGTAATTCCTTCAGTCTCTTCTTTATTTCTACCTGTCATTTTTTCTCCTTATCCTTTCATAATGCTTTTAATGCTTGCGAAATTTTAGCAAAATTAACAATTTACCGGCAGGCACTAAAGCACCTGCTTAATAAATTTGTTGATTTTGCAAAACTTTATCTAATAATTTACGAATTTCGCAATTACATGTTATACTGCTCCATTGCCGGATCCTTAACACCATTCAACTCAAAGGCACGTGCCCTGTCTATGCATGTACCGCATTTTCCACATGGTTTTTCTCCACCTTCATAGCAGCTCCATGTATACTTATATGGAACCTTAAGCTCAAGTCCTTTTTTAACGACCTGTGCCTTTGTTGAATTAATAAATGGAGCTACTACCTTTAACTGTCTGCCGCTTCCTATATAAATTGCTTCATTAATTGCATTATTAAATTCACTGCTGCAATCAGGGTATGCGCTGCCTGCTGCATCATCTGCATGTGCACCATAATATATTTCACTGCATCCCTTTGACAGAGCAATACTTGCTGCACTTGATAAAAACAATCCGTTTCTGAATGGAACGTAAGTTGATACAGGTGCCCCGTTAGTCTTTTTAATCTGCTCGTTATATGCTTCTTTAGGTATTTCCTTATCTGAATGTGATAACAGGGAACAATCACTGTACTGGAATATTTTTTCCAGATCGAGATAAATATGTTCCACGTTGTAATATTTAACGATTTTATCTGAAGCTTCTATTTCCTTTGTATGCTTCTGACCATATGATATCGACAGAGCAATTACATTTTCTGCTCCATACTTTTCTATTGCCATACCAAGGCATGTTGTACTATCAATGCCACCACTGAATAAGACCATTGCTTTCATTGTCAAATCTCCCTCTTAATGTTTGTGTATATGTTTTTGCGTTGTTCTTCTTTATGCCTCTGGCTGTCATACAGCTGTGGCATCCTTCAATAAAAACTGCTATATCTTCAGTTCCTGTAATCATATGTATTATATCCGCAATATCGCTTCCAATTCTTTCCTGAAGCTGCAATCTCTTAGAAACCATATCTGCTACTCTTGCTATTTTACTAAGTCCGATAACTCTGTCCTTTGGAATATATGCTACTGTAACCTTCATATCATACATAAGTGCAAGATGATGTTCACAATAACTGAAAATATCTATATCTCTTACGATTACCATATCAGAAGAACCGTTATTTGTTTTATACTTTCTTCTTTCAATGCCTTCACAATCATCATCGCAATCATCATATTCATCTGCTTTGTTCAGTGCAAATGTTTTATTGAACTTTTCGGCTATTTCCTCATTCGTATAAGTCATACCCTCAAATACTTCTCTGTACATTTTCGCAACTCTCTTAGGTGTATCTTTAAGACCTTCCCTGTCAGGATCATCACCAAGAGCTTCAAGAATACCTCTTATATGATATTCAATAGCCTTTGTATCTATTTCCTTTTTCTTATTTTTATCTTTCATACTAATCTCCATTCCTGAGCAATTTATTGTAATGACACGCAGCTGAAAGTTTAAATTTCCGACTGCGATCAATGCTATTTGAGGCTCTGCTGCATCATACACCTTTTTTATCCGGTGCCCATATTATCTTGTGCAGCTGAACCTGCATATTTACGTCGTTCATTTTATTTTCTTTCATAAACTCAACTATATCTTCAAGCTCAATCATTCCGAAAACAGGGCTGATATATAAACTGCATCTGCCCTGGAGCTTATATTTATCAATAATCTGCTTTGTACGTACAAGATCACCATGGCTTCCTGCAACAAATTTAACTGTATCATTTTTGTTTAGAAGCTTAAAATTATCAGTGTTTATTGCATTTTCCATCCCACTGCATGAAAGCTTATAATCCATTGTAAATGTCACATTTTCTTTTTGAAGATTCCGGACATTATTTAAAGGAATACTTCCGTTAGTTTCTATTTCTACATTAACCCCATTATCAGCAAGCAGACTAATGACATCCTCAATGCCGTCTCTTAACAGTGGTTCACCACCTGTAAGTGTAACATTCTTAACTCCTGTCGATAATACATATTCAAGTATTTCCTGTGCAGTCATCTGCTGTGCCGGTGCATCAGGCTCATTCGCCCACTTCGTATCACAGTATTCACAAGCCAGATTACAACCTTTAAAACGCACAAATACAGCAAGCTGCCCTGCTTTAGTTCCCTCACCATTGATACTTACAAATTTTTCTACAACATCCAGTTTACTCATATAAAACAACACCTTTCAAATCTTCAGTCTTCCATATATGTTGCACTGTTAGCAGGTGTTTCATATACAGTAACAGCTTTCATATTATAGCCGAGTTCCTTTATTCTTCCAAAAAAATACTTAGCCATGTTTTCTGCTGTAGGGCGAAAATCCAGTTCTATTATTTTAAAATTCTCACTCTTTAACGCATCAAGTGTAGTTTCCTTTAATGAATTTTTTTCTATAATCAGCGCATGATCCATTGAATCTGCAATTCCTCTTAAATCCTTTTTAAGTTCCCCAAAGTCAACATACATTCCTTTATGCTGGATATCCTCTTTTAATTCTTCGGATTTCACTTCAAGTACAATCTTCCAGCGATGTCCATGAATATTACTGCATTTTCCAACATAACCCGCAAGGAAATGTGCCGAATCGAAGCTTGCCTCTGTTTTTAAAATATACATAACCTGTAATCTTCCTCTCCTTTTTAACATCCTTATTTTGTAACATAACAAAAAGCACGAGTACATCGTACCCGTGCTAATTAATATCTATAATCTTTTACCGGAAATGCTCCGCTGTTATCTTACATCTTAATTAGTCCTGGTTTTATTTAGAGACAGGATGGTACAAACGAACTGTCTTATTTATTTAACTAAACAATAATATCAGATGTTTTAAATATTGTCAAATTTTTTCACATTATTTTTCACTGATACACCTATACCTGTCACTATCATGATAATAAGCAATGCTGTCCATGTATACCAGTCACCTGTATCTCCTGTCTGTGGTGAAGTGTCTTTATTTACTGTTGACACTGCATTTTCTTTGGAATTTTTTGACTGGTCACTGACCGTCGCCACTGCTGTTGTACCAGACTCTTCTTTTTCCGATGAATTGTCAGGCGCCGGAGCTTCCTTTTCCGGTACTAATGGAGTATTTGGTGTCGGATCTGACGGCTGTGGATCTGACGGTTCAATTGGTGTCGGAACAACCGGTGATGGTTCTGGTGGAGCTATATAATCAGGATTAACTGTGCCGCAGCCATTTCTACATTCTGGTGCATTGCCGCTGTAGTCATGACCAAGAGCTGCTATAGTAATATCTGTTATAACATTACCATCAGCATCCAGTTTATTATTACAACCTGTACAGCTATAATATTCAATAGTACCTGGTGTTGTACAAGTTGGATTTACTCTAGCATGGTATGTACCGAGTACATGTACGTGTTCCTGTTCCTTTTTTCTTATACGAAGACCGCTTCCATCAGAATATAATTCTCCATCAGCATTATCACATATAAAACAACCTGCAAAATCTCCAATATTGCTTACTAACTGCTTATCATAACCTGAATATACATAAGCACCAAGTGCAATTTTTGATTCATGGCTAAAATTATCTCCCAGCTTAATTACTTTGCTACTATGTATATTTTTCTGTCTGCCCAAATAAGTATTATCAGTAATTATTGTCTTACCATCCAAAGTAAACTGGCCTTTTCCCTCGTAATCAACCCCTGCAACTTCACCTGCGTCAGACGCAGTATTGTCCCTGATAACTGTATTCTTTAGCAATAAATCATTTTCACCGCTAACACATATCATTCCATATTTTTTAGTACTGTTATTTGTGATTGTACATCCGTCTATTATACTGCTTTTAGCTGATGTATATACTACTCCGCTATATTGTCCACTATTATCTTTAAAATTACAATTTTTAACCAGTAATCTGCTGTTATTTTCCACATACCAGTCACAATACCATATACAGCTACTCCAATAATCAGTTTTATTATTATAAAAATTAACGTCAGAAACCGTAAGGTCTACATCCCCATTTGACCCTATACATGTGCCACCTCCTTTTGATGAATTCTTAAAAAACGTAACTTTTTCTATTGTAAATGGAACATATTCTGATTGAATACAACTTGTCATACCACCCCCCATTGAATCATAATTATACCCTGTTATAATACCACCATTTATCTTTTTTCCTGTATTGGTTACATAGTCTTCACCATGTGATGAATCAGGATTGCTATCAGTAATAGTAAAAGAAGTTCCCGCTACATTTTTCCCGCGCAGTTTAATTCCAAATGAACTTTGGCACTGTGAAAAATCCAATATATGACCATTCAGATCAATCCCGGAATTTTTACTGCTGTTACCTTCCTCTAAATTGATATATATCGATGACCGCATAATTATATCATCCGTCATCTTTACATACCCTTTTTTAAGATATGTACTAAGTTCACTGTAATTACTTACAGGATATGGATTAGCCTGTGTTCCATCCGGATTAGAATCATTTGCATATACTTTGTTAACCGGCAATATAACAATAATCCATATAAATGCCATTAATATGCCTAAACTTCTCCTGCTGACAGTATACCTGTCAATTTTCTTCTGTTTCATAATTCCCCCCATTCCTGCACCACTTTTAAGGTACACCTTGAGATTATTTCTTTTTTATTTTATAATTATTTTACACCGTACATTGATGTACGATGCAAGTATTTTCACATGGTTGTTTGTTTCTGAGTAAAACAAACATTTCCTGATTGCAAATGAGAAATAACCTTCGGAATGGAGATTAGTATGAACGAATTAACACATTTATTTTCTATTGGAGAAGTATGTAAAACTCTTGGTATAACCAGAAGAATTGTTCTGAATTATGAAGAATGTGGTCTTATTAAACCTGACATAAAAAACGGTCCGAATGGTAACAGATTTTATACTCTCGATACCATGACACAGATAAGAATAATCCGCCTTTTCCAGAATTATGGATTATCCCTTAATGAAATCAAAGAATATTTTACCGGTACTGTAGATATGTTATCGCTGATCCGGCGTTTAGAAGCTCTTCGCGATAAACTTGACAGCAGCATTAAAAGTCTGTATGAACGTGTTAATCTCAGTCCACATGAAGTTACAGAAATATTTCTTCCTGCACAGACTGTTTATGCACGTAAATTATCATCAGATAGCATCTCTGAAAAGACTGCATTTCTACGGGATACAGCGTTAAAAGCACTTTCTGAATATGGGACGGATATGTCAAAACAGCAATACTGCACTGAATATTCATTGGACAATCCACTCGAAGTTACATTTTGTGCTGCAGTAAAGGACTCATGCAATGGTGAACATATAATAAATCTACCATCTTGTCATGGCCTTTGTTTCCACTATCACGGTCCATATGAAACCATTCGAAGTGCTAACGAAATATTATTAAAATATGCCGGGGAACATGATATACTTCATTCCGGCCGTTTCCGTAACATATACCTTGAAGGCCCTCCCCAGCATAAAGATAAGAACAAATTTATTACTAATGTAGTTCTGATTATTTAAATTGTTAAAACTAAAAATGACGCACTCAATATATATCTTTTCCTAATTCCAGTATTGCATGAATTCCTGATTCACTCTGCATACATACATAATGACAGTCATTTTCCTGCGCGTAAACGCATTCAATTTCCTGGCCATATCTGGCCTCCTTTTTATATGTAACTCTAAGGCAGTTGTACTCTTCATTATCATATACATTATCCGGAAGAATTTCATTTGCCGCATCTATATAGCTGATATTATGCATATGATTGTTTATATCTATATCTCGCCTTGTAACTTTGAATTTTGCACATTTTAATTTTATTTTTTCTTCAGCTTCTGACAAAGCATCTTCATTTTCCCTGCATAATCCACCTGCACTGCAATTCTTAAATACATCCGGAAGCTTTATATTCTTTAATTTTTCTGGAAATACATTTTCATCTTCACACTTATAAGCAGATATCACATTATATTCAATCTTTAACGGACGTCTCTTATTAATGTCAATCAGCACCCATGTAGACGTTCCCACTGCATAAACATTTCCCTTCTGATCTTCAAGCCTGAAATCTCTAAATGCTCTGAGTCTGTCAGTTCCACGTGACCAGGTTACGGCTTTTACAACATCTGAATACTTCGGTCTTTTTATCACCTTCATCTTCCAGTCAAGAAGTACCCATCCCATTCCTATCCTGTCGATATCAAGTACTCCAAACCCTACCGATGCCGAATGCAGCCCTGCTATCTCTTCCATAATTGTAATTAATGACTTGTTTGTTGCAAAATTATTTCTACCTGTATCTTCCATACCAATTATATAATTTTCAGAATATTTCACTTTAATTCAATCTCCATTTCCGCATTCTACTCTTCTGCCTTCTTCTTATTATAGAAAAACATAAACAAGGCAACAGCAAATATAATTAAATAACCAGCGACACTAGATACATCCGGTATCTGTCCAAAAAGGATAAAGCCCAGCATTGCTGAAAATATTATCTGAGAATAATCATATACTGATATCTCTTTAGCCGGTGCATAAAAATATGCCCTTGTAACTGAGAACTGTCCACCGGCCGCTGCTACACCTGTCATTATCAGCATTATAAACTGATATACTGTCATTGGTTTAAAATTAATTATCATAAACGGAAGACATACCAGACATGAAAATGCTGAGAAGAACATAATTATCAGATTTCCGTTCACTTTTCTTTTACCCATTACACGTACCATTGAATATGCCGCACCTGCGCCAACTCCTCCCAGCGCTCCTATAAGTGCCGGAATATGATCCATATTTCCTGTAGGCTTAATAATAAACAATGCCCCAATAAATGCAACAACTACTGCCATTCCCTGTATTATATTGAATCTTTCTTTAAGAATAATAAATGAAAATATAATAACAAAGAAAGGGGATAATTTATTAAGCATGGATGCATCTGATAATACAAGATGGTCTACCGCATAAAAATTACATATGATTCCTACTGTTCCAAATACAGATCTCATGATAAGATATTTCATATCACCCTTTTTTATTTCGAGCTTTTCTTTATTCTTTGTAATCGTCACAATTACTATTATAAACGCTATAAAATTCCTGAAAAAGCTCTTCTGCATCGACGGAATATCACCGGAAAGCCTTATAAATGCCCCCATTAATGCAAAGAAAAATGCAGCTGATATTATGCATAAAATACCCTTTGTTATAGAAGATGTTTTATTGTCCTGCCCACTCTTTACCGAAGTTAATTTAATATCTTCCATATCCTTTTGCGTATCTGTCTGCTGATTCATTGCTGCATTCCTCCAGTTAAATATAATGTTGTTTATTTGGTTTATTATTTTACTAAATCTTTTAATTTTTCTTTATTGAGATACATATTCTTGTCCGATTTTCTGATAATCTCATCAATATTATTTCCCGGTCCTTCCGCATATCCTACTGCAATCATGACCTGATACTTTGATACTACAAGTTTAGCCATCATGAATTCATCCCACAGCTTACGTATCTGTTCTTCCTCATCCGGCGCAGGGTTTTCAATAATCAACGCAAACTCGTCGCCTCCAAGCCTGTACGCTTTTCTGTTTTCTTTCTGAAGCCTTGAAATAAGATTTGCGGCATATGTAATTACCATATCGCCTTTTTCATGTCCAAGTGTATCATTAACCAGCTTAAGATTATTTACATCAAAAAACATAACGCCTACCTTTTCAATAGACGGATACGTATCTTTTACCATCTGCAGATATTTATTTTTATTATACAAACCTGTCATGCTGTCTGTTTCACTAAGCAGTCTCATTTTAACTGCATTTTCTGTATAAGCTACAATATTCCTGGAAATGCTTTTAATAATCGGTAATATTGCAAACAGAATCATACATCTAGGCAAAATATAATACATTGGCAACGTATACCACGGATTAGTGTTTTTCAATTCGAATGTCAGGGTATTAGTAGCTTTATCCATGTAATATGCTGCCGGTTCTGTTGTAAGCGCCAGCATATTTGCATCGCATAGTCCAAAGAAATATCCTCCCATTACTATTGTAGAAACACTTAGTATTGTTAACAGATACGTATAGAGTGTAACCTTATTATCTGCATACTGTATCGCAAGTACTAATGGCATGACGCTTAGTAATACAGTATGATACGTTATCATTACTCCAAGCACCGTAATCGCCAGTATTATATTAAACAACAATACATATTTTACATATGATTTATGCAAATCCATAAACTTGCCCATAATAAGTGTAAACACAGCAATAATAAAAGAACACAAACATCCACGTGTCATCAGTTCCTTATTAACAATAAATATATTTAAAGCATTTAAAACCAAAATTACTATAAGTGTAAAAAATACAATCCAGAAACTATTCAGTGTATATACGTTAATTTTATATTCTATACTTTTTTTGTCTGCCTTAAAGTAATCTATATTTTTCTCCTTCATAAAGTATTCCCCTCAATTTTTATTTTCCTCCGTTATTAATAATGCTGCCCGGATAAAAATCTTTATATGACAATATTATTAATTGTACCCATGTAAAATCAAGATTTTTAGCAGTGAATAATTTCTTACATCTCTTTATTAATTATAACGTTTTTATAAATAAACAACAACTCTTTTTCTTTAAAAAATAATAACCGAAAAAATAATAACAGGGCATTAATTATCATATTAGTGTAAATAAATTCACAAACGATAACTTATGCCCTGTTTTTATTAACAAAATCTTATATTGTTTACATTGCTTTCTTATAAAGTTCTGCTATCTCATCCTTATTAAATACCAGAGGATTGTTTGCTATACTTGCTGCAGAAACCTTCATGCAGTTTTCTGCCATCCATGGAATATCTTTTTCTTCAATTCCAAGGTCTGTAAGCGTACATTCAAGATCAAGCTCTCTAAGCAGTGTCCTGATCTTTGGTGCACAGTCTTGTGCTGTTACACCACCAAATATTCTTGCAATTTTTGCAAACTTAAAATGTGCACCCTTTTGTGATGCTTCTATAACTACCGGTGCAAGAGCTGCAAGTCCACGTCCATGTACTATGTCTTTAAGACCACTTGCAGGATGCTCCATGCCATGTGCAAGTGTTACTCCTGCAGTATTTATTACCATACCGCCAATTGTGCTTGCAAGAGTTATCTTTTCCCATGCTTCTTTATCATCAGTACCTTTATAAACCTTTACAAGATTATCTGCAATAAGTGAAATTGCATATAATGCCAGCGCATCTGTAAACGGCTGTGAAATTCTGGATGTATATGCTTCAATATTATGACACAATGCATCAAATCCAACAGACGCCAGCACTTTCTTCGGCATTGTCATCATACATTCAGGATCAACAATTGATACCTTTGCGACAATTGCATTACATCTGAGTGACTTCTTATCTCCTGTTTCAGGATTTGTAAGAACCGCAAATCCATTTCCTTCTGAACCGGTTCCACATGTAGTTGGAATCAGTATAAGTGGAAGTGCTTTATCGCTTTGCTTCTTATTAAATATATAATCATTTATATCACCATCATTTACTGCAAGGAATGCTATGGCCTTGGCACAGTCCATAATACTTCCCCCACCAATTGCGATTACCATATCACAATTATTATCTTTTGCATACTTAGCACCTTCTATGGCAGTTGTAGTCAATGGATTTTGTGATACCCTGTTATATAAAACCGAACTTATTCCTGCTTTCAAAAGCTTAGTTGCAACCTTATCATATAATCCTGACTTTATTGCACTGCTGTGTCCGGTAACTATAACAGCCTTCTTTCCATATGGTTTTGCATATTCTGCAACTTCATTTACCTTACCACTTCCAAATGCAATATTTACAGGAAGATAATATGAAAAGTCCATACCTGGATTTTCTTTTGCAGCAACAACCTCTTCACTGACTGTATCCATTGCAGCCTGAAGAGCTGTTTCAACATCCATTTCGTCTTCTATATCATTTTCATCAACTGCAACATCGATATGAGATGCAAACTTTTCCTTGTATTTAAACTTGCAGACAATAAAGAAAATCAACCCAAGTACAGCCCAGCCTCCGGCCATAATCCATTCCTGTGGCAAAAGTGCACTTCCTGAGAAAGGTAATATATACATTAAAACCATAAATCCTGACATTACAACTGCAAGAGCGCCCACTATTTTGTAATGTTTTACTTTATATGGTCTTGACATATCAGGTTTTGTTTTTCTTAATATAAGGAAAGATATTGAAACCATACAGTAAGCAAGGCAGCATCCGAAGTTACCTGCATCAACAATCCATACAAGCATCTTACGTCCAAATAATGGAGCAATAATTGATAATGCACCAATCAGATAAAGAGCATTTACAGGAGTCTTGTGCTTTTTATGGAGTTTCGTAAAAAATCTTGGAATCATATAAGATTCAGCCATTGAATACATTGCACGGCTTCCACCGATAAGAAATGAATTCCAGCTTGTTGCAATACCACACATACCTCCAACAATAAGAACCTTTGCCATTACACTGCTGTTAAATGCTTTAGCCATTGCATCAGCAGTAACAAGTCCTGAACCACTCTGTGATGCAATTATATCACCACTGTTCATTGTATAACCTACGCCAACAATAATTAATGCATAAAATGCTACAGCAAGAATAATTGAAAGAATCATTATCTTTCCGATTTTCTTTAAAGGAACATTTATTTCCTCGGCAGCCTGTGGAATTACATCGAAACCTATAAAGTAAAAAGGTGTAACTATTGCAACGCCAAGCACAGCCTTTAACGAGCCACCGGCAGAATCACCAACAAAAAGCTGTCCGCTAAAATTAGATGCATCACCTGTAATGGCAGAGGCAACTATAAGAAGAATACCAACCCCGCCAATAATTGCGGTAAGCACTGTCTGAAGCATAGCTGCTGTCTTTGCGCCACGAATATTAATATATGTAATAAGTATGGCAACAACTATTGCCACGGCAAGCCATGACGCATAAATATCAAATCCTGCTACAGTATATAAATATCCTTTCAGGAATTTAGGATATATATATGTAATAATTGTTGGCAATGCACATGCTTCAAAGCATACTACACTGACATAACCAAGAATAATTGCCCATGTACATATAAATGAACCAATTGGTCCCATTGCTTTGTAACTGAATACATGTTCACCACCACATTGTGGCATTGCAGCTGTAAGCTCTGCATATGTAAGACCAACAAAAAATATCATTACACCGCCAAGAGCAAATCCTATGGCAGCTCCGAGTACGCCACCCTTTTCAATCCAGTCACCTGTAGATACTACCCAGCCCCATCCAATCATGGCACCAAATGCAATAACTAATATGTCCCAGGCGCTGAAAACTTTATCAAATTCTGATTTCTTTTTACTCATCATAACCTCCATTTCTGCACATTCCCGATAATGTGGTATTGTGCCAAACACTACATCTATCTGTTCGTTAGCAGAAAAGCTTCTGTATAAAAATAAAGGCGCAAAAACAAAACCATAAGGTTTCATTTTAACGCCTTTGCTAAAACTACCTAATAACTAACTCTATATGTATAACTATTAATCACACGACTTTTTAATCTTCGAATCTTAAATCAATCAGCTGCATAATATATTTTGCTGTTTTTTCAAGACCGAGCACGCTGCTGTCAATCATCATATCGCGAAGACTACGATCCCCTCGATCCTTTCCTGTCATGTAAAAATAACGTGAATGAAGCATTTCATCATTATATTTTACGAGCTCTTCAGCCTTCTTTTTTGAAACATTCTGCATTTCCATTACGTGCTTTACCCTTACATCCTCTGGTGCGTAAATAAATATATTCAGACAGTTTTCATCATCCTTAAGAACATAGTTACTGCATCTTGCGATTATTACACAAGATGATTTATGGGCTAATTTCTGTATTACTTCAAACTGTGTATAAATTACACGATTTGTCAGATTAGCATATCTTGGACCTAACTTTGTATCAAATTCATATTTTACATTATTTCCTAAATCTGCACTCTGTACAAGTTCCTTATCTACACCAAGCTTATCTACAACCTTGTCTACAAGATCACGGTCATAGTATTCAATTCCAAGTGACTGGGCTATCAGTTTACCAATTTCAGGTCCGCCACTTCCATATTCACAACCAATAGTAACAACGAATTGCTTCATAAACATCACTCCTTGATAATTACTTTAATAGTGATTCTACAGATTCCTTAATAATTGCGAATGCTTTATCGCAATCTTCTTCTGTTATTATAAGTGGTGGAATCATACGAATAATATGTGAACCGATTGCTGTAATCAATAACTTCCTATGGAAGCATTCATGCTTAACATCTACACCATTTATTGTATCATCAAATTCAACACCTACTAATAATCCCTGACCTCTTACTTCCTTAACATGTGGAAGAGTCTTTAACTTTTCACTGAAGTAAGCACCCATCTTCTTAGCATTTCCTGCAAGATCTCTGTCAAGAAGCTCGTTTACTTCTGCAAGTGCTGCTGCACAGCATACAGGATGTCCACCAAATGTTGTACCATGTGATCCCATTGTAAATGCTTTTGAAACATCTTCTCTTGCACAGATGGCACCAATTGGCATTCCACCGCCAAGTGCCTTAGCCATTGAAACAATATCAGGCTTAACACCATAGTTCATATATGACATAACTGCACCAGTTCTGCACCATCCTGTCTGAACTTCATCTAAAAGAAGAAGCATTCCCTTTTCATCACAGAATTCTCTAAGACCTGTCATAAATTCCTTAGTTGCAGGATTAACACCGCCTTCGCCCTGTACCGGCTCAATCATGATAGCGATTGTATTTTCTGTACATGCATCCTTAAATGCCTGTAAATTATTATATTCAGCATATGTAAATCCAGGTGTCATATCACCAAATCCAATCTGGCATGCATTGTCAGGCTGTCCTGTAGCACTCATTGCACCAAATGTTCTACCATGGAATGACTTAGCGGCTGTTACAATGTTATATTTATGTGGACCATACTTTTCAATACCATACTTACGTGCCATCTTAATCATAGCTTCATTTGCTTCTGTACCTGAGTTCTGGAAGAATATCTTGTCCATACCGATTGTTGTACAGACCTTTTCAGCTAATAAAGCCTGTGGAATTGTATAAGGATAATTAAATGTCTGCATTATATCGCCAACCTGATCCTTAACAGCTGCTACAACCTTTTCATTACAGTTACCTGCTGAGTTAACTGCGATACCTGCATAAAAATCAAGGTACTCATTACCATTTTCATCATATACATATTCATCCTTTGCTGTCTCAGCAAGAAAATCAAAACGTTCATATGTTTCAATCATATACTTATTTACTTTGTCCTTAATATCCTGTGCTGTTAATCCTGTGTCCTTTAATCTCATAATATACCTCATTTCTGTGATGCTTTATTCGTTTAATAAAAATTAAATTAAAATTTAAAATTTGAACTTGAATTTGATGTCAGGTTGTGGTTGCATCACTGACACAATCCCAATAAACAAAAAAAGCAAAGGCAGCCTACTAATCATGTAAGCGCCTTTGCTTAAATTTCTTATTCATTATTTTGTACATTCATACATTATCACCCATTATAATAAATGTCAACAACTTTTTTTGCATTTTTGTAAATTTTTCACTTTTTTATACTAAGCTTTTTTTCACAGCCCTGTTTTTTCGATTGGTCTATTTCTTCTTTAATCCCAGTGTTTATCGTATTTGTACGACTTTTAAGGTTTTATTTTTGTTGATTGTTTTTTTATCTATGAATTGTCGGACTTTGTTATTTATTATTCTGAAAACTTGTTTTAATGACTGTTTTAATGGTTGTTTAATGGCTGTTTAATCCACAATATAATGTATTTTCGAGCCATTTTGTGCATTATAATGGACACGGTGTTCAAAAAAAATAATCATTCACATACTGATTGAATGATAGTCTAAAAAGAAGCATATAAACGATATCTTTTTATCTGTCTCATTTTTATATCTGTGTGTCTGATCCGTCTCAAACCTGAATACGTCACCCTTTGTAACATTATGTGAAAATCCATTACTTTCTATCGTTACTTCTCCATCCAGTACAGAGATATATTCACGCGTGTGCTCACCATGTCCACCACTTACATACACACTGCCGGGCTCAATTTCCATAATATAAACTTCCATCATCCTGTTATCTTCTATCGGAAAGCAGGTCCAGACCTTATACTGACCAGACATTTCTTTTGTTGGAACTGTATTTTTAGTACTCACAAGACACGTTTCCATTGGTGGCGGATCTATAAGATTCTGAAAGCTTATTCTCAACCCACTGGCAATTTTGCCAAGTACACCAAGTGACGGATTCGCTCCTCCTTTTTCAATCTGTGCAAGCATACTTTTACTTACACCTGTCTGCTCCGATGCTACATCAAGGCTCATTCCCTTTGCTGTTCTTATTCGTTTCAAATTTGTTGCAACATTATATGATAAATAATCCATAGCGTACCTCCCTGCTGACTGTCTGCCAGTCGTATGCTTACCTGACACTGCTAATATCTTTTTATGTTTCTTCGTTACTGTAAATCATTTACATAAACTTAATCTGTGCTGCGTTTTCAACATATTTTTTAGGTGTGAACATTGTAAATCGTTTAAATGACTTAATAAAATGAGACTGATCATAATATCCAAGTTCGTTGTATACTCTTTCACAACCGTTTTTATTAAGCAGGCTTATTGATTTCTGCAGACGTATTATTTCAGCATACTTTTTTACTGAAAATCCTGTGTTCATTTTAAATATACGATTAATATAGCATTGGCTGTAGCCTGTTTTTTCAACAAGTCGTGATATATTAACCGCTCCATCTTTCTGCATGATTTCATCAATTAAGAAACCAACTGCAAATTTGGTAATATCTACCTCATTTTTGCCCTGGCCATTTTTGTTAATCTGACGTTTATTGCATATCTGAATAAAATAATCCACTTTATTTTCAAATGAATCATTTTTAAATCCTTCAAGTATTCTTCCGGTCATTTTGTTCATTTCAATATAACCATTAATATTTATCCTCGCATTGACCACTTCGCTCAAATCAATTTTATTACCGCCGTTTTTTTTATTACTTACATTTTCTTCATTAACAAATAAAGAACCCGTCACTGGATTAACTATCGGATTAATTCCTGGCTGAAACCTTATTCCAAAACAATAATCATAACTTCCTACTTCTGAGAAAGCTCCCTCATCTCTGCTTCCGCATAAAAATGAATTAAACTTTCCATCTTTAACAATAAACTCTATATCAATACATCCGTCAGGAATTGTAACTATACACTTCCTGGATTTGTTATCAATCTCATAAATTTTATTAATGATATTATCACTGTCCGCTAAATTGACCTCTTTATATCCAATTTTTTTTGTGATTCCAAATGTTCTCATATGCATAAAAATCACCACTCATTTCCTACAGATTTTTTATACATTAATCATGGTATCAAAAGGTGTCCCAAAACTTAACGACCGGCAAAACAAAATCGGAATGGCCTCGTACTATTTATTACCAGTCAAAAAACTTTAAGCCGCCTTTTGCCCACTTAATCTTATAATACAAAAAAGATGTCACAACATACGCTGTGACACCTTCGTCCGAACCGTATTTTATATTGTTATATTTAAAATGTCAATAAATATTTTAATATTCACAATATTCACGATATTCACAATATTAAGTCTATAATATTCATTCACTTCAAATAAGCATCTTATAATCTGCTTCTGTAAATCTATGATATATCGTATGACCCATCTCTATTTTTATGCAATAATAATATTCATCTATAGTTTTATCATTAAAAAACAATACATAATCAAAATCACTACCCTGCGGCATTTCTTCACACTCATAATCTGAACTGTATTTACTGTATAGTTTTTTTATTTCATCAAGCTTTAATGAATGATTTACTGTAAACAACTCAATTATATCTTTCAAAAACTCAGGTGTTTTAACATATTTATGAATATACTCTGCCCCGTCTGCAGAAACATTTACTTCTATACGTCCTGCATGACTGTTAAATGACACTCCGCAAAAACCTTTTAACCTCTCTTCTGTGGCATATTGAGGCACTGTATCTGTCTTAAGTCTTCCATCCTCGCATAGTATGATATTTTTCTTTTCAAACATACTATTTAATACCTGTACAAGTTCTTCTACACTGCTATAATTTGTTTCCAGTAAGGCATTTAATGACTCTATTGGATAATACAATCTTATGCTTTCTTTGACATATCCCAATTTAAGCTGTGCCTCAATTATCTGATCTGATATATTCTTAACCAAATTTGATTTATTCATCTAACACTCCAATCACCATTCTTTATATTTATCTTAAACTCCTGCAATTCTAATCTAATGTATCATTGATTCTTGTGCATTATACCGCCTTATGTTGTAAATATCAACATTTCTAAATTATCTTAATACTGATACATATAGTTTATTATATAATATTACTTTGGTGACATTTCATGGTGTGCATCTTAAATGCTTACAGAATAATTATCTTCTAAATGACGTACAAATGTTTTTATTTAAAATTTAATTACTTATATTTATTTTATTTATAGATGCTGTGCATATCATAATCATATGCCATCGGCATTTAAACTATGCAAGCTTTGTCCACAACTCTTTAATCTGGTTTTCATCAATTGGATATGGATTATTTGCCATGCTTCCTTTCTGAATTAACGTAAGCTTTGTATACTGATTAATTTCATCCTCTGTAAGATGTGGTGCCTCACCTGTCATTTTCTTTAAAATTCCGGCAAATTCCTCCATCGATGCACATCCAAGTTCTTTAATTGCTGTATCAATCTTCTTTTTAGTCTTTTCTGACGCCTTGTAATTAAGTTTCATATATTCATCCATTATAAGACCATTAGCTTTTCCATGAGGTATCCCTTTGAAATATGTATAACAGTAGCCCATACCATGTGCAATCGTTACTCCAGTCTGTGAAATGATTATTCCACCAAGTAAAGAAACAAGCATAAGATTCTCACGATCTTCCTCTGTTAATTTAAACTCAGCAAGATTCCTCATTGATTTTCCAAATGCCCTAATAGCTTCCAATGCAAAACAATCACTGATTACACTGCTTCTATTCGCAAGATACCCTTCAAATGCATGTGTAAATGCATCTACTGCGGTACTTATTGTTGAATTCTCACCCAGAGAATAAGTATATTTTGCATCTACAAATGCATATGACGGATATGTTTTTTCATTGCCAAAGCTTACCTTTGTCTGTAAATCTTTTCTTAATAATACACTATACGGAGTTTCTTCACTTCCGGTTCCGGCTGTAGTCGGAATACAAACAATTGGTAATGCATGTGTAAAATCATTCTTAAATAAATCAAGAACTCCCATATCCTTATTATCCGCAAGGACTGCTATTGCCTTCGATGCATCAAGAGGTGATCCTCCGCCAATCCCTATTACAAAATCGACTTCATTTTCAACAGCTATCTTTCCTGCTTTTTCTATAGTCTCAACTGATGGATTATTCTCAATTTTGTTAAAAATAATATATTCTATGCCCGCTGCATCTAAAACCTCTGTAACATCATCTAATGCTCCACAAGCCTTCGCTGAATGCTTTCCAGTTACAATAACAGCCTTTTTACCAATAGCAGTTAAAATGCCACTATTATTTTTAACACATTCTTTCTCAAAAAAAACCTTAGTTGGAATTGCAAATTTGAACTTCATAATATACACCCTTTCCTGTTATGTCTATGTTTATTTTTATATTCATTCCTGTACCCGTTATAGCGTTATAGCTTACCTCATCATAAATTTAATCATAAATTTAATCATGAATTTATACGAATCAAATCGTGTCCGCAAAAACTTTTTTTTCTATATACTATAAAAGGCGATAGATAATTTTATGTTTAAGTATTGTCAGAAGTATTTAACTAATTTTTACTTTATGCCTCCCGTCAGATACCTGTAACACATATTGAGAATACGTCCGTTAACAAGAAAATTATTGTAAAATTTGATACTTTTTTAGTCTTAACTTATCTTATATATCAAATATTGCAACATCTTAAATATTGTCTGTTTTTAAATTTATTTTTCGTATATTCTTTATGTATTTTATATTTTTCATATAATTTCCCATATATCTATAGCCATTCCCTGTACAGTTCTTTACGCCTGTTATTTAATTCAGGATTTGCATATCTGCATTTTTCTGTGAATGTTTTATCTATTTTTCCAATAAAAAATCCTTCTTTATCCGACATTCCTGCTGTAACTACACCTTTTGCATCAACAAGCATGCTGCGTCCAAACAGTCCTTTTCCATCGGGTAAATCTCCATATTGATTAACTGCCAGTACCGGCGTTACATTACATATGGCTGCTGATTTAATTAATATATCCCACTGGTCTGTATTAGGTCTGTAAAATGCTGCCGGAACGCATAATATATCTGCTCCTTTTGCTCTTAGTGCCCTTGCTATCTCTGGAAATCTGCTGTCATAACATATCCATACTCCTACTCTGCCAATATCTAAATCAAATATTCCAAGTGAATTTCCCTCTGCAAATGTATCCGATTCTTTAATTCCAAATGCGTCAAAAAGGTGTATTTTATCATAAAATCCAACAATATTTCCTTTCCTGTCACATACAAGGCACCTGTTCATCACTTTTTGTGAATTATCAGTAATAACACTATACGTTCCTGCAACTATATTAGCATTATACTTTACAGCACAGTGTTTTACCCATATTTCAAATTCCTGATGTGGCATTTCTCCATATTTTTCATCATTAAAATTATTACATGTCATTTGATAAAACTGCTCAGGAAGAACGAATAAATCAATATTATTGTCTGTCTTAACAGCTTTTTCCATCTGCTCTTCGGCTTTCTGAAGCATATCGCACTTTCTTTTATTACAAAAAATCTGGATTCCCGCAACTGTTATATCATTGTTTTCCTCTGTGTATATTTTTTTCATATTATTCTCCATTCCGCAGACGCTTTGCATCGAAGGAATCGCGAGCTGAATTTCAGATTCAGCTCTGCGATCATGGCTACTTTGTGACGCCTGCGTCACAAATAGTTGTGTGAAATCAATCGCATCAGCATGATTTTTCACACTATTTTCCTCCTTTTTTCCTTAATAATTATTTATCCAATTGCAAAACTCATAAATCATTTAATATGGTTGTACAGAATTACCGAATTTATTAGTAAGATGCTTTGGATTAACCGGTACTTAGACGATTTATTTTAGTAAATTATGTGCCGCTGTCATCAATAAGCAGTGAGAGCATACCTGTATCTATACCTGTATTTACTTTTTAGTTTACTAACGTATTTAAATTTAAATGCGACCGTTTTCTGCCTGTTTTATATAATTCATCAAAATGTTTCACATGAAACATTTTGAACGTATGTTCTTTGTATCGTTGCATACTTTATGAGTGTTTTATCACTTTTATATTCCTTTTATATATTACTATATCTTTATATAATATGCAATAGGTATATTATTTTACCAAAACAAATATGTATTACATTCTTTAAATTTATTAAGTATATTCTGATTTTATAATATAAGTTTTGTATTACAACTTCCTGATTTGCCACTTTATTTCTTAGTTTAATATATACCCCGCAAATTAATACTTTGAATATTAAGTTTCTGAGGCACATTTGCGATTTCTTTGCAAGGCTATGAAATGTAACGTAATGATAATTGCATAAATTGCCAACGATAACTTAGATAAAAAATCCGGTATGTTAATCTGCTGGTTATTTAATATTTAAATTTTATACAATATACTAAAATACTATTTAGAACTTTTTAATTATAAATTGTGAACTCAGTTCACTTTTATAAACATATATATATTTATATTTTTATAATTTTATATAATAGATAATTAATAATTAAATATATAGTATTTGGTTAAAGCAGTATTAATTAAAAATAAAAATCTTTATAATCCTAACCACTTATAACCTACCAGCAGCTAAAATATTATAAAAATATCCATTTAAAGATATTATAGCATATTCTATCGTTTAACAATTTACGTGTTTTATATAAAAATATTTATAAAATAATTTATTGCTTTAATTTAAACTTATATAAAAATATTGCAGAATAATTTATCATATAAGCTTATTAATATCACAATAAGATATATTTAATGTAATTTTTTATCTTCCTATTTTAATTATATTAAATTACTAATTGCAGCTTCATCATAGTTTTATTTTATACACATTAAATATTTTTTGAACTGAGTTCACATATTTATTGTATTTTTATATCACTTTTTGCCTGTCCTTTATATATGTTTTATTTACGCTTTATTTCTTTATTATTATATTATGTTCTTTTACAACACCTGATAATAGTTATCAATTTTTAGCAATTTATCTAAATCTATTTATAATACTATAGTATTTTAAATTTCTGGTTTTACTTTAGCTTCATTATGCTAACTATACATATACATTTGTAAAAACGCTTTATAAAATTAATCATATAAGAATATCATATTTGAAACCAATTTAAATTATATTATATGTCTTAATTTAACTTTTAAAATGCAAAAATTGAACTCAGTTCATTTTTAAATTTAAAATAAATTTCACTTTAAAAATGTTTCTAAATATTTTTATGATGGTAATCAACACCAGGAAACAGATTAAAAACACAAAACACTTTTAAAATTTTTTATATTACATATTTCATACATGTTCTATACAATATTATGGCCCCCTATCATGATTACCACATTTTTATATATTGCAAATTATCTAAGTCATTTTTTTTGATTATAATACATATATATATATTATAAATTTAAATTAAATTGTAATATCTATAAATACTATTTCATTTAATATTAAGTTTCTGATATATTAACGCAGAATAGTTTTTATATATAAAGCAGATAGATAAAATGCATTGGTATCTATGACGATTATCGCCAACTATGTAAATGGAAAATAAGACAAGTCGATATCCTGGTTATTTAATATTTAATGTATTAAAACTAAAAAATATATCTATATCAAATCACGTCAGAACAATTTTTATTCTTATCCGCTACAATTTAACATAAAAGAACAAATTTTAAGGAAATAAACTTTCTTTAATATAAAAAAATTCAAAGATATTTATTGCTTTTGGAGAAATGTAATGTATAATAATATTAGATATAAAAAATTGAACTCAGTTCACAATAATATATTAAAACACAAAGGAAGGATTCGAATGTCAACAGTAATAAGTTTAATAAACGAAAAAGGTGGTGTTGGAAAATCAACATCGGCAATTACGATATCTCAGATTTTAGCTATATCTGGATATAAGATTCTTATAATTGATTTAGATCCGCAGATGAATACAACCAAAATGTTCGGACAAGTTGATAATTCTACAAACGTAAATTATGAACATCTGTTCTGTTCTAAACAGCTTAGAAAATCATCTGTCATGGAATTTATAACAACTACTGATTATGAAAACATATCAATACTCTCTGCATCTCGTGAACTTAACACACTTATATACAAAATTTATGATAGAAGTAAGGAATCAAATGTAGAATTATATTTGAAAAATAACCTGAATTTTATAAAAGATGAATTTGATTATATAATTATTGATAATTCACCTTTTAAATCATACCTTACATCCTGTGCCATGTGTGCAAGCGATCAGATTATAACACCAATATGCGTAGATAATTTTTCATATGATGGATTAATGTCTCTTTTTGATACAATAGATGAATTAAATAATAAATATTCATTATCCATTGAATTTGCTGGTATATTTATGACTCGAGTATCTGGAAGAACTACATTATATAAGCAAATGTTTGAAAGCTATGAGAATATGTTTGGCGATAAATTTCTACCTGTTTCTATAAGAAATTGTATTGCAGTAAGTGAATCAAATACAACTTTTGAACCATTGCTTACTTATGACAAACGTAGCATAGCGACTCAAGATTATATTGAACTGGTTAATTACCTAGGCTATATGGACAATAAACATTACAGAGAACTTGCTAAATATCTGAAAGGAGAGAAGTAGTAATGGCAAAAAAAACATTTGGAGCAGGCATAACTAAAACTGGAATACTTGATAACGCCGGCGGTACAAAGTTGAAAGAAATACAGGCAAAAACGCAATATAATTTTCAATATATTCCTAAAGAAAAAATAATTTCAAATCCCAAAAATGAAAAATATTCACAAGACGGCATTGAATCACTTATGGAAAGCATCCTGATAAATGGTTTACGACACAACCTGTCAGTTTTATATGACAGTGATAACGATAATTACAGACTGGTTTCAGGCGAAAGAAGGTTTCATGCAATATGCAAAATGTCCGAAAAAGATTATAATAATTTATTTCCTGCTGGAATTCCATGTAAAGTAGAAAAGTCTGATATTACCGAAATTGATGAAGAAATTATGCTTATAAGTGCAAACCATGATGTTAGAGAAACCTCAATGGAAGTAAAAAGATGGGAAGTCAGCCGTTTAAAAGAGCTTTATGAAACAAAGAAACTTAAAGGTGAAATTAAAAATATAAATGCCGAAATTGCAAAACAGTTAAATATCTCTGAAAGACAGGCCAGAAAATATACAACGGCTGAAAAACTTATACCAGAATTAAGTCAGTTACTTAATGAAAATGGAATAGACCTCAATCAGGCTGATAAATTTGGAAGACTTGATGAGGATGCACAGAAAAGTATTCTTACAATTTTAAAAAATAAAGGGAATATTGAATCAGCAGAATATAAATCAATAAAAGAATTATCAGAAAAAAGAGCGTCTGAAGCAAAATTATACAAAGAACAGCTTGATATTGCCTCTCAACAGATTGAAGAAAAAAATAAAACATTAGCAGCTCTTGAAAAGCGCATTACTCAACTTGAAAAAAATCCTTCGCCAAATATAAAATCAAGAGAAGAATTAGAAGATGAAATCAAATACATAACAGAAGCTAAAAATAAAGCCGAAAAAGAGAAGGCTAAACTTGAAACAAGCATAGAAAAAATAAAACAACAGCAAAAAGAAAAAGAACAGCGAAGAACTGATATATCAGATAGTGAATTAAAAAGAATTTCGTCAATTGCAAAAACAGAACAGGCATTAACATTATTTGAAAATAACTTTGATATCATAAAAAATAATAAAGCAGTTATAAAAAACGATGCTGATTTGAAAGTACGACTTGAAATCTTAAAAACACGTTTAAATGATTTTTATAATAATTTATAACCCCTCTATTGTAACCTGCCTAATCTGCTAAAAGGTATATTTCTGTTAAATCTAAAAAACTATAAAGTCCTGGTTATAATACCTGATATACAATTATAACCAGGACTTTCATTTCCTTAATTTTTATTAATCTAGTACAGTGCATAAAAGATCAACTAAAGCAGTAATACTGAATGAATTTTTATTTTGCTAAGAAGAAAAATAAGTCCCTTCCCTAAATTATTTATAAAATACTGTAATAAAATATAAATATCTTCCATATATACAAAGTCATAAATATATTAAGAATAATATATTTATATAAGTATAAATGTATAAACGTAAATACAGGTACATATACATTTAAATATATATATCTACACATAAATATAAGATATAGAGATCTTTAATAAAGATATATAAAATTGAAAACGTATATATACAATACATATTAAAAAAACATATATTGATAAATCAAATATGAAGAAAGCCAGAATTTATGCGGAATCTGAGCATTTTTGTATGTAAGTTTCTTTCGATATTCATGTGGTAAATTTTATAAATATAATTTATTTTTTTATGAATGATGTTTATAAAATTCCATAAAAAGTATAAAAAATCATTTTTTTGTATTTTTTTTTATTTTAACGGAAGATTTCTTTACAGCTTTGGTCGAAAAGTTTCCAAATGTTAATAAAAATCAAAATGTATACAAGATAAATTTAAGCTGTAATATACTTCAAAATAAGTATATAATATATATTAAATTGTAAAAGTATATTGATAAACAGAAAATAAAATGTAAAAAAGAAAAGTCTAACGGAATTTTTCTGAATTAGAATAGAAAAGGTAGCAAAGTTATAAAAAAAAGCACACAAATAAGACTGTCATTCAGGCAGCCTCAAAATTTATATACTGAGAAGTAATTATAGTTCGAATTAAACCTCCAAGGTTAAGGACTTTTTTATTAAATAAAATGTAATTTTTATATACTTCGCTAAAAGCATTTAAAACAAGATCGTATGAATACTGAACTGCAAGCTGTGCCAGATCTTCAATTTCAAAATCCTTAAGAATCAATAATTTGTAATGATCATATTCAGACTTACGTAATTTAGTATCGTCAAAAAACTGAATGTACTTTGATGGAGCAGTAGTAGTAGTATTTATATAAGTTGCTGTCTGGTTAAAATCAGTGATAAATTTATTAAGCTGATTAATATGATAATCGTAACAGTCACTTTTTTGTTTTCTTGCATTATACATGTCATTTATTTCAAATCGTATAACATTATCTTTAAAAGAAATATCAAAAATTTTATTTTTCGAGTCCATTGATTTTCTAATAATACAAGGCTTACAATAGTCAGGTAAAGATAATTTTAATTCTTTATATGTTTTTGATACAGCTGTAAAAGGTCCTTTTGCATTAAGATTATCAATTTCAATGAGTTCTCTTAAAAAGATTCTTAAGGAAAGAAGATTATTAATGTTTAATAACTCATTTAAAAGTTCTTTGGACAACACAAAGAAACCTCTGCCACCTTTATTTGCCGGAAGGTAATAATTCTGGTAATCATTGAGACATAGGTTAAATGTATATGCAGCTGTTTTAGAAAAAGATATATATGAATACCTGGACAGTATATTTAAATTATTCTGAATAGTTTTTATATCACAGTTAAGCTGTCTGGAAAGTATTCTCATATCGATATTCCTTATAATTCCAAATCTGTCAGGATGATAGAAGTGAAAAAGAAGAAATAATTTTATTGAATTACTCTTTAATCGTGGTTTATATCCATAGCGGTTTTTTTCGTTATGATATATTTTTTTGTAGACAGTTTTTGTAGTGTATGATCTGTTAGGACAATTTTGACATAATTCTAAAGTATTTTTATAAGTTTCAGAATCGGAGTCAAAGGCATTAAGTAAAGCATGACATTTGCATTCTTTACATGAATTATTATTAAAATCAAGTTCTTCAACAGAAGATTCTTTTACTTCAATGTAATTTTTCTGAAGTCCAAGAGCCTGAATAATGACTGCTTTACCAATATTTGAAAAATTATCCATACATTTCACCACCTTTCAAGCATTTATTAAACAGCAAAAATGCCTGAAAATCAAATCGCTGTTTTTACTAATAAAATGACTACAAAATTGCAAAAACAGCTTTTTTTTTGAATTATATGTCTACATTTTTTGAAAAAATCAAAATTTTACTCTGTATATGTCTACACAATTTTTTTAAAATTTTTTTCGTAGATATAAATATAGCATTTTGTATATTTTACGCTTATTTTATCTACATATTGTATTAAAAAAATATATAAAACAGACTATAATGTACAAAGTCACTATTTAAGCCAAAATGTAGACATTAGAAGCCAGTAATTTAAGTTAAAAATGTAGAGAAAGGGCATTTATAATGCAAAAATACATAAATTTACCTATAAAATGACCCTAAAAATAATAAAAAAAGACATGTTTTACTCCAAAAATATCTACATTTAAAAAATATACTCCGTTTTCATCTACATTTAGAATGCTAAAAAATATAAAATGAATTTTTTTACTCTAAAAATGTCTACATTATTGTGCTATAATATCATTCAATTAGGTGTTAAAGCATTAAAAATAATGTTGAAGTTCAGTATAACCATAATAATTATAAATAACGACATGTAAAAATAATAATAAAACGACATAATATAAGAATATGCTTTATATCAGTGAAAAACAAAAACACAGCCTTTGAAATAAAAGCTGTGTTAAAAACTAAGTATAGAGTACTTCACAGTGTATAATGTAGATTTATTAGAAATAATGCTAATATATCGTATATGAAAAATCATTAAGGGTTATAGATCCGGTTAGTTTTTTAAGTTGCGTTAATTATTTGTTTTATTTGACCTTTCATTATAAGCGACATCTATATGTTTTGTGTTATCGAAGTTAAGATCTTCAATTTCTGCTGAGGATAGCGGAAGAAATTGAATTATAAAAACTCCGTTTTTCAGTTCGAATTTTTCAATTGCAATTTTATTATCCACAAACTCCTGAAGACTTTCCTGAATCAGCTGAAGATTCTTTTTTTTATTTTTTAATTTAAAACGTACTATTTTTTGAAAATATGTATAACTATATTCTCCAGATTTGGTTTCCTGATTAGCAATTTGTTCACGTTTCATTGCATAGCATATTATTCGTGAAAGATTGTTCTGCAAAACATCGTATGAGGCAGAAGTAATAGAAATGAGTTTTTTCTGTATTATTGCATTACTTAATATTTCACCGAATTGTGCAATTGCATATGGACGCTCAGCATCTTCTTTTATGGCTATGTTGTCAAATAAGTTGAAGTACATTTTACTGCCTTCTTCTTCAAATGAAAAATTGTATTCGACCAGTTTTCTGCATGAATTTGATATTTTATTTAATACATTTTTTCCAACATGATAATCAACAACTTCTTTTCCAAGAGTATTCAAGTCGACAATAACTGATTTTTCTCTTGGAAATTCCTGCATATTAATATTAGAAATAAAAGCATTTATAAGTTTTAAGTCATTTGTATCCATTGACTTTGGAGGAGTAAGTTTTCCATTATTTACTGTAACTTCAAGTAATTCTTCACCTTCATCATCTGTAATTATCTCTTTTAAAAGATTATTTGATGCAGTCTCCATCATTAATGTAAAAGAGGTGGGGCTGAAGAGTGGTTTTTCAAGCAGCTCCTCTGGAAACATTCGAAGATAAGAATCTATATTACCGGCTAATTCAGTTTCTATATATTTCCAGGAACTAATAATTACATCATTTTTTAAGGAATTAAAAATTGACTTATTAGTAAATGATGATATGCCAGGAAATGAAATCAGCAGGCTGTTTGAATCATTTTTCCAGTCAGTTGCTTTATGCTTAAAATCTTCAATTATTTCGTCCAGTGTTTTATCACCAAACATAAGTGAATACTGTTCAACAGGAATGGATTTTGCCATGTTGATTATGTTTGATAAAGGGTGTTTTGGATCATCAATGCTGATTGAATTAATATCATTTATGTATGATTTATACCAGCGCGCCCTTTTTTGTAAACGCGATTTTTTTATTTTATTTATAATAGGTATTAAATCTTCACGGCTGGTTTTTCCATCAAGATAATCCATCAGTGTTTCGTCTATAAGTTCGGCCATAGTAGAGCATGGGAATTTAAATAGATCATGTTTCTTAGTAAAAAAATCAGCGATATTAGAGTCGATATGTTTAGCCAGTTCTTCTATAAATCGTCTGGAGTATTGTTCCATGGTAATTTCCTTTCAAAAAAATATTAGATTCTATTTTGCAGAATTAAATCTGAAATATATTGTCTACATTAATTATAAATAATTTATAGAATAAATGCAAATGTGAATCGCCGCTTTGGAAGCCTTTTTTAATTACTTTTGCTTCCGTTTTTGAAGTGTGGAGGGGAGTGTGGGTTTTGGTTAACATATAGACATATGTGGTCTTTAATGTTAAAATGAATATATGTTAGCAATATTAATATATTTAAAATTTAGACCATTTTTATCCGAATAACAAAAAACTAATTAATAGCCAAAATAGTAAAAAGAGAGTATGGGAAAGTGTAGATAGCAGCTAAAAAAGCTATTAAAAGCATATAACCGGATAACAGATAAAGAGATTTAATAAACAGAAAAAAAATAACTCAAACAAAAAAGGACATCCAATCATGAAAAAAAACAAAACAGATATAAACGTTAAAACTAATTACAATAATAATAGCAATAGTAATAGCAAGAATAGCAAGGTCATCAATAATAACAAGAATATTAATAATAACATTAACAATAATACAGATAATAACTCAAATAATAATTTAAGCGATGAATTTATGAATATGTACTGGAACTTCTATTCTTCAAATTTATCAAAAAGAACACAAAATGAATATTTCAGGGTTTTATTGGATTTTTCAAAAATAACACAAACTGATTTACTAAACACAAATTATACTGCTGTGGAAAAATATTATAATTATATAGAGGACCGTCTTAAAAACAATCGTTTATCGTATAATACTGCCGTCATGCGTTTTTCAGTATTAAGGACGGTGAGTGAATATATCAGATTCAGAAAAGAAAAGGATGGTCACAGCTATATTAACCATTTTAAGGAAATCAATCATCCAGACGCAGACAAAACGCTTAAGGAAGAAAACCTTCCTGATGAAAAGGCCTTGAACTACATACTCACCAGAGCCAGCGTGAATAACGATGATAAAGCATTCCTGTTATTCAGTCTGGTTATCAAATGCGGATTAAAAACAAGTGAAGTATGTAAACTCGATGTTGAATTTATTGCTATAGATACAAATGATAATTTTTGCCTTTCTTTTCCCTGTAAAGGGAAGCTCTCGCGAATAATAAAACTTCCCGATGACATCAGTTCACTTATAAACTCATATATAGATACCCACAAAATCATAAGCGGGCCAATTTTTCTTAACAGAAGGAAAAATAGAATGAAGATCCGTGATGCTGAGAGACTTTTAAATAAATACATAGATGAGGGTATTAAAGAAAATGTAATATCAGATAAATTTACTTTGCAGGCAATGCGTCATGCTGCATTTAAATATATGCTAAAAGGTGGTGCATCTGATGATGATGTTGCCGGGTATTGCGGTATAACAACAAAATGGATGTCACGCTACAAAAATGTAGTAAGTTCTTCCAGCGAACTCACAGCCTGTGATTATAGTATAATATCAATAAAACAAAATACAATAATGAAAAATAAAGAAAAATGAAAAGAAATTAAAAGAATTTAAAAGAAATAAAGATAGATAAAATAAAACACAATAAAAAGCCAAAACAAAATGAAATTATATACAATACTGCAATAAAATGAGATTAAATACAACAAAAAGCAATAGAATTAAACGCGATTAAGCAATTTTAGATAATTAACCATGCCGGCAGCAAAGCTCAATGTATGAATATAAATGCAATAAATTTATTAATTGCTATTTAAAATTGCTTAATTTTTTTAACTGAAAAGTATGAAAATAAAAATAATAAACTAAAAGTCCAAAAGGTGATTGACTTATTTTTCATAAGCTACTATGATACCCAATGTTTTCGAAAACAAGTTAAGAATAGGCACAGAATTTAATTTATAATTCAGTTTTCAATTTTAAAAAATGAAATAATGCAAGACTGACGATTAATAATTTAAATTCACAATATTATATTTTAAAAATATTATATTTCAAATTTTTATTGATTTCGGAGGTACAAAAATGTCATACGTAGATGAAGTAATTAAAGCAGTCAGTGAGAAAAATGCAAATGAACCAGAATTTATCCAGGCAGTTACAGAAGTTCTTGAATCATTACGCCCGGTAATAGAAGCTGATGACAAATATGAAAAAGCAGCAATACTTGAGCGGATTTGTGAACCTGAACGTATTGTTTCATTCAGAGTTCCATGGGTTGATGATAATGGAAAAGTTCAGGTAAATCGTGGGTACAGAGCTCAGTTCAACAGTGCTATCGGACCATATAAAGGAGGCTTAAGACTTCATCCTACAGTTAATCAGAGTATAATTAAATTCCTTGGATTTGAACAGACATTTAAAAATTCACTTACAGGTCTTCCAATTGGTGGTGGTAAAGGCGGCAGTGATTTCAATCCAAAGGGCAAATCTGATGGTGAAATAATGCGTTTCTGCCAGTCATTTATGACAGAGCTTTATAAATATATCGGACCAAATACTGACTGTCCTGCCGGAGATATCGGATGTGGTTCAAAAGAAATAGGATATATGTTTGGACAGTATAAAAGAATCGTTGGAAGCTATAACAATGGTGCACTTTCAGGCAAGGGCTTAAGCTATGGCGGAAGTCTTATAAGAAATGAAGCAACAGGCTATGGTGCAGTTTATTTTGTTGAGGAACTTTATAAATCACTTGGAAAATCAATTGCCGGTACAACATTTGCACTTTCAGGTTTTGGTAACGTTTCATGGGGAGTTTCTAAAAAACTTGATGAATTAGGTGCAAAAGTTGTTTCAATTTCAGGTCCGGACGGATATATTTACGATCCGGATGGAATCACAGGTGAAAAGATTGATTATCTCGTTGAAATGCGTTCATCTCTTCGTGACAGATGCGAAGACTATTCCGATAAATTCAAAGTGGAATTTCATAAAAATGAAAAGCCATGGGGCAGAGTTAAGGCTGATGTTTATATGCCATGTGCCACACAAAATGAAATTGATGCTGAAGATGCAAAGAGAATGATAGAAGAATGTACTTCTAAGATATTGATTGAAGTAGCAAATATGCCTACTAAAGCAGAGGCTGTAGAAATTCTTAGCAAAGCAGGATTTATAATTGCTCCTTCAAAAGCTGTAAATGCAGGTGGTGTTGCTGTTTCAGCACTTGAAATGAGCCAGAATGCCATGAAGCTTTCATGGAGTGCCGATGAAGTCGATGAAAAGCTCAAAAACATTATGAAGAATATCTTCCATAATATTGATGAAGCAGCTAAAAAATACAATATGGATGGAAATCTCATTGCCGGAGCAAATATTGCAGGTTTCCTTAAAGTTGCCGATGCAATGTTAGCACAGGGTATCTTCTAAAATAAACTTAATTATATAAATTAAATCAAAAAATTTGCTTATTATTATTACGTATTTCGTTTTAAATATTTTTCGACATCATTATCTGTGATAAAATAAAATAAAAATTACAGAATAAACGAGGTGATTTGCATTGGATAAACAAGCATATAAGGATTTTCATAAGACTCTTATGTCAACCATGACAGAATCAGCTTTCCTTGATCTGATTAAGCTCAGTAAAAAAGAAATTATACAGTACATTGATAAATCAGGTCTTGATAACGCTGAAGCTGTAGCTCAGTGTTTTGATGCAGATCACCTCGTTATATGTAAAAAGGTTGCATCTATTTGTAATAATGCAGCACTTGAAATAGCAGGAATAGATAAGGAACAGTTACTTACATATGTATATGACTGGTGCAGAAGTATTATGTTTCCCTGCAATTTTTCAGTAAAAACAACAAAGCCGCTCGAACAGATACGCCTGTTTTTTCTTCAGCTTTTACGCTCATTTCTGAAATATGAACGCAACCATACAGATTTTGTTCCAACAAGACATTTTGAACTTGAGGATAGCAATACAACACAGCATCCATCAAAAAAATTTTCATACCAGAATGATGACCGTATTTCACTCGAATATGAAATATTTTTAAAAAGTCTGTCTGAACAATATGTAATTGAATTTATGCGTATAGCAAGTGAGATTACTCCTTTTGATACACTTGGACATGTAGCTGGTGTACATTTTACCGCCATGCATGTAGCCAAACAGCTTAGTATAATTGGTAAGCCAGTTAATCTGAAGCTTATTTCTGCAGCCGCCCTTCTACACGATATTGGAAAATTTGGCTGCCGGTCAGAGGAGGTTAAAAGAACACCTTATCTACACTATTATTATACAGATCGTTATACTAAAAGATATAACATGCCTGAAATCGGACATATCGCAGCGAACCATTCAACATGGGATCTTGAACTTGAGGATCTTTCAATTGAAAACCTTATATTAATATATGCTGATTTCAGAGTTAAAAGTACAAGAGATGCTGACGGACATGAAACCGTACATTTCTATAGTCTTAAGGATTCCTTTGATATCATTTTAAACAAACTTGACAATGTAGATGAAGCAAAGAAAAACCGATACTGCATCGTTTACGCACGATTAAAAGATTTTGAAGATTATATGATTAATCTTGGAATAAATACTGACTTTAAAACAGATATTCCAAAAGCAGTAACAAAACCATTCTATGTTTTAATGCATAAAAATGATATTGTTAAACAGATAAAATATAAGGCAATTGACTCAAATATTTATATAATGACACAGATGAACAGTGAAACAGCTCTGCGTGATATACTTGAATCTGCCAGAAGCGAAAAAAACTGGAGAAACATCAGGGCATATATAAATATTTTTGATGAGTATTTTACATATCTGTCAACAAGACAGACTAACCTTACACTTGAATTTATATATGAACTGCTGATGAACAGCGATACTGATATAAGACATCAGGCATCTGTTTTGATGGGTAAGCTTATAGCAAATTATGACCACGAATATCGTAAAGAGCTCCCTAAAGATGTAACTCTTGCAGAAAATACACTTACAGGCGCAGATGTTTTAAATAAACTTATTACAAACATCCTTTATCCTGACAGCAGGATAACACTACAGCACCGCAAATGGCTTGGTTATTCTTTAAGGCGTATTATGCAGTCAATCCATAATTATTGTTGTGAAAAAAGAAGTCACAAATTCATTGATACGCTTTTAAAATATTATACTGATTATGAATATGATGAAATTAATACATTTGTAATGATAGATGCTGCATCAGATCTTGATTACAAAAAGCTTACAGACACGGATATATCTGTTATTCTGGATTTTACAGTAAAATGCAGACACTGGACGGATAAAAATATTCTTGTAAATACTATACAGTTATACAGAAAAATGGTTTCAAACAATGTAAGAATGAGTCTTCTTGTTCCATATATCAGCAGGATTCTTACCGTTTCTGCTGATGATATGTCTGTCAACTTAAGATTTATAAGATTTATGCTGGGAAAAGAAAGTGACAGTAAACTGTCTTTAGAGCCGCCTTCAGAGTATGACATGTTTAATATCCGTTTTGATATGCCACAGGACGAACTTCTTTCATCTGTTTTTTCGGACAATCTTAAGGTTTCAACATCAGGAACTGATAAAAAGATTAATATTGAGATTTTGAAATATATAATAGAAATATCTGATGGCCAGACAGCATCAAGAATTGCAACCCATCTTTCAAACCTGCTGGTTGTAAGCCGGCGTCTGTCTGTACGTGAAAAAGCCGGTGAACTGCTTGTAGATATAATACGGTCCGCACCTGAAACGCAGAGAAATGAAATGGTTATCGAGCTTGCCGAGAGTCTTGATTCAGGGGATTACCAATATATAAAGTACGTTCCCGATTACCTTGGCCGAATGGCTCTGTGTCTTGATGATTATGATCTTGATGAACTTATAAATGATACATTTGATAAATTTGTTAATGGAAATAACTATCATGCCTCAATTTATACTTTGTATACAATTGGAAATATATTAAAGAACTATCCTGCATACTTTGGAGAAGAAAATATATTTTCAGACAAAAAACATATTGAGAGGATTTATCTGCTTTTAGGATATCTTCTGCGTGGTCTGTCCCATTATAATGAAGCGATTGATGTTGAATCAGTTTATGTAATAGGTCGTGATATACTGGGGTCAGCAAAACTTTCGCTGAAAATGCGCTGTTTTTATTTTGAATATATATGTAAATCACTTATCAGTGAAATAGACGAGCAGTCTGACAGCAGCCTGACCTTTTTTAACAGGGCGGCTTCGCTTAACTATATATATCGTTTTATATCAGAGTATGAATTCAACTACAATTCCTTTGATATAAAGGAAAGCAGAAAAGTTGCATTTTTTCCTGGAACATTTGACCCATTTACAAATGGTCATAAGGGTATTGTTAATGCTGTAAAATCAGCCGGTTTTGAAGTTTATCTGGCTCTTGATGAATTTTCATGGTCGAAAAAAACACAGCCAAAGCTTATCCGGCGAAAGATTACACAAATGTCTGTAAGTGATATAGGTAATGTCTATGTATTTCCAGACAATATACCTGTTAATATTGCAAATCCTGTAGATTTAAAGCATTTACATGAACTTTTTATTGATCGTGAGCTTTATATTGTAGTCGGAATTGATGTTATTGCAAATGCATCTGCATACAAAATTCCGCCAGAAGAATTTTCAATACATAACTTCAATCACGTTGTATTTACAAGAGCTTATAATGGCCAGACGTCTGATATGCCTTCTGTAGATGATATTATAAAGCGAAATGTATTTAAAGATGTAATAAAACTGGAACTTAGAAGTGAACTTGAAGATATAAGTTCAACGAGAATAAGAGAGAACATTGATTTAAACAGAGATATTTCCAATCTTATTGATCCTCTGGCACAAAAATACATATATGAAAATAACCTGTATTTACGAGAGCCACAATACAAAGAGTTTGAGGTTGAAAAGAAATATACCATCATACATGAACAAAATAAATTTATAGTAAAGGATGCCGTAAATGCAGTAGAATTAACCTCTGCATGTTTTCATGAAGCCAAAACATATGATTTGTATAATGAATTTAACGATTACTCGGTAATACATTATATCAGGGAACACGCCCCAAGCCGGCTGGCTGTCATTACAGATATAAACATTTATATGCCGGAAATAAATGAAGGCTTACATAAAAATAAAAGTACTGATGACGAACCGTTACAGCTTATGATTACGGAAATTCTTGCGCATTGTATACAGGAAGGCTTTACACATATAGTATGCATGTATAACCATGAACTCATGCCTGATTTTAAAGATATCCTGCTTCGGCAGGGATTTGTTAACATTGTTCCTAAGCGTCACGATGAATATCAGTACTATATAGTCGATATGCAGTATCCTCTTGTTTTAATACAAAATATGGCCACTGTTATAAAAGAACCTTTTAATAACAATCCGGCTGTTATTTCAGTTTTAAATGCTGCACATAAACGGTTACAAAATGCTATGAGCGAACTTTATCTGGGCAAACTTGTTTTATCATTCAATGCCAGACAAATGAACCAGCGTATGCTTCAGATGATTGCAGATTCAAATAATGTTCCTGAAAAGCCGCTTGTTCCAAGGGTTCTCGGCAAGAAAATGTGTGTACCATTTGGAAAGATATTGCGAAATGTGTTAGTACCAAATACAGTAACAAAAGCTATTTACACTGAAAAAGTATATTCCAGTGATGCATCGCATTCCAAGATACAGGAATATCCGGGATATTCACCTTTAAAGACACAGATTAAAACGCTGAAATCTTTCAACAGACCAATAATTCTGGCAGATGATATACTCCATAAAGGTGACAGATTAAAAAAACTTTATCCAATGCTGAAAAAACAGGATGTAACTGTTGATAAGCTGATAGTTGGTATTTTATCCGGATATGGTTCAGATATAACTTCGAAGCACAATATTGCTGTCGATAGTGTATATTACGTTCCAAATCTTAAAGCATGGTTTCAGGAATCAACACTCTATCCGTTTATAGGTGGAGATATGATTGAAACCGCAAAAAAAATGCGCTCAGGACTATTATCATCAATAAACCAGATAATGCCATATGTAATACCTCAGTTTCTACCTGATGTTGCATGGAACCAGTTTTACACGTTTTCAATGATATGCCTTGAAAATGCAAGAAATATACTTAAAGTACTTGAAGATGAGTATCAGAATATATTTGAGCGGAATCTTACACTTTCAAGATTATCAGAGGTAATAATAGAACCCTATTGCACCGATCAGGGCGATAATCTGTCATATGATATAAATATTAAAACGTCAAAATATATAGAAAATGATATACTAAAGATGGAGCGGTTAAGAAATTTTATTGATTAACTACTTTTAGACCCAGAATACTACTAAACTAAATGTAAAAGAATTTGCACTGCCTTGTGCAGAAAGCATTTCATATAGCTGTTTGTGCCGCAGACGCCACAAATAGCCATTATTGCAATACTGAATTTTTAATTCAGCCTGCAATTTCTACGATACAAGCGTCTGCGGAATGGAGATTAATATGAACACTTTAGCAGATTTAGGAAAAAACAGAAAATTATTAAGTAAACAGTCATCAAAGCATTTTACTAATCCTTCATGGCTTTTTAACGGTAAAAAAATCCGGATAAATATTCTTGGTATGGGTGATGTCGGAGCATCCATGTTAATGGGCCTTAAGCTTTTAGGCGGCGGTCTCATTAGTGAGATTGGAATCTGTGATCTGAATGAAAATACTCTTAAACGTCTTGAAATGGAACTTAACCAGACAGCATATGCATGGGAATATGACAAGCTTCCTGAAATTAAAATTATTGATAATGAAAATCTTTTTGATTGTGATATTTTTGTATTTTGTGCAACTAAAGGCATTGCACCTGTAGGAACATATGTTACTGATGTTAGAATGGCTCAATTAGAGGCAAACAAAACGTTAATTTCTGATTATGCATGTGTTGCCAGAGCAAATAATTTTAAAGGAATGTTTGCTGTTGTTTCAGACCCTATAGAACCACTGTGCCGTGCAGCATGGTATGCATCAAACTGCAATTACCTGGGTGAATTTGATGATGCAGGACTTCATCCTGAACAAATACAGGGCTTCGGTCTTGGCGTAATGAACGCACGCGCTGCATATTATGCAAAACGTGATTCCCGCTTTGCATCATTTTTAAAGGATGGAAGAGTATTCGGTCAGCACGGAGAAGGCCTTATTGTTGCTGACAGCATTGAAAAATATAACCACTCATTATCAGTTGAACTTACAAATATGGTAATTGAAGCTAATTTAAAGGTAAGAGAAGTAGGCTTTAAACCTTTTATTGCACCAGCTCTTTCATCAGCAGCAATACCTATTATACAATCTATCAAAGGTGAATATCACTATAGCTCCGTCTGTCTTAATGAAATATACTTTGGATGTAAAAACCGATACACAAAAGCCGGACGTGAAATTGAATATTTACAGCTTCCTGATGATTTATTTAATGAAATTCAGAAGTCTTACTCAAAACTTGAAGAGCTCGCATAATATATTTAATTAAGGAGGCATCCTATGAAACACCTGGTATTTGTATGTCCTTATGACGGAAATGAGAAAGCCCGCTATAAACATTTAATTGAATATATTTCAAACTATCAGTTTGATTCTGAAGTTGATGTCAATTTCATTTCATCTGATACCGAATTTGAAAAATGGCTTAACCAGCTTCATTATTATACTATGGAATATCTGATTAATATCCGTATGGTATTTGTGATTCATTTAGATGTAACCGGAATTAATCTTACCCATATGTCAATATTAAAACGAATTGAATCGGTTTCTGACTGCCTTTCAGGAATTGTGGCAGGTATTATAATTGATGGTGATAGTGAGCTCCACACCAAAAATATTGCCAGACAAACTGCTTATATATTAAGCCAGCATGGATGTCTTATACCCGGAGGTGCTTTCTGCGAAGCTACAGGTTCATTAAAAAACTGCAGATATAAAGCATCAAATCTTAAGCTGACTTTAAAGGATGCATACTTTAAATGTAGCATAGATACAATACTAAATGTAATTAATTTTGAAAATCCAAATTATGCTGAAACATCTAACAGGAAAAAAAATCTGCTATGCCTGTATGCTGGTAATAAAAACACGTCAAATACTTATATGTACTGGTCACTTATTAAGGATAATCTTAAAAATAAAAATGTACATATTGATGAGATAAACCTGAGAAACGGTGAAATATCTGACTGTACAGGCTGTTCATTTGAAGTGTGCCAGCATTTCAGTGAAAAATCTTCATGCTTTTATGGTGGAGTAATTGTTGAAAAGGTATATCCGGCAGTAATTAACTGTGATGCACTTATAATATTATGTCCAAACTATAATGATTCAATAAGTGCAAATATTATGGCATTTATTAACCGTCTTACCGCACTTTACCGGAAAATGAGTTTTAACAGGAAATACCTTTTTTCACTGGTTGTTTCAGGATACAGCGGTGGTGACATTTTAGCTGAACAGCTTATAAGCTCACTTAATTTTAACAAAGGTTTTATATTGCCTGCTAAAGCAATTTCAACTGTTACCGCAAATGATTCAGGTGAGATATTAAAATATCCTGATATAAGAGATAAAGCCTTAGATATATGCAATAATATATCAGGCTGTCTTAATGTTTAATCTTTAATATTCTTCAGACACTTTTGCATGAATTTTTAAACCGGGAACAGAATGCATAAACGTATGCAGAATATGTAGAAATAGAAATAGTCTGATATGAGCCACATATAACTTCGCTAAATTCAGGTTTAACGAAGTTATATGTGGCTTTTTATTATAAAATGACTTATTTAGCTTTATTTTTACATATTAAAACTAATATTATTTTATCTAATATCTATCTTTATAATATTTAATAAAATTATTTATTAGTTTCTTCAATAAAACGCTCAAGCTGTTTTTTAGCTTTTCCGCTTTCTATGATTTCTCTGGCTTTATCAATACCTTCCTGGATTGTTATATTATCAGTTGCTACATAAATTGCAGCACCTGCATTTAATAGTACCGCATCAAGCTTAGCACCTTTCTGACCATCGAGAATATCTCTGGCTATCTGTGCATTTTCAGCTGGATTGCCGCCGACAAGGTCTTCTTTTTTACAACGTTTAAAGCCAAACTGCTCAGGAGTTATCTCATATGACTTAAACTGTCCGTTCTTAAACTCACAAACCTTTGTAGGAGCGCTAAGTGATATTTCATCAATGCTGTCAGTACCATAAACAACCATTGCCTGCTTGACTCCAAGGTTATTTAACACATGTGCAAGAGGTTCAACGAGGTCTTCACTGTAAACACCAAGAAGCTGCATTGTTGCTCCTGCAGGATTGGCTAAAGGTCCGAGTACATTAAATAAAGTTCTGATTCCCATTTCTTTTCTTACGGGACCTACAAAACGCATTGCAGTATGGTATTTCTGTGCAAATAAAAAGCACAGATTAATATCCTTTAATATCTGAGCACTTTCAGCCGGAGCTATGTCAATCTTAACACCAAGTGCTTCAAGACAGTCTGCTGTTCCACATTTACTTGAAGCAGCCCTGTTACCATGTTTTGCAACCGGAATACCGGCAGCACTTGTAACAATAGAGGCAAGCGTAGATATATTAAATGTATTTGATCCATCTCCGCCAGTACCAACTATTTCAAGAACATCCATATCATTTAAAAATCTTTCACAGTGTGAACGCATTACCTTTGCAGCTGCAGTAATTTCATCAATAGTTTCACCTTTCATTGCAAGTGCAGTTAAAAAAGAAGCTTTCTGTGCTTCTGTTGCCTGATTTGTCATTATTTCTTCCATCACCTGTTCCATTAAATCTGATGAAAGATTTTCTCTTTTTACTAATTTTGCAATTGCTTCTCTTATCATGTCTGATATCCTCCTGATTAAATTAAAATTTTAAAATTTAATTATAAATTCAATAAAAAAAGTCCCTGACTGTAAAAACAGCCAAGGACGAATAATCACCGCGGTGCCACCTTGTTTTATGTAAACATACACTCTTTCTAAGAATACTAACATATTCCTGGTAAATAACGTATACCTTACGTCATGGAATACTCCGACTAATAGTAGTCCTTTGACCATGCCCTCCGTGGTCCATTTAATGAACTGCATCTCTGTCGATTTCCACCATCACGACTCTCTGTAAGCGCATATCTCATTTTTATCTCCACATCAGCGGTTTTTCTTATTGATATCTTTATCATAATTATACTCTACGATAACATTTTGTCAATTATAAAATTTTAGCTTCAGCTTTGAAAGGTAAATTTATTTTACAGCCTGCCAATTTGGAAGATTCATATTTTTCACATTTCTTATAAATT
>CAKRGM010000018.1 GCA_934330725.1 uncultured Lachnospiraceae bacterium | reverse complement strand
CCTATCCGACACAAGAGCTAAGTGCCGGATAGGAACGGCAAAATTTTTTGCACTTCTATTACTTCTTTATCACACATAAGCAAAAATCCAGGGTTTATTGAGCATTACACAGCATTTGAAAATATGAAAGAATTAGCATCTATTAAGAAGATTATTGATGAGGAAAAAATAAAATCAGTTCTTGGCGAAGTCGGACTTGATTATACAGAACGAAAAAAGGTAAAAAAATATTCTTTAGGAATGCGACAAAAACTTGGAATAGCCATAGCATTTATGGAGGAACCGCAGATATTGGTTCTGGATGAGCCATTTAATGCACTTGATCAGGAAAGTGTTGAAAAGGTTAAAAATATGATTTTAAAAAGGAAGGAAGAAGGAACACTTATAATAATGAGCTGTCATGATAAAGAAATATTAGAATCACTTTCTGATGAAATATATAAAATTGAAAATGGGCGTATTATAGATCATTATTTACCTGATAGTATATTGTAAACATAAGCAGCAGAATGAATTAAGATTAAGGTGGTAAAATGTATGCACAAAGGTATATATAAGAAAGTCGCTGGAGTGGCGGCATTATTGTTTATTATTGCATTTATATTCTGTGCAGTAAGGATAAATAAGATGTATCCGAATCCTATAGTTGAGCAATATGGTAAATCAAATAAGATTGAAAATGATGGTTTCGAAGTCAGTATTGAAAATACAAGGTTTGCATCTGAAGAAGAAAAGGATATGTACTGGAAAGAAGAAAAAGAATTATATGGAGACTGCGAAGGATATTTTGTAACATTTAAAATAACTAATGTAGGTAATCAGGAAAAACATTGTAATCTTGGAGAATGCTGTATTGAAACAGATACATATGCTCAAGGAATGGATCTGGAGAAAGTATATGAGGTAAATGATGGAAATGTGGCAGATAAGTTTACACTTAAACCGGGAGAAACAAGTACAGTAACTGTTCCGTTCATGATTGGTAAAGTGAGTTTTACTGATTCACAATGGAAGAACATTAAAGAGCAACAGTTTAGAGTTGTTTTGTCATTATATCCGGTTAAAAAGGAAATTGTGCTATAAATTGTTTATGAAAATTAAAATACTTGCGGAGAATCTAATAGTTATCTTAAGTAGCGATTGCTATGCGCTTTTTATTTTACATCATTATTAACCTAATGACAGTGGCTACAAGGGTGGTTTAACTATGAATTTTGCCGTTTTATCTACGGATTTCGCAAAGTCCGGTTTTGGCTGAAAAAATAGTGTATAGTGAGTAAAAGTGCTAAAGAAGGAGGTTTTTATAATAAGTTGAAGAAGTATATTTTAGTTATGTTTTTTGCCGCACTTCTTGCAGTAGCCGGTTGTGCCAAGGAAGATGTAAAAACTGGTGGCGATGCAGGTGAATCAGAGGTAAAAGAATCCGTGGCATATAACCCGGACACCATAAAACAGGAAAATGTAAATCAGTCATACAGACTTGACGATGCAGGACAGATATCAAAGCTGGGTGACGATGTGGATATATCATATTATGGTGTACATTATAAGTGTAAGGTAAAAGATATAAAACTTACTAAGACCTTTAAACAGGATGTATCGCAGTGGGAAATGGATCTGGAACCATATAGTGAGGTATCAGTTACCGGGGGAAAGATAACAAATGATTATACTATTATATATATAACGGCAGAGGTCACTAATCTTGCAGATAAAAAACTTGATTATGGTGTTACACAGGTCTCTCCTATGTGGCTTGAGGACGATGGAAATCTTAATAATGTAATTGAAGCAGGGTATTTCAACAGACATAAGTCAGGTAAATCATATTTTTATTTGGATGTGGAGCCTGGAAAAACAGAAGAATTCGAACTTGGATATGTATTGAAAGATGAAAGAGTTAAAAAGTCTCTTTATGTTAATCTTGCCGGAGGTGTTGAGGCTAAACAATGGATTCTTGTGCCGGTTGAAGATAAAACTTTGGAGGAATAGCAGATGCTTAATTTAATCAGAATAGAGATGGACAGGGCATTTCGTAATATGAAGATGTATATTGCACTGCTTGCAGGGTGTGTAGTCAGTATACTGCAGGTAATTATAGAAGTGCTTCCCAGTGTAAAATATCAGGTAACCGGTGATTTTAAGGAGTTTCCGCACACTTCGTTTGAACATTACATTGGAGCGAATCATAAAGTATTTACGATATATTATTACCTGTTTGTAATAATTCTCGCTGCTGTTCCATATGCTGCTTCAGCATATACTGACAGGAAGACGGGATACATAAAGAATATTTTTACAAGGACGGAAAAGAAGAATTACTATATATCAAAGTATGTTGTGGCATTTGTAAGTGCAGGAACTGTGGCAGTCGTACCACAGATATTAAACTTTTTGCTGCAGACGATTATTTTTCCATCAATCCAGCCTTATCCGGGAATAGGATATGTAGGACTTTTTTCAGATATGATGTGGTCTGATATATATTATAAAAATGCTTTTTTGTATTTTGGACTTTATCTTGTGCTTGACTTTATAATGTATGGCCTTATCAATACAATTGCAGTGTCAGCTATGTGGATGTTTAAGGGAAAAATCGTATTTATACTTTTACCGTTTATGTGTGTGAAATTTGTCGATCTTATATTAAACATGATGCAGAAAGAAAACTGGATGGCAGAATCGTTCCTAAGACCTGATCAGCCATATACGAATACTTCACTATGTGAAATTGCCATTTATGCACTGGTGCTTATAGCTATATGTGTAATAACAGGTGTTTATGGTGTAAGGAAAAAGGATAACTTATAAAGGAGTGGGAATGGTGAAGAAGAAGTCTGGATATAAAAAAATATGCATTATAGCTGTTGCGGTATTGCTTGTAACAGGATATGTCATCGGATTTGTACATATAAATTCAAAGTTTCCAAAAGGCAGTGTTGATCTCATAGAACCAGGGCAGACAAAGGAAATTAATGGATTCAGATGGAACAGTGTTAAAGGCGAGCTGCTTACCATGGACGAGATATATGAAAAATATGGATATGAAGATGAAGCATCTGATAATCATAAAAATGATTTTATTTATCTGGTTGTATGGGTAGAAGTTCAAAATATGCAGAATACGGAAAATAAGCTGGAAGTTATGGATTTTATGGGAGTGAATGACACATGGAGTAACGGCATAGATATGTATGCTTTATGGGCGCTTAATGGCGATGACTTCGATGCTGTTGCTGCACCTCAAAGTACAATGAGAGTGGGTGCATTAACTGCAGTCGATTGCAAAGAGGCAGGCAGGCTGATTAACGGTAAGACTGAATGGAAGTTAAGGGTTACAGGATGGCCGCAGAGAAATGAATTCGTGGTACCTGTTGATATAAGCGAGGGAGTAAATTCATTATTATGAGTGGTGTGTTAAAACATGATATATATTCAGGAATTATAAAAAACTGGGGAAAACTGTTTTTTGGGGTGGTAATATTTATTATTGCCGGTATGACAGGATTAATTCTTGCAAGAAACTATGGTATTAGTAACGTTTCGTGGTCAGAATTGTCTTCATATATATTTGCAGGTGCAATGCCATACCAGGAGACAAGTGAAAAAGGTTATTCATTTCATATACCGCTGGTGTGGCTGATAATACAGATATATATGGCATATATGATAAGTGTTTATCCGTTGCATGATCTTAAGACCTATGGAGTCAATATGTTGTTAAAGATAAAAAACAGAGGAAAGTGGTGGACGGGAAAGGCTGTCTGGGCTATTCTTCTGAATGTGATTATATATGCGTTGGGTAACCTTGTGATTTTCATTACAACACTTCTTAGCGGAGGCATAAAGACAGGTATGTTTACTGTAAGAGAAGAAATCACACAAAATGTTACATATGTTAATATGTCCGGGCTGTCATCCGGACAGATAATTCTTGTATTAGTTGTCTTCCCACTGATAACATCAATAGCTATGTCATTATTACAGCTTATGGTAATCATATGCTTTTCAGAAGTTGTATCTTATGGGGTAGTGCTTTTTATGTGTGTGGCAGGAGCATTTTACGAGATTCCGGTGTTATTTATAGAGTATTCAATGTGTATAAGAACAACGGGTTATCTGCTGCAGAAAAAAACAATGGTTATGTATGTGATTCTGGCAGCAGTAACTGTGATTTCATACATTGTGGGGCGGATAGTGATGAACCATAAGGATATTTATGAGAATTGATGACAACGGCTATTTGCAATAAAGTTACTCAGAAATGGAGATTAGTGTGAAAATAGAGATAAATAATTTGACGAAAAAAATAGGGCAGGCAGAGGTTTTAAGAAATATTAATCTGACCTTTGAAGGCGGAAAGATATATGGATTGAGAGGAAAGAATGGTTCCGGTAAAACAATGCTTATGAGAGCTATGAGTGGACTTATAAGACCGACACAGGGAAGTATCGTGATTAATGGAGAGGTGCTCGGAAAAGATATGTCATTTCCGAAAAGCATAGGTGTACTAATTGAGAATCCTGCATTTATTGACAGTTTTTCAGGTTTTAGAAATCTGAAGGCATTAGCAGATATAAACAAGATAATAACAGATGAAGATATCCGTAAAACAATTGAAATGGTAGGACTTAATCCTGATGACAAAAAGAAATATAAAAAATATTCTCTGGGAATGAAGCAAAGGCTTGGAATAGCCGCAGCGATTATGGAGAAGTCAGAAATAATGCTTTTGGATGAACCAATCAACGCATTGGATGAATCAGGCGTAGAAGAGGTAAGAAAGATATTGTTGTCTCTTAAGAGTAATGACAGGGTTATAATTATTGCGTGTCATGACAGGGAAGAACTGGAACTTTTGTCTGACGAGATTATTGAAATGGAAAATGGTGCATGTAAACAGTAACGAATAAAAAGACAATTAAATGTAAGTGTAAAGCCTTTGGAGTTTAATGACTCTAAAGGCTTTTGCCGGCTTTACTGCAAAAAATAAGTGTGAAAATGATGATAATAAATACATAACACGGTCGCAAAAAATATAAATTTATGATATACTTTCGAAATAACAGAACAGGTTTTTTGACCTGTGTGGTATAAGATTTAGAATTGAGGTTTGAATAATGGGTAATAACATGCTTTTGACAGAACTTACAAATATACTTGGCGAGGATAATGTTAAGGTACAGGAGCCGATGAACCGACACACAACATTTAAAATAGGCGGACCGGCTGATTATTTTGTTACTCCTTATAACATAGAGCAGCTGACAAAGCTGATAAAACTGTTGAATGATACAAATACAGATTTTTTTATACTTGGGAATGGGAGCAATCTTCTTGTAAATGACACAGGCTACAGAGGTGTAATAATACAGATTCTTGATAAATTTAATGATTATGAGATAAAAGAGCCGGAAATAAAGGAACAGAAGATATCTGTGAAGGCACAGGCCGGGGTAATGCTTTCAAAGCTGGGATATGAGCTTGCCGCAAAGGCAGTTACAGGCTTTGAATTTGCAACCGGAATACCGGGAACAATAGGCGGAGCAGTAATGATGAATGCCGGAGCATATGGCGGAGAAATAAAAGACATAATTGTTAATGCCACTGTCATGGACAAAAAAGGAAAAATATCTGTATTAACAAATGAGGAATTAAAACTGGGATACAGGAGCAGTATAATAAAAGAAAAGGACCTTATTGTACTTGAGGCAGAATTTGAGTTAAAATATGGTGATAAAGAAGAAATAATGGCAAAGGTTAAGGAGCTTGCATTAAAGAGAAAAGAAAAGCAACCTCTTAATTATCCAAGCGCCGGAAGCACTTTTAAAAGGCCGGTCGGATATTTCGCCGGAAAGCTTATTTCAGATGCAGGATTAAAGGGATTTAGCGTAGGCGGTGCACAGGTATCTGAAAAGCATGCCGGATTTGTTATTAATACAGGAAATGCAACTGCAAAGGATGTCATAGATCTCACTGATGAGGTAGAGCGCATCGTATTTGAGGAATATGGAGTGGAGCTTGAGCTTGAAGTAAGGAAGCTTGGCTTTTTTTAGCACTTGTAAGTTGTTTGGAAATTGACGTACCGGCATATCATTTTGCAGGTAATCTGAATAAATTTATTTAAGAGAAAAGAGATAAGAGCGTATGAAGATGATAATTGTGACAGGAATGTCAGGGGCAGGTAAATCAACAGCACTTAATGTACTTGAAGATGAAGGCTATTACTGTGTAGATAATATGCCGATTTCTCTTGTGCTTAAATTTGCAGAACTGGCTCAGAGACAGCAAAACGGTTATTCCAGGATAGCACTTGGAATCGATATAAGAAGTGGAAAGTCACTCAGGGAATTTGAAGCAGTTCTTGACGAGATGACGAGAAGACAATATGACTATAAAATATTATATCTTGATTCAAGTGATGATGTGCTGGTTAAACGCTATAAGGAAACAAGACGTACTCATCCGCTGGCTAAAGATGACAGGGTGGATAAGGGAATTACTCTTGAAAGAAAAGAACTTGAATTTCTTCATAAAAAAGCAGATTATATAATTGACACAAGCCAGATGCTTACACGTGAATTAAAGCAGGAACTTGAAAATATAATTATAAAAAAGGGAAATTATAATAATTTGTTTGTTACGGTTTTATCTTTTGGATTTAAGTATGGAATCCCGGCGGATGCGGATCTTGTTTTTGATGTTAGATTTCTTCCGAATCCGTATTATATAGATGAATTAAAGCCGCTGACAGGTAATGATAAGGCTATACAGGATTATGTCCTTGGATTTGATGTTACGAAAAAGTTTATGGAGAAAATAACAGATCTTATAGATTTTCTTCTTCCCAATTATGTTAAAGAGGGAAAGAACAGTCTGGTTATTGCCGTGGGTTGTACAGGAGGAAAGCACAGGTCTGTGACGCTTGCAAATGCAATAGGAAAGCATCTTAAGGACACTGAATATGGCTGTAAAACACAGCACAGGGATATTGATAAAGATGTATATTGTAATAAAAAGTTGGAACGGAGAAGTTAATGTCATTTTCATCAGATGTTAAAGAAGAACTTGAAAAAAAAATAGATTCCGCAAAGCACTGTCAGATAGCGGAGATTGCCGCAATCATGGCGTTAAATGGAAATATAAGCTGGCAGTCGGATGGAACGATTGAAATACTTGTTACGACTGAAAACAGCATGGTCGCAAATAAATTTGTTGTTTTGCTTGAAAAGGCATTCAGAATAGATAAAGATAAATGCCGGATGGATTATGAAGGGAAAAAGAACAGTATAATCAATATAAGAATTACTGACCAGATTTGTGTTGCCAAAATACTTATGGCAATAAAGTGGAGCGATGGAGCTATGGAAGTTATCCAGCCGGAGTTTATTCATAGTCTTATTGTGCAGAAGGAATGCTGTAAAAGAGCATTTATAAGAGGGGCATTTCTTGCTGCGGGTTCAATAAGTGATCCTAATAAATTTTATCATTTTGAAATAGTATGCGGATGTGAAGAAGATGCTGAGTCGCTTAAGGGACTTCTTGAATTTTTTAAGCTTGATGCAAAGGTAATACAAAGAAAAAAGAATTATGTAGTATATCTGAAAGAAGGAAATAATATAACAGATGTTTTAAATATATGTGGAGCATATGTATCACAGATGTACCTTTATAATGTTATGATACTTAAGGGAATGCGCAATGATGTAAACCGCAAAGTAAACTGTGAGACGGCCAATCTTAATAAAACTGTAGAGGCGGCGGTAAAGCAGATACGTGATATAGAATTTGTAAGAGACACGATAGGACTTGAGAATTTAAGTGATGGTTTAAGAGATGTGGCATATTTAAGACTGGATAATCCGGACATGAATCTTAAAAGCCTTGGAGAAATGTTAAGACCGGCAGTTGGAAAGTCAGGTGTTAATCACAGGCTCAGAAAGATAAGTCAGATTGCAGATGAATTAAGAGCCAGCCGCGGTTTGTTATAATGCGGCCAGCTTTTAGTTTACTGCTTTTTCTTCTGTTGAAATGCAGTAATTGAAAGCAAAAGTTTTCTTGGAACGAATCTTGCACCTGTTACAGCAAATTTCATAACAGCAGAAGGTACGATTGTAAGTTTACCTTTAAACATCTGATTTAATGCATAAGAAGCACATTTTGAAGCAGATATTCCGGGAATTGCAAATTTGACAGATGCTACATTATTAAAGTTAGTATCTACAGGCCCAGGGCACAGCATACTTATATGAACATTACTTTTTGATTCTTTAAGTTCCTGATAAATTGCACTGGTAAGACTTGTTACATAGGCTTTTGTAGCATAGTAGGCTGCCATATATGGACCACCCGGAAGAAGCCCTGCACTTGATGCTACATTTAGAATATAACCGGAATCCCGTTTTACAAATTCGGGAAGAAGCTGCCTTGTAATGATATGCAGTGATTTTATATTAACATTTATCATAGACATATCTTTTTCAATTGGTGTTTTTGTAAAAGAACCAAAATTACCGAAGCCGGCATTATTGATAAGAATATCAATTTTATATTTTTTCAGGGTTTCACAAAGTTTTAAACATGCTGTTTCACTTGAAAGATCACAGGTTATTATTTTACATTTGACAGGAAGTCTTGAAGCGATTTCTTTTAATTTATCAGTGCTTCTTGCGATAAGAATAAGGTTATAGCCTTTAGAGGCAAGAAGTTTTGCAAATTCTTTTCCAATACCGGAACTTGCACCGGTAATACATGCAGTTGCCATAATAAATCCTCGTTTCTGCACACGCTGCTGATGATTGGGCTGATATGTGTCCGGTGTGCAAGACATAATCATAATATGGTTTAATACTAACATTTTTTAAGATAAATGTGTATAATGATTTTAAAATAATGATTTTTACGTAGCTATTTGTTTCTTGCGTAAAAACAAACAGATCCCGGTGTCAGATGAGAAATTGTCTGTGCAAATTTCTGATTGATACTTCTGGGTAAAGTTACATAAGAAATGAGGATTAAAATATGATAAAAAATAAAACCAAAATTACACAGGAAGCGGTTAAGGCTGCAATGGTAGCAAGCAATTTCAGCGATGACAGATATAAAAAAATAAAAGTTATATATAACTTTTTTGGCCTTTTATCTGGCATAATGTTTGTAAGGTACTTATCGCTTCAGTTATTGGGAAGCGATGAGGCTAATACCGGATTTACAGTACTTTTTGGAGTTGTCACTGCTGTATTTTTATTCATAGGAATGTATGGAATGGATAAGTCAAAGATAAAGATATTCAGACAGGTATATCAGGATATAATGGATACATATATTGAGTATGTTATTGATAATGAGGGGATAGGCATAGGACATGAGGATAATGAAGTGGATAAAAATATGATATTGTGGAAAAACATATCACATTGGGAAGAGGATGTGGATTACTTCTTTATATTTATGGATGATAAAACAGCATTTATTATTAAGAAGTCAGAGTTTACACAGGGCAGCGCTTCAGATTTGAAGAAAATGCTTACTTCACTTCACATTGACAAACTTCATTAAATATAGGATAATAGAATCATTGTATTTTTATGCACTACTGTGGTGAAGTGTATAAGTGGCAGTGAATGGAGGTATTTCGTATGAATAATCAGCAGATGATGCAGCTTACAACTGTAAAGAAAGAGGCATTTGATGAACTTGTAAGAGAATGTACAAGATCAGGATCAATCAATCTGGATCTTTATACAGAATATGATGTAAAAAGGGGTCTTAGAGACAGTAACGGTAATGGTGTACTCACAGGACTTACAGAGATTTCTGATGTTGTTGGATATACAAGTGTTCATGGACGTAAAATACCGGTAGATGGAGAGTTGTATTTTCAGGGATATAATGTAGCAGATATTATCAGTGATAAAGAAAGAGAAAGATTCAGATTTGAAGAGATAACATATCTGCTTTTATTCGGTTCACTTCCTGATGAGAAGCAGCTTGATAACTTTATTCATATTCTTACAGATTTGCAGGAACTTTCGGGTGCGTTTATACGTGATGTCATTATGAAAGCAACAAGTACGAATCTTATGAATTCGCTTATGAAAAGTATATTGAGCCTTTATTCATACGATGAAAACCCTGATGACATATCTGTTCCTAATGTGCTTAGACAGTCATTGCAGCTCATTGCAAAAATGCCACTTATTGCTGTATACGCATATCAGGCATATAAGCATTTTAAACTTGATGGAACTCTTATGATAAAGAATCCTATGAAAGGTTATTCGACAGCAGAGAACATTCTTTATATGTTAAGGGGTGATGGAAAATTCACAGAACTTGAAGCAAAGGTGCTTGATATATGTCTTGTACTTCATGCAGAGCATGGCGGCGGTAATAACTCAACATTTACGACACATGTGGTAACGTCTTCAGGTACAGATACATATTCAGCAATCGCAGCATCAATAGCATCTCTTAAGGGACCTAAGCATGGTGGTGCAAATTTAAAGGTTCAGAAAATGTTTGCTGATATTGAGAAAAATTGTAAGAACTGGGAAGATGAAAAAGAAGTATGTGAATATCTTGAGAAGATTCTAGATAAGAAGGCGTTTGATGGCGCGGGACTTATATACGGAATGGGACACGCAGTATATACCAATTCCGATCCGCGTGAAGTTATCCTTAAGCGTTTTGCAAAGAGACTTTCAGAAGAAAAGGGAATGCAGAAAGAATTTGCATTATATGAGCTTGTAGAGGAAAAGGCCGGAGAGCTTATTATGAAGAAGCGTCAGATGTTTAAGCCAGTCTGTGCAAATGTCGATTTTTATAGTGGTTTTGTTTACAGTATGCTTGGAATACCGGAAGAACTTTTTACACCAATGTTTGCTATTTCAAGAATTTCAGGCTGGTGTTCACATCGTCTTGAAGAACTTGTTAATGCAGGTAAGATTATACGTCCTGCATATAAATATGTGGGATATCACAGACCATACTGTACTATGGACAGAAGAGATGAGCAGGTAAGACATGATCAGTAGATTTATTTTATTCAAAGGAGTAATTGATTCGCTAAATGCTTTTGCGGATGAACTTGCACAGGGAATGAAAGAAAACGGCTGTGAAGTATTGACTGCAGATGTTAATGAGCTGCGGTGTCAGGACAATACACTTTTTGAAAAAATAAATGATTTTATATACAGTAAGCCTGCCGGTATTATTTTCTTTAACAATATCGGCATGCTTATGCAGGATAATAATGGTGGAAACTTTTGGAATAAGAGCAATGTTAAGTGCTTTGATATTCTTGTGGATCCACCATTTTTTTATGATAACGCAATTTGTTCTGATATTAAAAATGTAACGTTTGTGTGTGTAGATGAGGAACATGCAGAGTATATAAACAAATATTATGGAAAAGGGTCGTTGTATAATGAAAAGACGGGAAATATAAGACATGCCGTATTTATGCCGCTGGCAGGAATTGAATATAAGGAAATTGAGTGTCGGTCAGGTAACGGACAGGTTATTGCAGGCAAGACCACCGGTAATTGTAAAAATGCTTATAGAGAGTATTCGAAGCGAAGTATGGACGTTGTATTTACCGGGAATATAATGAACTATAATGATATAGATACAGAAACGGAAAGGTTTAATGATAGCCTTAAACAGTTATGGGATATTGTATATGAGCAGATATTAAGTGATACGAATCTGACAATAGAGTCTTCAATAAGGCTTGCAATGCAGCAATATGAAATGCAGCTTACTGATGCACAGGTACATCAGTGCATTTTGCTTTTTAAGCGTATGGATAGTGTGCTTCGTGCAAGATTTAGAGCTAAAGTAATAGACACACTTACAGGTGCAGGAATAGTTGTCAATGTTTTTGGCGATGGCTGGGAAGATGTAAAAATATCCAATCGTAAGAATCTTGTGATACACAAGCCTGTGACATATATGGAATCGGTGAAAGTAATGCAGGATTCTAAAATAGGCTTGAATGTAATGCCGTGGTTTAAGAGAGGATTTCATGACAGAATAGCAACGGCAGCACTTAATGGATGCGTATGTGTTACTGATACAAGCACCTATATAAGGTCAAAGTATATTGACGGACAGGATATAATTTACTATGATTTAAATAAACTCGGCGGTCTGCCTGATAAGATAAAAAGGATACTTGGAGATCCATACCATGCACAGGTCATAGCTGGGAATGGACGAAGAAAAAGTTTAGAATATGATACATGGAAAAACAGGGCAGCTGACTTTATGAATGAAACATGGAAGATATAAGAAAAAATAACGGATACAAAAGAAAATCGTAAGTATAAAAAAGCAGTATACATAAAGAAAGCAGAACAGGAGAAAGTAATGTCACAATACAGAGTAAAAACAATAAATGAACCATTAGACTGTGAAGTTTTGGTACCAGGGTCAAAAAGCATAACAAACAGGGCGCTGCTAATGGCTGCTTTGTCTGATACGACATGCCGGCTTGACGGAGTTTTATTTAGTGATGATTCAAGACATTTTATAGGGAGCCTTAAAAGCCTTGGATATGATATTGAAGTAAATGAAGATGATAAGTATGTCATTATAAAGGGCTGCAAAAGTGACATACCTGTAAATAATGCAGAGATTAATGTAGGAAGTGCCGGAACAGCTGCAAGATTTCTTACAGCAATGTTAGCCTTAAGCAAAGGAGAATACATAATAAATGCATCCGAACAGATGAAAAAACGTCCTATGCTTCCATTATTCGAGGCACTTAGTTCACTTGGAGCTGAATTTACATTTCTTGAAAAAAAAGGACATCTTCCTGTGAAGGTAGTTGGGGCAGCGGCAAATTTATCAAAGATAAAAAATGAAGTAGAAATCGACATAAGCAAGAGTACGCAGTTTTTAAGTGCGCTTATGATGGTAGCACCTATGATAGATGGCGGTCTTACAATAAAAATCACAAGTAAGAAGACGGAAGGCTCATATATAAGAATTACCATAAAAATGATGGAACAGTTTGGGTGCCGGGTTTTTCATGAGGGCAGTATATACAGAATCGATAAAGGGCAGAAGTACGATATCTCGCAATATCAGATTGAGCCGGATATATCAGCAGCATGTTATTTCTATGCAGCAGCGGCATTGACAGGTGGCAAAACAAAAGTAAAGAATGTCCATGCTGATTCTATGCAGGGAGATATGAAGTTTCTTAACGTACTTAAGAAGTTAGGCTGCACGGTTGATGAAAATGACGACGGAATAGTGGTTACAGGACCACAGGGCGGAAATTATAATGGCATTAACGTAGATATGAATGATTTTTCAGATCAGACAATGACACTTGCAGTACTTGCACCATTTGCAAAGACACCGACATATATTGAAAATATCGGACATATAAGGCTGCAGGAATCAGACAGAATAAATGCAATTGTAACAGAACTTAGAAGGCTTGGTATTAAGGTTGATGAAGAGGATGATGCAATAAGAATATATCCTGGGAAAATCCGGCCTGCAGTAATAAAAACCTATGATGATCACAGAATGGCTATGTCATTTGCACTAATCGGACTTAAGGTAGATGGAATAATAATTGATGACTATAAATGCTGTGCTAAAACATTTGAGAATTACTTTGAAGTTCTGGATTCAATTACACGATAGTATATGCAGAATTAAAATTTAATGCAGCCAGTCAGAATAAATTATAAGAAAGGAATTGGCAGAATGAGCAAGAGAGACATTATACCTGTGTTTTTTACAATTGATGACGGATATGCTCCATATCTTGAAGTAGCGCTGGAGTCTATGATTGAGAATGCATCTAAGGATAAAAATTATAAAATAGTTGTTATCAGCAAGGAGTTAAATGAAAAAAACAGACAGAGAATTGCAGCACTTGAAAATGATAATTTTAATATAGAATTTGCTGATATGTCTGAACTTATGGATAAGATTGAAAATAATATAACTGACAGGGAAGAGAACAGGCTGCGCTGTGATTATTTTACACTTACCATATATTTCAGGCTGTTTATTGCTGATATGTTTACAGAGTATGATAAGGGAATTTATATCGACAGCGATATTATTGTACCGGGGGATATATCAGAGCTTTATGCGTATGAACTTGGTAATAATCTTATCGGCGCGTGCACGGATCATTCTATTGAAGAAATACCTCAGCTTGTAAAATATCTTGAAGAGGGAATAGGCGTTGACCGCCATGAGTATATTAACTCCGGTATGCTTCTGATGAATCTTAAAGCCATGAGGGAAGAAAAATTTTCAAAGAGGTTTCTTGAGCTTCTTACTAAATATCATATTGACTGTATTGCACCGGATCAGGATTACATTAATTCAATATGCCATGGAAGAATACTTTATCTTGATGAATGCTGGGATGTAATGCCACAGCAGGGAAAGCCTCTTTATACTAATCCAAAGATAATACACTATAATCTTTTTGATAAACCATGGTGCTATGATGGGGTACAGTATGAGGACTATTTCTGGAAATATGCAAAAAGATCACCTTATTATAATGAAATAATACAGCATAAGAATGATTATTCAGATGAAAAAAAACAGTCAGATAAAAAGAGCCTTGAATTACTTCTTCACAAAGGAGAAACAATTCCGGATACAGAGATTACATTTAAGAAGCTGTATGATAAGGGCGTTAAGATAAGATTATAGACTTTTGGATTTTTCGCCTTTGATGATATTTAATCAAATAATTATTTTATTTTAATCTGATTTTAATATAAAAATGATAAAATGGAACAAAATTATTTTTCAGGGAGGATAGATAGCTTAATGCTTGAATTAAAGCACATTAAAAAAACGTATAAGGCAGGCGAGATTGAAACTAAGGCTCTTGATGATATCAGTGTTGCCTTCCGTCAGAAAGAGTTTGTAGCTATATTAGGAACAAGTGGTTCGGGTAAAACTACATTTCTTAACATACTGGGAGGACTTGACCGGTATGATTCAGGAGAACTTGTCATTAAAGGTAAAAAGACATCTGATTTTAAAGATAAAGAATGGGATGCATACAGAAATAATTCTGTAGGATTTATATTTCAGAGCTATAATCTTATCATGCACATAAGTATTGTAGAAAATGTGGAGCTTGGAATGACACTGAGCGGAGTATCTGCAGCAGAAAAACATAAAAGAGCTGTTGAGGTGCTTAAAGAAGTTGGTCTTGGCGATCATCTTCATAAGAAGCCAAATCAGTTATCAGGTGGGCAGATGCAGCGTGTTGCAATTGCCAGAGCGCTTGCGAATGATCCGGAAATCCTGCTTTGTGATGAACCTACGGGGGCGCTTGATACACAAACAAGTATACAGATCATGGAGCTTATTAAAGAAGTTGCCAAAGACAGACTTGTTATCATGGTAACGCATAATCCGCAGCTGGCTCATGAGTATGCAGACAGAATAATAGAATTTAAGGATGGACACATTATTTCTGATAACCATCCGCATGAGGAAAGACCAAAGGAAGATGAATTTAAGTTAAAAAAGACAAGTATGAATTTTTTAACTGCGCTTAAATTGTCATTTAACAATATAAGAACTAAAAAAGGACGTACGTTTTTAACATCATTTGCCTCAAGTATAGGTATTATTGGAATTGCAGTAATACTCAGTCTGTCCAGCGGATTTAAGGAGCAGGTATTAAAATACCAGAATAATGCGCTTTCAGAGTATCCTGTCATGATATCCAGGTCAATGTATACTATGGATGAAGCGGAATCAGATAAACAGACCAAAAGTATGATGGCCAAAATGAATGGAACAGTTACATATGAAGATACAGATAAGGTCAAACTGTATGATTCAGCACAAAATTCATATATTCATAAAAATAATTTAAGCGATGATTATATGAACTATCTTAATAATATAAGTCCTGATATATGTAAGAGCATAAGTTATACAAGAATTGTAAATATGAACGTTGTAAGAAAAGATGGCGATAAGATAATACCTGCAACGTTTAAGACAACAGGTTCACAGACAACAAATGGAGAAGGTACAGGAGGAGCTGTTACAAGTACAGATGGAATAGGTCTTACATCATACCCTGATGTATTAAGACAGGGTAGTGAACCATATATAAAATCAGATTATGACCTTCTTGCCGGAAGTTATCCGGAAAGTGACACAGATCTTATGTTTGTAATTGATACAGAAAACCGTGCCGATTATACAATTTTAAAGGCACTGGGATTTGATACAGACAATGTTGATTCTATTCCGCTTGATGATATAGTTGGTACAGAGTTCAAAATTGTTTCAAATGATGATTACTATTCAAAAACACCATATGGTACATATGCTCCCGGAAATGATTATGAAGCAATGTATAATTCAGATAAAAGCATTACGGTAAGAATAGCCGGGGTAGTAAGAGTAAAACCTACAGTTACAATAGGTCTGCTTGGAACTGGTATTGTTTACAGTGATTCACTTGCACAGAAAGTTATAGATAATGCAGAAAATTCACAGATTGTTAAGGCACAGGAAAACAGCGATAAAAATATCATAACAATGGAAGACCTTGATAAAGACGGAAAGGAACAGATGCTTTCATATTTAGGTGGTAATGCAACACCATATATGATAATGGTTTTCCCTGATAACTTTAATCATAAAGATGAAGTGCTTAAGTATCTTGACAGTTATAATGATGGAAAAGATAAGAATGATCAGGTTCTGTATGTTGACCTGGCTTCAAGTATTTCAGACATGACAGGTGGAATAATGGATGGCATAACTATAGTCCTTGTTGCTTTTGCGGCAATATCACTTGTTGTAAGTCTTATAATGATATGCATTATCACATATACGTCAGTACTTGAAAGAACCAAGGAAATCGGTATATTAAGGGCACTTGGAGCACGAAAGAAGGATATAACACGTGTGTTTGATGCAGAGACATTTATACTTGGTGTATTCTCCGGTGTACTTGGAATTGTTATAGCATGGGCACTTACATTTCCAATCAATTCAATGCTTTATAATATGACTGAAATGAAAAATGTAGCACAGCTTAAGCCTTCATATGCGGTTATACTTGTAATAGTAAGTACTCTGCTTACTGTACTTGGAGGACATATTCCTGCAAAGATGGCATCAAAGAAGGATGCGGTTGAAGCACTCCGTGCAGAGTAATTTTAAATAATGCTGTAATGGCGGGCCGGGATACCATATATTAAATTTTATGATACAGAATTATAAAAATTTAATATATATGGCAATTGCCTTAAGAAAGGTAAAATGTTAAAATACGGATATGGCTGTTTTGGCTAATTTGAAATGCACATAATAAGTGTGGGAACGGAGACTATTGTGGATAAAGAAAAGCTGGAAAAATATATAAGATATGCTTCATCATTAATGATTGTAGCAGCAGTTTTATTATGTACTTTTAAACCGGGAGAGCAGTATGCATTTATAATTGAAATAATCGCTATAGTACTTGCGTTAATTTTTACAGTTGTAAGTGGAATACTTGCAATAAAGAACGGGACATTTAAAGGAAGTGCAGCTAAGTCAGCGATAGGTGTTTACATTGCAACATTTATCATTATAGTATTTATTGTTATTATGATTCTTGATACTTATTTTCAGTTTTAACCGGTAGGAAGCCTTAATGGCTTCCTACTTTGACTTTGTGGTTTAAGCTTTCTGCCTCTGGCATTGTTTATACAGGAAGTTGACAAGTATAGTATAATAACAATTAGAAAAGAAATGAAATAATAGTATAAATTAAAGAAAGGAAATGAATACAATGACAAAAGTTGATATTATATCAGGATTTTTGGGTGCTGGAAAAACAACACTTATAAGTAAGCTTTTAAAGGAAGCTTTAAAGGATGAGCAGGTAGTTTTAATCGAGAATGAGTTTGGTGAGATTGGAATTGATGGAGGATTTCTTAAAGATTCAGGTGTTGAGATAAGAGAAATGAATTCAGGTTGTATCTGTTGCTCATTAGTCGGTGACTTTGGAAAGTCATTAAAGGAAGTTGTTGATAAATATCATCCTGACAGAATTATAATTGAGCCTTCAGGTGTTGGTAAATTATCAGATGTAATCAAAGCAGTTAAAGATCTTCATATTGAGAATGAAATCAGGTTAAACAGTGCATCAACTGTAGCTGATGCTTCTAAGGTAAAGGTTTATATGAAGAATTTTGGCGAATTTTTCAACAATCAGATTGAGCATGCAGGAACTATTATCCTGAGCAGAACACAGAACGTAAGTGAGGATAAATTAAAGAAAGCAATTGAACTTATAAGAGAGGTTAATCCGGATGCACATATTATAACGACTGCATGGGATGATATTGATGGCACTCAGATTCTTGGAGCAATGGAAAATGTAACGAATCTTGAACTTGAAATGCTTGCACAGCAGGCTGAAAAGACTCATGAGGAGCATGAACATGAGCATCATCACCATCATGACGGAGAATGCTGCTGCGGACATGATCATGACCATGATGAGGACGAACATGAGCATCACCATCACCATGATGAAGATGAGCATGACCATGACCATTGCTGTGGACACGACCATGACCATGATGAGGACGAACATGAGCATCACCATCACCATGATGAAGATGAGCATGACCATGATCATTGCTGTGGACACGACCATGACCATCATGACCACGATCATCACGGACATCATCATGCTGATGATGTATTTACAAGCTGGGGAACAGAAACACCAAACAAGTATGACAAAGCAGAGCTTGACAGCATTTTAAATAAGCTTGCTAATTCAGAAGATTATGGAAAGATTCTTCGTTCAAAGGGTATGCTTCCTGATAAAGAAGGAAAGTGGATGTATTTTGACCTTGTTCCGGGTGAATATGAAATACGTGATGGAAAGCCTGACTTTACAGGACGTATTTGTGTAATCGGTTCAGAATTGCTTGAAGACAAATTAAAAGAATTATTTGAAGTATAAAATCGTAGTGGAGGACCAGAATGGCAGAAGAACAATACCAGATTCCTATATTTTTAATTAATGGATTTCTTGATAGTGGAAAGACAACATTTATTTCTGATACCATAGAAATGGGTCAGTTTGAAGGTGCACAAAATAAGCTTCTTATTGTATGCGAGGAAGGCGAAGAAGAATATGATGAGAAGATGCTCAAAGAAAATGGCGTTGATATGGTAGTCCTTGAGAAGGAAGACTTCACTAAGGAAAAACTTGAAGAGCTTGATAAAAAGTATGATCCGTGGGTTGTTATAGTAGAATATAACGGCACATGGGATCCGGCCATTATTTTAAATTCTGAAAAGCCGCATGGCTGGGAAATATACCAGACAATTACATTATTTGATGCTTCAACCTTTGAAATGCAGTGGAATAATATGAAGGCGTTAATGGCTGAGACTGTAAAATATGTAGATATGGTCATATTTAACCGCTGTGGTAAAAATATGAATCTTGGAAGCTACAGAAGAAGTATAAAGGCACTTAATTCAGGCGTCCAGATAGTATTTGAGGATGAAAATGGTGATCCAATGGCGATTTCAGAACAACTTCCATATGATATCAATGCGGATGTAATTGAAGTCGAGGACGGAGATTACGGCATATGGTATATGGATGTTTCAGAAAGACCTGAAGTATATAATGGAAAGACTGTTCGTTTCAAGGGACAGGTTCTTAAAAATAAGTATTTTAAAGACAAGAATTTTGTACCTGGAAGACAGGTAATGACATGCTGTGAAGCAGATATCACATTTATAGGATATATATGTTTCTATAATGATATTGCAAGTCTTGAGAATAAGCAGTGGGTTACGGTAACTGCAAAAATCAAGTACGAGTTCCAGATGGCATACAAGAAGAAAGGTCCCGTACTTTATGCAAGCAAGGTAGAACCTGCGCAGGCACCTGAAAGAGAACTTGCCACATTCTGATAAATTTAATCTGAGTCAGATAAAGAACTTTAAAATAAAATTAATTATAATCGTAAAGCTGTATAACAGATATATAGTTTTGAAACAGGAGGCCAAATTGATACAGGATATTTTACCAAGCCATTTAGATAATCAGTATAAGAATGTTAAATGCGAAGATGAAGACATAATTTTTTACTTTCAGGGTTCGACAGTATTGGCTAAAAAGACAGATGACATAATAAGTTATCCTTCTTACAGGGAATTTGTTACCGCAGTTGAAGAAAAAACAGAGCTAAAGGTTTCTGAGGCTTATACAGTGACATATCTTTTGTCCGTTGATAAAACAAGGTATTTTCTGGCTATGAGAAAAAAACAGGTTTTACACGGAAGCTTTGAAGGTGAAACATCAGATAGTAAGATTCATAATGAATACAGGGTGCTTCTGAATGGTTATGAATTTATAGGTGTAAATATGTTTAGAAATGCAAAACCTAAAGCAGTGGCATTTGCAGCAATTACAGCATTTCATCTTTATGGCTGGTACAGGGACAATCAGGTTTGCGGCAGGTGTGGACATGTTATGAAGCATGATGACAAACAGAGAATGCTTTACTGCACTGAATGTGGAAATGTTGATTTTCCAAAGATTTGTCCGGCAGTTATAGTTGGAGTTACTAACGCAGACAAGATTCTTATGACTAAATATGCGGGACGAAATTATAAAAATTACGCACTTATTGCCGGATTTAATGAGATTGGTGAAACGATTGAGCAGACTGTTGAGCGGGAAGTAATGGAAGAAGTCGGGTTGCGTGTTAAAAATCTCAAATATTATAAAAGTCAGCCATGGGGACTTAGCGGTTCTCTTCTTATGGGATTCTTTTGTGAACTTGATGGTGATGATGACACGATAAAGCTTGATGAAAATGAACTTGCTGTTGGCGGATGGCTTGCAGCAAAGGACATTGACCTCTTAGAAGACGGAGTAAGCCTTACGAGAGAAATGATTTTAAAGTTTAAAGAAACAAATTCATGAAAAGCTGCTTAAAAAGTTAAGAACATTAAGATAATACAGAGCTGGCAAATATACACAGAAAATAAGTAATATAAATTAAAGCCCCATAATAATATAGCATTAAGAACCGATGTACTTTTGCGTATGATACGCAGGAACGGAGAAAAATGCTAAATTATTTATGGGGCTTTATGATTATACTTGGAATAATATATGCTGCATTTACGGGAAATATGGCAGCAGTGGGCGATGGGGCACTTGACTCTGCAAAGGAAGCTGTTACGTTGTGTATAACAATGCTTGGCGTTATGTCATTATGGACTGGTCTTATGGAGATTGCATCAAAAAGCGGACTGATATCAAAGTGTATGAAAATTATAGGGCCGTTTATGCACTGGATGTTTCCGTGCGTGCCACAGCAGTCACAGGCAATGCAGCATATGACGACAAATGTTATTGCAAATTTTCTTGGACTTGGATGGGCAGCAACGCCGGCAGGAATCAGGTCAATGCAGGAGCTGGCAAAATTAAATGACCATAAAACAAGCGCAAGCTATGATATGTGTGCATTTCTGGTGCTTAATATATCTTCAATCCAGCTTATTCCAATAAACATAATTGCATACAGAAGCCAGTATGGAAGTGCAAATCCGACTTCAATCGTGGCACCGGCAATAATAGCGACTACTATAAGTACAATGGCAGGAATTATATTTTGCAGGGTGGTGAGACATTGAATATAATAATTGTAATATCTTCATTTATAATACCACTTGTAATTTTTTTTATAGTCGGATATGGGATTGCCGCAAAAATAAATGTATATGATGATTTTGTTGAAGGGGCAAAAGATGGTCTTAAGACAGTATGCTCGGTAGCACCTACACTTATAGGGCTGATGGTTGCTGTCGGGATAATGCGTTCATCAGGACTTCTTAATTTTATTGCTGAAGTATCTGGTGGGTTTATAAGTAAAATAGGATTTCCGCCCGAGCTTGTACCGGTTACAATTGTAAGAATGTTCAGTTCTTCTGCGGCAACTGGATTAGCATTGGATATATTCAAAGAGTATGGAGCTGACTCCTTTATTGGAATCACCACTTCATTAATGATGAGCAGTACAGAAACAATATTTTATACAATGTCTGTTTATTTTATGGCTGCAAAAGTAAGTAAAACCCGCTGGACACTTGCGGGAGCACTTGTGTCAACATTTGCAGGAGTCGCAGCAAGTGTAATAATTGCGAGGTTTATGTAACTCTGGTGCAGCGTACATAAAACTTGTTAAAAAATATAAAAAAATTCAATGATATATCTGCTGCTTCAGCATGAAAATATCTGAAGCAGCGTAAAAAAGATGTTATATTGTTTTATATTATTAATTCCAGGTTTTATAACTGATATCAAGATCTACATTTCCTTCAATGCCATCAACAGTACCTGAGTCCGTGTACTGCCACATTGACATTGCATATGGATAATATGGTGTTGAATCATATCCGGCAAACCATTTCTCATAGTCTTCAAGGCGGGTAAGGTCGACCTTTCCGGCAAAACAGCGGATATTGCTGTATATCATAGGAGTGTATCCGGCTTTTTTAATTTCATCACAAAAAGTAATAATAACGTCTGTAAGTTCTTTTTTGGATAAATTCTGCTGGCGGTATTCATCTTTGACTTCTTCGATATCAATTGCAATCGGGTATGATATTTTATATGGACGTACCATATCAATAACGAATTTGGCTTCTTCTCTGGCCTCATTGGTATTGATTGCCTGGGAAAAGAAATAAACACCTATTTTAATATCATTATCAGAGGCATCTGAGGCAAATGTTTTAAAAGAAGAATCTTCGGTAAGAATACCTGAACCATAACTTCTATAGCCACATCTTAACATTGCAAATTCAACACCGCTTGCTTTTATTTTGGAAAAATCAGCGGCACCCTGGTATTTTGAAAGGTCGATACCCTTGTGAGATATGATTTTCCCATCCTCAGAATACGTGATTTCTGAATTACTGCCAATGTCGTAGCTTCCCTTTTTATATGCATTTGGCTTTAGTGAAGAGTTGATATCTTCAATTACATATTTTCCTTTATCTGTATAAATGATTTTATTTGTGTAGGTGCTTTTTAAGAATGAGAGCAGACCATTTCCATTTCCAAGGTGTTCTGATAATTTACTCAGCAGTTCATCATTTGCTTCATTTTTTATATCACTTATCTCCTGCAGTGAATATGATTTTTCATCTTTTACAAATAATTCTTTTATTCCGAATTTGTAGATAAAAGCAATATTAAATATAATTGAAATAAGTGAGATAAATGCAAGGAATCCATTTATGCGTGACCGCTTTTTATGATTTTTTTTACCGGATTTTTTGCCTGATCGATTATCACCTTTACTTTTTTCTATACTGTTGTCAGTCATATTCTGTTTGAAATTGTCATCATGTTTGTAATTATGTAACGAGTCCGTACTATTATTACTGCTGTTAAAGCTGCCGGATGTATTAAAAAGATTTTCTCTGTCATTCATATTGTTAAGCCTTTCGTATATCATATTTTATAAATGTAAAAAGTATAGAGCGCATTTTTGCCTGCACAAATAAGCAGTTTACACTTCATACTTATCGGTACGCTAAACACCAGGAACATAATAAAATAAAGTAAATATAGCGTCTTGCAGGAGTTCAAGGTGGATTAAGATCGCGTAAATTTATTTTTGTACTATATAATAGTAGTTTAGTAAAAAATAAATGTCAACATTCTGTGAAGAAAGTTGTATTAAAAGATATTTAAGCATATAATAAGTTGTGCGTGTCTGATAAGGAAAAAACAGGAATTAAACTACGCATTTCTCAAAACGTTTAAGAATGGAGGACTAAATTAATGAGAAAATATTTAGCTGAGTTTATTGGCACATTTGCATTGACATTTGCAGCATGTGGTGCAACAGCATTTACAGGTGGCTTTCAGGGATATCTTGGAATTGTAGGTATTGCACTGTTGTTTGGTACAGTATTTATTGCGATGTTTTATTCAATTGGAAATATTTCGGGATGTCATATTAATCCGGCAGTATCAATTGCAATGCTTGCATCTGGCAGAATGAAGGTACTTGACTGTGTCGGATATGTTATTGCACAGCTAATCGGTGGTATTGCAGGTGCATTTACAGTTTACGGACTATCAAAGTCATTCGATTCAGATGTTGTAGCAAAATACAGCTCATATGGCACAGATTTCTGCAATCCGGCAACTAACGGATACGGCGATCAGTCAGTATTATGGCAGATAAAGCCATGGGGCGCAGTTCTTGTAGAAATTATACTTTCATTTATATTTGTTATAACAGTACTTGGTGTAACAGCAAATGAAAGATATAAGAGTGTTGCAGGTATGGTAATTGGTATGTCACTTACAGCAGTTCATCTTTTTGGCGTATTGCTTACAGGAACAGGTGTAAATCCTGCAAGAAGCTTTGGTCCTGCATTAGTTAAGTTTATAACAGGTGATAAAACAGCAATGTCGCAGGTGTGGGTATTTATCCTTGCTCCGCTTGTTGGTGGTCTGATAGCAGCAGCAATATACATGCTTCTTACATATGAAAAGAATGATGATGTAATTGCAATATGCTCAGATGAAGATACAGCTAAGAAGGCTGTAACTGATAAAGGCGATAATAGTGATATGGAAGACAACAAAGATAAGGTGGATAACAAAGATAAGGAAGAAGACGGCAAAGCCGGCGATAAGGATGATACAATAGATGTTGTAGAGAGCAGCCAGACAGAGGAAAATAAATAAAATCAGGGAAATGATACATAGTGTGAAAAATCAAATACAGTCTGGAAAGAAATGACATGATGACATGTATGTGAAAAAAGATGCCTGAAGTACTATCGAATTGAGTACTAAAGGCATCTTTTTTGTATTTTAATTTACATTTTACTTTTTACATTTTACATATGCAAAGTATATAAAGAAACGTGAGCTGAATTTAAATTTCAACTTTGCAGTAGTGGCTATTTGAGGCATCTGCGGCACAAACAGCCGTGTAAAATCACTAGCATCACAAATTTTTATAAGTATAAAAAATATATTGACAAAATATATCAATGGTGATATTATACTAATACAATACAACAAATAATTATAATATACAAAGAGCCGCAGGGCTGATTTTGTTATAAGTTTGATTATTTATAATGAAGAGCTTTCATATTCTTTAACTTTTTGCAGCAGATATTTATAACGTTTTTGTTCAGAGTTAACCTGGTAGATGTAGCAGTCTATTAGATCAGGGTCAGTTGCATTGTTAAAGTTTGAGTATGCGTTATTCAGAGCTTCTTTGGTCATATTTATTTCCTTTAGCAGGTACTTGCTGTCTTTTGTGGGATTATTTGACTTTTTCTTTAATAATTTCACTTTCAACCTCCTATAACCCCGTTTCTATTTAATGTTCTATCATAAGTATAGTCAGATAATGGTAAATATATACTGCTTATTTTATTTAATGGAGAATAAGGTGATGAATGAGATGTTATTTGATTTTGACGTTAGTATATTTTATGCGCGTCTGGCGGCTGTGTTAATTCTCACAGCAATAGCAGTAGCTGGTGATTTAAAGAGCTATAAGATAAGTAACAGGCTTGTAATGTCAGGACTGGTGTGTGCCATTGCGCTGCTTATATATGAGACAATGCACACGGGAAGATGTGCTGCTTATTTAAAAGGGCTGATTGTTACATTTGTTATATTGTTTGTTGTATATATTTTAAAAGCAGTCGGGGCGGGAGATGTAAAGCTGTTTTCTGTTTTAGGATTTATTGCAGGGTATGATGCAATTATAAGAATTGTTGTATTTACGTTTATTAGTGCGGCAGTTATTGGTATTGCCGGAATAATAACCGGAATTTTAAAAAAACGGACAATAGGTCCGTGTAAGTTGGGAGGTATTAAAAAGTTACAGGATATAAATGTAGAAAACAGGTTTTTTACGGACAGAGTGTGTAATTTAAGCAATGTGGAAATGAACCTGAAAAGTGACGAAGGAATAGAATTTAAAATGCATGTATTTCATTTTACCATTGCAATTGCACTGGGAGAAGTGCTTTATATGGCAGAACTCATTTATCATAGTTTAGTGTGAAAAGCAGGAAATAGGTTAATAACAAAAATTAATAGTTAATTGCGAAATGCTCAGTTTTTCAGATAATGCCCGGCATAATTAACAATTCAACGCAGGCACGCTTGCGCTGCTTAATGCTGGCAGCGGTACGTAAGGCGGTAAAATACACCGCCTTACGTACCGGCTGCATTAAAGCACCTGCTTATGAATTTGTTAAATTCGCATAACTGTAGCTCAAATTTATGAGTTTCGCAATTACCTAACAAAAATTAATAGCAAAAGGAGGAAAATTGAGTAATATATGTGTTATTTATGATGAAGACAGTATATATGCAAAGAAACTTATGAATATATTCAGTCTTTATAAAAATATTCCATTTTCAGTGCAGATGTTTACGGATGTAGATGAACTTAAGCAGTATCTTTCAGATAATACAGCTGTTATGCTCATAATAAGTGAGAAAAGTCTGGGGGTAGAGGCAGTGAGAAAACATAAAGGACCGGTTATGGTTCTTGTGGAAAATGAAAATGATATAAAGCTCAGGTTTAGAAATTGTGGAGTAGATAATGCAGTTGGAATATATAAGTATCAGTCGGGAGAGAGCATAGTTAATGAAGTTATAAGAGAAAGCGGATGTGATTTTGGAAAGAAGACTACAGATGTAAAGGTTACAGGCGTATTTACTCCGGCTAATGTGGGTTCAAGAACACAGTTTGCGTTAAATCTTGCAAGATGCATGAATGAGCAGGTTAAGACGCTATATATAAATCTTGAAGAATTTGCAGGGCTGTCAGCAATACTGCCACAGTTTAATAATATGACATTATCAGATGCAATATATTTTTACAGGCAGAATGGAGAATATGTGGATGAAAGAATAAGGGATGCAATATGTTCAGTTAATGGAATAGATTATATTCCGCCAGTACAGTGTGCAAAAGATATTGAATTTATTATGGCAGAGCAATTTATGAAATTTGTATATGATATTGCAAAATATGCAGGGTATGAAAATGTTGTACTTGATATAGCAAATGCCATAAAGCAGCAGACAGTTATTATTGCAGGATGCAGTATGGTATATATGCCTGTATCGGATGATTACTTATCACTTAAGAAGGTGGAGAACTTTGAAATGTATTTTCTGTCGTCAGATATGGAAAACATACTTAACAAAATAAAAAAAATACATATACCAGAAAATACCGTAATTAACGATGATTATCTTGAAAGAAAAGAATGTGATGGAATGTATAGTTATGTAAGGAATATAGTGTATGAATAAAATTATACGGGATATGGTATATGAAAGACTTGATATCAGAGCTGATATTAATGATGATGAATTGAGGCAGATTATAGATGAATGTATTTTTGAAAAAAGCCGTATAAGAATCATACCGATTGAAGATCGGGAAAAGATAAAAGAAAGTGTCTTTAATTCAATAAGAAAGCTTGATATTCTGCAGGAATTGCTGGAGGATGATTCAATAACGGAAATTATGGTAAACGGATATAAAGACATATTTTATGAAAAAAACGGACATATAGCAAAATGGAACAGGTCTTTTGACAGTAAGATTAAGCTGGAGGATATAGCGCAGAAGATTGCATCGTTGTCAAACCGTATTGTAAATGAATCAGTGCCAATTACAGATACAAGACTGTCTGATGGGTCAAGAGTAAATATAGTGCTTCCACCGGTTGCACTTGACGGACCTGTTATAACAATAAGAAAATTTTATGATACACCAATAACTATACAACGGCTTATCAGTCTTGGTTCAATAACAAAGGATGCAGCAGATTTTTTAAAAACAGCTGTAGAAGCAGGATACAACATATTTATCAGTGGGGGAACCGGATCCGGTAAAACAACATTCTTAAATGCATTATCTAATTTTATTCCAAAAGATCAAAGAGTAATTACAATTGAAGATTCTGCAGAGCTTAAAATTCAGGGGGTCAGTAATCTTGTACGGCTTGAAGCCAGAAATGCAAATGTGGAAGGAAAAAATGAAATAACTATAAGAGATCTTATAAAATCAAGTCTTAGAATGCGGCCGGACCGTATAGTTGTAGGTGAGGTAAGAGGAACTGAGGCAATCGATATGATACAGGCTATGAATACAGGACATGATGGCTGCATGTCAACAGGGCATGCAAATAGCTGCGCAGATATGCTTACAAGGCTTGAAACCATGGAGCTTATGGGAATGGATATGCCATCGGAAGCAATTAAGCAGCAGCTGGTATCTGCAATTGATATAATTGTGCATCTGGGAAGACTACGGGATAAAACAAGAAAAGTATTAACTATAGAAGAAGTAGTGGCAGTACATGAAGGAAAGATTCAGTTGAACACATTATATAAGTATAAGGAGAAAGGCGAGGATTCAGATGGAAAAGTTATTGGAACGCTTGAGTGCAAAAATAACAGGCTTATCAATAATGAAAAAATGCAGGCTGCCGGAGTTAAAACAGATTTTACAAAAGACTGATAATACATTTGTAAGAAGTGTGCAGAAAATAAATAATAACCGCATATATAGCAGACTTGAGACATTTACAACTGTACGTTATGGAATAAGACCAGCACAGTATATAAGGGTGCTTTTTACCGGATTATTAGTAATAATGACCATATCATATATATTTTATGAAAGTGTAATTGCGTCAGTTTTTTTAAGTCCGTTTCTGATATTTTATATAAAAGAAAAATCATGTGAAATTAAAGCAAAACAAAAACGGCAGCTTACTAACCAGTTTAAAGATGCGATTGTAGCAGTATCATTTTCTTTAAATGTTGGATATTCAATTGAAAATGCGTTCAGGCAGGCAGCTAATGAAATGGTCATATTATATGGGGCAGATAGCATGATAGTAAAGGAATTTAAGAATATTTCAAGGAGAATTGAATGTAATGAGAATCTGGAAACTTTGCTGGAAGAATTTGCAAAGAAAAGTAATGTAAGTGATATAGCTTATTTTTCGTCAGTTTTCAGATATGCAAAAAGGTGCGGTGGCAATCTGATAGCGATAATAAAGTCTACAGCTGAAAAAATCAGTCAGAAAACTGAGGTTAATAATGAGGTACAGACTATGATAAGCGGAAAGAAAATGGAACAGAGGGTAATGAGTATAATTCCATTCGTGATAATACTGTATCTGAAATTTACGGCAGCAGATTTTATACAGCCATTATATGGAAATGCTGCAGGAGCTGCAATTATGACAGTCTGTCTGATAATTTACACCGTATCATATTATTTATCAAAGAGGATAGTTAATATTGAAATTTAAAAGAAAACATAGCAATAACAAGAAGATGTCTGAAAATAAACAGGTGCGTTATATAGGAATTGTTATTTTTATGACAGTGGCAGCAGCCGTTGTTTTATACATTCAGGGAAGAAATGGACAGGCAATTGAAAACGGAATATTGATAAGACCGGATTATGCACAGGAGAAAGAAAATATCAAGGTCAATGCAGAGATTGAAAGTGGTGGATACATAACGGCAGATTTAGATATTTATCCAAAGCAGTTGTCAGAGGAAGAGGTTCAGAAAATGTTTGATGAAATGTATGAACTGCTTCTTAAAAGTATACTTAAAGACAATGACAGTCTTGAAAATATTACCAGTGATCTTGATCTTTGTACAGGTATAAGAGGGTATCCGGCAGATATTGAGTGGAGTACAAGTGATTATGGTCTTATAGATTATGATGGAAAAGTAATGAATGATGATTTTAAAGCAGAGGAAGAAAGATACGTAGTTCTTACTGTTGACTTTAAATATAATGATTACCAGGGTGAAAATACAATTGATGTTATAGTGAAGCCAAAGGAGCTGTCATCAGAAGAGAGTTTACAAAGAGATATTATAAACAACATGATAAATTCTGAAAAAGACAGCCGTGATAATAATGAGATAAAGCTGCCACAGGAAATAAATAACAGGAAAGTAAGCTATTCATATGCTTCGGATACACCATCGCCAATGCTGGCATTTATATTTGGAATTGTTGCAGTGGCAGGAATAATAGCGGGAACAAGACAGGAAAAACAGCGACAGATAAACATAAGAAAAAACCAGCTTCAGTATGATTATTCAGAAGTGATATCAAAGTTTAGTCTGCTTGTCGGGGCAGGAATGACGGTGGCGAAAGCATGGGAGAAAATAGTGACTGATTATCTTGTACAGATAAAGCAGAAACAGGATTATAAAAGGTTTGTATATGATGAAATGGCAGAAACGTATAATCAGTTAAGGTCAGGGATAACAGAGGTGGAAGCTTATGAAGGATTTGGAAAAAGATGCAATACAAAAGAATATATTAAATTTGGATCATTGCTTGTACAGAATGTAAGGAAAGGAACTAAAGAACTTATCAGTCTGCTTGATGCAGAAGCGCAGGCAGCATTTGAAGAGCATAAAAATATTGTAAAGACAAAAGGAGAAGAGGCAGGCACGAAATTACTGATGCCAATGGTATTGATGCTTATTATAGTGATGGTTATTGTAATTGCTCCTGCAATGATGTCTTTTGATTTGTAATTGCAGATATAAAAAGATTTGTGTTGTGCACAAATTTTCTGATGTGTCATTAAAATGGCGCGGAAATGGAGGAAAATATGAAAAAATTAATAAAAGATTTTATAAAAGAGGAAGATGGAATGGGAGTTGTAGAGATAGTTTTGATAATAATTGTACTTATCGGACTTGTCATTATATTTAAAAAGCAGATAACTGCTTTAATTAATACAATATTAGAGAATATGTCTTCAAAAGCAAAACAGGTGTAAAGAATAATGAAGGCATTGAAAAATAGAAAGAAAAATAAAAAGAAAATTAAAGCGCAGATTACTGTGTTTGCAGCACTGTCTATAACAATAGTCCTGGCACTTGTTACCACATGTATCAGATCGGTAATAGAAAGAGGTGTAAGAGTAAAGGCTGACATGATATCGCGTCTTTCTACTGAATCAGTATTTGCAGAATATTCAAATAAATTATTAGATGAGTTCGATATATTTATGTTGAAAAAATCGGACAATATAAATCAAGATCTGAATATCATTTTTGAAAATAACTGTGATAGCATGCATGATAAAAAATATATTTCATATAAAAATGCATATTTTGATGAATTTTCTTATGCAACAGATAATGAGGGGGAAAATATTAAGGCAGAAATTATTGCATATATGAAATATGGTTATGCAGCAGAACTTGTGCAAAATTCACTTAAGACATCACAACAGGTTGAAAAAACACAGGTTTTAAATGAAATTACTGAATCTATAGTTGATTGTCAGGATAGTGCTGCACAGCAGGATACAATGTTACTTCAGCTTGTTAAGCTTGTAGAAGGGCTTGAGATAAGTGATACAGGAATAGCGGTATCAGGGGGGAGACCTGTGGCTTCAGATGATTATTTTGCAAAGGCTCTAATAACACAGCAGCTTTCAATGCAGACAGCTGCAATTGATAATGGGGCAGTATATGATGTAATGTCTGATACATATGGAAAGTATACGAATGTATATGAAATCCTTGAAGACATGTATTCGGATGTAGAGGATATAAAAAATTCTGCTGATGAAATGGAAAAACTTAATAATTCATATTCGGGGAATTATTCAAGATTAAAGGATGTAATTGAACAGGTATCAAAAAAAACTAATGAGGCCATAAATGTAATTGATGGATATAATGACAGAAATAATGATGTGACAGGCAAAATTAATGAATGCAAAAATAAGCTTGACAGCAAAAAAAATATAATTGGTGATGATGAGTATAAATCATTTAATGAAGATCTAAGCCAGATGTTAAATGATAGTAAAACTGCCAAAAAGACGCTTTGTGATATAGATTCAGTAAAATCAGGTCTGGTTGAAAACAGACAGGTGTATTCTGTTTTAAATACACAGATACAAAAGTTAAATATAACAATAAACCAGCAAAACTGCAGTGAAGTATTGTCCATGATAGATGCAGTGAAGGCAAATGTTAAAGCAGTAAGTAATAATAAATTAAGATTTGATTATTCAGGAATTGATTTTTCAAAAAAATCCGAAGGAACAGGATCTGTAAAAAAAATATATAAAACACTGACAGAAGGAATAACAGGGCTTGTGCTTGATGGCAAAGGGATTTCTGAAAAGAAAGTAGAATACAGGGATCTTGCAACACAGCTTGGAAGCGGTGGCGGAGAATCAAAATGCAGCATCAGTGATAAGACGGCTGTAAATGAGTATATTTTTCTTAAGTTTAATTCATTTACTGATTATCTAAGGGATGATAAGACGATTGACCGTGATACCAACAAGCAGCTTGATTATATGATTGAGTACATCATTGCAGGGCAAAACAGTGACCGCGATAATTTAGGAAAGGTTATATCGCAATTATCATTTTTAAGAGAAGGAGTGAATTTGGCACATATAATAACAGATCCGGAGAAGAAGAATCAGGCATATGCGCTTGCAATGGGACTTGTGGGTTTTACTGGAAATGTTGTTATTATCAAGGCAGCCCAGTATCTGATAATGGCGGCGTGGGCATATGGGGAGAGTCTGATAGAGATAAAACAGCTGCTTAATGGTGGGAAAACTGAGCTGGTAAAGAATAAAAATAACTGGAATCTTACATTGCAGAATCTTCTTGCAATGAAGTTTGAATCAGATAAAAAGAACGATAAAGGTCTCGACTATGAGCAGTACTTAAGAATACTTCTTTTTATGCAGAATACAAGACAAGTACTCTATTCTGTTATGGGGGCAATTGAGCTGAGAATGATAGAACTTGGTAATACAGATTTCAGACTAAAGGACTATATTTATTCAGCTGGGGGAACTGCTGTTTTTAAGTCAGAAATTACAAATGAGTATTATACAAAAGAACTGCAAATTTCATATTGATTTGATATGTAAAAAGATTATTCATATTTATTTTAAAGGTTTAATTCCAGAGGTTGAGATGTAGTCATATGTGTCTTTTTATTGCAGAGAAAACAAATATTAAATTAAAAGGAAAGGACAAACGGACAATTATTAGATTTAAAGAAATTACGCCAGAAAGCGGTAAAAAGGCATATTTGTGTGCATCGGCAACTGTGGAGGCATCTATAGTAATTCCGCTTTTTATTTATGCAGTAATGATGGTGGTTTATCTTATTCATATGGAAAGTGTAAGGCAGAGTATGAATACAGCAATGTATAGTGATATAAGAAAACTATCGGAGTATGCGTATGTTTGCAATCAATTTAAAGATAACTATAGTTATGAAACTGATAAAAATACGGATAAAACTATAGAAAATATAATAAAAAGCGGGTTATCAGATGCTGTTGCAAAAAAAATACTTATAGATGAGCTTGGCAGCGATTTTGCAAAAAATAATGGAATTGTTGGTGGAAATGACGGGATATCATTGATAAAGTCAGAAATATTACGCAGTGATTCAAAAATAAAGCTTGTTGTTTCATATAAAATAAAAAATCCTTTTGATATTTTCGGAACAGGTGCAGTAAATGTCGAAGAAAGCTTTGTTGCGAATGCGTGGCTTGGAGAAGATTATATACAAAGACAGAAAGAAAATAGCATAGAAGAGTCGGTATATATTACAGTTAGTGGGAAAGTATACCACAAGGACAGAGCATGTACATATTTAAATGTATCAGTAAATCCAATAAGCAGAGCGAATATTGAAAACACAAGAAATAAATCAGGAGGGAAGTATTATCCATGTGAAAAATGTGGCAGTGGTAATTCACTACAACTGTATATTACGGATTATGGTGAAAGGTATCATACAAGTATAAACTGCAGTAATTTAAAAAGAACAGTAATAAAAATTCCATTAGAAAAAACAGATGGCAGAAAGCCATGTTCTAAGTGTGTTCACTAATAATTAATGAGATAACAAAAAATAAAAAATGAAACAACAGGAGCAGATATATATTTGGAAGAATATTTAAAAATAATTTATTTTATAACAGGCATGCTTTTGGTAGTGTTGTCAGTGGAAGATATAAGATATAAAGCAGTACCAGTGTGGCAGGTAGTTATATTTGGGGTTATAGCATTAGCAGGTTCAGGAATACTTGTTTATAAGAAGGCATTAACTTTTAATGAAATGGCTATGGGGCTTATACCGGGAATTTTAATGGTTATTATTGCATTAATAACAGGCTGTTTTGGAGTGGCAGATGGAATAGTTTTAGCTTTTATAGGAACATTCATGGGGGTATTAAAAACACTGGTGATATTAGGGGGAGCTTTTTTCATTATGTCATTGTTTTCGGTAATCGGGCTTGCGTTAGGAAAGATAAAATTAAAATATCAGATGCCGTTTATCCCGTTCATGCTGGTAGCATTTATAAGGGCTGCAGTAATTTAAAACTAAAGCGGGGTGATTAATTTTATTATGACAGGAAGATTAAGAGCGTCATATACAATTGAGAATTCATATATAATACCAATGTTTACCATGATTATAATTATTTTAATAGCAGTTACATTTTATTTTCATGATATGGCGGTTATAAAAAACATTTTGATACAGGTGGATATACAGGCAGAACAGTGCACACAGATGACAGAAAAAGATATAGAAAGGCTATGTAATGAAGCACAGGCTGATATTAAAAAACGTACAATATTCACCAGGGACATAAGAGTGGAAATAAATAATGAAAATAGTGAATGTAGTGCAAAGTGTTCAGCTGTATTTATGGCAGCAGGAGTAATCAGGGAAATTGGGAAAATAGAAAAGCAGGAGAAGATAAAGAAATATTATCAGCCGGAATTTATAAGGAAAATTAATGCGGTAGAAAAAATAGTTTCAGGCAGATAAAGTATAAAGTGTTGAAAAATAGAAGAGAAATCAATCAGGTATATAGCAAAGGATGGAGGATGCATATATTAAATGTATAAAACAGAATTTGAACATGAAAACAATACTAACTATTTAGTAATTATGCCGGATGCAGGTGGAGAACACAATGATTATCAGCAGAAAATGATATCCAGAAATAAGATAAACGGGTTGTTGCCGGTCAGCATAAGAAATATTAACAATAGGCAGAATTATTATTATGATATAACTTCAAGACAGCAGTTATCGAAATTATATGAATATAATAAGATTACGCTTGATGGTGTATATAATATCTGTACAAGTATTTCTGATATAGTAAAGTCAATAAATGATTATATGCTGGATCTTGACCGTGTGATAGTTGAGCCGGAGTATATGTATATTAATATGAAAAATAAAAAGATAAGTTTCGCATATTGCCCTGATATAAAGCATGTGTTTTCTGATGATATAAAATTGCTGTTTGAATATATAATTGAGCATTTTGATCATAATTCGGACAGAGATGAATTGATGAAGGTATATGAGATATATCACAAGGTTGTGCATGATGAGTATAATCCTCAGGAACTGTCAGATCTTGTGTCATGCAGTCAGCCGCAGGAAGAGATATTACGCGATGATCATGGTAGTATAGATATAAGTATTGATAGTGGTATGCATAATAATAGCATAATACCGGATAAAAAACATGAAAAAAGCAGTGAAATAAAAGATCAGAATATAAAAAAGGCCGTTCCGTATGAAAATATACATACAGATAAGGAAGAATTTAATAAAAAAACATTTAGTTATTTAAAATCAGCAAGGCTGGCTGTAATAATTATTATACTTTATACGGCAGTTGCATTGTTTTATCCTAAAATAGCTATAATTAAAATGGACATGGTAATATCATTTGCAGTAATAATAGTCGGACTGGCTGTTAATGTTATGCTTGGTAAAAAAATAAAAAATCCGGATGTTTTTACAAATATAACAACTGATAATTACAGTCAGCCATATTTAAAAAGCAGCAATGGTGATGGTGGAGAATATACTTCCAATAAACTGTTCGAAAGTGAAAATCCCATTACCAGTGGTAATATGGCTGCAGGATTAAGTGAAGATCAAAACCGGCAGATATATGAGGGAAACACAATACTGCTTTCTGAGTATGCAGATGATGAAGAAAAAAAGTGCGGATTAAGGCTTGTTCCGGAGAATTCATGTAAAGCAGGTGAAAAAACACAGGATATCAAACAGGAGGCAATTGAAATATGTACATTTCCATGTGTTATTGGAAGTATGAAACCATACTGCGATGTTATTATCAGCAACAGGATAATAAGCAGAGTACATGCATGTATAAAAAAAGAAGATGACAAATGTTATATTGAAGATATGAATTCAACAAATGGAACATTTGTAAATGATATAAGAATCAAACCGGATGAAAAAAAGAAGATAGCAAACGGAGATACGATTCAGATTGCTGCATTGTCGTATATAGTTGAAATAACCTAGGTTTTATGCTATATTCACAATAATAAGTGAAGATTACGGAGGCAGCAGATGAAAGTAAATATATATTATGGGGGAAGAGGACTGGTTGATGATCCTACACTATATGTTATTTCAAAGATCCAGGAAGTACTTGGAGAGCTTAACATTAAGGTTGAAAGGTATAATTTATATGAATTAAAAAATACAATAACAACATTGTCGCAGACGGTTGCAGATGCAGATGCGGTTATTCTTGCAACAACAGTTGAATGGCTTGGAATGGGTGGACTTATGCAGACATTTCTTGATTCGTGCTGGCTGTATGCAGATAAGTCAAAGATAGGAAATGTATATATGTTTCCTGTTGTTATGTCAAAGACGTATGGTGAAAAGGAAGTTTGCCTTGCGCTTGAAAATTCATGGGAGATAATTGGTGGAAAGGCAGCAGAAGGATTAAGCGCTTATGTTGATGATACAACAGAGTTTGAATTTAATAATGATTATAATCTGAGTGTAGAAAACTATGCAGAGAATATTTACAGGATTGTTTCAAAGAAAAAACCTGTACTCCCTACAAGCAGTCAGACAATAAAGCAGAATGTTATAAAGGAAACAATAAAATTTACGCCACAGGAAAGTGAACAGCTGTCAAAATACGTGTCTGATGATACATTTGTAAAGACTCAGAAAGAGGATATTGAGTCACTTGCAAGTATATATAAGGAAATGCTTACGGATGAAGAAAACGGTGGTGATAATTATTATATAAATTCATTTTCAGATAATTTTAATCCAGGATGTAAGTATTCCTGTACGTATATGATAGTTGTAAGTGACAAGGATAAAAATATAGTAGTTAAGACAAATGACGGGGAACTGTCAGTTAACTTTGGTAATGATGATGAAGCGGCAGTAATTGCCAGGCTGAACAAGCGTGTGTTTGACAGCGTCGTAAATGGAAGTACAACATTTAACAGGGCATTTATGACAGGGGATATGACTGCAAAGGGTGACTTAAGGGCGCTGCGTATGCTTGACGAGCTGTTTATTTTCTCAAAGTAAGGTAGCATGGGTCTATAACAGATGCTGTCTGTTATATAATATTTTACCTGTCATACCATATAAATCATACCATATAAAATAACATGGCTGCATTTTTATGTTTCAGGTTTTATCTGCAATGGGAAATGTTATAACTGCAGCCACATTGTTATTTTTATCAGATAAAATTTTAAAGTCACAATTACATTTAGTGAAAATATTATATGCAATTGACAGTCCCAGTCCTGCATGGTGATTGTGAGTAGTATAAAAAGGTTTGCACAGCATATCCGTCACATCATCAGCAGAGTCATAATCTATTGGAAATGGGTTATCCGTGGAGTATCCTGCAATATCAAGCCGTGCATATTTGCGGTTGTCAGGTTGCATGTATATATTTATATTATAGTTGTCAGGCTGATATTCATATATGTTTTTAAGTATTTCAAGAATAGCAGTAGAAATATTTTCTGAATCCGCATTTATATATATCGCTTCTTTACATGTATTAAAAGAGAAAAGGCAGCTGTTTTCAGGAAATAATGAATCAAATTTATCAGGAATAGCATATAAAAGATTATTAATGCAGAACTTTTCAGGATTTATATGCGTGGAATATCTGTAAAGAGTTGTGCGTTCCATATATTTTATGAGTGCATATATACCCTGTTTTATTTCCGTCCAGAATTCAAAGTCCTGTATTTCCTTATGATGGGACTCAATAATCTGACATGAGCTGTTAAGGAATGAAAGTATATTTTTTATTTCGTGGGATGAGATGGAAAGTTCATCTTCATAAGTGTCTAAGATATCTTTAAACATATTATATGTATCAGGTGAAGTTTCTTTTAGTTCATTAAGACGTTTTTCAACGTTTTTATTAATCATAGAAAATCCTTTCATGTTTGGCAAAAATTTTAGTTTTATTATTGATATAAATTTTATATTACGTTATTATACTAAAGTATATACTTATATCAAAAGTATGTAAATAAAAGGTTTTCGACAAAATACTACATGTTTTTTGTTATCAAAGTGCCGTCTGCGACACTTTTAAAAGTATATTTAATAAAGTAAAGCGAGGTGTAAAGGATTTTATGAGAAAAGATGATTGTATATTTTGTAAACTATCCAATGGCATAATTCCAACTAATGCACTCTATGAAGATGATGTGCTTAAGGTTATTTTTGATCAGAGTCCAGCGTCGAAGGGACATGTTCTTATCATACCTAAGAATCATTTTGATAATATATATGCATTAGATGATGCAACAGCAGCACATATATTTCAGACAGCAGTAAAGGTTGCGAATGCTTTAAAAAAAGCATTAAAATGCGAAGGCCTTAATGTTGTACAGAATAATGGAGAACTTGCTGGACAGACGGTATTTCATTTTCATATGCACCTTATTCCAAGATATAAAGGTGATACAGTCAATGTTAAGTGGCTTCCTGGTAAGGTAAGTGCTGAACAGATTGAAGAATTAAAAAATAGCATTTTAAAAGAAATGTAAAAATAAACAGGAAAAGAAAGAGGTTTATATGATTAAATTAAGCAATGGTGGAGCATACCTTTTAAACGGCACTGAAGTTATCGAAGATAACAATGATGTGGCAGCAGAACTTTCTGCAAAATGTGGAAAGGCTGTATCAAAAGAAGAAGCAGCAAAAAATACAATGGCTTATTCAATATTAAAAAACCATAATACATCAGGTAACATGGATAAGCTTAAAATAAAGTTCGATAAGATGACATCACATGATATTACATTCGTTGGTATCATACAGACAGCAAGGGCATCAGGACTTGAAAAATTCCCTATTCCATATGTACTTACTAACTGTCATAACAGTCTTTGTGCCGTTGGAGGAACAATAAATGAAGATGACCATATGTTTGGTCTTACATGTGCAAAGAAATACGGTGGAATGTATGTACCACCTCATCAGGCAGTAATCCATCAGTTTGCAAGAGAAATGTTGGCTGAAGGTGGAAAGATGATTCTTGGTTCAGATAGTCATACACGTTATGGTGCACTGGGAACAATGGCTATGGGTGAAGGTGGTCCTGAACTTGTAAAACAGCTTCTTAATAAAACATATGATATTAATATGCCGGGAGTCGTTGCCATATATATGACAGGTGAACCTGCAAAGGGAGTTGGACCACAGGACGTTGCACTTGCTATTATTGGTAAAGTATTTGCCAATGGATATGTTAAGAACAAGGTAATGGAATTTGTAGGACCTGGAATTTCAAATCTTAGTGCTGATTTCAGAATTGGTGTCGATGTTATGACAACTGAGACAACATGTCTTTCTTCAATATGGAGAACTGACGATAAGATTAAAGACTTTTATGATATTCATGGAAGAAGTGAATCTTATAAAGAACTTAATCCTGGAGATGTTGCTTATTATGATGGCGTAGTATATGTTGACTTAAGCAAGATAAAGCCTATGATTGCAATGCCATTCCATCCAAGCAATACATATACAATAGAGGAACTCAATGCTAACCTTATGGATATTCTTCATGACTGTGAGAAGAAAGCACTTGTAAGTCTTGATGGTCAGGTTGATTTTAAACTTACAAATAAAGTGATAGATGGAAAACTTTATGTTGATCAGGGTATTATTGCAGGTTGTGCAGGTGGCGGATTCGAAAATATCTGTGATGCAGCAGACATTTTAAGAGGCCATTCAATCGGTGCAGATAAGTTTACACTGAGCGTATATCCTGCAAGTACACCAATTTATATGGAACTTGCAAGAAATGGACGTCTTGCAGATCTGCTTGAGACAGGTGCAATTGTTAAAACAGCATTTTGCGGACCTTGCTTTGGTGCTGGTGATACACCTGCTAACAATGCATTTTCAATCAGACATTCAACAAGAAACTTCCCTAACAGAGAAGGATCAAAGTTACAGAATGGTCAGATATCATCTGTTGCACTTATGGATGCAAGATCAATTGCAGCTACAGCAGCTAATAAGGGATTCCTTACAGCAGCAACAGATATGGATGTTGAATATACAGGACCAACATATCATTTTGATAAGACTATATATGAAAATCGAGTATTTGACAGTAAAGGGGTTGCTGATCCTGATCAGGAAATCCAGTTTGGACCAAATATCAAAGACTGGCCGGAAATGGTAGCGTTGCCTGAAAATCTTATAATAAAGGTGGTTTCAGAAATACATGATCCTGTAACAACAACAGATGAACTTATTCCATCAGGTGAGACATCATCATTTAGATCTAATCCGCTTGGACTTGCAGAATTTGCGTTATCAAGGAAAGATCCTGCATATGTTGGACGCGCTAAAGAAGTGCAGAAAGCTGAAAAGGCAAGAGAAGCCGGAGAATGCATGGGCGAGGCATTACCTGAACTTAAGGATATAATGCATAAGATAAAAGAAACATATGATGTAAACAGACAGAATGTCGGAGTAGGAAGTACAATTTTTGCAGTTAAACCGGGAGATGGTTCTGCAAGAGAGCAGGCAGCATCATGTCAGAAGGTACTTGGCGGATGGGCTAATATTTCAAATGAATACGCTACAAAGAGATACCGTTCAAATCTTATTAACTGGGGTATGCTTCCATTTATTATTGACAAGGGAGATCTTCCATTTGAAAATGGAGACTATATCTTTATTCCAGGAATTGCGCAGGCAGTAAAGGATAAGGCAAATACATTTAAAGCATTTGTTGTTAATAAGGATATGAAAGAGTTTGAGCTCAAGATGGATGAACTTACAGATGATGAAAGAAAGATTATTCTTGATGGATGTCTTATAAATTATTACAGAAACAACAATTAACTGTTAATCGGGGTTTTACGCAGACAGGTAGAAATACTTTTGGAGAATTTCCATAAAATAGTGTATTGGAATATACAGTATATGTTATAATGCATTTTATTTCAGCCTGTCTGCATATTTAGAAAGGCATGAAAGAATCATGGCACAGCAGAATATATTAGCTGGAAGTCAGGCTATTTTAGAGCAGGTAATCAGTGATATAAAAGAACATAATAATAAGCTTTCACAGCTTGCAAAATTATCCGGTGAAATAAAGTCAAAAGAGTCCGATATTGCGGCATTAAGGAAAGCTGTACAGGATGAAATCAGCGCAAGGGTGAAAGAAAGTACCAACTCTATTTGTGATGGATATGATAAATCCATTTCAAATGTATCAGCCAAAATAAAGACAGCACAAAGCGAACGTGATAAAGCAAAGATGGCCGGAGTCAGGGAAAGAATACAGAATGAAACTGCTTCTATCAGGAAGGAAAACGAGGAATATAAGAATGGTATAATTAACGTATTCAAACAAAATGATATTCCTGTTTTTTGTAAAAGCAGATTATATATGGCTCTGTTTAGAACACGTGGATTTTTAGATGCATTTATTTATGCCGTTATTATCATTGTATTATTTGCTGGTATACCACTTGGCCTTCAGTTTATACCGGGATTTCCAAAATGGGGACTGATATTATACAATTTTCTTATAGCGTCAGCATTTATTACAGCAGTCAAAATGTTATATGATAAAACGGTAATCGGAAAAACGGATGCGTTAGATGAAGTAAGAAAAGATAAAAGTGAAATAAAAATTAACAACAGAAAAATCAAACGAATAGAAAAACAGATAAAAAATGATAAAAATGAAGAAATGTACGGACTTGAAGGTTATGATGATAAAATTGCTGAGCTTCGAAACGAATTAAGTAAAGCAGAAAAAAATAAAAGCGATGCACTTGATAAGTTTGAGAGAACAACAAAGCCTGATATCATAGCAGAGATCGAGGGTCGCAGCAGTGATAAGATCAATGCAATGACATCAGAGTTAGATAAGCTTAAGAATACACATCAGAATCTTGATAAACTCGTAAATGAACAAAGAATATATATATCATCAAATTACGAGGCGTATCTGGGAAAAGATTTCATGGATGTTGAAAAACTGCAGGAACTGAATAATATTATGAAAACATCAGGAGTTTCTTCAATCGGACAGGCTGTTGCGTTATATAAAGCGCGTAATTAGTACCAGTACATTGTCCTGCATTTTTAGTCTGTTTATTTATGAAACACTGTATTAGTCTCATAAAATAAATCATTGTATGATGATGTTATTACATTGCATATTATATCAGCAAGCGACATGATTGTTGAAAGACGGGTTGTCTGAAGAAGAATATTATCCATTATACTGAAATTGTTAACGATTCCGGTAATGTGGATATTTCCTATTTCGGGCAGCTCTTTTTTTACCCCGGTTCCTGGTTTTAGAGGACCATTTCCAAGGGTTATATATCCAATATGTTCTTTTTTACCAAGAGATGCATCTATTGCAATTATAAAAGGGTTCTTATGTCTTTCATTAATCATATTAATATAGCTTTTAAGATTAGCCGCATGAACAGGCTGTTCAAGACAACCATATATATGGTATTTTTTAAGATCATAGTGTGCGAGTTTATAACCTATAACAGGTCCAAGACTATCGCCGGTTGAACGGTCACTTCCAATACATAATATTATCAGTGGTTGTCCGGCTTTACGGTCAGAAATAATCATCTCTTTAAAATAATGGCACATTTTATGTGTAGTGTTAAAGCTTTTGGAATTAAAATAATAGATCACATGATACCTCCCGTCTGAATCATCTCAAATTACTCCATTAATGATATTTACGCAGGAAATTTCTTTATTATTCCCAAAAATAATCGACAAATTATGCGTGGTTTACATAATCTGAATAAAAATCATGTAAATAATTTATTTTCCACTTTATATGACATATAAATAAAAAATCAAAAAAAAGATAACTAGTGACAAAATGTGATAAGTTTTTTGAAATAGTAGTGATAATATGCATTACAAGGGCTGTCTACGTCATAATTGTATGACATGAAGTTTTTAGCATTGTGTCTAAGGAGGAATAATGACATGATTGAGATCATTTGTAATGAAAATGATAAAAACAAATGCGAAAATGTGAAAACGAAAAAAAATACAGTTATAAGAAGACCTAAGAATATTAAACAAATAGGAGACGTAAGCTCAGATAAAAAAATATACATAGAGGATTACGCTTTTTCTTACATCAATTCCGTGGCTTACAAGGATATTGAAGAAGAACAGGCAGGAGTACTGTTGGGCAGCTGTCAGCAGTCTGGCAAGGAGAATTGCCTGTTTATAAAAGGTGTTATAAGGGCAAAGGGTACGGATGAAAAACAAAAGAAAGGAATTTATTTTGATGAGAACGTATGGAATAATGTCTATTCTGATATCGAGAAATATTTTCCAGATCTTCATATCGTCGGCTGGTATGCAGCGGTAAGAAATATGACATCTGAAAAAGTAAAATATTTAAAGAGGGTACATCTGGATAATTTTGCAGGAAACATGAAAACGATGTATCTGATAAACATAGAAGAGAAAGAAGAAAATTTTTATTTATATGAGAATGGGGAGTTAAAAAAACAGAAAGGATATGTATGCTTTTATGAACGTAATTACGAAATGCAGGAATACATGCTTGAAAAAAGAGGAAACAAATCTATTGAATCAACAGCGAATGATAAGGTGATGAAGTCTATACGAAGCATTATACAGGATAAAGAAATGCTTCAACAACATAAAAAAAATACAACATTTATGTATGGTGTTTGTACATTTATGCTCGTAGTTGTAATGGTAATTGGTATAAATCTTATGAACAGCTATGAAAAAATGGATAATGTAGATAAGTCATTAAACCGCATAGTTTCAAGAATATCAGGTTCGGGAGATGAAAAGGAACAAAGTGCAAATGTTTCATCTGATGATGTTGTTTCAGTTAACAAACTGAATGGAAATGTGTACCCAACACAGGAAAGTTCTGCTGATAATACAGATGCAGCAAATTCTTCGTCAGAGCAGGGAGGACAGACACAGGCAGCTTCTTCAGATGAATCTGCAACTGATGCATCTGTACAGGCTCCGTCACAAAATAGTGATGATATAAAAGACCAGCATACAGATGCAGATGTAAAAACAGCGGCGCAATCCGGAACACAAACGACACCACAATCCGGGGCACAGATTACCCCACAGACAGGAACTCAGTCTGCACCACAATCATCATGTTTTACATACACAGTAAAGCAGGGCGATACTATAATGAACATCTGCAAAAGACATTACGGAACGGCATCTAAATATGATGATATAATAAAATATAATAATATAGCAGATCCGGACAAGTTATATGTTGGACAACAGATAAAACTTCCTTGAATAATTTGATGATTCATGTATAATGGAATCAATATGTACTATATAAATAAAGGGGAAATGCCCATGGCGGATATAATATCGGGAAAGTCCAGATTTAATGGAAATAATACAGGAAATACACAAAAAAAAGTGATAAATATTTCCCAGATGTCGCAGGAAAAAACACAGGAAGAGACGCTGGATGAAGAACAGATTAAAAGCAAGGTGAGAAAGCATCGCAGAAAGGTGCTTATTATAGCAGCTGTCTTAGTGGTTGTAATACTTGCAGGAATTTTTATTGTAATGCGGTTTATGGATGGCATAACATACAGTTCCTATTCAGTAACCAGTTCAGTCAATCGTGATGATACAGAAGCATCAAAATATGATAATTTTGCCGGCGGTTATTTAAGATACAGCAATGATGGAGCGGCATACTTTGATATGAGTGGTAATACAATATGGAATCAGACATATTCCATGCAGAAGCCACAGCTTAAGATTTGTGACAAATGGGCGGCCATAGGTGATTTAAATGGCAGCAAGATATATGTTTTTGATGAAAGTAAAAATATTTCAACTATAGATACATCGTTGTCAATATCACAGATAGAAGTGGCAGACAATGGAATAGTAGCCGCAGTTCTTGAGGATACACAGGCTAATTATATAAACCTGTATAATACTGATGGAAGTAAAATATATAGTGTAAAAACAACAATTTCAGGTGATGGATATCCGGTTGATATAAGCATTTCAAATGATGCTACAAAGCTTATAGCATCATATCTTTATGTGAGCGGCAATTCAATGAAGACAAATGTTGTATTTTATAACTTTTCTGATGTCGGTAAAAACGAAACGGAGCGTGTTGTCGGGGGCTTTAATAATTATGATTCAACAATAGTTCCCGATGTGAAGTTTGTAAATGATACAACAGCTGTGGCTATTGGTGAAAATATAATAAGCATATATAAAATTAAGGAGTATCCTTCATTATCAAAAGAAATAAAAATTGATAATACAATAGAGAGAGTATTTTTTGATGACAGTCATATAGGACTTGTATTAAACAATACAGAATCAGATGACAGATATAAGCTCGTCGTATATGATTTTTCGGGTTCAAAAACATGTGAGAGCACGTTTAACACACAGTATGAGAATATAAAGTTTGATGGAAACAGTGTTATAATGAGTAATGCGTCTACAATTTCACTGATGAACCTTAAGGGTAAGAAGCTTGCTGATATTGCAGTTGAGCTTCCAATTGAAAATGTTTTACCGGCTGGTTCCAGAGGAAAGTATATAATGATTAATTCAAAATATATTCAGACTATAAGGATGAAATGATGAAAATACGTTTTAAATGCATTAAAAAGTGCATGAAAGAGAGGTAATATGGGTCTTATATTGATAATTGTTCTGGCTTTATTTGCAATATTTGGGTACATGGGATGGAAAAAGGGAATAATAAAAATGGCATTATCTATAGTTTCTATTGTAGTTACAATGCTTGGAACAGTAATATTAGTACCAGTAACAGCAAAACTGATAAAAAATAATACCGGAATGTACAAGTCGTTATATAATAAAGTATATGCGGTGCTCGATGCAGATAAAGATATTTCAGGGGCATTGGATCAGGTGGTTGATGACACACAGGGGAATATGGCTCAGGGAAATAACTCCCAGTTAGAAAAATATGTATCAGATGCGATGGATATGATAGATTTTCCAGAAAGTATAAAAAAACAGATAACATCCGCAATAACACAATCAGATCTGGATATGGTATTTGAACAGGGAGCACTTTCCGCAAAAGAGGCAGTTGTCAGTATACTTGCATACAGACTCACCTCAGTTATATTTAATGCAATCCTGTATATGATTGTATTTATAGTGATATTTATTGTATTAAGAGTAGTATTTATAGCAACGGGAATATTTGCAAAGCTGCCGGTTATCAATGAAATAAATAAAACAGCAGGGCTCGTTGTGGGGCTTGTTGAAGGTCTTTTAGTTGTATGGATACTTTTTACTGTTATTACAGCATGCGCAGGAAATGCCTGGGCTTCACAGATGCTTGAGGATATAGGTTCGAATAAGCTGTTAGAATTTATATATAATCACAACCTGATACTAAAAATAGTGTTTAAGAATTGAAAAAATATTTTTATACATGAGTGGATTTTATAATAATGACAAAGGATGGGCACTGATTTGGAAAACGATAGAAAATTAACACAATATGATACACCTATTCATAAAGCCTTAGAAGAACAGAAGGTAAACAGGCTTGCTCATTTTGACGTGCCTGGACATAAAGGTGGGCGTGGTAATAAAGAATTGAAGGAATTTCTTGGAGGTGACTGTGTAAAACTCGATATGAATTCGATGAAACCCCTTGATAATCTGTGCCACCCGACATCCGTCATAAAAGATGCGCAGATGCTTGCAGCAGAAGCGTTTGGTGCGGCAGAAGCATTTTTTATAGTTAATGGTACTACGGCAGCTGTTCAGGCAATGATTATGTCAGTAACAGTTGCCGGTGACAAGATAATAATGCCGAGAAATGTGCATAGAAGTGCAATCAATGCACTGGTTGTAAATGGCGCAATACCTGTATACATAAATCCGGGAGTAAACAAGAGACTGGGAATTCCTCTTGGCATGGCTGTTGAGGATGTAGAACGTGCAATAAAGGAAAATCCTGATGCCAAGGCAATTCTTGTAAACAATCCTACATATTATGGAATCTGTTCAAATATGAAAAAGATAGTTGAACTGGCGCATGAGCATGGAATGTATGTGCTCGCTGATGAAGCCCATGGAACACATTTTTATTTCGGGGACAATCTTCCGGTTTCTGCAATGGCAGCAGGTGCAGATATGGCGGCAGTAAGTATGCATAAAACGGGAGGCTCACTTACACAGAGTTCAATACTGTTGGCAAAGGATACTGTAAATGCAGATTATGTCAGGCAGATTATAAATCTTACACAGACGACCAGTGGTTCATACCTGTTGCTGTCGTCACTTGACATAGCACGTAAAAATATGCAGCTTAATGGAAAAAAATTCTGTAAAAAAATGATTGAATATGCGGATTATGCCAGGGAGGAAATAAACACACTTGGCGGCTATTATGCATTTGGCAGGGAACTTATAGATGGAGATTCTGTTTATGATTTTGACTGTACAAAGCTTTCGGTACATACAAGAGATATAGGACTTGCCGGAATTGAGGTATATGATATATTAAGAGATGATTATGGTATTCAGATTGAATTTGGAGATATAGGAAATATACTTGCTATAATTTCAGGTGGAGACAGAAATCTTGAGATTGAAAGACTCATTTCAGCATTATCAGAAATCAAGAGGCTTCATGAGCGTGGAAAAGCCGGACTTTTTGATCATGAATATATAAATCCAAAAGTGGTTATGGGACCACAGAAAGCTTTCTTTGCAAAAAAGCTCTCATTGAGATTGGAAGAAAGTAAAGGCTGTATATGCAGTGAGTTTGTAATGTGCTATCCGCCGGGAATACCGATACTGGCACCAGGCGAGATGATAACACAGGAAATAATAAATTATATAACTTATGCAAAGGAAAAAGGGTGCCTTGTTACCGGAACACAGGATATGAAAGTTGAGTATATAAATGTGGTGGATACAAATTAAACTGATTTATATAAATAACGCAGCTGTTTGTCTCTAAACAGAAACATCCTTTATGGTAAATGTCACTGCGGCGTTTGCGTTTGCATTTTAGTGGCATGATGCTTAAGAATGGGGGCTAATATGGAATTATGGTATACAGATAAACATACTAAAAATGTACATTTAACAATGAAAGTCAAAAGACAGGTCATAAGTGTTGAAAGCGAATATCAGCAGATAGATATTCTTGACACGGAAGAGTTTGGAAAAGTACTGGTTCTTGATGGAGAACTTATGATAACGCAGAAGGATGAATTTATATATCATGAGATGATTACACATGTTCCCATGGCAGTTCATCCAAATGTAAAAAATGTTCTTGTTATTGGAGCTGGTGATGGCGGAACAATAAGGGAACTTACAAAGTATGACACAATAGAAAATATAGATATGGTTGAAATCGACAAAAAAGTAACAGATATATGTCTAGAATATTTTAAAGAGACATCATTCAGGCTGAACGATGAGCGTGTGCATATGCATTTTGAAGAGGGCCTGCGTTTTGCAAGAATGAAAAAGGATGAGTATGATTTGATAATAGTAGACTGTGCAGATCCGTATGGACCTGCGGAAGGGCTGTTTACAAGAGAATTCTATGGAACATGTTTTAAGGCACTGCATGAAGATGGTATATTGATAAATCAGCATGAAAGCCCGTATTACAGTGAGCATTCAAGAACAGTACAGAAAGCGCATAAACATATACAGCAGGTATTTCCATACAGCACAGTGTATCAGTGTCATATACCGTCATATCCATCGGGACACTGGCTTTTTGGTTTTGCATCTAAAAAGTATGATCCGATAAAGGATCTGCATGAAGATGAATGGAATGCATTAAATATAAAAACAAGATATTACAATACAGATTTACACAAAGGCAGTTTTTATCTGCCAACATATGTAAAAGAGTTACTTGGAACAGATAATGTCAATCCGTAAAAAGATTAACAAAGCAACAGAAAGGAAAGGTAGAGAAAATGGGAAGAGCATTAATTATCGGAGCAGGTGGCGTTGCAACAGTGGCAGTTCATAAGTGCTGTCAGAATCCTCAGGTGTTTGAGTATATATGTATAGCAAGCCGTACAAAATCAAAGTGTGATGCATTAAAGGAGGCATGCGAGTCAAAATATGGAACAGGCGCAGGAAAGACGGAAATTGAGACAGCGCAGGTAAATGCAGATCATGTAAATGAACTTATTGAACTTATTAACAAGGTAAAGCCGGATATAGTAATGAATATTGCACTTCCATATCAGGATCTTACGATAATGGATGCGTGTCTTGAAACAAAGACAAATTATCTTGATACAGCAAATTATGAGCCGCCTGAAACAGCTCATTTTGAGTATTCATGGCAATGGGCATATAAGGAAAAGTTTGAAAAAGCAGGAATAACAGCCCTTTTAGGCTCTGGTTTTGATCCGGGTGTTACAGGAGTTTTTTCTGCATATGCACAGAAACACTATTTTGATGAAATAAATTATATAGATATTCTTGATTGCAATGGAGGTGATCACGGATATCCTTTTGCAACAAACTTTAATCCGGAAATAAATATCAGGGAAGTTTCGGCTAACGGAAGCTACTGGGAAAATGGACACTGGGTGGAAACAAAGCCGATGGAAATAAAGAGAGAATATAATTTCGATGGTGTTGGAGAAAAAGATATGTATCTTTTACATCATGAGGAGCTTGAATCTTTAGCACTTAATATCAGGGGAATAAAGAGAATAAGATTCTTTATGACATTTGGACAGAGTTATCTTACACATTTAAAATGCCTTGAGGATGTCGGTATGACTTCAATTGAACCTATTGAATTTGAAGGAAAACAGATAATTCCATTACAGTTCTTAAAAGCAGTACTGCCAGACCCTGCATCACTTGGCCCAAGAACAGTTGGAAAGACTAATATAGGATGCATTTTCAAAGGCAAAAAAGACGGACAGGAAAAGATATACTATGTATATAACATGTGTGATCATCAGGAATGTTATAAAGAGGTTGGAGCACAGGCGGTTTCTTATACCACAGGTGTTCCTGCAATGATAGGTGCCATGATGCTTATGACCGGCAAATGGAATAAGCCGGGGGTTCATAATATTGAAGAATTTGATCCGGATCCATTTATGGATGAACTGAATAAAAATGGACTTCCATGGGTAGAAAACTTCAATCCGGTAATGGTTGACTAACAAAGTGTGGATTATATAACCAGCTGATTTAAAATTGTGCATTGTATGCTCTGAAAGTAACATTTGCAATTTTAATGTATATTGCTTGTATGATGCCGGAACTAAAAGATACCTTACGGATTGTTTTGTGCTTTGTGCTTTTACAATTCTGTAAGGTATTTGCGTATGTGAGGCTTGTACTCTGCTTTTATGTATGTTAACAGCGGGACAATAAAATGTAAAACTGCTTCTATGCAGGCATATTGTGTTTTCAGGCTATTTTCCCGGACGTCATTGTATGTATGAAGCGCTATGTAAAATTCTGGTGTATATATTTGTAATGTATGATTAATAAATAGTATGCTACAGTGTAAATATAAAATAGATAAAAGGCCTGGTTGCAGACAGAGGGATTGGAAAAATAAGTGATAGAAAATACGAAAAATAAAGATATAGATTTTAATAAAATAAAAACTCCGGCATATATTGTTGATGAAAGACTTCTGGAAAATAATCTGAAAATATTAAATTACGTAATGAAGAAATCCGGATGCAGGATACTTCTGGCACAAAAAGGATTTTCAATGTTTGCATTGTATCCCTTAATAGGAAAGTATCTTTGTGGAGCAACAGCAAGTTCTTTATATGAGGCAAAGCTTGGCAGAGAATATATGGATAAAGAAAATCATATATTTTCTCCGGCGTATATTGACAGTGAATTCGACGAAATATCAGATATCTGTGATCATATAGTATTTAATTCTTTAAAGCAGTGGGAAAAATTCAGAGGCAGAACGAAAAAAAACAGCTGCGGAATAAGAATTAATCCTGAATATGCCGAGGTGGAGCACGAAATTTATAATCCGTGTTGTGCAGGCTCAAGGCTTGGAACAACATTGTCAGAGTTTGAAAAAGAACTCAGAAAAAATTCTGATATACTAAATGGTATTGAGGGACTGCATTTTCATGTGATGTGTGAACAGAATTCCGATACGCTGGAACGTGTGCTGTATCATGTAGAACAGAAATTCAAAAAATACATGAAACTTCCGCAGATTAAATGGATCAATTTTGGTGGAGGACATCATATAACAAGAAAAGATTATGATATTGAATGTCTTATAAAATGCATAAATTATATAAAGAATGAATATAATGTACAGGTATATCTTGAACCTGGGGAAGCTGTTGCGTTAAATACAGGTTACCTTGTAGCGACAGTTCTTGATGTTAAAGAAGAAGCGGTAAAGGATTCAAATGGCAATATATTCAGACCGGCAATTCTTGATGCCTCGGCTGCATGCCATATGCCTGATGTACTTGAAATGCCATACCGGCCGGAAATAATAGGTGCAGGATTGCCATATAGCAGGAAATTCACATATCGTTTTGGAGGAAATACATGCCTTGCAGGTGATATAATAGGCGATTATTCATTTAATACTGAACTGAAAGCAGGGGATAAGCTTGTATTCTGTGATATGGCGCATTATAGTATGGTGAAAAATAATACATTTAATGGTATCGCACTTCCTGATATACTTTCATATAATAATGAAAAGGGCATATATATTATAAAAACATTTGGATATAATGATTTTAAATCACGTCTTAGTTAAGAAATAAGCTGTGTCGGTATGCATATTTTAAAAACTTGAATGCGACTTGAATAAAAAAATAAAAAAAGTAAAAAAACTTTCAAAAAAGTGTTGACAATGTAAACAACAGGTGATATTATAATCAAGTCGCCGCGAGCGACACCAAATAAAACAAAACAGTACAGAG
>CAKRGM010000017.1 GCA_934330725.1 uncultured Lachnospiraceae bacterium | reverse complement strand
GAGGGCTTAACCGAAAGGTTCTGGGAAGGAAAAAGGAATATTTTAGTGTGCAGTTTTGAAGGATCATTAATTTATTAAAGATACTTCTAAGAGGCAGAAATGCCGGTAATCCTCGATAGCTCAATGGTAGAGCACTCGGCTGTTAACCGAGTTGTTGTAGGTTCGAGCCCTACTCGGGGAGTTATAAGAATAATGTGAGACTACTTGTCTGTCCATTCTTATTAATTTAATAAGGCTCCATGGTCAAGCGGTTAAGACACCGCCCTTTCACGGCGGTAACATGGGTTCAAATCCCGTTGGAGTCATTTTATTTATAATATATGGCGACATAGCCAAGTGGTAAGGCGTGGGTCTGCAACACCCTGATCATCAGTTCGAGTCTGATTGTCGCCTCTACATGTAGAGAAACCGTTGGGTTTCTCTTTTTTTATATTATGTAAAATATTAAATTAAATTAAAAAATCTTGAAGATATGTTACGAAAACTTAATATTGAGATATAGTCATTTAATTGACATTTAATATGAACAATGATAAATTAAGCTTGTTTACTTGGGATGATAATTATAATATAGAGGGCTATGAAATATTGTATTGGAGACAGAAAATATGAAAAAGACAATTAAGGGTGAAGAAGAAATACTTTATAAAAATACTGCATTAGATGATGATGCAAGTATATATCAGCAACGGGAACAAGAGACAGAAAAACAGAAACTTAGTAAGATGAATAAAAAGCAGAAATTGAAGTATTTCAGGGATTATTATTTGTTTAAGACACTTTTATGCCTTGTGGGGATATTTGTTGTGGCCTTTACGATTTGGCACTTTACAAAGCCAAAGATGGAAAATGTTTTTTATGTGGCTGTAGTTGATGAAACATTAAATCCAGATGAAAAACAACAGTTACAAAATGAACTTCAAAACAGATATAATGCAGATGGAAAATATAAGAAAGTTCTTATAGATGATACCTTCTATACAAGAGATGACGGCATAACAAGGATGGAAGTATATTTAAGAAATAAAGAAATTGATGTTGTTATTGCAGATAAGGAAGTTTTTAAGACGCTTGCAGCATATGGATTTATGCAGGATTTGAATACAGTTTTTGACAATGATTTTAAGTCGGAATATTCAAATGATTTATTTTATACGCCAGGATATAAGGATACGGATGAAATAACGCTTGAAGATAAAGAAGTAGGCAAAGGCGAAGAACTTGCCTATGGATTGGATATTACATCAAGCAGTAGATTTAGCAAAATGAAAAATCTGATTAAGGATCCGGTTATTGGGATAGTTGTAGATGCACCTAATATGGATAATGCAAAAGATTTTATTAATAATGTTTTAATGGAGGAACACTAATAACAATGAAAGGCTTTTTTCAACAGGATAATGCGATTAATATTATATTAACAAAGGTTGCAGATTTATTACTGTTAAATTTACTATGGATAATAGGCTGTATTCCAATAATTACAATCGGAGCATCAACGACCGCACTTTATTACATGACTATGAAAATGGTAAAAGATGAAGAAACAGGTATAATAAAGGGATTTTTTACAGCATATAAGCAGAATTTTAAGCAGTCAGTTCCTATCACGCTGCTTGCTTTACTTATAACTGCAGTAATTTTTGTGGATCTGCACGTACTTGGAGGTTCAAAACAGGGGTATGCATCTGTAATGTATGGAGGATGCATCGTACTCGCTATTCTGGCAATAGCAGTATTCAGCTATGTGTTTCCTGTACTTGCTAAGTTTGATAATACAGTAAAAAATACGATATCCAATGCGGCAAAGATGGCTGTTACACATCTTAAAACAACAGTTATAGTAATGCTTGTAAATTGCGTGCCGATAGCCTGTTTCCTTGCTCTTCCAGGAATCTTTGCAAATGTATTTGTAATTTGGATAGTATTTGGATTTTCAGTAGCGGCATTTATAAATTCCTTTTTTCTGCTTAAGGTATTTGGCGAGTTTATAGAAGAGAAAGAAGAGTATGTTGCAGAAATTGACAAGCTGACACAGGATAAATAAAAAAATAATAACAATATTATAATAATAAATAATAAAATAGTAGCCAGAGTTCTGTTATACCATGTGTATAACAGAATTTTTTTATTTCAGGCTGTTTATTGAAATATTGTGTCAAACACAAAAAAGTATTATAAAAGAAGCATAAATGATATTGCTTGAAATGAGGTTTATGAGTATAATAGATGTATGTACATACAAGACAGTGTTCATATATATGTAATTCAATATAATATAGGTGCAGCTGTTAAGTAGGTATTTGATCATTAAAGTATAATAAGCCGATTTAATCGGAGCGTGGAGGTAGAAATGGATTATAAAGAAATTTACAAACAGTGGTGTACAGATGAATATTTTGATGAAGCTACAAGAAATGAACTTAAGGCTATTGAAAATGATGATGCAGAGATTCAGGACAGATTCTATCGCGAACTTGAATTCGGTACAGGTGGTTTAAGAGGTGTAATTGGTGCTGGTACAAATAGAATGAATATTTACACAGTACGTAAGGCTACACAGGGACTTGCCAACTACATTATTTCGCAGAATGGTCAGAAGAAGGGCGTAGCTATTGCATTTGATTCACGTATTATGTCTCCTGAATTCGCAAAGGAAGCTGCATTATGTTTAAATGCAAATGGTATTAAAACATATCTTTTCGAAAGTTTAAGACCTACTCCGGAATTATCTTTTGCAGTAAGAGAACTTGGATGTATATCAGGTATTGTAATTACAGCAAGCCATAACCCTAGAGAATACAATGGTTATAAGGTTTACTGGGAAGATGGTGCACAGATTACTCCTCCACATGATAAAAATATTTTAGCAGAGGTTGCTAAGGTTAAAGATTATGCAGAAGTTAAGACAATGGCAGAAGCAGATGCAGTAAGCCAGGGATTACATGAGATTATCGGTTCTGAAATAGATGATAAATATATGGTACAGTTAAAGAAGCAGAGTATACATCCTGAAATTATTCCAGAGGCAGCAAAGGATATCAAGATTGTATATACTCCGCTTCACGGAACAGGAAACATTCCGGTAAGAAGAGTATTAAAGGAGTTAGGATTTACTAATGTTTATGTTGTTAAGGAACAGGAACTTCCAGATGGAACATTTCCAACGGTTGCATATCCAAACCCTGAAGATGCTAAGGCATGGGTACTTGCATTAAAACTTGCCAAAGAAGTTGATGCTGATATCGTTCTTGCTACTGATCCGGATGCAGACAGACTTGGTGTATATGCAAAAGACACTAAGACAGGTGAATATGTAAGCTTTACAGGTAATATGTCTGGTATGCTTATAGCTGAATATATTTTAAGAGAACGTACAAAGACAAATACAATGCCAGCTAATCCGGCACTTGTAGAGACAATTGTTACAACAGATATGGCTAAGGCAATTGCTAAGGATTATAATGTAGCATTAATCGAAGTGCTTACAGGATTTAAGTTTATCGGTGAGCAGATTAAGTTATTCGAACAGAATAAAACACATAATTATGTATTTGGTCTTGAAGAAAGTTATGGCTGCCTTGCCGGTACATATGCAAGAGATAAAGACGCATGCGTTGCTGTTATGATGCTTTGTGAAGTTGCTGCTTATTATAAGCTGCAGGGTAAGACTCTGTGGGATGCTATGCTCGATATGTATGAGAAGTATGGCTACTATAAAGAAGGTCTTGCAACTATGACTCTTAAGGGAATTGATGGTGCTAAGCAGATTCAGGAAATGATGAGCAAGAAGAGAAGTAATCCACCTAAAACAATTGGTGGTCATAAGGTACTTGCAGTACGTGATTATAAAGAGGATACAAGAACAGATCTTGAAACAGGCGCTGTAACAAAGACAGGTCTTCCTAATTCAAATGTATTATACTATGAATTATCAGACAATGCATGGTGCTGTGTAAGACCTTCAGGTACAGAACCTAAGATTAAGTTTTATTTTGGAGTTAAGGGAACTTCTCTTGAAGATGCCGAAAAGAAACTTGAAGCTGTAAAGAAGGATATGTTTGAACAGTAAAAATATCGTAATCTTAAGAGCTTTAAGCTTTATAAATTAAAATAGGGTTATAATCTTATAATGATATGCCTGGGTAGTAATTTGTACTCAGGCATATACTTCTGTAAATGTAAAATGCTGATTAAGGCATCTGATATAATAATGATAATGGAGAGGGACATTTATGATAAAATTTGATGAACTAAATAAAGTGTTTAAGCTTGATACTCCATCAACAAGTTATGTTATAGGGATAGCGGATGGTAAGTATCTGGGACATATATACTATGGTAAAAAGATAAAAGATACTAATTTGGCATATCTGTTAAGGACTGAAGAAGGTCCATTTGTTCCTTCTAAAAATCCGGGAGAAAAAGCTTCATTTTTTGATACATTTGCATCAGAATATCCATGTGGCGGCATTGGTGACTTTAGAGAAAGCTGCATTGATATAAAGACAGCAGACGGACAGGAAGGCCTTGAGTTAATATATGAATCATATGAAATTATTAAAGGAAAGAAGAAGCTTGAAGGCTTACCTGCAACATGGGGAGATTCATGTAGCACTTTAGAGATTACAATGAGAGATAAAGTTACAAATTTAAAAGTGATTTTATCATATACAGCATTTGAGGATGTGGATGTAATTACAAGAAGTGCCAGAATAGTAAATGAAGGAGCTGCTGTTATTTATCTTAATAAGGCACTTTCAGCCTGTCTTGATCTGGAAGCACAGGATTTTGAACTTCTTACACTTCATGGTTCATGGGCAAGAGAACGCCATATGGATAGAAGAAGTATTGGTTTTGGAAGTACAGGCGTTGAATCATTAAGAGGCATAAGCGGACATCAGGAACATCCTTTCCTTGCACTGTTATCAAAGGACTGCAATCAGCAGCGAGGAGAAGTATATGCAATGAATTTTGTATATTCAAGCAATTTCCTCGCAAAAGTACAGAAGAATCAGTTTAATAAACTTAGAGCTGTAATTGGTATACATGATACACATTTTATGTGGAAGCTTGAACCTGGAAAGAGTTTTCAGACACCTGAAGCTGTTATGGTATATTCAGATGAAGGCTTAGGAAAAATGACAAGAACATTTCATGATTTATACAGAAACCATCTTGTACGTAGTGCATGGAAGGATAAAAAACGTCCGGTTCTTATAAATAACTGGGAAGCTACATATTTTGATTTTGATACAGAAAAGCTTTTAAGTATTGCAAGAACTGCAGCTAAATCAGGAATAGAAATGCTTGTTATGGATGATGGATGGTTTGGTCATAGACAATCAGATAACAGCAGCCTTGGTGATTGGGAAGTTAACGAAGAAAAGATTAAGGGCGGATTGAAGTATCTTGTTGATGAAGTAAATAAAATCGGACTTAAATTTGGTATATGGTTTGAGCCTGAGATGATATCACCGGATTCTAATCTTTACAAAGAACATCCGGACTGGGCATTACAGGTTAAGGACAGAGAGCCGGGACTTATAAGAACACAGCTTGTGCTGGATCTTAGCAGACCGGAAGTTGTCGATTATGTATATGAATGTGTCGCAAAGATATTGCGTTCAGCTAATATTGAGTATGTTAAGTGGGATATGAACAGACCTATTGCAGATATTGGAAGCAGCTATCTTCCTTCAGATCAGCAGGGAGAAATTATACATCGTCATATGCTTGCTGTATATGAATTACAGGAAAGGCTTATGAAAGAATTTCCAAATCTGCTTCTTGAGAATTGCTCAAGTGGTGGAGCAAGGTTTGATCCAGGTATGCTTTATTATAGTCCACAGTTCTGGTGTTCAGATGATACTGATGCAGTTGAAAGACTTATAATACAGGAAGGAACCCAGCTGATATATCCGTTATCAACAATTGGAGCACATGTATCTGATTGTCCAAATCATTCGGTTGGACGTGTTACACCATTTGAAACAAGAGGAACAGTTGCTCTTGCTGGAACATTTGGATACGAACTTGATATAACTAAGATTTCTAAAGAAGAACAGGAAATGATTCCAAAGCAGATAGATGTATATAACAAATATAATGAACTCATCAGGGAAGGGGATTATTATAGAATTGCATCATATCAGGAAAATCATTTATATGACTGTTATGAAATTGTATCAAAAGACAAAAAAGAGGCGTTTATATCATTTACACAGGTGATTGGCGAACCAAATATGAAGAGCAGATTAATCAGGCTTTGCGGATTAGATGAGGATGCGGTTTATGAAGTTGAAGGCAAAAAGTATTTAGGGGATACATTAATGAATGCCGGTATACTTGTTGAAAGACCATGGGGAGATTTCAAGTCTAAGATTATAGATGTAAAGCAGGTTTAGTAAAAACAAAATAAAAAATTAAAAAATATATAATGTATTAACGTTAGAGGAATGAGGTGTCATAATGGCGAAAACAGTAAAGCTGGCAGACATTGGGAAAAGATTAAGTGTCAGTACTGTAACTGTTTCAAAAGCACTTTCCGGTCAAAAAGGGGTAAGCGAACAAATGCGTCAGAGAATCATAAGACTCGCTGACGAAATGGGGTATGTTAAGTCGCTGTCAGAAAATAAAGGAAAGAAAAAAAGTTTTATTATAGGTATTATAGTTGCAGAAAGGTATCTACAGGAAAACCAGTCATTTTACTGGAGATTGTATAAGCAGCTGTCAAAGATGGTAATCGATATGAATTGTTTTACAATGCTTGAGGTTATCAGCTATGAAGCAGAAAAAAATAATGAATTTCCAAGAATTGTTACAGAAAAAAAGGTTGATGGAATTATTGTCATGGGGGCATTTAAAGTTAACTATGCACATTATTTTGTGAAAAATGCCCAGTTACCGGTAATTAATCTTGATACAACAAGTGCAGGAGAATTTTGTGATTCAATAGTAACCAATAATCTTATGGGTGGTTATATGATGACAAATTATCTGTTTGGGCTTGGACATAAGAAGATAGGCTTTGTAGGTACAAGACTTACAACAACAAGTATTGATGACAGATATCTTGGATATTTAAAATCATTGATGGAACATGGTGTACAATTTAGAAGAGACTGGCTGATTGATGACAGGGACAGGGAATTCGGAAAAATGGATTACGAGAAAATGTTTCAGCTTCCCGTTGATATGCCTACAGCTTTTTTCTGTAATTGTGATATTTCGGCAGGAATGCTGATAAGAAAACTTGTAGAATCCGGATATTCGGTTCCGGAAGATGTTTCTGTAGTGGGATTTGACAACTTTGTTAATGAACAGTTTGCTGGTATAGGGCTTACTACATATGAAATAAATACTAATGAAATGGCAAGACGTGCTGCAGAACTTTTAGTGGATAAGATAAATAATCAGGATTTCAGCATAGGCATGCTTATGCTTCGTGGTAAATTTATTGAGAGAAGGAGCGCTAAAGCGATTGGAGAACCGGTGCCGTTTGTATAAGTAATAATATAAGTAAGAATAAATATGCTGATTAGTAATTGCATAACAATAAAAATTACATAATAATTTAAAATAAAAACACGGGCTATGTGAATTATGCGCCTGAAATGAGGCGCACAGATAATTGATAAAATGCACAATAGCCTGTGTTTTCTTTGTATATATGGTGTTATTTAACAATGAAATACAGATATTTTATGTGAATCGTACAATGATAAGTTAAAATTAGCTAAAAAATAGGTTAAAAATAATAAAAATAATTACAAATACAAATAAACTATATTAAAAGAATTTAAATGAGCTCAACAGTAAATAAAATTGAGAAATGTGGAGTGATTAATGCATAAAAAATATAGAGTAAAATTGTGATATAGTTACAAAATGATATTTCGACGCAATATAATAAGATAAAAAGCAAGAATAAGTGGTGCTAAAAATAAAAAATGTAATATAATAGCTTGGTATTGAAAAAGGCACAGGCAGTATTAGAAAGGCTAAATATGTATACAGTGCCAGGAGGAAAATAAATATGAAATTTAAGAAAGTTGTTGCGGCTGGTTTAACAGCAGCTATGGCTGCATCATTAGCTGCATGCGGTTCAGGATCATCAAATTCAGGTGCGTCATCAGATATCAAGTATTCAGATATCACATTGGGAGAAACATATAGCGATGTTAGTGCAACTATTAAGGTATTAACAAACAGAACTGATATGTTAAAGGACGATTACAAGGGCAAAAACTGGGATGCTTATGTTAAGGAATTTAATGAATTATATCCTAATATTAAGGTTGAATTTGATGGCATCACAAATTATGCAGAAGATTCACTTATCCGTCTTTCATCAGGTGACTGGGGAGATGTAATGCTTATTCCTGAAGTTGACAAGCAGGAATTACCTAATCATTTCCTTTCATACGGTGATCTTGATTCAATGAATTCACAGGTTAAGTATGCTAACCAGTGTGAATATAACGGACAGGTATACGGAGTTGCTTCATCAGCTGATGCACGTGGACTTGTTTATAACAAGAAAGTATTTCAGGAAGCCGGAATAACAGAACTTCCAAAGACACCAGAAGAATTTCAGGAAGCACTTAAGAAGATTAAGGATAATACAGACGCAGTACCTCTTTATACAAACTATGTATCAGGATGGACTATGACAGCATGGGATGATTATATTGGTGCTACTTCTACAGGAGATAAGAATTACAAAAACAATGTAATGCTTCATACATCAAATCCATTTTCAGACACAAATGATGGAACACATCCATACAGCGTATATAAAGTACTTTATGATGCTGTAGCAAACGGATACACAGAAGACGATTTCTCAACAACAGACTGGGAAACAAGTAAGACAATGCTTAATCAGGGCAAGATTGGCTGCATGGCTCTTGGTTCATGGTCATACCTTCAGATGCAGCAGGCTGGACCTAATGCGTCAGATATAGGATATATGGCTTTCCCAATTTCTGAAAATGGAAAACAGTATGTAACAACATCACCAAATTACAAGTGGGGAATTAATGTAAAATCAAGTGAAGACAATCAAAAAGCATCAATGGTATTTGTTAAGTGGCTTACAGAAAAATCTAAGTTTGCATACAATGAAGGCGGACTTCCAATAAAGGTTGATGATAATGATTATCCAGAGGCATTCCAGGGAATGGTTCAGAATAATGTTGAATTTATTACAGATGAACCAGCAGTATCAGGCGAAGAAAGTCTTTTAAATGATCTTAATGCAGATTCAGAACTTATGATTTCAGCTGGAAAAGAAAAGATTCAGGCTATTATTGAACATGCTGCCAAGAAAGATGAGTCATTTGATGATATCATGAAAGAATGGAATGAAAAGTGGACAAAGGCACAGGAATCAAATAACGTAACAGTTGATAAGTAATATTTATTACAGGATGGATATGTACTGCATATCATAAAAAATCACATGTTATATTAAAAAGCAGGGAAATTAATCCCTGCTTTTTATGTCTTGTGCAGACTGCTCAGATGTTTTGACGCTTAAAGCTACAGGCATGGCTGAAACGGCCTTTAGACGGTATGCATTTGGCGTTACTGCTGTATCCTTTTTGAACAGATTTATGAAATGATTGACATTTTCATATCCGACAAGGCTGCTGATTTCATGTATGTTTAAGTCTGTTGTTAAAAGCATTTCTTTTGCTTTATTAAGACGAATTGTTTTTAAATAGTGTGCGGGTGAGTCTCCAAAGTATTTCGAAAACTCACGGCATAATCTGTATTTACTTATATTCAGGGTCTCCTCACAGCTGTCAAGTGAAAAAGGCTCGGAAAAATGATTATCAATATGGTCTTTCATCTCATAAAGGTAGGGCGGTATATTTTCGGGCAGAACCTCAGGCTTTGTTTTTGATGACATGGCCAGCAGACAGAGTATATCCGTAAGCAGCCTGTGCATTTTTATCAGGTCCTGCATAGTATAGTTGCATGGTATGCTGATAAGTTCTGAAAAATCTCTTAAAATTGGAGAGTGTTCAGGAATAGAAAAAATGCATTTGTCAGGGAAAGAAAGTATAGGCCTGTACAGGTTTAGATTCTGACCCTGTATGAAAAACAACTTGAAGTTCCAGGGCAGCACCATTGACTGCAATGAAAATTTCTGGCTGCAGTCGAAAAAAATAAGCGATTTTTCAGTCAGTGTGATATTTTTTCCGGCGGCACATATTCGTCCGCCGCCGCTATACGTGTATAACATGACATGACAGTCGATTGGAAGAAATGAAAAGGAAAAAATCTGATTATCCATAACATTTCCACCGGCAAGCAGATGAAGAAAATCTACAGAAGACTGATAATTGTCCTGCATATGATCGTTTTCTGCATATTTATATGTGTTAGGAATTAACAGCTGGGGATTAAACTCCATATCTGCCATTTTGTTTGATTTGGCAGATTGCTGATAAGCATCGTAAAAATTCATTAAAGAAAATCTCCTTTATAATAAAAAATGTAGTATTTGTATAAAAGATATTATAATCTATTTCTTTACTGTGTGCATATTTTTTTAGCAAAAAATAAAGTTTAAGTTTATAATTACTTAAAAAAGCGGATGAACGTATTTTTAGAATATTAAAATATGTAATTTTGACCTAAAAATATGTAAAATATGCACAAAAAAACTGTGAAGGAATTGTGTTATAATTACAAAAATGATAAAATGAGCAATAATAAATGATAATTAGCAAGAATGTTTAATGCATTTATGGCAATATTATATATAATATACTTAAAAATATATAAAACAACTAGTCGATATATAAATCGTACTAAGTCATGTATTTTAGGAGGAAAGGTTTTTATGAAATTAAAAAAAGTAGTAGCAACTGGACTTACAGTTGCAATGGCAGCTTCACTTGCAGCATGTGGCGGAAGCAGCAACAATTCAGCATCTAATAACAATGGCGGAAGTGACGATCAGACACTTAGCTATAAGAACATCAAACTTGGCGAAAGCTACAAAGATGTTAATGCAACAATTAAGGTTCTTACAAACAGAACTGATATGTTAAAGGATGACTACAAAGGAACAACATGGGCACAGTATATTTCTAAGTTCAATGAAATGTATCCAAACATCAAGGTTGAAGTTGAAGGTATCACAGATTATTCAGATACAGCTTTAATTCGTCTTAATGATTCAGGCTGGGGCGATATCATGGCTATTCCAGCAGTTGATAAGCAGGATTTATCAAAGTACTTCTTATCATATGGTTCATTATCAGATGTAGAGCAGGAAGTAAAATATGTATCAGATAAGTCATATGACGGACAGGCATATGGTATTCCTACAACAGCAGCAGCTCGTGGTATTGTTTACAATAAGAAAGTATTCCAGGAAGCTGGAGTTACAACATTACCAAAGACTCCAAGTGAATTCATGGATGCTCTTAAGAAGATTAAGGATACAGGAAAAGCAATTCCACTTTATACAAACTATCATGCAGGTTGGACAATGTCAGCTTGGGATGATTATGTAGGTATAACAGCAACAGGCGATGATACATATATGAACCAGGGTATCGTTCATGACAAGACACCATTCTCAGATCCAGGAGATGGTACACATGCATACAATGTATACAAGATTCTTTATGATGCAGTAGCTAATGGCTACACAGAAGATGACTATTCAACAACTGATTGGGAATCAAGTAAGACAAAGATCAACAACGGAGAAATCGGTTGTATGGTACTTGGTTCATGGGCAGTTACACAGATGCAGCAGGCTGGTCCTAACGCAGATGATATCGGATATATGCCATTCCCAATCACAGTAAACGGCAAGCAGTATACAACAGCTGCTCCTGATTACAACTTCGGTATTAACTGTAAGTCATCAGAAGATAATCAGAAGGCTGCAATGGTATTTGTTAAATGGATGACAGAAAAGTCAAACTACTCATACAATGAAGGTGGTTTACCACTTGTTGTTGGTGATGAAAAATACCCAGATACATATAAAGAATTCATTGATAACAATGTATCATTCGTTCCAGATCAGCCAGCTAAGGCAGGCGAAGAAGATCTCCTTAATGAAATTAACGCAGATTCAGAACTTGCTTTAACAAATGGTGGTAAAGAAAAGATTCAGGCAATTGTTGAACATGCAGCAAATGGCGATGAGTCATTTGATGATATCATGAATGAATGGAATCAGAAGTGGGCAGCAGCTCAGAAATAATATAGCGTATAACTACTTTTACGTTATATGAATTAACAAGAGAAGACGGGGGACTTGGGACCCCCCGTCTTTTTAATTCCAAAGCTATAACTAAATGGAGGAAAAATATGGCACAGGAAGCAGCAGTTACAAAAAGAAATAAAAAGACTTTTGGCCAATGGCTGAAAAGTAGGAAAGGACAACAGGCAGTAGTTATTATCGCATTTTCAATCATCCCGCTGTTACTGCTGTTTACCTTTACTTATTTACCATTCTTTGAAATGGTCGATTTTAGTTTCTATAAGATGAAATACGTTGGTACAAGAACATTTATAGGCTTAGATAATTATAAGTCTATTTTTACAAGGGATGACATCGTTGGAGCCTTAAAATTGAGTTTATACTATATGTTTGGTGCAGTTGTACAGATTTTACTTGCGTTATATCTTGCAACAATCCTCAGTATGAAGGTTAAATTCAGTAACTTATTTAAAGGTTGTATGTTCTTCCCATACCTGGTTAATGGTATTGCAATCGGTTTCATTTTTAAATTCTTCTATACAAGAGGATACGTATTAGATACAATCCTTGGATGGTGTGGATTTAACAAGGACGCTTTACCATACTGGTTAAAGGATCAGGCGATTAACAACTGGTCACTGGTTGCATCTTCAGTATGGCGTTATTTCGGACAGAATATGATTCTGTTTATTGGTGCTATTATGTCAGTAGATCCATCGCTTTATGAAGCGGCAGATCTGGATGGAGCTAATAAATTGCAGCAGTTCCGTTACATAATACTTCCAAGTATTAAGACAATCGTAACACTTAATATTATTCTTTCAATTACAGGTTCACTTAGTGCATTCGAAGCACCATTTGTTATCACAACAGGTGCTAATGGAACAGGTACATACTTCATCGTTATGAACACAATTGCTCATACAAACCAGAAAGTAGGTCTTGCGTCAGCAATGGCGGTATTCTTGCTTCTCATTATTTTTGTATGTACAATTTTACAGAAGCTGTTCTTTAAGTATATATTCAGGAATGCAACTACGGATGATGAATCCTATAGTGCAAAGAAGAAGCGTCTGAAAGCAGCAAAAAATGCGCAGAAGAAAGCTGCAGTACTTGAGCAGAAAGGAGCAAAATAATAATGGCTAAAAATAAGCAAAGACAAGGTAAAAGCGTTGGATATATTGTCGCTACAATCTTAAAATATGTGTCACTTGTATTTTTCTCACTTTGTGCAATAGTACCTATTGTTTCATGTGTAATTACAGCATTTAAAACTGATACTGAATATAACACAACTAATGTAATGGAATTACCTGGAAGCTGGTTAAATTTTGATAACTTCGTGAATGCTTTTAAACAGGCTAATATGCTTTTAGCATTCAGAAATTCAATTATTGTATTGTTCTTTGTATTACTTGGTTCAATACTTATCGGTACACAGTTAGCATATGTACTTAACCGTTTTAAGTTCCCTGGTAACGGATTTATCAGAAACCTGTTTACATTTGCAGCTTTATTGCCTGGTGTTGCCATGCAGGTTGCTGTATATGAAATTATGCTTCAGTTAAATCTTGTTAACACATTATATGGTTATATCATTCTTATGATGGGTACGGATGTTATTTCAATTTACATATTTATTCAGTACTTTGAAAACCTTTCACCATCACTTGATGAGTCAGCTATTATTGATGGTGCATCATATTTTACAATCTACAGAAAAATTTTATTACCTTTATTAAAACCAGCTATTGTAACAGCTGTAATCTTAAAGGGTGCTAATACATACAACGAATACTATATGGCTCAGTTATACTTACAGGATAGAAAGAAACTGGGTACAGTATCAACAGCCTTGTATACATTTACAGGACCTTTGGGAAGCCAGTATAACTTAATCTGTGCAGGTGTTATTATTTCATTGCTTCCAGCATTGATTCTTTTCATTGCCTGCCAGAAGCAGATCTATAACGGTATTGCAGCCGGAGCAGTAAAGGGGTAATGAATAATGTTAACTGAAGAATTAAAAAAACAGCTTGTAGAAAAAATTATTCCATACTGGAAAGCATTAAGAGATGATGTTAATGGTGGATACTATGGCTATGTTGATTTTGATTTGAATGTTCAGAAGGATGCAGTAAAAGGCTGCATCCTGAACAGTCGTATCATGTGGTTTTTCTCAAGCGCATATCTTACACTTGGTGATAAAGAGCTTCTTGATGAAGCAACGCATGCATATGAGTTCTTAAAGAACGCATGCCTTGATAAAGAAAATGGCGGTGTATTCTGGTCACTTACTTATGATGGAAAGGTAGAAGATTCTACAAAACATACATATAACCAGGCATTTGCTATTTATGCCTTATCAGCATACTATGCAGCATCTAAAGATAAAGAAGCTTTAGATATTGCATTAGGATTATTTGACAAGATTGAGTCTACATGTGTAGATCAGTACGGATATCTTGAAGCATTTACACAGGACTGGAAGCTTGTTGATAATGATAAGTTATCAGAAAATGGTCTTCTTGCAGACAAGACAATGAACACACTTTTACATTTATTAGAGGCATATACAGGATTATTAGATGTATATAAGTCAGATAAAGTTAAAGAAAAGCTCGTTGAGATTTTACATGCATTTAAAGATAAAGTTTATAATCCTGAAAAGAAGCAGCTTGAAGTTTTCTTTGATGAAAAGTTAAATACAATATCAGATTTATATTCATATGGACATGATATTGAAGCAAGCTGGTTACTAGACCGAGCTTGTGAAGTACTTGGAGATGAGAAAATCACAGCTGAAATTCATGAAATGACTAATGTTCTTGCCGAAGCAGTATACAATAATGCAATTGTTGGTAATTCACTTAATAATGAATGTTTCCATGGCGTTGTTGATACTACAAGAGTATGGTGGGTACAGGCAGAAGCTATTGTTGGTTTTTACAATGCATACCAGAAAACAAATAATGAAAAGTATCTTGACATGGCGAAGAATATTTGGGAATATATTAAAGAATATTTCATCGATAAGAGAGATGGGGGCGAATGGTTCTGGGATCTTAATAAAGATGGTGTCCCGGAAAGCAAGAAGCCAATAACAGAACCATGGAAGTGTCCATATCATAATGGACGTATGTGTATGGAAATCATTAGGAGGACAAAATAATGCTTCATAAGCAGTATTACATTGAACAGGCAAAGCAGAATAAAATTTTAGAAAGAAAAAATGTAAAGACAGATTTTTATAATGGTGTATTTGATCGTTATGAATATCCTGTACTTACAAGAGAACATATTCCACTTACTTGGAGATATGATTTAAATCCAGAAACAAATCCTAACTTCATTGAACGTTTAGGTGTTAATGCAGTAATGAATTCTGGTGCAATTGAACTTAATGGTAAGTATTACCTTGTAGCCCGTATTGAAGGAAATGATAGAAAGTCATTCTTTGGCGTTGCTGAAAGTGATAATGGAATTGATGGTTTCCATTTCTGGGATTATCCTATTTTGTTAGATGATGTATGCCCTGAAGAAACTAATGTATATGATATGCGTTTAACAAAGCATGAAGACGGATATATTTATGGTGTTTTCTGCTCAGAAAGCAAGGATACAACAACATCTGATTTATCAGCTGCCGTTGCAGCAGCAGGTATTGTAAGAACAAAGGATTTAAAGCATTGGGAGAGACTTGATAATTTAAAGACTTTACGTTCACCACAGCAGAGAAACGTTGTTCTTCATCCGGAATTTGTTGATGGTAAATATGCATTCTATACAAGACCAATGGATGATTTCATTGATACAGGTTCAGGAAGTGGTATTGGCTTTGGTCTTGCAGATGATATAGAGCATGCAGTTATTGATGAAGAAAAAATGACAAGTATCAGAAAGTATCATCAGATTACTGAAGCAAAGAATGGTGCTGGTGCAGTTCCTATTAAAACAGATCGTGGCTGGATTCATATTGCACATGGTGTTAGAAATACAGCAGCAGGTCTTAGATATGTATTATATGCATTTGCTACAGATTTAAATGATCCTACAAAGGTAATCGCTGAACCATCAGGATTACTTATTGGACCTAGAGGAGCTGAACGTGTAGGTGACGTTTCAAACGTTGTTTTCACAAATGGTGCTATTGTTAATGAAAAAGGTGAAGTTTACATTTATTATGCTTCAAGTGATACAAGACTTCATGTTGCAACATCAACAATTGACAAATTAATTGACTATGTGTTTAATACTCCATCAGATCCAGGACGTTCTGTTGAGTGTGTTGCACAAAGATGTGATTTGATTAAGAAAAACCTTGATTTTCTTGAGAAAAACAAATAGAATATAAATGCTTAATATGTCATCTGCATTTTGCAGGTGGCATATGTTTGCTACAAAATAATATTTAATCGACGAGAGGAGAATACCATGGGTAAGTATAAAATGATTAGTCCGGCCGTGCCTAATGTGCCATGGCAGGAAAAACCAGCAAATCTTAAAGGAGCACCAATCTGGAGATACAGTGAAAACCCAATTATTGGACGTAATCCAGTAGATGGAGTTGCAAGAATTTTCAATAGTGCTGTTGTACCATATGAAGGAGAATTTATCGGGGTGTTCCGTGGTGAACAGACTAACGGTATTCCTTATATATATCTTGGAAGAAGCAAAGATGCTATTCATTGGGATTTTGAAAAGGATAAGATTCCATTTGTAAACGAGAAGGGTGAACCATTTATGCCTGTATACGCTTACGATCCACGTCTTGTTAAAGTTGAAGATACTTATTATATCATTTGGTGCCAGGATTTCTATGGCGCTGCTATTGGTATGGCTAAGACACAGGATTTCAAGACATTTACAAGAGTTGAGAATCCATTCCTTCCATTTAACAGAAATGCAGTATTATTCCCAAGAAAGATTAATGGTAACTTTATGATGTTATCAAGACCTTCTGATAGTGGACATACACCATTTGGTGATATCTTTATCAGTGAAAGCCCAGACCTTGTATACTGGGGTAAGCATCGCCATGTAATGGGCAAGAACCCTGAATGGTGGGAGTCATTAAAGATTGGCGGAGGTGCTGCACCAATTGAAACAAGTGAAGGATGGTTATTATTCTACCATGGTGTTGCAGGAACATGTAATGGTTATGTATACTCAATCGGTGGAGCTATTCTTGATATTGATGAGCCATCAAAGGTTAAATACAGATGTGAAAACTTCATTCTTACTCCAGAAGAGTGGTATGAAGAAAGAGGATTTGTACCTAACGTATGCTTCCCATGTGCAACAATTCATGATTCAGAATCTGGAAAGATTGCAGTATATTATGGTGCAGCTGACAGTTATGTTGGTCTTGCATTCACAACTCTTGATGAAATCATTGATTACATTAAAGATAACAGTGTAGTTCGTGAAGCTGATACAGAACTTGGCTTAAGATAATATTTATGCAGTTAAAGTCTCAAAGATCCGTAATGATTTTTGAGGCTTTAATAGCATGTGAAGGTATAAAATTCAAAATAGAAAGGAATTGATTGATTTGAGTAGTAATGAAAAGAAAAGACCAATTTTGTTTATGAAGCCTGAATTTAAGGAAATGATCTGGGGCGGAAGCAGATTAGGCACAGATTTTGGTTATGACATTCCTGGTGATGATACTGGTGAATGCTGGGGCATTTCAGCGCATCCAAATGGTGATGATTATGTAGTTGCCGAAGGATTTGAAGGCAAGAAGTTATCACAGCTTTGGGATGAAGACAGATATTTATTTGGTAATCTTGAAGGTGACAGATTTCCACTTCTTATAAAGATTATTGACGCAAAGGATAATTTAAGTATTCAGGTTCATCCGGACGATGAATATGCAGCAAAGAATGAGAATGGATCATTTGGTAAAATGGAATGCTGGTATATTATCGACTGTCCTGAAAATGCAGAGCTTATCGTTGGTCATAATGCTAAAACAAGAGAAGAATTAAAAGAAATGATTAACAATAAGGAATGGGATAAGTTTATCAGAAAAGTTCCAATCAAAAAAGGCGATTTTATTCAGATAGATCCGGGTACTGTACATGCTATTACTACTGGCTGTATGTTATTAGAAACACAGCAGAATAGTGATATCACATACAGAGTATATGATTATGACAGATTAAAGGATGGTAAGCCAAGAGAATTACATGTACAGAAGAGTATTGATGTAATTCAGGTTCCGGCTAAATCTGTTGAGGATAGTGTAAAGCATTATGCAGGCCTTTCAAAAAATGAGTGGCATGAGCTTATAACATGCAAGTATTATAAGGTATTTAAGCTTGATCTTGATGGAAGTGTTGATTTTGAGCAGAAGTATCCATTCCTTAACATGAGTGTACTTGAAGGCAAGGGAACAATCAATGGACAGGAAATTAAGAAGGGTGATCATTTCATTATTCCTGCAGAGTATGGCAAGGTTGAACTTACAGGAAATATGCAGATAATTGCTTCAACAGTTGCACAATAGGGTTAAAAACTTAATTTAAGGTGCAGCAGCGTTACAATATAATGTATATAATACTATTATAATAAAACTAAATTTTAAAAACCTTCTGAAGTAAAATATTTTTGGTTATACAGACCGGAATATTACTGCAGGAGGTTTTTTTGCTATAAAGATAATTTTCAAAAAATAATTTATTATTCTTATATATTTTCATATTTAAAATAGTATGGTATAATAAAACAGATATTTTGAATTATATGATGTTAGGGTCAAATGATGTTTTATAGATTGTTCCGTGATTTGCACTACCGCAATTCTATCCGGTATTTGCATATCATGGAGCCATAACTTCATTTTTATGCTTATATCGTGGCGGGGATAGTAAACTGTAAACCCGCTTTTGTGCAAGTACATCGTGGCTTTAGGCTTTTGACTTTGGCATCATTATATATTAATAATGTTAAATCATTATTTTAACATCGTATAGCATTTACTGTATATACTGGCAGTACCTGGAGGAAAATGTGAGGAAAAAGGGATTTATTGTACTTGGAATGGTTACTGCGCTTTTTTTTAGTCTGGCAGGGTGCGGGAGTAAGAAAGAGGCAGTTATTGTAGATAATAATGATGAAACTACAGCACAGGATCAAAAGGAAACTCTGGCTGTAAGTAATGAAGCAAAGTTCTCATATGATGATCTTTGTGTGGGCAGGGTAAAATACCTTATGACAGAACAGGATGTTAAAGGGATTTTAGGTGAGCCTGATAAGGTAGAAAGTTCAGATGATAAAAGCAGTCAGAAACAAGACAACAGCGATGATGACGAACAATCGCTACAGAATATTGATGAAAAGTTATATTCTTATAAGAATCTGACATTGATATTTTCTAAAATAGACAATGAATACAAGCTGACATCAGCATCATCAGCAGACAGTGGTGAAACATTTTCAAGAGATATAAGGGTTGGAGATGATGCAGATAAAATACTTTCAAAGTATTTTAGAGAACAGAATTGCATGAATGATTATTATTATTCGGATGACCAGACAGCACTGATGGGTAACATGCTGTATGGGAATTTTACTATTGATGACCTTGATAAGGTTAAAACAGATGGCAAAGTTGAATATGGCGTTATAAATTATAACGGCTATGATTCGCTTGATACGGCTGAATCATACATAATAGAGTTTACATATTCTGAACCGCCATATATAAATGGTACAGCAACAACAGATGATAATTTTGCACAGATTGCATTTGACATAGACAGTAACAAAAAGATTACTTCAATAAGGTGGTATTATTATCCTAAAATTCAAAATTAATAAAGTTAAGGAGAAAACTATGAAATCAACAACATTAGTTATTATGGCGGCTGGAATGGGAAGCCGTTTTGGAGGCGGAATTAAGCAGCTTGAGAAAATGGGACCAAATGGTGAGATTATTATGGACTATTCCATATATGATGCAATAGAGGCAGGATTTAATAAAGTCGTTTTTGTTACAAGACGTGATTTGCTTGATATTTTTAAGGAAATAATCGGTGACAGAATTGAGAAAGTTATTCCTGTTGAGTATGTATTTCAGGAACTTACAGATATTCCGGAAGGTTTTGAAGTTCCTGCTGACAGAACAAAGCCATGGGGAACAGGTCAGGCGATACTTGCATGTAAGGACGTTGTTAAGGAACCGTTTCTTGTTATAAATGCAGATGATTATTATGGAAAAGATGCATTTAAGATGATTCATGATTTTCTTGTAAATGAGACTGATAAGACAGAGCAGTATGAATTCTGCATGGCTGGATTTATCCTTGGAAATACATTAAGTGACAATGGTACGGTAACAAGAGGAATCTGCAGTCTTGATGAAAATGGAAAGCTTTGTGCCGTTACAGAGACCGGTGGAATAGCACGTAATGCTGATGGCCAGGTAGAGTGTGATGATGAAAATGGAAACAGAAAGTTATGTAATCCTGCAAGCCATGTTTCAATGAATATGTGGGGATTTACACCAGAAATATTTGATGAGTTGACAGCCGGATTTGTTGAATTCTTAAGCAGTATTAAGGCCGGAGATGTAAAGAGTGAATATTTACTGCCTAAAGTGGTTGATAAGCTTATAAAGACAGGAAAAGCAAATGTTTCTGTATTAGAGACAAATGATAAGTGGTTTGGGGTTACATATAAAGAAGATAAAGATGCCAGCATAAAGGCAATTAAGGAACTTATTGAAAAAGGGCAGTATCCTGAAAAGTTATATGAATAATTATTGTCAGACAAGGCAATGACAGATGGATTTTATGCTACAGTATGGTCGAATTAAGATAACTGTAACAATGTACCAGAGAGAGGGCTGATTAATGAAAAGATTTTCAAGGTGTGCTTTAATATTGATTTTTATAACAGTAATAGGAGGCATTGCCGGATTTTTCTATGAAAATAATTCAATAACTCCTATGTATGAATCTACGACTCAGCTGTATGTTATTCCCGGGGAGGAAAATGAGGCTTCATTAAGAGCAGCAGATGGTGGTCTTAATGAAGATTTTTCAATGATATTTAAAAGCAGCATTGTTATTGATGATGCAAAAAAAATTGCAGGAACATCTGAAAGTATTGAAAAATATATATCTGTAAAAGCTATTGCGAATAGTAATATCATAGAAATAAAGTGTACAAATCCTGACCAGAAGACAGCTAAGAAGTATGTGGATGCTGTTGCGCAGACAGCGCTCAGGACTACAAGTATTATACCTGTTAAGTCAATACAGATACTTTATGAGGGAACTCAGGATAATAATGCAGTTAAGCCGCATTTATACAGGAATACAGTAATTATTACAGCAGTTGTTTTTGCAGCAGGGCTTATTATTGAAATCATTATTCTTTTATTTACAAGTGCGTTCAGAAGAGAAGAAGATAATTCGGATGATACTTCAGAATATTATAAAAAATATGGTGATGTGGCGTCAGAAAAGATAACACAGAAGGAAACACAGGAGGCAGCAGAGTATTCAAACGAGGCTAAGAAACATATTTCTGAAAAGATGAAGTATAAAAGCAATAAAGGAGAAATGTCCTTAGATGATATTCCGGATATTCTTGCAGAACTTGACGAGCTGGGTCCTGATGTCGAAGAAGAAAATGATAGTGAAATATACGATAAAGGTATTAATAGTAATACAAATAATTATTTAAGTGGTGCAGATAATTTAAATGATATAGATGATTTAAGTGATATAGATGATTTAAATGGCACAGATGATTTAAATGACACAGATGATTTAAGTGATATAGATAATTTAAATGATGAAGATGCTTTGGATGATATAGACGCTTTAGGTGATATGGATGAATTAGATGAACAGACACAGGAAGCAGCCGCTACAACAGAAGCTGATGAAGCTGATCAGAGTGATGAAAATGATATGACTGATGAGTCTGATGAATTTTATAAAAATACAGACGTATTATCTGATAATGGAACAGAAGTGAAGAAGAATGTGTCAAGCAGTGAGATTATAGGTATAATTAAGAGATAAGGTGTGGTGTGTAAGCAGTGTTTAGTGCAAATATAGATAAGATATTGAGAATGATAGATAAAGAGTCAGACAGTTTTGAAAATATAGCAGAAGTAATTATGGAAAAGCTGAACACAAATGATAAAGTACTTGGAATAGTTGGTGGTGGTGTTAATTCTGTTAAACTTGCATACTCATTTACAAGACAGGGCAAGAGAGTGCTGTTCATAGATGCTGATACGGACACAGATTTATTTGCAGATAAGTACAAATTGGGGAAAAGTCTGCAGGGATATGCAGATGTAATTTCAAAGGCATCTGAAAAGGAGTCTGAAAAGGATTCTGATGTAAGCTGTGCAACTAATATAGAGAATTTTAATATTATTTTTACAGGTGACTGTAGAAAGTTAAATCATACCGTTGATGAGATTGGGCGTATCAGGGGTTTTATTGATCAATATGCAGATGACTATGATTTTGTGGCAGTACTTTCAGATGGAGATGGAATTGCAGCTTCAAACTGTGATGCATCGGTTTTGATAATTGACAAAGAACAGTATGGCGAAATTTCAGCTGAAGCAAGAGTGAAGGAACTTGATGAAAATGGCTGTATGGTATTGGGTGTGATTATAAATGAATGAAAAGCAGATTGAATTTTTAAAACTAATTGAAGAATCAGATAATATAGTTTTCTTTGGAGGAGCCGGTGTCTCAACTGAAAGTAATATACCTGATTTCAGAAGTGAGGATGGTTTATACAATCAAAAATACAAGTACCCGCCTGAGGTGATACTAAGTCATACGTTTTATATGCAGAAAACTCTGGATTTTTTTGAATTTTACAGAAATAAGATGCTGTTTCCGGATGCTGAACCATCTATAACACATATTAAACTGGCAGAGCTTGAAAAAGCAGGAAAGTGCAAGGGCATAATAACGCAGAATATTGATGGACTGCATCAGAAAGCGGGAAGCCGTAATGTTATAGAACTCCATGGGTCAGTATTAAGGAATTACTGTGAACGTTGTGGTAAGTTTTATGGTCTTAATAAGATTCTTGAAACTACAGGTATTCCGGTGTGTGATTGTGGTGGCAGGATTAAGCCGGATGTTGTTTTATATGAGGAAAGCCTGAATGATACAAATATACGCAATGCAGTATCACTTATATCCAATGCAGATGTTCTTATTGTAGGAGGAACATCGCTGGGGGTATATCCGGCAGCAGGTCTTATAGATTATTATAAAGGAAATAAGCTTGTGCTTATTAATAAATCCTCGACCCCGTATGACAACAGGGCAGATTTGCTTATTAATGAGTCATTGGGAAGTGTATTTAAAGAGATTAAATGCTGACAGCTGTTTTATAGTTGCAATATAAAATATAAAAAATAAATATAAATTATATTAGTATCAGAAAGGTTGCAATGAGTATGCTTTATGAAATTGGCGATATTGTCCAGTTCAGGAAAAAACATCCATGTGGAAGCAGTGAATGGGAAATACTACGTGTCGGATCTGATTTTAAACTTAGATGTACAGGATGCGGACATGAGATAATGGTAAAAAGGGCAATGGTAGAAAAAAATACAAAAAATTTGAAAAAAGCTTGCGAATAATATTTTATTATGATAAAATGCATATCTGTAATATAATTTTTCCTTGCTTCTTAATACAGATTAAGAGGCCAGAGACCAAAAGGAGGTGCGACGTAGAATGAATAAGTATGAATTAGCAGTAGTTGTTAGTGCAAACGTCGAAGAAGAAGTAAGAAATACTACAATCGATCAGGTTAGAGAATTAATTACTCGTTTCGGTGGTACTATAACAGACGCTGGTACACTTGAGAAGAAAAAGTTAGCTTATGATATTCAGAAGATGAGCGAAGGTTTTTATGCTTTCATCAAATTCGAAGCTGAAGCAACTGTTCCTGCTGAAGTTGAAAGCAGAATTCGTATCATGGAAAATGTAATCAGATTCTTAATCGTTAGCGATGCAGAGTAATCTTAAAGTTTCACTTACAACTCTTTTATAGAAGAGGAGATTAAGTATGAACAGAGTAATATTAATGGGAAGACTGACAAGAGATCCTGACGTTCGTTATTCACAGAATGCGGATGGCTCTATGGCAGTTGCAAGATATACATTAGCAGTAGACAGAAGACGTGCAAGAAGTAATAGTGATGGTGAGCAGACAGCTGATTTTATCAGTTGTGTTGCATTTGGAAGACAGGGTGAATTTGCTGAAAAGTATCTTCATCAGGGAACTAAGATTGCTATTACAGGTAGAATCCAGACAGGAAGCTACACTAATAAGGATGGTCAGAGAGTTTATACTACTGATGTTGTAGTTGAAGAACAGGAATTTGCAGAAAGCAAAGCTTCAGCAGCAGCTAATAGTGGTGCTGCATATACCCCATCAAGACCAGAGCCAAGTGCTGCAGCTGGTGATGGATTTATGAATATTCCTGATGGAGTAGATGACGAGGGTTTGCCTTTTAATTAAAATAGGAGGTAAAATAAAATGCCAGAAAAGAAATCTGAAAGACCAGAAGGCCAGGTAAGAAGAAAGCCTATGCGCAGAAGAAAGAAAGTTTGTGCTTTCTGTGCTGATGCAAATAAGGCTCTTGATTATAAAGATGTTGCTTTATTAAAGAAATATGTATCTGAAAGAGGAAAAATTCTTCCTAGAAGAATCACAGGAAACTGTGCAAAGCATCAGAGAGCTCTTACTGTTGCAGTTAAGAGAGCAAGACATATTGCTTTAATGCCATATAGCATTGATTAATAAGTAATAATTTATCATATAGCTCATAGCTTATGGGTTTGAGACTACCGCATATTTTGTATGCGGTAGTTTTTTTACTTTATAAGATATAAGCTGAGAAATGCAATCAGGAAAACTAAAGCCAATTTCTGACATCATCTTTATAGAAAATTACATAGTTTAGGTTTTACTTTAAATCATATAAATGATATAATAATGTCGCTTATTTATATGGTGCATTTGTATGGAATGCATTTGTGTTTGGCATAGGAGATTTGATTATGGGTAAAAAGGGTAATAAACTGTATAGACCAACAGGAAGACTGAAATCATTTTTATTGTGGCCGGTTTATATAGGAATTATATTAATAGTTATTAATATATCAGTATATATGATAAGCATATCGTCAGGAGTGGTTGTATCGATATTCTTACTTATATATATTATTATAGCCAGTATGATGATATTTTATTTTAAATCAGGAATTATGAATGAGATGATTAAGTTTTCATCGAATTATTCGCAGGTGCAGCGGCAATTATTGTATGAGTTAAGTGTTCCTTATGCATTGCTTGATATTAATGGAAAAGTAATGTGGATGAACAAGGCAATGCTTGAAAAGACGTCAAAGAAAAAAGATTTTAAAAGAAATATAACTTCAATATTTCCTGAAATGACACCAAATATATTTCCGGCAGATGATGAGCCTAAGGAAGTAAGACTGTCATATAATAAAAGGGATTACTGTGTAGAAATGAAGCGCATAAGTGCAGACAGTTTTTCGCAGGATGTAAATATAATAGAAAAGTCTGATAATAATGCATTTATAGCAATGTATATGTTTGATGAAACAGATGTAAACATGTATATCCAGAAGATAAAAGATGAACAGTTTGTTGTTGGACTTATTTATATTGATAACTACGAGGAAGCATTAGACAGTATTGATGATGTGAGACGATCATTATTTATTGGACTTATAGATAAAAGAGTAAATAAGTATCTTGCCGGTGGGGCTGCAATAGTAAGAAAACTCGAAAAGGATAAATATCTTACAGTGTTCAGGCATAAGTATCTTGAAAAGCTTATGGCGGATAAATTTAGTATTCTTGAAGATATAAAGAGTGTTAAGATTGGTAATGAAATGACAATAACACTTAGTATAGGTATTGGAACAGGTGCCGGTGATTATGCTAAAAATTATGATATAGCAAAGGCAGCAATGGATCTTGCACTTGGACGAGGTGGAGATCAGGCTGTTGTTAAGATGAATGACAGGATACTTTATTATGGTGGCAAGAGCCAGCAGATGGAAAAGAATACAAGAGTAAAGGTAAGGGTTAAAGCTCATGCTTTGCGTCAGATTCTGGTCAACACAGATGAAGTGCTTGTTATGGGACATAAGATGGCTGATGTGGATTCATTTGGTGCTGCTGTAGGAATTTATACAATATGCCGTAAGTTTAAGAAGAAAGCTCATATTGTTATTGGAAATGCAACGAGCAGCGTAAAACCATTTATGGACAGATTTATTGGTAAAGAAGAGTATCCGGATGATATGTTCTTAAGTAGTGAAGAAGCCCTGGAATATGTTAATGATACTACAGCTGTTATTGTAGTTGATGTTAATAAGAAAATGATGACAGAGTGTCCGGAGCTGTTAGACAGCTGTAAGAATATAGTTGTCTTTGATCATCACAGGCAGTCGAGTGAGCCGATAACAGGAGCTGTTCTGTCATATGTTGATCCATATGCATCATCTGCGGCGGAGATGATAACAGAGATGATTCAGTATGTTGATGATAATGTAAAAATAAAGGCATTTGAGGCTGACGCGCTTTATGCCGGAATAAATATAGATACGGACGGATTTAATAGTAAATCGGGGCCAAGGACATTTGAAGCAGCAGCATTTTTAAGAAGAAACGGTGCAGATGTTGTAAGAGTAAGAAAGATGCTTCGAAATGACATGAATGAATATAAGGCAGTAGCTCAGGCAGTAAGTCGTGCTGAGGTCTACAGGGATATATTTGCTATTACGATATTTGACGGGGAGGGACTTGCAAGTCCTACAATAGGAGGTGCAAAGGCTGCGAACCAGTTACTTGATATTTCAGGAATAAAGGCATCATTTGTTATTACACCATATAATAATGTTATGTATATAAGTGCAAGATCACTGGATGAAATAAATGTTCAGCTTGTCATGGAAAAACTTGGCGGAGGTGGCCATATGAGTATTGCAGGTGCACAGCTTACTGACTGCACCAGTGAAAGGGCTGTTAAGATTATAAAAGAAACAATAGACGGAATGATTGAAGAAGGAGAGATATAAGATGAAGGTAATATTACTACAGGATGTAAAGTCACTTGGAAAAAAAGATCAGATAGTTGATATCAACGATGGATACGCAAGAAATTATGTGCTGCCTAAAAAACTTGGCATAGAGGCTAACAACAAGAATCTTAATGATCTTAAGCTTCAGAAGGCAAGGGAAGATAAACTTGCAAAAGAAGAGCTTGCAGCAGCAAAAGAACTTGCAGCAAAGATAGGTGAAAAGCAGGTTGAGTTAAGTGTAAAAACAGGTGAAGGTGGAAAAGTATTTGGTGCAGTTTCAACAAAAGAAATTGCCACTGCTGCAAAAGAACAGTTAGGTCTTGAAATAGATAAGAAAAAAATGAAACTTGATGAGGCAATCAAAACGCTCGGAACACATATTATAAGTGTTAAATTACACAAAGATGTAACAGCACAGTTAAAAGTTGTTGTAAAGGAAAGTAAGTAATGGAAGATACCACTATTACAAGGATTATGCCAAATAGTCTCGAGGCAGAACAGTCAGTTGTTGGTTCTATGATAATGGATAAACAGGCAATCATAACTGCAGGAGAGATTCTTACGCAGGAGGATTTCTATCATAAGCAGTATGGGGTAATGTTTCAGGCTATGACTGATATGAATAACGATGGCAAGATTGTAGATATTGTTACTCTGCAGGAAAAATTAAAAGAAAAGAATGTTCCACCGGAAGTGTACAGTCTTGAATTTATAAGAGAACTGCTAGAATCTGTGCCGACATCTGCGAATATCAGACAATATTCTAAAATAGTAAAAGATAAGGCAGTTTTGCGAAATATTATACATGTAAATGAAAAAATTGCAAATCAGTGCTATACGGGCAGTGATTCAACCGAGGATATACTCGCTGATGTAGAAAAGCAGATATTTGATCTTGTAAAAAGCAAAGGTGTAAGAGAATATTTGCCAATTGATAAGGTCGTTCTTGAGGCACTTGATAAGATATCAATGGCTGCAAAGAACAGGGGTGCAGTTACGGGAGTGCCAACGGGATTTAAGGATCTTGATTCATATTTATCAGGACTGCAGCCATCAGATTTTGTACTGATTGCGGCACGTCCATCAATGGGTAAAACTGCATTTGTATTAAACATAGCAGAAAATGTTGCAATAAAGCAGGGGATTACAACAGCAGTATTCAGTCTGGAAATGTCAAATGTACAACTGGTCAATCGTATGCTGTCTCTTGAATCATCCGTGGATGCCGATAAGATCAGGAAAGGACATCTTGATTCAAATGACTGGGGAAAAATAATTGAAGGTGCCGACGGTATTGCAAAATCATCACTTATAATTGATGATACTCCTGGTATATCAATTGCAGAATTACGTTCAAAATGCAGGAAGTATAAGATGGAAAACAATCTTGGCCTTGTAATAATCGATTACCTTCAGTTAATGAGTGGAAGTGGAAGAGGAAGAACAGAGTCAAGACAGCAGGAAATATCAGATATATCAAGATCATTAAAGGCTCTGGCACGTGAACTTGATGTTCCGGTAGTAACATTGTCACAGCTTAGCCGTGCAGTTGAGCAAAGACCTGATCACAGACCAATGCTTTCAGACCTTAGAGAATCAGGAGCCATTGAACAGGATGCTGATGTAGTAATGTTTTTGTACAGAGATGATTACTATAATCATGATACAGAGTTAAAAGGAATTGCAGAAGTAATTATTGCAAAACAAAGAAATGGTCCAATAGGGACTGTAAAAATGGCATGGATACCACAGCAGACAAGGTTTGCAGATCTGCTTGCAAGAGACTGATAAGAAAATTAACAAAAAATCAATTTTTGCAGTGTATATAAAGTGCAATAATACAAGTTAGGATAAAATAAAAACAGCATCCGGTGATTTGTTGGATGCTGTTTTTATTTTGTGCCTTGCGGCTTGATTTTCATAGACAAATTGTATTCCATAATAAAATGGATAACCTGATACTACTGTGGATTAGGAGCACCTACTGGACATGTACCAGCGCAAGCACCACAATCAATACAGATATCAGGATTGATTTCCATATGTGTATCACCTTCTGATATAGCTTCTACTGGACATCCGGCAGCACATGCGCCACAGTTGATGCAGTCATCGTTAATTACGTATGCCATAATTGATTCCTCCTTGATAATTGATATACTGATTATACGATGATAATGAAAAAAAATCAACAATAACGATATATACAATTTATTAAAATACAGTATTAAAAATATTAATATTAAAAAAAATTAAGGGAATAATAAAAAAAGATAGAACAAAAAATAAAATTTTTAAATATGCGCCTGAAAAAGAATCAATTACTTGACAATTATGAGTATCAATATTATAGTTAGAATACTAACTGAACCTAATGATATAAGGAGGAAATATAATTATGGCAAAGATAACCAAGGATACAACAATTGGTGAAGCAATACAGATTGATGCAGGGATCGTTCCAATACTTATGAGTGCAGGAATGCATTGTGTTGGCTGCCCATCATCAGCAGGTGAAACAATAGAAGAAGCTGCTATGGTGCATGGAATGGATTGTGACAGCCTGATGGAAGATATAAACAATTATCTTGAATCAGTTGGTTAATTTAAAATAAAATCAGATATAATCTTATAAAGTAAAAGAGATTGTCATACTAAATAGTGACAATCTCTTTTTGTATTATATAAGTTTGGTTATATAAGTTTACATCTTTGACATAACATATACTGCACGATCACGTACAAGGCATTCAAAATGTTCATCGAAGAAATTAATGCGGTTATTAACACTTATTTCTTTATCAGAATATTCAGATAAGATATTACATGCTTTGTTAAAGTTTACAGCAGGACATGTTACTTTTTCTAATATAAGATAATATGTCGAGGTTCTTTTATCTTTATACAAAGAACTTTTATCATTATAAATAGATGCTATTATTGCAGCAGCATCGCATACAGTGTCGAGCTTATTGAAAATAAAAGTACGGATAATTTTATCTGATGATAAAGGATTATCTGATTCATTTGATGATTTTGTACTTTTTGTATTATCCTTTTTAAGTGATTCATGAAGAGGTACAAAATTATCGGATTTATCAATACTACCTTTTTTATCAGAATCATTCTTTTTATTTATTGAATTATTGAGGTAATTTTTAACTTTACTAAATAAATCCATAACATCATCAGTAAGAATATTATCATCATTAGTGTCGGATAAATCGCTGTCATTATCTGATTCTATTGTTTCAATATTCTCAAGCTGATCTGTATAAAGATCTTCCATCGTATTAAAGTCATCAATATCAGAAGGTGAAAACTTTGAAAAACGAGTATCTAATTCTTCTGGATCGTCAACTTTAGTGACAATTAATATAATGCATTCAGAAGAAACAGGAATTGCTTCAATCATTAAAGGAATATCATCTGCTTCAAATCCAAGTTCATAGGAAGCCTGCTGCATCATATCGCGGAAAAGTTCTTTCGCTTTTTCACTGCCATAAGCAAGTTCACTGATCTTAAGTTGTCGTGATGCTAAATCAGCCTTGGTAAGTGTGCAGCGTATCTGGTTGTCACTTAATTTTTCAATCTTCATATAATCACTTCCTATCGCTATTATCTTAATTTTATAATACCCATTTTTAATGGATATGTAAATAATATATTTCATATAATTTTATTATAAAGTCATAAAAATTTCAAATATTTTTATAAAGAAATATTACAGGTGTTAATCATATGTTTTTGTATCAGCATTAAGGTCAGACGCATAAGAGAACAGTGTTTATATATGCTGGATATTATAGAAATCGCTTGTAAACAAATAATATAAAAAATATATTGAAAATAAAATAATAATGATGTATAATTCTTTATGTGAGAGACAGTAACATGATGCGAAAGGAGTGAGAAGGTATTTTAAATTAATAGATGATAAGTATGAGATACTTAATATAATTAGAAAAACTTTGCATTCAGAGGTATATCTTGTCAGACATAAGGCACTTGACGTAAAGCGGATAGCGAAGGTTATGCGCAAAGAGAACTCTGATTACAGAAGGATATTAAAAGAAGCGCATCTTATAAAGAATTTTAAACATTCAGGCATTCCAATAATCTATGATATATATGATTGTAATGATAGTATCTGCATTATTGAAGAATATATTTCTGGTAAATGTTTGACGGAATATATAAAAGAACACACTAATATGTCTTATAGACAGATTGCCCGAATCGGTATTAGTATATGTAAAATACTGGAATATTTGCATAATATGGATGGCATGAGTATTGTATATCTTGATCTTAAACCAGATAACATAATAGTAGATAATAATGATACTGTAAGTATTATAGATTATGACAGCTCACAGGTTATTAATTCTGACGATGAAGTTTTAAAATGTTATGGAACTGTAGGTTTTGCAGCACCGGAGCAGTATCATTGCAAAAAACTGAGTTATTCAGCAGATATTTATGGGTTAGGAATGTTGCTTAAGTATATGGCCGCTAATGGGAATATACAGTCTGTTTTAAGTAATCTGCAGAGTGCAGATATGCTTAATCAAAAAAAGTTAAATCCAATATATAACAAATGTATAAGACACAACAGAATGCTGCGTTATAAGTCAGTTAAGGATATAAGAAAGGATTTAGAACAGCTTTTGTATGTGAATAAAAAACAGGTTACTGGAAAGTCTCACAATATATATGTTTATGGTAGAAGAAGTGGTGTTGGAGCAACACATTTATGTCTGTGTCTTGCATCTTTTCTGGCAAAAAGAAAATATAAAACTGTATGTATAGAAGATAGCCGAAGAAACGATTTAAGAAGCATGGCACTAAAAGGTAGTATATGCAGAGACGGAACGTTTTATTACAAAGGAATAAATATTCTTCCGGGATACAGCGAGACAGTAAAATACGATATATCTGATTATGATTTTAGAATAATTGATTGTGGCAGCAGTACAGATTATTATGAAAGTGAAAATATATGGGATAAGAAATACGGTTGCAGCAGTATGAAAATCCTGGTCGATGTAATCAGATATGATTATGATATGCAGTGTTCAGATATAGCTGGTGAGTCCGATGATTTACATATTTTTTTAAATCACATAAGTGGGAGAAGCTTTTATAAAATAGCGGGCATTCTACAGAGAAAGAATGTATATAGAATCCCATGTATATATGATTATAATGACAAAAGTGATATTTTAGAAGAAAGCTTTAAAGAATCATTAAATGAGGCATTTCCCGGATTATGTATATCTGATAAGAAGACATATGGGATAGAAAGGAGTTTTTACAGCATAGTTGGGAAGATTAAAACTTCATTTAGAAAAAAAGTTAGAAAAAAAGAAAATAACATCAGAATGTCATATGATAAAGAGGTACATTCAGAAAAAGAAAATAAGGCTCATTAGTATAATGGGAATAGAAACAGGTGTAGGGAATACACATCTTTCCATAATGACAGCAAATTATCTGGCAAATGTGCTTGGAATAAAAGTCGCTCTTATCGAGTATAATGACAGTAATGATTTTATGAAGATCAGAATGGAAACAGGAGCTGTATCTGAAAAAATAAAAGCTTTTTATTACCATAACATGTTTTTTTACAAAGCAGGCAGTTTTAGTGAGCTTGCTAAAATTTTCGCAATGGATTATGAAATTATTGTGATTGATATGCACTACCTGTATGATGGGTGCATTGAAGAATTTTTATGCAGTGATGTAAGAGTAGTTACCAGTTCGGTTAATACATGGAAACAGCGGGAATTAAAAAAGTTTCTTTATAATAATAAGGATATTGCCGTGGATGCATATAAGTGTGTTGCATTTTCTTATAATGAGGAAAGCCTTGAAGCTGTGGAAAAAAATTTTGGGTGTAATATCATAAAAGTGCCGTTTGAGCCGGATCCGTTATATATTTCACCTGATAGTATTATGTGGCTGGAAAAGCTGCTGTTTAGTTAGTTAGAAACAAAAATGATTACGTAATGTATCTTTACGGGTTTGAAAAATTATATTACAAAAGTTACAGAAGAATTATAAGTTACAGAAATATTATAAAAAGTTACATAAAGTCACGACCCCTTTGTGACATAAAACTGGGGTTTTTGTAAAAAAATCCCGGTTTTATAATGTTGGGGATATCCCGATTTAAATGAAATATTATTGAGTAAACATCAAAGTTCGTTTATAATATATAAATACAGTCAGAAGGATTTGACAGAATTAAATAATAAAACTCACATTTGGGGAAGGGAGTTTCTATGTCTGGTAAAGATAGAATACAAAAAAGAAAAGCTGTAAGTTTGAAAATAAAAATCGGATGTTTAATGAGTATATGCATTATATTGATTTTGGCAGTGTTGATTTATAAAAGGTTTGCACCTGTGTCACAGAAGATGAGCGCATATGACTATTTTGATATAAGCCATGATACAGATAAGGTTATGGTTATGGTGGATGATAAGAAGGATAATGATATTGGGATAAGTATTGATGGTTCCGTATATCTTCCGCAGGATTATGTAGCTGATAACATTAACGTCAGATTTTATTATGATATAGAAAATAAGGCAGTATTTTATACTGATTCAGAAAAAACATATATTTTTACACCAGATAATACCTCTGTTACAGATACAGATGGGAATAGTTATACGACTGAGGTACCGATTGTAAAGCTTATAGATGGTAAAGCGTATCTTAATTTTGAATATGTTGCAAAATATACCAATATATCATATGTATACATTAAGGATCCTGACCGGTTAGTAATAGACCGGCTTAATGAAAGAAAATGTGTTACTGTAAAAAAGGATACACAGGTGCGTTACCGCGGCGGAATAAAAAGCAAGGTACTTGAGAATGTATCGTCAGGGGATTTGCTTACGTATATTTCAACGGTTGATGACTGGATGCAGGTGAGAACGCAGTCTGGGTTTACAGGGTATATAAAGGCATCGAAAGTAGACGCAGATATTACGGATGTCATTCCACAACAGACATATAGTGATGATTATAAGCACAATCTTAAGCAGAATAAAATAAATATGGCATGGTTTCAGACAACATCACAGGCGGGAAATGCACAGATATCAAACTATCTTAAAGATGCAAAATGTTTAAATACGATATCGCCTACATGGTATTCAATATCAGATAGTGATGGCAATATGAGTAATATTTCATCAGCTGATTTTGTAAAAAGCATGCATGCAGGAAATATTGAAGTATGGCCGCTTATAAATGATTTCGATAAGAATGTTGATTATAAGCAGCTGTATTCATCATGTTCCAAAAGAAAAAAGATGATAGATATAATTATAAATGATGCGGTAAGATATGGATATGATGGTATTAACATCGATTTTGAGAATGTAAAACCCGAATTTTCAAAGGATTTTTTACAGTTTATAAGGGAGCTTTCAATAAGGTGTCATGAGAATAATATTTTATTGTCCACTGATAATTACAAGAAGGAAAGCTATAACGAATATTATAATCTAAAGGAGCAGGCTTCTTTTGCAGACTATATAATAATTATGGGATATGACGAGCATTATTCCGGCTCTGATGCAGGTTCTGTTGCATCAATTAAATTTGTTGAGGAAGGTATACAGGATATTACGAGTGAAATCCCAAGTGAACAGGTAATAAATGCAATTCCATTTTATACAAGGATATGGACAATTAATGGGACCGAAACTACATGTAAGAGTGCCGGAATGCAGGATGCTGCTGATTTTATAAAATCAAATGGAGCAAGTTATTCATGGGATGAGACAACAGGGCAGAATTACTGTGAGTTTAGTAAAGATGGAAACACTGTAAAGATATGGCTTGAAGATGACAAATCCCTGGAAGCAAAGATGAAGCTTTACTCAAAGTATAAACTGGCAGGTGTTGCAGAGTGGAAGCTTGGTTTTGAGACACCATCGGTATGGGATATAATTGATCAGAATCTTAAATATTAATTATAATTATTAAGTATAAGTATACTGGTACACCGTCCTGGTTAATTTTTGTACGCCGTACTGGATAATGTTGGAATTAAAAGATGCCTTACGGATTGTTCTGTGCTTCGGATATAAAACACAGGATGTATTTTTAAGTATATGTCTGCATAGGTTATATAAACAATATATCTTATGGAAATTCATATATGGTAAGGAAATATAAACATAAAAGACTGATTAACATACTTATGGCAGTGCTTCTGATTATTGCAGTTTATGTATCTGCGTATGTACTGCTTCCAGATGGAATTAATACGAATGGCAGAAGCATTTACAATGAGGATGATAGCATTCAGATTGATTTTACAAAGAAAACAGTTGTAATTGACAGCGGACATGGCGGGATTGATCCGGGGAAAGAAAGCAGTAACGGTATACTTGAAAAAAATATAAATATTGCTATTGCATATAAGCTTAAATCGCTTCTTGAAGGGGCGCAGATAAATGTAGTAATGACACGTACGGATGACAACGGGCTTTATACGGAAAGTGACAGTAATAAAAAGATTGCTGATATGAAAAAAAGATGTGATATAATAGATAAGTGCAAACCGGATGTGGTAGTAAGTATACACCAGAACAGCTTTCAGAGTACATCGGTTTCAGGGGCACAGGTTTTTTATTATAAGCATTCCCAGCAGGGTAGAAAATTTGCACATATATTACAGGACTCATTGAAAGAAACACTTGATCCGGAGAATGAGCGTGTTGAAAAGGCAGATAATACATATTATATGTTATTACATACATCTGCACCGACAGTTATAGCAGAATGCGGATTTTTATCTAATCCCAGAGAAGCACAGCTGCTTAATTCTGAAGAATATCAGCAGAAGGTTGCACAGGCATTGTATAATGGAATAATAAAGTATTTTACCGGTTCAGATACAGCAGATACACCGGATACAGATGTGTCAGAAACGGACACACATATACATGATAATTGATGTTTATTTGTATCCGGCCGTGATAAATAGAAAGGCATATGATCATGGAGACAATATTAAAAAAAATAACAAATGATAAAGAAGAAAATGATAAAATATATGAGATGGCAGGGCAGATTTTAAAAAAAGGCGGGCTTGTTGCTTTTCCGACAGAGACTGTTTATGGACTTGGAGGAGATGCGCTTGATTCATCAGCTTCAGGTAAAATATACTCTGCAAAGGGAAGACCGTCTGATAATCCGCTGATAGTTCATATTGCAGATGTTAACGACTTATATAAACTTTCCTGTGATGTTAATGAAAGTGCACTTAAGCTGGCGAAAACATTCTGGCCGGGACCACTTACAATGATTTTAAAGAAATCTGAAATTGTTCCATATTCAATAACAGGTGGCCTTGAAACAGTTGCAATAAGAATGCCAAGTCATCCGGTGGCGTCTGAACTTATAAGACGTTCAGGACTGTTTATTGCAGCGCCAAGTGCTAATACTTCAGGTAAGCCAAGTCCTACAAAGGCTGAACATGTTATCAATGATCTGAGTGGTAAAATTGATATGATAATTGAGGATGATACAGTTGATATCGGTGTTGAGTCTACTATTATTGATCTTAGTGAGGATGTGCCATCTATTTTAAGACCAGGTTATATAACACAGAAGATGCTTGAGAGTGCGCTGGGGGTAGAGGTTACTATTGATCCTGCAATTGAGGGGACCATTCAGAAAGATGTGGTTCCAAAGGCTCCCGGAATGAAGTACAAGCATTATTCGCCTGATGCGAATGTTGTTATCGTTACAGGAAGTACACAGGCCGTTATAAACAAAATAAATGAACTTGCACAGGAAAAGCTGGGTAAAGGTGAACGTGTCGGGATAATGGCGACACAGGAAAACAGTACAAAGTACTCATGTGGAATAATAAAAGTAATGGGCAGCAGTGATGATGAAGCTTCAATAGCAAGAAATCTGTTTGCTGCATTGAGAGATTTTGATAAAATTGGAGTAAAATATGTATATTCAGAAAGCTTTCCAACAAATAATGTTGGAAAGGCAGTTATGAACAGGCTTGTAAAGGCAGCAGGACATACTATAATTAATGCAGATGAAATTAATGTGCTACAATAAAAGAAAGGCGACTCATTTATGAATACGTATAGTAAAATAATATTTGTATGTATGGAGAATACAAGCAGAAGTCCGATGGCAGCGACAATAATGCAGCAATTTCTTCAGAATACAGATATTCTTGTTGAATCAAGGGGGATGGTAGTACTTTTTTCAGAGCCGTATAATCCAAAGGCTGTTGCAATAGCATCGGCACATGGAATGATTATGGCAAGTAACAGTTCAATACAGCTTCAAAATGAAGATTTTGATAATAATACGCTTGTACTGGTAATGGATAATGCAATGAAACAAAAGATATATGATGATTATGATAAAGCGATTAATGTTTTTACAATATCAGAGTTTGCAGGAGATGCAGAGGCACAGATTTGTAATCCTTATGGAAGAGGTACAGAAGAATATAATAAATGTTTTGAACAACTATATGTATTGATTGAAAAGGCTTCAGCTATTATAATGGATAATATAAGATAAATAACATAGAATAAACAACAAAGTAAACAGTCGAAGGACAGAAGGAGATAAGAATGATAGTAATTGGTTGTGATCACGGTGGAGTGGATTTAAAAAATCAGATGATTGAACATTTAAAAAACAGAGGTATTGAATGTAAAGATGTTGGCTGCTATAGCAATGAATCATGTGATTATCCGGTATATGCACACAAGGTTACGGATGTTATAACAAGCGGCGAGTGTGAGCTTGGAATTTTAATCTGTGGAACAGGCATAGGAATGAGCATTGCAGCTAATAAGGTTAAGGGAATAAGAGCAGCACTTTGCAGCGACTGCTTCAGTGCAGAGGCAACAAGACAGCATAATAATGCAAATGTACTTTGTCTGGGAGCAAGAGTAATCGGACCTGAGCTGGCATTTAGAATTGCAGATACATTTCTTGATGCTGACTTCTCAAATGAAGAGCGTCATATAAGAAGAATCAGTATGTTAGAAGGCTAAGGTTTAGTTATTGATAGTAGCTTTACGAGGTGGAACATGAGCGAAAAAAGACAGGATTATATTTCATGGGATGAATATTTTATGGGTGTTGCAAAACTTGCTGCCATGCGTTCAAAGGACCCTAACACACAGGTGGGAGCGTGTATTGTCAGCAATGATAATAAAATATTATCAATGGGATATAATGGACTTCCAATAGGCTGTTCGGATGATGAATTTCCATGGTCAAGAGAGGGAGATCCGTTAGATAACAAATATTTATTTACAGCACATAGTGAGCTTAATGCCATATTGAATTACAGAGGCGGGAGTCTTGATAATGCAAAAATGTATGTAACACTTTTTCCATGTAATGAATGTGCCAAAGCGATTATTCAGGCCGGAATAAAGACGATAGTTTATGATTGTGACAAGTATGCCGAAACAGCATCTGTTATTGCATCAAAGCGAATGCTTAATGCGGCGGGAGTAAGATACTACAGGTATCAGCGTACAGGCAGAAAACTTGAAATAAATCTGTAAATAAATCTTTAATTTAATCTGTAAATTCAGTTTATAAATTACTATAAAAATAACAGCAGGGTGCATAACCATCAATCAGTCATGTAGCCTGCTGTGCAATGTTTTTTTATAACATTCTGTAGAATTTATTCTTCATAGCTTTCCAGAATTTCAATATATTTTTCAAATTCACCACTGTATATTATTGACAGAAGGCTGTCCAGACGATGCAGTGCCGTAACGAGCAAATCCTTACTGATAAGGTTATCATTGCAGGCATCAGCCAGTTCATCAATATCAACAACTCTTACAAATCCCGAATTTTCAATTATTACATCAGCCAGCAAATCTGTAAAAATATATGCATCATCGGTTTTGTTGTATGTTGTTTCAATAATATCGCAATATATATAAGCGAGTTTATTATCCTGTTTATAAAATTTACTGATTTTCCAACCTTCATTAAGGCAATAATACGAAATTCCATGAGAAAACTCAGCTTTTGGATGAAGAGTGTTCCATTTTGTAATTATTCTGTCGGAATCAATATGAACAATCTTATCATTTTTCAAATGGATACATTCATCAGGAATAAGTCTTTTTCTGAAAATTGATATCATTGATGCTCCTCTCTTGTTTTATTGCTGCACAGGTCAGTGCAAAACTCGATATTTTTTAGTGGATATCTTGCAAATTAACAATTGGATTTGTTAATCATTTCAGGCTGTAACTTAAAATTTAAGTTTTACAACTACCTGGTTATTGTTGCATAATATGATTAAATTTTAATGAATATTATAAATTTACGATAAATGATGAACAAATTATAACAATTTACATAGAGAAATTCAATCCTTTAGGAATAAACTTCCAAAATGTGTAAATAATAGCTACAACTTATTTAATTTAAATTAAGATTATAGACATTTTACAGGGAAAGGATTGATAGATATTATGATAAGGGACTGTTTTTCATACATTATTTATAAGATAAGATCACAGGTAAAACATAAGAAAACAGGAGCAGATAAAGGCAGGACAGATAATAGATGTATAGAAAGTCCGGACCGTTCAGGTCGGAAAGGCTTAAGCAAGAAATATTTTTTCCAGAAATCAGCAATATGTATTGCGTGTATACTATGGCTTATAACAGCAGCAAATGTATTGTGGAGAGGAAATAATACTTCGGGTGAAAATAATATTATTAGTGCATTTAGCAGTAATGTATATTCAAACATGGAATCACAGGTAACTACAATTGGCAGATATGGTAATATGGTTATTACGGATACAGCAAAGGAAGCTATCTTAAAAAAGATAGCAGAAAAGATAGGAATAGACAAATATACGATAACAGCTGCGAGTGAGGGAGACAAAAGGACATTATCACTCCAACAGGATTGTATTAATGGAAAAGTTATCGCACGGTTTATTACAGTTATTAATGATATTGAAGAAAATGAAATGAATTGCACGCAGTATATTTATATAGGGGTCAATATGAGCAATTCAGTAAGGGCGGCCTTTGCCTATGAGAAGATTATAAAAGAACTTGTTGGACAGCTTGGGTTAAATTCAACAGTAACGGTAAATCTTAAGGGCGAAATTAAAGGCAATTTAAACACAGAGGGTAAGAATGAACTTACAAAACAAATGCTGGGTGAAATAGGGGCTAAAATACAGATGCAGGAAGAAACGGATGATATTTATACTGTATATGCATATGATAAGGATATAACGGACTATATTAAAACGGGAAGTGGAAAGGTAAATGTAAATATATCAATGTCATATGATAAGCAAAAAGATGTTACAAATGTGTATTTTTCAACCCCAATCAATAATCAGGATTATTAAGACTTGTAGTTTTTATCGAAACAGATTAAAATATATAGGAATTAAGTTATACTGAAAGGAAAAGTAATTGAGAGTAATGAAGAGTAAAGTTAATGTCTCATCAAAATATATTATATATGTTGCTGTATTTGTTATTACGGCAATCATTACATTTATGACAATGAATTATAAGTTTGCAAAACCGGCAACAGCAGTAATGACAGAGGCAACCCTTCCTTTAGTAACAATGAAGACACAGGATGGGACTAAATTTAACTGCCTTCATGGATATGTAAAAGATGTTAATGAGGCTCTTATCAATGAGCCTGTAACACCACTGCCTTCAGATAAAAAACTTCCTGTTGAGATAAATACTTATGGAAGTGAAATAACGGGAATATCATATAAAATAAGGAGTATATCGGATATGTCCCTGATTGAAAATACCGAGGTCAAAGACTATCAGAGCGATGGAGATAATGTACAGGCAGTATGTAATATAAAAAATCTTATTGAGGATAATTCAGAGTATATTTTACAGATAATCTTAAAGACAGATAAGCATGAAGAAGTCAGTTATTATACAAAGATAGTAAGCGGTCTTGATACGGATGCATTTAAAAGTAAAATGGATTTTGCAGTACAGTTTAATAAGGAATGTTACAGTGATAATGGGTCAAATAATATTTCAAAGTATCTTGAAACATCTAAGAATGCCGATGAAACAAATCTTGGCAGGGTAACTATAAACAATAAATCGAGTCAGGTATGCTGGGGAGATTTAAAGCCGTTTGTTGAAAGTGAGATTGTTCCATGTATACAGGAAATTAATAATGATTCTGCAAGTATATATATGAGTTATATTGCAGGAGCACAGAATGATTATGATGCTTACGATACCTATAATGTAAGTGAATATTACAGAGTGCGTCAGTCAGGCAGTTCGATATTTCTTCTTGATTTTGAAAGAGAAGCAAATCAGGTCTTTGATGGCAGAAATGATTATATTTCAGGTGGAAAGATAAACTTAGGAATCAGGGCTGACTCAAATGTTGAGACAAAGACGGATAATAAAAGTGTTTATACGTATTTTGTAAATGAAAATACACTGTGGTGTTTTAATGCAAATGATGGAACATTTACGGAAGTCTTTTCATTTAATGATGGAGGTACAGATAATATTCGTGAAAGATATAATGCACATTCAATTAAGATAATGAATGTTTCCGAGGATGGAAACTGTGATTTTCTGGTGCGTGGCTATATGAATCGTGGAGCACATGAGGGAGAAACAGGAATATCTGTTTTTTCATATAAGTATAGTGATAATACTGTAGATGAGCGGATATTTATACCGGTAAATGCATCTTATGAAATGTTAGAGGGAAATGCAGGAGATGTTGCATACCTTAATGCGGATAATAATACGCTTCAGATACTGGTTAATTCAAGTCTGTATCTTGCGGATCTGACAAGTAATGAAACAATGGTTGAGGTAAGTAATCTTAATCCTGAAGCATATAAGGTATCAGATGATGGTAAATCAATAGCATACAGTACAAACGGACAGCTTAATAATACAGATTCAATAAGAGTATATAATATGGAAAAGGGCATAGATACCGAACTTCATGCTGAAGAGGGCGATAAATTGAAAGTTATCGGTTATATTAATAATGACTTTATATATGGAAGTGCACATGCCTCGGATATAGTGTATGGAGCGGACGGAAGTACTGTGTTTCCTATGTATAAGATAAATATAATTGATTCTGATTTTAATAATATTAAAGAGTATTCTAAAGATGGAATTTACGTCAGTGGTGCACAGGTTAATGGATTAAGGCTCAATCTTTCCAGAGTTGTAAAAAATGCGTCGGGCGGCTATGATACAACATCAATAGACCAGCTTATTAATCGTGGTGAGAATAACGAAGTTCAGGAAAACAGTATGGATACAATAAGTTCTGACACAAGGCAGACAGAACAGGTTATTAAGCTTGTTTCAAATAAAAATGAAAATACATCTTTAAGAAATTCTGAGCAGATAACATTTAATAAAGACAGTAAATTCAGTCTGAATATTGATTTTAAAGCAGATGGTATGTATTACGTTTATGGATATGGTGTATATAAGAAAAGCTTTGGAAACATCAGCGATGCAATAAATATGGCAGACACAGTATCTGGTATGGTTACAGATGGAAATAACAGATGTGTGTGGAATAAATATAAAAAATCAAATGCACAGATAAAAGGAATAGGAGCATCATCGGCAGGAGCAGATTCCTTAAGCAGTGCAGTCGAAGCAGTATTTAAATATGCCGGAGTTTCAGGACATCCGTCAAAGCCGGAAGGAGATACTACAGCAGTACAGCTGATGAATGAGGCAATGGATAATAAGGCTATACGCCTGGATGGAATATCTGTCGATAAAGTGTTATATTACGTAAGCGAGGGATATCCTGTTATAGGGAAAATAAGTTCTTCAGAATATGTAATTATATCAGGATATGATGGCTCGCAGGTGACATATATGAATCCGCAGTCAGGAGATGTTAAAAGTGCAGGAATTCAGGAGATGTCTGCTGTATTTACGCAGAATGGAAATACGTTTCTGACATATTTCAAATAATAACCTTCTTTCAGGCAATGTTACAAAATTAATAATTCACAGCAGGTTCGCTTAAGCTGCTTATGAAGATGTTAATTCTACAGTGCTGTATCTGATAAGTATAAAGTGTTGCAATTATCTAAATTATTATGAAATGGAGATAGGTATGTCTAAGAAAACAAAAAATAAAATACCACATAAATTTAAAAGCTCAAAGAAAAAGAAAATAAAGAGAATAGTTTTGGCTATAATCGGAGTTTTATTTATTGTTGCCATGTGTTTTATAGGGCCACAGGCAGTCAAGGTCTTTAAACTTAGCCGGGAGGCAAAAAGTATTATCGATTCATGTGATGAAAGTACATTTAAAGATTCAAAGACAACACTGATTTATGATACAAATGGAAATGAATTGTGTGGAATGAAAAATTCAAAAGATATGTATTATGTAAGCTTTAACGATATTCCGCAGACGCTGGCTGATTCATTTGTAGTAATGGAAGACAGAAACTTTTATGACCATGGCGGAATTGATCTTAAGGCCATTATAAGGGCTGTTATAGCGAATCAAAAAAATAAGGAGATTGCACAGGGAGCTAGTACAATTACACAGCAGCTTGCAAAAAATGTATTTCTTACACAGGAAGTTACATGGGATAGAAAGATAGAAGAAATCTTCATGGCATTTGAACTTGAAAAAAAATTCACCAAAAATCAGATTTTGGAGTTTTATTTAAATAATATTTATTTTGGAAATGGATATTATGGGGTTGAAGCTGCTGCAAAGGGGTATTTTAGTAAATCAGCAAAAGATTTAAGTCTGGCAGAACAGACATTCATTGCATCAATACCAAATAATCCTAACAGGTATAATCCAATAACCAACTTTGATAATACAATGGGAAGAAGGGATTTAATACTTAAGCAGCTTCTTGATCAGAATTATATAACGACAGAAGAATACAATACAGCAAAGAGTACAGATATTGTTCTTAATTTACAACAGGAAGAAAAAATAAATAATTCCGTTGTGACATATGTACGTCATTGTGCAACCGAGTCGCTTATGAGCGCAACTGGTTTCTCCTTTAGAAATAATTTTGAGTCGCAAACAGACTATGATGCATATCAGGAATATTATGACAAGACATATACGGAATGCCAACAGAAGCTTATAGGCGGGGGCTATCAGATTTATACATCAATAGATATGGATATGCAGGAACAGTTGCAAAAAGCTGTTGATAATAATTTGTCAAAGTACACGGCAGTATCGCAAAGCGGGATATATGATATGCAGGGAGCTGCGACATGTATAGATAATGAAAGCGGAAATGTAGTTGCAATTGTAGGTTCACGAACACAGGATATTAAAGGTGATGTACTAAACCGTGCATATCAAAGTTACAGGCAGCCGGGTAGTTCGGTTAAGCCGCTGAGTGTTTATACACCATTTATGGAATTGGGGAATACGCCGGATACAATTGTAGACGACTCACCAATTGAAGGTGGTCCGTCAAATGCAGACAAAACATATGCAGGAAAAATTACAGTAAGAGAAGCTGTTAAACGTTCTAAAAATACTGTAGCATGGAGAATATATAATGATGTCCTTACTCCGAAGACCGGCAGCAGTTATCTTATTAAGATGGGATTTAAAAAGATATGGCAGGATACAAATGTAGCAGCCGGTGCACTTGGAGGATTTACAGATGGTGTGACAACAGAGGAAATGGCAGGAGCATATGCGGCAATTGAAAATGATGGTACATACAGGAAGGCTACTTGTATAAAGAAAATAGTTGATTCCTCAGGAAATACCGTTGCAGATAATTCCAACAGAGATGTAAGAGTATATGATGTTAATGCATGCAGAATGATGACAGATATGATGAAGACTGTAGTAGAGAGTGGAACCGGTAAAAGTGCAAATGTTGATAATGCTATTGTTGCAGGTAAGACGGGTACAACAAACTCAAATAAGGACGCATGGTTTTGCGGGTTCAGTAAATACTACACTACTGCAGTATGGATGGGATATGATTATCCAAAAGAAATATCTAATTCCGGAATATGTGCGAATGCAATTTTTAAGCAATTTATGACTGCTGTTCATAAGGATCTTCCGAAGGTGGACTTTCCAAAGTATACAATTAGTGGTGGAAATGTACAGCAGACTGAGCCGGAACAAACAGAACCGGAGCCGCTTACTGATGATTACGATCCGAATTCAATAGAGGGAACAGAAAATGTTACACAGCCTCAGGAGACTACATCTCATTCACAGAGTACAGATGGAAATAGTAATAATACTACTGCAACGACGGCACCTGAAAAGACAACAGCCGGTAGCAGTGAAGAAACAGATGGGGATGTACCTACAGAAACAGATAAAGATATATCCAATGAGTAATAACTAAGTAATAAATTAAGCAATAACTGAGAAATAAAAAAGAAGCTAAAAGTATGTGCTCAGATAAGAATCATGCTTTTAGCTTCTTTTCAGATTAATAAAATTGATAAGATTAATAAAATTAATCAGTTAATCAGTCAGTCAATTAATATTATGCGTAATAGAAATCATATTATTTATTATGCTTTTCATTATATTCTTTAACTCTTTTCTGGATTCGGTCAACAGGAGAAAGTAAAGTACTGATTGATGAATCGTGATTAAGAGTATCAATAATCAATGCAATATATTTGCTCATATCAACATCAATGTACCATGGCTTTGAAAGTAATTCTTCAGGCTGGTATACAAGATTTGTTGTAAGAACACGGTCAATTACGCCATTCTCATAAGCTTCATCAAACTTCTTGAAACCATTAGTGAAAAGACCAAATGTTGAAGCACAGAATACTCTTCTTGCCTTACGTTTCTTTAATTCAGAAGCAACATCAATCATACTTTCACCAGATGAAATCATATCATCAATGATTATAACATCTTTTCCTTCTACATTTGAACCAAGGAATTCATGTGCAACAATAGGGTTACGTCCATTAACAATCTTTGTATAATCACGTCTTTTGTAGAACATACCCATGTCAAGACCAAGTACGTTAGCAAAGTAAACTGCACGTCCCATACCACCTTCATCAGGGCTGATTACCATCATATGATCGCTGTCAATTGTAAGATCATCAACACCAAGTAAAAGATACTTTATAAACTGGTATGTTGCAGATACTGATTCAAATCCCTTAAGAGGAATTGCGTTCTGTACTCTTGGGTCATGTGCGTCAAATGTAATAATATTATCAACACCCATATCTGTGAGTTCCTGTAATGCAAGAGCACAGTCAAGAGATTCTCTTGATGTACGTCTGTGCTGTCTGCTCTCATAAAGGAATGGCATGATTACAGTGATTCTTCTTGCCTTTCCACCTGCAGCAGCAATGATTCTCTTTAAGTCTGCATAGTGATCATCCGGTGACATACGGTTCTTGAATCCGCATAATGAATATTCAAGACTATAGTTACATACATCTACCATGATGTATAAGTCATAACCTCTGATTGATTCATTGAGAACACCTTTTCCTTCACCAGAACCAAATCTTGGTGTATTAGCACTTACAATATAAGAATCTCTCTTATATCCACTGAAAGCTAATGTAGATGTGTTTTCATGTTCACGCTGGTCTCTCCATTTAACAAGATAGTCGTTAACGCTTTCGCCAAGCTTTGTACAACTGGCCAAAGGAATAATTCCTAAAGTACCATAAGGAATGGTTGTTGTATGATGTTCGTCTCGTGGCATAATAAAATCCTCCATTAGTAAATAAAATAGTTATAAAATGTTAAATAGTAGCTGATATTAAATTAAAATATGTGAATTAGTTTTTGAAAACCACATATTAATATAATCATTATGAGCATTAATGTCAATCAAATAATTTTGGGTTTCAAATTGATATATGCTAAAAAATGTTCATCTTGCCGGTCGTTTTCCGGTGCGTTTTAAAATACGGATATCATTACCAAACAGTTTAAGAATCTTATAAGAACTGGTAAGTCGTGAAAAAATTCGTTCCGAGTAATTATCACGTATTTCCGATAATGATAAATTTGTAGATATAATAGTACTCTTTTTCCGAAGTATACGTTCATTTATACAGTAAAATAATCTTGAATTGGTGTAGGCATTTCCAACCTCTGTGCCAAGATCATCTATTATAAGTAAATCACATTCTAAAATATAGCTGCTGTCAAATGAAAAAAGAGAAGCATTCTGACGGTTAAAATCACGTTCTTCAAACTTCTGGAATAATTCAATTGCAGTAAGATAAATAACGCTGTGTGATGAATCAAGAAGCTCCTTTGCAATACAGTTTGTAAGAAAAGTTTTTCCAATTCCTGTACAGCCGTATAAGACCAGATTTGAAAATTCTTTATCGAAATTGTCTACAAAAGAATGGCATATTGATACAACCTGGTGCATATTATTGTAAGGTGTGAGACCATTTGAAGGGTCAGCATTTTTATTATCGTACCATTCATAAGAAAATGTGTTAAAATTCTCATTTGCAGTGATGTTTTTAAGATTTGATTCGCTATATACAAGATCAATTGCTTTTCTGGTAAAGCAGGAACATTTATTATGATTTACATAGCCGGTATCTTTACATATCGGGCATGAGTATATATCATCCAGATAGTTTTTTGGTTTACCAAGCTGGACAAGCAGATTGTTTCGTTTTTCATTTAACTGTTTAAGATGGTCTTTATATTCGGTGTCTGAATTATCGGGCTCCGTATTGTTTATCATAGAGGCTGCTGCTTCTACGGAAAGCGAAATGATTTCATTATCTATAGATGCAATTTCAGGACATGCAGCAGTTACTTCATTATAGCGCTGTGTCTGTATATGCTGGTTCTTTGTGCGTATCGAATCATAAATCCTCATAATAGCATCATGTTGCGAATTAGTCAGAGGCATAAAAACTCCTTTCCTGATGGTATTGATATTGTATGCAGCAGGTCTGCCTGAAAATGGTTATGTAAAATCAGTCAATCAGCCATTATTGCTGATAAGTGAACTTTCAAGGCTGTCTATATCAGTATTACGCTGGTTAAAGTTATTGAACTTATTAGAATTAGAATGCATATTTCCAAATGAAGAGTTCTTTTTGTTAATCTGAGTAAGCTCATATGCTGCATCAGCTTTAAGAATATCGGCAGTAGTACGTACATTTTCAGATCTCCATTTTTTAAGAATGGAATCGGCATACTCAAAACTTGGCTGGTGGGTTGCTTTAAGCGTCCGGTTGCAGGCTTCTATGATTATATCATTGTTAAAGCAGTAGTCTTCAGTCCATTTGCTGATGTAATCCTTTTCACGCTGGCCTGGATTGCGGTTTGTAATACCAAAAGCATTCATTATAGAAAAAGTTGTTTCGTTATGATTTGAAAGCTCAAGTTTAGCCTGCTCTATTGAGTGAATGCCGGAATCTGCCCATGAAAGTGCCACTTTTTCAATGTAGCGCATGCTTTTGTGGCCTTTTGATACACAGTATTCAATTAAATATTCAATCAGATCAAGTGGGAACTTAAGCTCATCATAAAGATATGCAATAGTTGAGGCATCTGAAGAACTTAATGTACCACCAAGATATGCACCTGCAGCATACAAAAGCATTGAAAAATCTTCCTGTGACTTAAGCTCTGCCATTTTGGTAGGAGTGTAAGAGTCTCTTGATTTTTTAACTTTAGTTTCCATATTAATTGGTATGTGATTGTTGGCAAAGCTGCCTGTATAATCGCCGGCAGGCATATCCTGTGCAGTATTTCCGGATGCAGCATTACTATATTCATGAATATTTCCATAACCTGTATTATTACTGTTTGCGGAAGTTACAGAACTATTCAGGGAAGTGCCTGCTGCAGGGGAAGGATTGCAGAATGTTATTCCAGACAGTTCACATCCGGGACCATTGAAATTAAGGCTTATTGCACCAACCTTTGCCCAGTATTTCAGTGCTCTCATTATGTCAGCTTCTGTCTGGCTGAAAATGTCGGCCAGACCGCACACTGAAACAGACTTGCTGTTATCAAGCATACATCTTACAAGATAAATATATATTTTAACAAATTCACCATTGGCATCCGGCATGTATCTGTCAATAAAATTATTTGAAATAAGAGTAGCGTTGGTATTATGCTGAGACGTTAAAGTTAAGTTATTCATATCAATAAACCTTTCTTTTTACTAAGTAAAATAATATAAAAATTACGTGAAATACACGATGTAAAAGTACCTTTAAATTTTGTGATACAGTGATTATAGCATAGCGGTTCATAAATTCAAGAGGGGCTGTTTTACGAGTTATGCACAGGGCAAAATGTGGATAATGTGGATAACTTTGTTGATTTAAGTAGAAATAGTGTAAAAACTCGATTTGTGGACAACTTTTTTGTAAACAAAAAATCCACAGTGATAACCAGTAAAAAAGTGGTTAACTCTGTGGATAATGTGGATAACTTTGTGACTTAATTGTAAATTGAGGCTATTTTGATTGATTTATAAGGGATTCTCCGACTTTATAAATATCTCCGGCACCCATAGTTATCAACAAATCACCCTTGATACAATTTTTTTTCACAAAATTTTCGATTTCTTCAAAAGATTTAAAATAGTAACATTCTTTGCCGAGTTTTTTGATTTCATTCTGAAGTGTTTCTGAACTGATTCCAAGGGTATCAGTTTCTCTTGCAGCATAAATGTCTGCAAGGACAATTTTATCAGCATGAGAAAGAGCCTGTGCAAAGCGGGGCATTAAGAATTTGGTACGTGTATAAGTATGTGGCTGGAAAACACACCATATGCTGTTATGTGGATAATGGGCTGCTGAAGCTAATGTGGCTGTTATTTCATCAGGGTGATGTGCATAGTCATCAATAACGGTTACACCATTAAACTCACCTTTTTTCTGGAAACGGCGTTCTGTTCCTGTAAAGTTTAAAAGACCTTTAAGGATTGTTTCCATTGGAATGTTCATTTTTTCTGATACGGCAATAGCTGCAAGTGAATTATATACATTATGAATACCCGGAACGCTTAAACGTACTTTTACGCCAGGTACGTTATTTATAAGAAGAGTATAAGAACAGCATCCAAAATCATCAAATGAAATATCAGAAGCGCTGTACATGCTCTTTGAAGGATCCGTACCTACCGTTATTACTTCACAGCTGGTATCTGAGTAAAAATATTTATAATCGTCAATATCACTGTTGATAATCAGTGTGCCGTCTGCTGGAAGTTTTTCTGCAAAACGCTTAAAAGAATGGCGGATATCGTCGATATCTTTAAAGAAGTCAAGATGATCTTCCTTTACATTAAGGATAACAGCGATTGTAGGGAAAAGTGATAAAAAGCTGTTTGTATATTCACATGATTCTGTGACAAATACACCTGAGTTTCCGATACGTGTGTTACCACCGATACTGTCTAAGATTCCACCTACAGATATTGTCGGATCGGTATCAGCTGCTATAAGGATTTCAGAAATCATTGATGTTGTGGTTGTTTTACCATGTGTACCTGATATGCCGATGGCAACATCATAGTTTTTCATAATCTGGCCAAGGAGTTCGGCACGTGTTACTGTTGGAATGCCGGCTTCTCTGGCAGCAACAAGTTCAGGGTTTGAAGGGTTGATTGCTGCAGTGTAAACAACGAGGTCTATATCGCTTGTAATATTATCGGCAGTCTGGCTGTACATTATTTTGCAGCCTGCAGCAGATAATTCATCTGTGAGTGCAGATTCCTTGGAATCAGATCCGGTAACAGTAAATTTTTTATTAAGTAAAATTTGTGCAAGTCCGCTCATGCTGATGCCGCCTATTCCGATAAAATGAACATGAATAGGGTTGTTAAAATTAAAATTGTACATGATTTAGAATACCTTTCTATAGAAGAATTGATAAGCAGTAAAAAATGAAATACTACCTATATAATTATATTATAGTCATAATATATAAAAATTCAAATTATATTTTGTTTATATTTTTAAATATGTAAACATTCATGGGCAGATAAAATATGTTACAATATTAATGTACAAATATGAGGTCGGCAAATTTCAGACTATAATATGAAATTTGTACGAATGCCAAAAAATTTACGTCAAAAGATGAAAATAATTGCACAAAACCATAAAAATATTTTTACTTAAATATAATGGTATGGTATAATTATTACAGGTTGACATGTAAATCTAACATCAGAGGTGATAGCATGATTAAAAAAGAAATGATTGCCATGTTATTGGCAGGGGGACAGGGAAGCAGACTTGGAGTTCTGACATCAAAGATAGCCAAACCGGCAGTAGCTTTTGGTGGCAAATACCGTATTATAGACTTCCCATTGAGTAACTGCATAAACTCGGGAATAGATACTGTTGGTGTGCTTACACAGTATCGTCCGCTGAAGCTTAATGCGCATATTGGAATTGGTATTCCATGGGATCTTGATCGTAATGTGGGTGGAGTTACAGTACTTCCTCCATACGAAAAAAGCACAAACAGTGAATGGTATACAGGAACAGCTAATGCAATATACCAGAATCTGGAATATATGGAACAGTATAATCCTGATTATGTTCTTATACTTTCAGGAGATCATATCTATAAGATGGATTATAAGGTAATGCTTGATTATCACAAGGCCAATAATGCCGATGTAACAATTGCTGCGATGCCGGTTCCTATGGAAGAAGCAAGCAGATTTGGAATTGTTGTTACTGATGACAATCAAAGAATTGTGGAATTTGAGGAAAAACCGGAACATCCAAAGAGCAATCTTGCATCAATGGGTATATATATATTCAGCTGGAAGGTTCTTAAAGAGGCACTGGTCAAGCTCAAAGACCAGCAGGAGTGTGATTTCGGTAAGCATATTATTCCATATTGTTTTAATGAAGGAAAGAGAATATTTGCATATGAATACAATGGATACTGGAAAGATGTTGGAACATTGAATTCATATTGGGAAGCAAATATGGAACTTATAGATATTATTCCGGTGTTTAATCTGTATGAGGAGTTCTGGAAGATATATACAAAGACAGATACGCTTCCGCCGCAGTACATAGGTGATACTGCATCAATTGAAAAGAGTATCATTGGTGACGGAACAGAAGTCTATGGACAGATTTCAGGTTCTGTTATAGGCTCAGGTGTTATTATTGAAGAGGGAGCAGTTGTTAAGGATTCAATAGTAATGAGCAATGCCAGAATAGGTAAGAATACGATAGTTAATAAGTCAATAATAGCTGAAGATGTTAAGATAGGGGATAACGTTGAACTGGGCGCAGGTGAAGAAGCACAGAATGTTAAGTTCCCTAAGATATATAATTCAGGACTTGTTGCAATTGGTGATAATTCAACTATTCCGGATGGAGTTAAGATTGGTAAGAACACAGCAATATCAGGTTATACTACGAAGGAAGACTATCCGGACGGAGAACTTGTTAGTGGAGGCATAATTATTAAGGCAGGTGATAGTGTATGAAAGCAATAGGAATTATTTTAGCTGGTGGAAGTGGAAAGATGATTAAAGAACTTTCTGCAAAGAGAGCAGTTCCGGCGCTTCCTATTGCAGGAAGCTACAGAGCCATAGATTTTGCTCTTAGTAATATGTCTAATTCACATATTCAGAAAGTCGCAGTTATAACACAGTATAATGCAACATCATTAAATGAACATTTAAGTTCATCAAAGTGGTGGGATTTTGGCAGAAAGCAGGGAGGACTCTTTGTATTTACACCAACCATAACAGCTGACAGCAGCTATTGGTACAGGGGAACAGCTGATTGTATCTACCAGAACATGCAATTTTTAAAATCAAGTCATGAACCATATGTAATAATTGTTTCAGGTGATGGTGTATATAAGCTTGATTATAATAAGGTTTTAGAGTATCATATAAGCAAGAAGGCAGACATCACAGTAGTAGTAAAGAATCTTGGTGATAATTCTGATATTAACAGATTCGGAACGGTTACTATGAATAGTGATGGAAGAATTACCGATATAGAAGAAAAGCCTATAAGGTCAGATATTACAACAGTATCTACAGGCATATATGTTATCAGGAGAAGACTTCTTATTGAACTGATTGAAGAAGCAGCAGCAGATGACAGACATGATTTTGTAAGGGATATTCTTGTAAGATACAGACATATAAAGAATATATATGGCTATGAAATGAAAGACTATTGGAGCAATATTTCAACAATAGATTCTTATTATAAGACAAATATGGATTTCTTAAAGAGAGACATAAGGGAGTATTTCTTTAAGCAGTATCCGGATATTTATACGAAGGTAGCTGATTTGCCGCCTGCAAAGTATAATAAGGGAGCAAACGTAAAGAACAGTATTATATCAAGTGGCTGTATAATTAATGGTACAGTTGAGAATTGTGTTCTGTTCAAAAAGAATTACATAGGTAATAACAGTGTAATTAAGAATTCAATTATATTGAATAACGCATATATAGGGGATAATGCATATATCGAAAACTGTATAATTGAAAGTGGAACGACCATAGCAGCTAATGCAAAGTATGTCGGGGATAATGGCATAAAGGTCGTTGATGAAGTGAATGTAGCATTTTAAAAAAATAATACATAATGAAAATAGCTTGCATGTTGCAGCAGAAGGGGTGCTTATGAATATTACAGATGTTCGAGTAAGAAAAGTGGCAAAAGAGGGAAAAATGAAGGCTGTTGTGTCAATTACAATTGATGATGAATTTGTAATCCATGACATAAAGGTCATCGAAGGAGAAAAAGGATTATTTATTGCAATGCCTAGCAGAAAGTCAGTTGATGGCGAGTATAGGGATATTGCACATCCAATAAATACTGGAACAAGAGAAAGACTCCAGTCAGTTATTCTTGATGCTTATGAAAAAGCAGAAGATCCTGTTACAGTGGAATAATTGGATAGTGTACAGAATATAATTACATTGTAATAGAAATTATAATAATCTATAGAATCGAGTAGGAGGCTAACCAGCAATTGATTGGCCGCCTACTCGATTTATTATTGTACGACTTGTTTTATTATTGCACGGCTTGATGAGTGAACTGTACATTATTATAACGAAATATGGTGAAAATATAGGCAGCTTTGAAAGGTAAAAATAATTCGCACTAATAGTACTAAAATTTAAGCTGATTTCTTTGCGATAAGGTAAAATA
>CAKRGM010000016.1 GCA_934330725.1 uncultured Lachnospiraceae bacterium | reverse complement strand
ACTAATAGGTCGAGGGCTTAACCGAAAGGTTCTGGGAAGGAAAAAGGAATATTTTAGTGTGCAGTTTTGAAGGATCAGAAATATGATTTGGCCTGGTGGCTCAGCTGGTTAGAGCGCCGCCCTGTCACGGCGGAGGTCGTGGGTTCGATCCCCATCCGGGTCGCTTTAAATTTAATAATTTGGTTTATATGGGATCATAGCTCAGCTGGGAGAGCATCTGCCTTACAAGCAGAGGGTCATAGGTTCGAGCCCTATTGGTCCCACTTATTTGCCGACATGGCTCAATGGCAGAGCAGCTGATTTGTAATCAGCAGGTTGTTGGTTCGACTCCGACTGTCGGCTTTAAAAACAATACATTTACTTATTATAATTAAGGTATTTGTATTGTTGTATAATTATATATGGACGGATTCCCGAGTGGCCAAAGGGGACAGACTGTAAATCTGCTGGCGATGCCTTCGAAGGTTCGAATCCTTCTCCGTCCATCATTTTTAATTTAATATCGCGGGGTAGAGCAGTCTGGAAGCTCGTCGGGCTCATAACCCGAAGGTCACAGGTTCAAATCCTGTCCCCGCTACTAAGCCTGGATAGCTCAGTCGGTAGAGCAGAGGACTGAAAATCCTCGTGTCACTGGTTCGATTCCGGTTCCAGGCATCTTGAGTCTGTACTATTAATATAATACAGACTTTTTTTGGATATAATAGTTTATTTAATAGTAATTAATTTAAATAAATAGTAATATGTTAGTATTTTTTAATTGTACCTGTTATATAGCAGAGAATTGGAGAAATTAATGAGTAAAGGGAATATTAATTATAAATATTTGAAAAGAAACAGAAGAAGACGCAGTTGGTTTTCAAGAAATAAAAAAGTATTAATAATTATTGCAGCTGTTATAGTTATTGCTGTATTAGTATTTGGTGGTATTAAGTTAAGTAAATCAGGAATATTTAATAAAAATAGTAATAGTAGCAATGAATCTGGGAATACAATAAATGATAATAAGGAAAATAATAATGATGTAAATGGGCAGTCTGATAATAATGACAATGTTACATGGATAGATGATAAGGAACCTGAGATTGAAACATACAGGAGAGATTATACTGTACCTGCAGATCAGAAATATCCATATTTTATAAAAGTAAACAGAGCAGCTAACTGTGTTACTGTTTATGGAATAGATGAAAATGGAAGCTATAGTATTCCAGTAATTGCATTTGCATGTTCCTGTGGAAAACCGGGTGATGAAACAATTGTCGGTGAAAATTATAAAACAACTGATAAATATGAGTGGAGACTTATGGTAGATAATTCATATGGACATTATGCATTCAGGATAAATGGTGGATATTTATTTCATTCAGTACCATATCTTAGTGCAGCTAATGATTCACTTGAAACAGATCAGTATAATAAGCTTGGTGATTTTGCTTCATTAGGATGTGTAAGAATGTGTGTAAGGGATGTAAAATGGCTGTACGATAATTGTCCTGCAGGAACAAAGGTAACAATCTATGATGATAAGGATAATCCAGGACCATTAGGAAAACCTGAATCTATAAAGCTTCCAGAAGATAATCCTGATAGTAAATGGGATCCTACAGATCCGGCAGAGGGCAATCCGTGGGCTTCTCATTCGGCATCTATAGATGGCACAAAAGATATCGTTACTAAAATAGGCGAAAAAGTTAATTTATTAGATGGTGTAACAGCTAAAGATACTTGTGGAAATGACATTACAGATAAAATAAAAACAGTTGGACATTATACGTTTGATCAGGCTGGCGAATATGATATAAAATATACTGTAACTGATGCAATTGGAAGCAAGGCAGAAAAAGTTGTTAAGTTAAAAGTAGAAAAATAAAATTATTGTTCTTTATGTAAAGATTGGTTATATTTTATATGTGACCAATCTTTATTTTTTTTGAAGAGATTAATGAAGGCAAAAATAAAAGATTATAAAAGTGTATAAAAAATTAGTGTAGGAAAAAGTTTGATGAATAATAAAAAAGATAAATGTGAAAATAGTTTTGATAAAGTATATGATAATAATGATTTGTTAAGTAAATTGACTGATTATGCAGTAAGCGGATATGTTCCCATGCATATGCCGGGAGGAAAAAGAAATTCACAGATAGTAAATATGATGAATCCTTATGAATTAGATATTACAGAAATAGATGGATTTGATAATATGCATAATGCAAATGGTATTATATCAGATGCATTTAAAAAATGTGCAAAGCTGTTTGGTGCAGACGAGTCCTTATTTCTTGTAAATGGGAGCAGTGCGGGAATATTAGCTGCAATATGTGGATGTACACAGAAAAATGACAGGATACTTGTAGCAAGAAACTGTCATTGCTCTGTTTATAATGCATTGTATCTGAATGAACTAAGACCTGTATATATGTATCCACAGGTAGATGAATATGGAATAAATGGCAGAATAACGCTTGATATGATCAAAGAAAAACTTAAAATATATAAAGACATAAGATATATTGTTATAACATCTCCGACATATGAGGGAATTGTATCTGATATACGTGGAATAGCTGATTATCTTCATAAAAATAATAAAATACTTATAGTTGACGAGGCACATGGTGCACATTTTAATTTTAGCAAAGTATTTCCTGAATCCGCAGTAAAGGCTGGTGCAGATGTTGTTATACAAAGCGTACATAAAACACTGCCGGCACTTACTCAAACTGCATTGCTGCATTTAAATGGCAGCATAGCAGACAGGGATAAAATAAAAAGATACTGGAATATTTTTCAGACAACAAGTCCTTCATATATTCTAATGTCCAGCATTGACAGATGCTGCAGTATTCTTAATAAAAACGGAGAACAGCTTTTTAAAGAATATATTACAAGATTAAAAAATTTAAGGATGCAGATAGAAAAGCTTGATAACATTAAATTGATGCCCGTTGATGATATTTCTAAAATTGTTCTTGTTGTATCTAATGGAAAGCAGTTTTATAATGAATTGTTAAATAAATATCATATTCAGCTGGAGATGGCATCAATGTCATATGTTATCGCAATGACCAGCATAGCAGATACAGATGAATATTATGAACGATTTATTAATGCATTAAAACAGTTGGACAAGAATGAAAATATAAAATACGACCATCTTAATAATGTGTTTGATCGTGAAGTTGATTTTAGCAAATATGAAGCTGATGTGGTGATGAATCTTTATGATGCAGGAAATTATTATAAAACGGAGTATGTGGATATTAATCAGGCAGAAGACAGGATTTCAGCAGTAAGCGTATTTTTCTATCCTCCAGGAGTAGCTCTTGTTAATCCGGGAGAAAGGATTACTGCGAAGTTAATTAAGGAAGTTCTCGCGGGAATTAAAGTTGGTCTTGAAACAGTAGGATTAAATAATATAGAAAAGAAAGTGTGTATCAGATGTTTGAAATAGTATTTATTATGGGTAAAAGTGCATCAGGAAAGGACAATATTTATAAGCAGATTGTAAATGATCCACAGCTTAATCTTAAAACTGTAACGTTATACACAACAAGACCAATGAGAAATGGGGAAAAAGACGGCGTAGAATATTTTTTTGTGGATAACTTACAGGCATTGCAGATGGAAAAGGATAAAAAAATTATTGAAATGCGTAAATATAATACCATTTATGGTGAATGGAAGTATTTTACGGCAGATGATGGACAAATAAATCTGGGATGCGGGCAAAGATATATTGTTATTGGAACACTTGAAGCATACGATAAATTCTGCAGTTATTTTGGAAGGGAGCACATGCTTCCTGTATATATTGAGGTCGATGATGGTATAAGGCTGAGGAGAGCAATGGAACGAGAGGGAAAGCAGGAAAAGCCTAAGTATGAAGAAATGTGCAGGCGTTTTCTTGCTGATGCCAGAGATTTTTCAGAAGAGAATATAAAAAAATCAGGGATTACAAAAAGATTTTACAATAATTCAAATATAGAAGATTGCGTAGATGAAATTAAACATGAAATCATCAGTAAATTAAGATAGGGTTTTAACAATATTTTGTGGTGGGTATCTGATTTTTACCTTAAATATTGTTATATCAACCGTCTATCCAAACTGCCTGACTAAATTGTTACAAAAAGGCCTGACCACAACAGTAGGATGTTTTTGTTGGTTTATCTATAAAAATATGATACAATAACTGTGTATGTATATATGTAATATGAAATAAACGTTATAATTGAATAGCCTGTAGGGGGTATTTTTATGGATATAAAGGTTAATGATGTAACGACAGTACAAAATACAGTAGAAACGGGGAAAACTGTAGATAAACAGGATAGTGGATTCAAATTTACGCTGATTAGTAATATTCAGGAGAAAGATCTGCAGGAAAAGCTTAATGGCATGATGCAGGGGATAACCGATATGGGAAACCGTATTGCAAAGCACATGGATGTTAAGGATATGAGAAAATACCGTGGAATGGTTAAAGATTTTCTAAATGAAGTAGTTAATCGTTCACACGAATTTTCAAGGGAGAATTTTCTTGACAGACGTGGAAGACACAGAATCTACGGAATAATCAAGTGTGTAGATAAGAATCTGGATGATCTTGCAAGCGAACTTATTAAAGATGAAAAGGATCATCTGGCTATTGTTGGAAAAATAGATGATATACGTGGACTTCTATTGGATATATTAACTTAGTTCATCAAGTCCTGAATAAATTTTTTATAATCTTGTATTATTAAATAAAGACAAAAAAAGATTCAGAAAAGATTTAGAAGATAATATAAAAAAATAGTACAAAAAATGATTCGGATGTTTACAGTAAAAATTAAAGCAAATATGTAAAAATGTAATATTCAAATATAAATAAATCTAAAAGTGTATAATACATAAATTGCATAAGCACTTAAAGAGGCAGTAGAAAGGACAAGCAGATTATCATGAATAACTTTAGTGATATTTACGGATATGATAAGATTATAGAGCATTTACAGAATGCCATAGAGCTTAATAAGGTTTCACATGCTTATATTTTTAATGGTGGTATTGGGGCCGGAAAGAAAATGATGGCATCTGCTTTTGCAAAAACTTTACAGTGCGAAAAGGGTGAAAAGAATGCATGTGGGAAGTGTCATTCATGTATTCAGGCAGACTCGTTTAACCAGCCGGATATTATCTGGGTAAAGCATATAAAGAAAACCAGCATAGGTGTAGACGACATAAGGGAACAGCTTGTAATGGATATGCAGATTAAGCCTTATAGCAGCAGGTATAAGATTTATATAATAGATGAGGCGGAAAAGCTTACTGTTCAGGCTCAGAATGCGTTGCTTAAGACTATTGAAGAGCCACCTGCTTATGGAATAATAATATTTTTAACTACAAATGCTGATATATTTTTGCAGACAATCTTATCAAGATGCGTAAAGCTTGATTTTAAGCCTTTAGATGGTGCTGTTGTAGCAGAATACATAAAGAAAAAATATAAATGCACAGATTATGAAACACGCTTTGCAGTTGCATTTGCACAGGGAAAGATTGGAAGAGCAGAAACAATCATAACATCAGGCGATTTTGCACAGTTGAAAGAAGAAGTAATGCATGTTATAAAATATGCTAAAGATATGTCTACTGCTGAGATAATGTCAGAGGTAAGAAATATTTCAAATTATAAGCTTACTATTGATGATTATCTTGATCTTATGGCAATGTGGTACAGGGATATACTTGTATTAAAGAGTACAAGAGATTCCAATCTTATAATTTTTAAAGATGATACTGCTCTTCTTAAGGCACAATCAGAAAAGTGTTCATATGAAGGCGTTGAAGATATTTTAAAGGCGATAGATAAGGTTAAGATAAGACTTCAGGCCAATGTTAATTTTGAACTGGTTATCGAACTTTTAATTATGACCATAAAAGAGAATATGTGATAATCTGATATTGTGATATTCTGTCAGATAAAACAGGTTATTTAAAACAGGTTATATAGAATTAGCAGTTTATTAAATAAATTAACAGACAGGATAATAGATGAGATGATAAACAATAAACAGGATAATATATAAACAATAAACGAGTTAATAAATAATAGACAAATTAATAAACAAGTTAATTAATAATAGATAAATTAAATAATAGACAAGATAATAGATAAAGTAATAGATAAGATAATAAGCAAGACAATAAATACTAGATAAGATAATAAATGAATTAGCAGATATATTAATAATTAATTAGTAAATAAGTTATCTGAATGGAGGTGTATAATGACGAAAGTTATTGGAGTCAGATTCAGAAGAGCAGGAAAGATTTATTTTTTTGCCCCTGGTAAATATAGTGTAGAAGTTGGTCAGAATGTTATTGTTGAAACAGCAAGAGGTATAGAATACGGAAATGTTGTTTTAGGTGAGCGCGAGGTTGAAGATAATAAGGTCGTGCAGCCGCTTAAGGCAGTTATCAGAATTGCAACTGAGGAAGATGACAAGCATGAGCAGAGTAACAGAGACAAAGAAAAAGATGCATTTAAGATATGCCTTGATAAAATAGCAAAACATAAATTACAGATGAAACTTATCGAGGTTGAATATACATTTGATAATAATAAAATTCTGTTTTATTTTACAGCAGATGGAAGAATAGATTTCCGTGAGCTTGTAAAAGATCTGGCATCTGTATTTAAAACCCGTATTGAGCTTCGCCAGATAGGTGTAAGAGATGAAGCAAAAATAAGAGGCGGTATTGGTATATGTGGAAGACCACTGTGCTGCGCAACTTTTATGCCGGAATTTGTACCTGTATCAATTAAAATGGCAAAGGAACAGAATTTATCGCTTAACCCGACTAAGATATCAGGCGTGTGTGGAAGACTTATGTGTTGCCTTAAAAATGAAGAAGAAACATATGAAGAGCTTAACAGCCACCTTCCAAATGTCGGAGATATTGTAACGACAAAGGATAAGTTTAAGGGAGAAGTTACAAGTGTAAGTGTTCTAAGACAGCTTGTTAAAGTTGTTGTCACACTTGATAATGATGAAAAAGAAATCAGAGAATATCATGTATCGGATATCCGGTTTAAGACAAGAAAGAGAAATGATAAGATTCAGATTAATGATAAAGAGCTTCAGGCACTTGAAGCTTTAGAGAAAAAGGAAGGAAAGTCACATATAAATGATGACTGATAATGAAAGAATTGATGATTTACAAAGAAATGGATATAAAATAATACAGAATAAGGAATGTTTCTGTTTTGGAATGGACGCGGTGTTGTTATCATCATTTGCAAAAGCTGATGAGGGTAATCGCGTTCTTGATTTATGCACTGGCAATGGAATCATTCCTATTCTTATGTTTGCAAAAAATCCGGGGACATCATATTACGGACTTGAAATACAAAAGACCGGCGCGGATCTTGCACAACGAAGTGTTAAACTTAATGGTCTTGAAGATAAGATAAAAATAATAAATGATGATGTAAAAGAAGCTTCGCGTATTTTCGGTGGAGCTTCATTTAACGTTGTTACGGTTAATCCACCATATATGAATGAATCGCATGGAATTGTTAATCCTGAAAGTGCAAAAGCAATAGCAAGGCATGAAATTCTTTGTACACTTGAAGATGTCATAAACCAGGCAGCCAGATGCCTGAAAGTAAAGGGGCATTTTTATATGGTTCACAGGCCATCGCGTCTCGCTGAAATAGTAAGGACAATGTCTAAATATAAACTAGAGCCGAAAAGAATAAGAATGGTTCATCCGTATATTAATAAAGATGCCAATATGGTGTTGATAGAGGGTGTTAAGGGTGCAAATACATTTATGAAGATAGAAAGTCCGCTGATTGTTTATAATCAGGATGGTAGTTATACAGATGAACTTCTAAAAATGTATTAGATTTGTAGTACAAATTTAATAATAATATTGAAAATGTAATTGTTGTTTAAATAATATATGGTATAATACGAAATGTTTGTTTTATAGAGAGCATTGTCAAATCATTTAAGAAATGGAGATTAGTATGCCGGGTAAGTTATATTTATGTGCGACTCCTATTGGAAATCTTGAAGACATAACATTCAGGGTACTCAGGACGCTTAAGGAAGTAGATCTGATTGCAGCAGAGGATACAAGAAACAGCATAAAGCTTCTAAATCATTTTGAAATCAATACGCCTATGACCAGTTATCATGAATATAATAAATACGATAAGGCAAAAATTCTTGTTGATAAGATTATTGCAGGAGCAGATATAGCTGTGATTACAGATGCCGGAACACCCGGGATATCTGATCCGGGAGAAGAACTCGTAAGACAGTGTATAGAGGCCGGAATAGAAGTTACGTCACTTCCGGGACCAGCTGCATGTATAACTGCATTAACAATGTCGGGGCAGGCCACAAGACGTTTCGCATTTGAAGCATTTCTGCCAGCCGATAAAAAAGAACGCCAGGATGTGCTTAACGAGCTTTCAAATGAAACACGGACTATAATAATATATGAGGCACCCCACCATCTTATTAAGACTTTAAACCAGCTGCGTGATGTTTTAGGAGGAGACAGAAATCTTACAATCTGTAAGGAACTCACTAAAAAGCATGAGAAAGCATTTAAAACAACGATAGATGATGCACTTGGGTTTTATGAAAATAATGAACCACGTGGCGAATATGTTATGGTGTTTGAAGGAAAAAGCCGCAGGCTTATTAAAGAAGAAGAGCAGCAAAAGTGGGAAAGCATGAGTATAAAAGAACATGTACAGATGTATATTGATGAAAATATTCCTAAAAAAGATGCAATGAAGATGGCTGCAAAAGACAGAGGCGTTACAAAAAGAGATATTTATCAGGCATTGCTTGAAGATTAATAAAAAGAAAACAAGAATGTTGTAAAAGCTTATGTTCCAGAATACAGGGAGGGTTAGAGAGGTATATGATAAAAATAGGTTGTCATTTATCTGCTTCAAAAGGCTTTTTGCATATGGCTGAAGAGGCAGTTTCAATAGGTGCAAATACTTTTCAGTTTTTTACAAGGAATCCAAGAGGAGGAGCTGCAAAAAAAATCGATGAAGAGGATGTAAGTAAGTTCCAAAAATATGCAAAGGAAAATGGAATAGATGTAATTCTTGCACATGCACCATACACTTTAAATGCATGCTCTGCAGATGAAAATACAAGAAAATTTGCAAGAGAAGTATTTGAAGATGATTTAAGGAGAATGGAATATGTTCCGGGAAATATGTATAATTTTCATCCGGGAAGTCATGTAAAGCAAGGCGTAGATGTCGGAATTGAGTATATAAAGGATATGCTCAATGCTGTTTTAAAGCCGGAACAGACAACAAAAGTATTGCTTGAAACTATGGCGGGAAAAGGAACAGAAATCGGCCGCAGTTTTGAGGAAATAAGACAGATTATTGATAAAGTAGAGTTAAAGGAGCATCTTGGCGTATGCCTTGATACCTGCCATGTATATGATGCAGGATATGATATTGTAAATGATCTCGATAATGTTTTAAAGAAATTCGATGATATAATCGGTCTTCACAGACTTTGTGCAATTCATATAAACGATTCAAAGAATCCGTTTGAAAGCCACAAGGACAGACATGAAAAGATTGGAGAAGGTTCAATTGGAACAGAAGCATTTAAAAGGATTGTTACACATCCGGCCCTGAAAAATCTTCCTTTTTATCTTGAAACACCTAATGATATTGCAGGATATGCAAAAGAAATTACACTTATAAAAAAATTAAGCATACAGTAGTGAGGATAAAATGTTATTTTGCAGTAAAGAATTCATATTTATTTTTTTACTGGTATTTTTGATAGTTTACTATTTAGTACCTAACAGATTTAAAAATCTGACGTTATTATTAGGAAGTCTCATATTTTATGCAGTAGGAGACTTCCGTTATCTGCCTTTACTGGTATTGTCAGTGTGTGTGAATTTTATTCTTGGAATATTCATTGAAGGCAGCAGAATACAGTCTATAGAAGAAAATCTTGATAAAAATGTAAAAAAGACGGTTTTTCTTATAATAGCTTTAATATACGACTTTGGATTATTGTTTGTTTTCAAGTATTTTACATTTTTTACAGGAATAAAGACCAACTGGGCACTGCCGCTGGGAATAAGCTTTTATACATTCCAGATAGCATCGTATATTATTGATGTATATAAAGGAACAATAAAGGTAGAAAAAAATATTATAAACCTTGGAACATATCTTTGTATGTTTCCAAAACTCATTCAGGGACCTATTGCAACATATTCTGATATGGGCAGACAGATGTCAAAAAGAAAATATTCTTTTGATAAATTCCAGGATGGAATAAGGCTGTTTGTAGTGGGTCTTGGCTTTAAAATGATAATAGCAAATATTCTTGGCATGTGCTGGAACTCTATCAAGATGTACGGAATAGAGAGTATATCGACACCAATGGCATGGATAGCCATGTTTGCATATACATTCCAGATATATTTTGATTTTTGCGGATATTCAGTAATGGCAATGGGAATTGGAAAAATGCTTGGGTTTGAAATTCCAAGGAATTTTGATTGTCCATACGAATCACGTTCAGTAACTGAATTCTGGAGAAGATGGCATATTACATTGGGAATGTGGTTTAGAAATTATATATATATACCTTTAGGTGGTAACAGAAAAGGTATTTTAAGAACAATATTTAATATGTTTCTTGTATGGGCACTTACGGGTCTGTGGCATGGAGCAAGCTGGAATTTTGTATTATGGGGTATCTTATTTTTCGTACTGCTTACAATAGAGAAGCTGGGCTTTAAAAAGGTGCTTGACAAGCATAAGATTTTCTCCCATATTTATATGATTCTGATAATTCCAATGAGCTGGGTCATTTTTGCACTTGATAAAATGGAAGATATAAAAATATTTTTTATAAAGCTTTTTCCGTTTATATCCGGCGAATATAGCCAGTTTATTAACAAAACAGATTATTTACCTGCAATTTCAAGGTACTGGATATTTTTTGTACTGGCAGTAATATTTAGTTTAAGTACACCAAGGAAATTATTTTATAAATATAAAACATCAATAATAGTTACGATACTTCTTATTGTTGTATTTGTATTGTCAGTGTACAGGATTATGACATCTGCAAGTAATCCGTTTTTATATTTCAGATTTTAGAGGAAAATTATGAATAAAAGGATTTTAAAAAAATTTAAAAAGAATAATTTTATAATTCTGTTTGGAATAACTTTTTTAATAATGTTCGTAATAGTGATTGTAAATGATGTTACTAAAAAAGATGCAGAAGAGCAGCAGGATATATATGAGCAGGCAGCAGGAGATATAATTGAAGATGGCATAATAGACAGCGAGGATCAATCCCTGGAGACTGATACCGGATTACCTGATACAAGCCAGAATTCGGTAGAAGAAACAATTGGAAATAATTCGCAGGCTAAACAAAGTGAAAGTACAGGTGCTGTGGAAAATACCCAGCCGGTTACGGATCAGGCAACAGAGGTCTATAATGACAAAAATGTTAAGTTCACAACAGCAGATAGTTCATATCTTGATGGTGCGTTATTTATTGGAGATTCAAGAACACTTACACTTGCTAATTATGCAAACTGGACTAATACTACATTTTATGCGGATACAGGTATATCAATATGGAAAATAATGGAAAAGCCAATAGCTAAGGTAAATGGAAAATCCATGACAATAACAGATGCATTAAAAATTGAAAAGTTTGATAAAATATACATAATGCTTGGCGTAAATGAATTGGGAACCGGTACAGATGATTCATTTTGTAATCAGTACAGAAATGTAATAAACAAGATAAAAGAACTGCAGCCGCAGGCAATAATTTATATTCAGAGCATAATGCATGTAACGCAGAGCAAAGATGAAGAAAATTCATATATAAATAATACAGTTATTAACAGAAGAAATGATAAAATAAGACAGATTGCTGATAACAGGCAGGTGTTCTGGATTGATGATAACGAAGCGTTTGACGAACCGGGAACAGGCAAGTTAAATTCAGAATATACAAGTGACGGAGTACATCTTAAATCAAGATATATACCTGTATGGCAGAACTTCCTGCTCACCCATGTAGTTCAGCGTTAGTTTTATAAATTATGACATTAAGGAGTCTTATGGTTATCAATTATAGATCGTATGCTTTTAAACAGATACGGTTTTATACTTTTTATATCAGTTGGTTCACTGTAAAGAATTGTGCTGTAGCAGGTTGAACTTACAAGCTCTGTTATAAGAAAAAGCATAATTTCGGGTTCATCTATGTTGTATCCGGATTTTAATATCATGTCATTAAACTGTGCATGAAAATCAGTATCTTTGCCCTCTGCTTTCGAGTAGAGGGCTTCTTTAAAAATTCCCCAGCTTAAATTTTTTGAAATAAACATTAGCAGAGACTTGTCCCTGCTGAGTGCGTCAATAATGTAATTTACAATAAAAATCATCTGGTCTTCAAAGTCCAGTTCATTATTTGTTTCCAAAACATGTCCGTCGAGCGCAGCTGCCGCATTTTCAAAAAGAATACCGGATTTGTGAGAGACAAGTTTATTCTTTATATCATACTTATCCTTAAAATAAAGATAAAAAGTTCCCTTTGCTATTCCGGCTGCTTCTGAAATCTCTGCAATTGTAGTCTTATTAACTCCTTTTGTAATAAAAAGATTAAATGCTGTATTCAAAAGTGAAGTACGTTTCTGCATTTTATTAGACTGTATTTTTCCCATAACTGCTCCTTTTGCCATGCGGCAACATATAAATATTATATGATATCAGGGTCAAAAGGTCTAAAAGTCGTTCGTGCTTGCACGATAAGACTTTTAAACTTCCGTAGATATCAAGTAAGAGTCAAAATATATTTTGTCCCTGCTAACATTCTATCAGAATGATAATGTAAATTTATAAAGTTGTCAATAAAAAATGACCGTTAGTCAAAAATATTGATATAATATATTGACTGGTGGTCATTTTGTGATATAATACCTTTAGAAAAAATAATGACCATTGGTCATAAATAGGAGGGAAATAATGTTAAAGCTAGGAAAGAAAATTGTTAAATTCAGAATTCCTATTCTGATTATTAGTTTTCTGCTGCTTATTCCGTCAGTATTCGGTTTTATTGGCACAAAGATAAATTATGATATCTTGTATTATCTGCCAAAAGACATTGATACCATGAAAGGACAGGATATTTTACTGGATGAATTCGGTAAAGGCGCCTATGCAATGGTAGTTGTTGATGGAATGGACAGTAAGGATTTAACAAAGCTGGAAGATAAAATTAAAAAAGTTGACCATGTTGCTGATATCATTTCATATAACAGCCTTGTGGGAAACGATATTCCAACAGAGATTATTCCTGATAAATACAGAGAATTATTTCAGAATAAGGAAAAAAACGCTACGTTGTTTGCAATATTCTTTGATGATACAACGTCAAGCGATGAAACAATGAATGCCATAACACAGATAAGATCAGAAACTAAAAACCAGTGTTTTGTAAGTGGTATGAGCGCAGTTGTTACAGATACTAAAAAGATTACGGAACAGGAAACTTTGATGTATGTGGTAATAGCAGCAGTTCTTACAAGTATAGTACTTGCAATATTTATGGATTCATTTCTTGTTCCGGTATTCTTCATGGTAAGTATCGGTATGTCAATTTTGTATAATCTGGGATCAAACATATTTATGGGTGAGATTTCATTTATTACAAAAGCACTTGCGGCTGTTTTACAGCTTGCGGTAACAATGGATTATTCGATATTCCTTTGGAACAGTTATAAGGAAATGAAAATCAAATACGAAGGTGACCATAACAGAGCTATGGCACATGCGATTTCCAATACAATATCTTCAGTAGTTGGTTCATCAATTACAACAGTTGCAGGTTTCCTTGCATTGTGTTTCATGAGTTTTACACTGGGACTTGATCTGGGAATTGTAATGGCAAAGGGTGTTGTTATTGGTGTTATCGGATGTGTAACCGTTCTTCCTTCATTTATTCTTACATTTGATAAAGCTATCGAAAAAACAATGCACAGGGAGTTAATGCCACACAGATTCGACAGACTTTCAACATTTATTGTTAAGCATGCATGGATATTCCTTATAGCATTTGTTGTTATTCTTATTCCGGCATTGTACGGATATAACAATACAAAGGTTTATTACGACCTTACCGAAACCTTGCCAAAAACACTTGACAGTTCAATAGCAAATCAAAAATTAAAAGATGATTTTGAAATGAACTCAGTGTATATGGTTCTTGCAGATTCTGATATGGATGGCAAAGAGTGCAGTAAAATGGTTGATGAGATTAATGATGTGGATGGAGTTACATTTGCACTTAGCTATAATTCGGTATTAGGTAATTCGGTTCCTGATGAGATGATTCCGAATGATGTAAAGGATAAACTTAAAGGTGATAAGCATCAGATGATAGCAATAGGATCTGATTATAAAATAGCATCAGATGAAATCAACAGCCAGGTAGCAAAGGTTAATGAAATTGTTAAGAAATATGATGATTCAGCAATGGTAATTGGTGAAGCACCATGTACAAAGGATCTTATAACAATAACAGATAAAGACTTTAAGACAGTAAGTGCAGTATCAATTGTAGCGATATTTATAATAATTGTATGCGTATTTAAGTCTATATCACTTCCAATAATACTTGTTGCAACCATTGAATTTGCAATATTTATAAATATGGGACTTCCATTTTACACAAATACAACGATACCATTTATAGCATCGGTTGTAATCGGAACGATTCAGCTGGGAGCTACAGTCGATTATGCAATACTTATGACAACAAGATACAGAAAAGAAAGATATAATGGTACAGATAAGAAAAATGCAGTTATAACAGCTCTTTCAACATCACTTCCATCAATTATCGTAAGTGCGCTTGGTTTCTTTGCAGCAACATTTGGTGTTGGTATGTATTCAAGTGTAGATATGATTGGTTCTTTGTGTTCACTGATGTCAAGAGGCGCAATAGTAAGTATGATAGTAGTTGCAGTTATATTACCATCATTCCTTGTAACGTTTGATAAGCTTATCATTCATACAAGTGCAGGTTTTGTTAAGAAGCAGAAATAGAAAGGATCGGATAGAATTATGATAAAGAAAAAGTTATTTAAATATGGTTCGGTATTTATGTGTGCTGCTGTTATGGCAATGAGTCTTATGGCATGTGGAAGTAATACACAGCAGAGCAGCAATCAGGACAGTAAGGCAGTACAGTACAGTGCAACATCATCAGACAGCAGCGAACTTGAAAATGTGATTAAAACACAGCTGTTAACCAAGACATCCACAAATGTTTCATCTTCAGACGATGATTCATTAAAGAAAGATGAAACGGTCTATGTATTTTCAAAGGCGAATGGAAATCAGGATCATATCATAGTTACTGAAAAGCTTAAAAATCGTGTAAACCAGAAGTCAATCAAAGATATTTCAGGACTTAAGGATATTAAGAATTTAAGCGGCGATGAAAAATCAACAAGCGGCTCGGGAAATGAACTGACATGGGATGCAGACGGAAACAGTATTACATATCAGGGAACAACAACGAAGCAGGCACCTGTTGATATAAAAGTAACATACTATCTTGATGGTAAGGAAATCAGTCCGGATGAACTTGCCGGAAAGAGTGGAAAGGTAAGAATCCGTTTTGAGTATATAAACAATGAGAAGAAGACGGTTACAATAAATGGAGAGCAGAAAGAAATATGTGTACCATTTACAATGGTAACAGGACTTATGCTTCCAGGTGATAATTTTAAAAATGTTAAGGTTACAAATGGTAAGGTTTCAGAATATAGTAAAGGTAATATTGCATTAGGTGTTACTCTTCCGGGATTAAAGGATAGTCTGGATCTCAAATTCGGGGGCGCAGATTCAGATATTGATATTCCTGATTATTTTGAAGTTACAGCAGATGTTACAGATTTTGAACTTGATGCAACAATGACGGTAGCTACAAGCAATCTGTTTACAGACGTTGATATTGATAAGTTAACACTTGATGACCTTAAGTCACAGGCTGACCAGTTACAGGATGGATCAAATCAGCTTATGGATGGAAGCAGCAAGCTTGCAGATGGTTCAGCAGCTCTTGCAGATGGAGCAAATTCATTAAATAATGGAGCAGATCAGTTATCAAACGGACTTGGAGAACTTGCAGGAAAGGTTCCAACACTTACAAATGGAATATCACAGCTTAATTCAGGAGCAGGACAGCTGTCAGACGGACTTGGCCAGTTAGCAGGAAAAGTACCGGCACTTACAAGTGGAATATCACAGCTTAATTCAGGAGCAGGACAGCTGTCAGACGGACTTGGCCAGTTAGCAGGACAGGTACCGGCACTTACAGGTGGTGTATCACAGCTTAATGATGGAGCTAAGGCAGCAGCTGCAGGAGCCGGATCATTAAACAGTGGACTTCAAAGTCTTGCATCAAGCTTTAAAGGTGATGGAACTGAAGAAAATCCGGGTGTTGTAAATGGTATGGCATCACTGGCAAGTGGTTCAGATGAACTTAAGCAGGGAATTGCAAAATTATCAGGCAGTTTAACAAGTTCATTTGGCCGGATAAAAGCACAGGCCGATGAGTATGGAAAGAATAGTGAAACACTTAAAACTGCACAGACACTTGAAAACGGAATAGGTGCACAGGTAAATGCTGCTTTGCAAAGTATTAATGCAAATCTTGTAATAACACCGTATTCTGAATTAAGTAAAGCTAATGCAAATACATCAGATGCACAGGTGCAGGCATTATATTTAAAGTATATGCAGGCATATCAGTTTGCTGTATCAAATGCAGATAATCCGACAATTACAACTATAAATACTACGCTTAAGGGGATGAATGTTAAAGGCGCAACATCGCTTCAGGAAATATATCAGTCAGAAATGGGATTACTGATTAAGACAATAAGCAATCAGAGTATTTCTGGAGCATTAACAAATGTATATAATACTGCAACAACAACAAAGGATCCACAGACAGGTTTAAATCTTAGTCAGAGTCTTACCGCTTTACAAAATGGTGCAGATAACCTTAGTACAGGTATTAAAAAGGTGCAGGCAGGTATTGGAACATTGGATGAACTCAATGCACAGTCACCGGTTAAACAGCCTACAACAGTATGCCAGGCGCTTAATGCATTAATAGCAGGAAGTGGACAGTTAAAGGATGGTACTGCAAGCTTAAGTGCAGGAACAGGAACATTAAATTCAAGTGCCGGAGCTTTGGTATCAGGAGTAAATCAGTTAAGTGCCGGAGCAGAAAATCTTAAAAATGGAACAGGAAGCTTAAATGCCGGAGCAGGCGAGCTTGCATCAGGTGTTAACAAGCTTAATGCCGGAGCTAAGGAAGTAAAGAATGGAACTGAAAGCTTAAATGCCGGAGCAGGTACATTAGCATCAGGAGTAAATCAGTTAAATAATGGTGCTAAGCAGCTGTCATTAGGAGCAGGTACGTTAGCATCAGGAGCCGCAACATTAAATGAAGGTGCTATAACACTTAAAGATGGTACAATTAAGTTTAACAATGAAGGTATAAATAAGATAACAAGTCTTGTTGGTGATGATGCACAGTCAGCTGTTGATACATTAAAGCAGATTATGCAGGCTGGTAAGGATTATCAGTCATTTGCAGGTAAATCTGATGATATATCAGGTTCTGTAACATTTATATATAAAACAGATGGAATTAACAAGTAATTGATTTATAAATAAGCTAATTTCCTAAACATTATTTTCCAAAAAACCAGGGCCCGCGACAAGCGGATACCCTGGTTTTTATGTATAAAAAATGCTGCCGTATCATAGGTACGGCAGCGTCTGCCATAGTAGATTTAAAGGATATTAAAATCATTCTGTCAGTCGTTTTTATGCTTTTTGATTATTTCTTCATAACGTTTCTGCGAAGCTAATTCTTCGGCAGAAAGTTCTTTTTTTGAATCAGAATCGTCAGGCATACTATTAAGTTCATTTAATACAACTGCAAGATCTTCCATGCTTAATAAATCCTTGTTATCCATAAAACATCACCACACAATCATAAAATTATTAATAAATATTCACAGAGTATGGGGATTAAATATTAAAAGGTTAATGGTTAAGTATCAATATTTTCTGCAAAAAAACCATCCAGCTTGGACAGGGCTGCTGTAAGAACAGATGCCTCGTCATCAGATAACCCCTCTATAATACTGTTAACCATGTCAATGTGAAAATTAGCATGCTTTTTAAAAGCTTTTATTCCCTTGGGCGTAAGAGTTGCATATACTATTCTACGATCCTTGTCACTGCGGATTCTTACGGCATAGCCCTTTTTAACAAGCCCATTAATACCGGTTGTTAAAGTTCCCATCGTTACATGCAGGGACTTGGCAATGGTAGACATAGTACGTGGTTCCTTATTGCCGATAGCTTCGATAATATGCATATCGTTAACTGTTATATCTTTAAATTCATCAGTAATTATATACTTTTCTTCTACGATAATAATATCTCTGAAGAGTCTGACCAGCAGGGAATTAAGTACATCAAAAGTATTCATATTATTTACCTCATTTATATATATAATTATAACTTATACAGAGTGGGATAGCAAATAAAAAATACTCCAAATATATTTTATAATTGCTATTGTATATTGTTATCGTATATTCAAAATATGGTTGACATTTTGGAACAAGTATACTATCGTACTATCTTGAACGTAAACTTTATTGCAAATACAAGTTTACAATTTGCAGGAATTAATAAATCACTGTGGGGCAGTGGAATGGAGGTACAAATGTTAGATATTGCAAAAGAAATTGTGGAAGGAAGACGGTTAGAGAAGAGCGAGGACTGCTCATTTCTACTTACAGCTGATCTTAATGAATTATGTGAGGGAGCTGATTACATACGAAAGAATCTGTGCGGTAAAAGAGCTGATCTTTGTGCAATAATTAATGGTAAAAGTGGTGCGTGCAGTGAGAACTGTAAATTCTGTTCGCAGTCAGCTCATCATCATACAACCTGTCAGAGGAGTGATTTTATGGATGAAGATGAGATTCTTGCAGGTTGTAAGGAAGCCTGGGAAAATGGAGTTAACAGATACTGTATAGTAACGGCAGGACGTGCCATAAGTGACAGTGATTTTAATAAGGCATTAAGTGCATACCGTAAAATGCATGAAAAATATCCGGATATGATTCTGTGTGCATCACATGGATTTGTATCTGAAGAAAAGTTAAAGCTTTTAAAGGAAGCAGGTGTTTCCATGTATCATGAAAATATTGAAACATCTAAGGAAAATTTTCCAAATGTCTGTACAACGCATGGATTTGATGATAAAATCCGCGAGATTAAAAAGATTCAGGAAGCAGGGCTTGAATTATGTACAGGCGGAATTGTAGGAATGGGAGAGGACTGGAATGATCGTATCAGTATGGCTTTTACATTAAAAGAGCTTGGAATAAGATCAATTCCTATCAATATTCTTATTCCTGTAAAAGGAACACCTTTCGGGGAATTAGAGCCTATGACAAGGGAAGATATATTAAGGACGGTTGCAATACTTCGATATGTAAATCCAAAAGCAGATATACGAATTGCAGCAGGAAAGAATTATTTTGATGACGGAGGAAGTGAACTTTTTAAGTCAGGTGTAAATGCAGCACTTACCGGAAATCTGCTTACAACCGGTGGCAGCAGTATGGAAATGGATAGAAAAGTCTTAGAAGAAGATGGTTATATTTTAAAAACAAAACCGGAGGTAGTCTGTCATGAATAAAAATAGATCTGAAAGAACAAAAGATATGGTAATAATAGGATTAATGGCAGCATTGATCTGTGTAATGGGACCGTTTTCAATAAGACTTCCATTTACACTTGTTCCAATTTCACTTACCAATCTTGCAATTTATTTTATTATATATGTTGAGGGAACTAAAAGGGCTGTTATAAGCTATATAATTTATCTTTTGCTTGGAATGTGCGGGGTACCTGTCTTTTCGAATTTTACGGCAGGCGTACAAAAGATTGCGGGACCTACAGGAGGATATCTTGTCGGATTTATATTCATGGCAATGGTAAGCGGATTTTTCATAGACAGATGGTATAATAATCCGGTAATTTCATTTATAGGAATGTGGCTTGGAAAGGTTGTCAGTGCGGCATTTGGTACTATCTGGTATGCACATGTAGCCGGATTATCATTTGAGGCAGCATTAATGGGCGGAGTTGTGCCGTTCCTGCTTGGAGATCTTATAAAGACAGTAATAGTTGCACTTATCGGACCGGTAGTAAGAAAAAGGCTTGCCAGAGCCGGAATGGTAAATTACAGTACGGTGCAGGAGTAATCATTAAGGCATCTTTTGGTGCCAGCATCATAATGTAAGGTTATAAAAAAGTAATATAAAAAAGTTATATAAAACTTAAGAATATACAGTTGACATTTAAAGTTACATTATATAAAATATCTGATGTATGTAACAAATGCATTGACGAAGACAGTAGGATATATATGAAGTCAATAGCGAGCCGGGATGGTGGAAGCCGGTGTTAGTAGGATATATCTGAATATCACTTCCGAGCATCTGACCTGAAATGTTTTAAACAGAGTAAGTGATGACGGTAATCCCATCGTGAACAGGGACGCATATGCTGGTATGTCGTAATTGGTTTTGGATATGTTTAATACACCCCTGCCGTATTACGGCAGGGGTTTTTTATTATGAGGCCTCAGGGCGGAAAGGAAGTATTTCAATGGTATACAAGAAGGTATCACCGGATCTTAACTTCATTGACAGAGAAAAAGAAGTTGAAAAATTCTGGAAAGACAATGACATTTTCAGACAGAGTATGAAAAATCGTGAAGGAGCACCAACATATACATTTTATGACGGACCTCCAACAGCTAATGGTAAGCCACATATAGGACATGTACTTACAAGAGTTATAAAGGATATGATTCCAAGATATCGTACAATGAAAGGATATATGGTTCCACGTAAAGCCGGATGGGATACTCATGGACTTCCTGTTGAGCTTGAAGTAGAAAAGAAGCTCGGCCTCGATGGAAAAGAGCAGATTGAAGAATATGGTGTTGAACCGTTTATCAGACATTGTAAAGACAGCGTATGGAAATATAAGGGTATGTGGGAAGACTTCTCATCTACTGTAGGTTTCTGGGCTGACATGGATAATCCATATGTAACATATGATAACAACTTTATTGAGTCAGAATGGTGGGCATTAAAGGAAATCTGGAATAAAGGCCTGCTTTATAAAGGATTTAAGATTGTGCCATACTGCCCAAGATGTGGTACACCACTGTCATCACACGAAGTGGCACAGGGATATAAGAATGTTAAAGAACGTTCTGCAATAGTAAGATTTAAGGTAGCTGGTGAAGATGCATATTTCCTTGCATGGACAACAACACCTTGGACACTTCCATCTAATGTTGCACTTTGTGTTAACCCTGATGAAACATATATTTTAGTAAACGCAGCAGATGGTTACAAGTATTATCTTGCAGAAGCACTTGCAGATAAAGTACTTTCCGGACTTGCACAGAAGGCAGGACAGGCAGTTAACGGACAGCAGGTAGAAGAAGGAAAAGAAGCTCCGACAGGAGAAGGAATTGATTATGAAGTCCTTAAGAAGTTCACAGGTAAGGAACTTGAGAATAAGGAATACGAACCATTATATGCATGCGCTAAAGAATGTGCAGACAAGCAGAACAAAAAGGGATTTTTTGTTACATGTGCTGATTATGTAACTATGTCAGATGGTACAGGTATTGTCCATATAGCTCCGGCATTTGGTGAAGATGATGCCAATGTAGGACGTAAGTATGACCTCCCATTTGTACAGTTTGTTGATGGCAAGGGTGATTTAACTAAAGAAACTCCTTATGCAGGATTATTTGTAAAGGATGCAGATCCAAAGGTTTTATCAGATCTTGATAAGGAAGGAAAGCTTTTTGCAGCACCTAAGTTTGAGCATGATTATCCATTCTGCTGGAGATGTGATACACCACTTATATATTATGCAAGAGAATCATGGTTTATTAAGATGACAGCAGTTAAGGATGACCTTATTGCTAATAATAAGACAATCAACTGGATTCCTGAGACAATTGGAAAAGGCCGTTTTGGTGCATGGCTTGAAAATGTACAGGACTGGGGATTAAGCCGTAACAGATACTGGGGTACACCTCTTAATATCTGGCAGTGTGAAGAATGTGGAGAAATGCATTCAGTAGGAAGCATTGAAGAATTAAAGAGCATGTCAGATAACTGTCCTGATGATATTGAGCTTCATAAGCCATATATCGATGCAGTTACTATTAAGTGTCCAAAATGTGGAAAGACAATGAAGAGAGTTCCTGAAGTAATCGACTGCTGGTTTGATTCAGGCTCAATGCCATTTGCACAGCATCATTATCCATTTGAAAATAAGGATAAATTTGAAAAGCAGTTCCCTGCACAGTTTATTTCAGAGGCTGTTGACCAGACAAGAGGATGGTTCTATTCACTTCTTGCCATATCAACAATATTATTTAATAAGGCTCCATATCAGAATGTTATTGTTTTAGGACATGTACAGGATGAGAATGGCCAGAAGATGAGTAAGTCAAAGGGAAATGCAGTAGATCCTATGGATGCATTAAACAAGCATGGTTCAGATGCAATACGTTGGTATTTCTACGAGAATTCAGCACCATGGCTTCCAAACAGATTTTACGATAAGGCTGTAACAGAGGGCCAGAGAAAGTTCATGGGAACAATCTGGAATACTTATGCATTCTTTGTTCTTTATGCAAATATTGACAACTTTGATGCAAGTAAATATAAGCTTGAATATGACAAGCTTCCTGTAATGGATAAATGGATACTTTCAAAGTTAAATTCGCTTATAAAAACAGTAGATAATGATCTTGATAAATACAAGATTACAGAAGCTGCAAGAAGTCTTGAAGATTTCACAGATGAACTTTCTAACTGGTATGTAAGACGATGCAGAGAGCGTTTCTGGGCTAAGGGAATGGAGCAGGATAAGATAAATGCTTACGAAACATTATATACAACACTTGTTACATTATGTAAGGTAGCTGCACCAATGATTCCATTTATGACAGAAAGCATTTACAGAAACCTTGTTGTATCAATAGATAAAACAGCTCCAATCAGTATTCATCTTTGTAATTACCCGGTTGCAAAGGAAGAGTGGATTGACAGGAAGCTTGAGGATAATATGGAAGATGTTCTTAATGCGGTTGTTATCGGCCGTGCATGCCGTAACGCAACTAACATAAAGAACAGACAGCCAATCGGCAAAATGTTTATTAAGGCTCCATGGAAGCTTGATGACTTCTTTACAGCAATCATCGCCGATGAGTTAAATGTAAAGGAAGTTGAGTACAGGGATGATGTCAGAGAATTTACATCATATGCATTTAAGCCACAGCTTAAGACACTTGGACCAAAATACGGAAAACTTATCGGACAGATAAGAAATAAACTTTCAGAGCTTGATGGTAATAAAGCTATGGACGAGTTTAATGGTGTCGGATATATAACATTAGACATCAATGGTCAGGAAATCAAACTTGAAAAGGATGACGTACTTATAGAAATGACACAGCAGGAAGGCTATGTAGCTAACAGTGACAAGAATATCACAGTTGTTATGGATACAAAGCTTACACCGGAACTCATCGAAGAAGGTTTTGTACGTGAACTTGTAAGTAAGATCCAGACAATGCGTAAGGATGCCGGTTTTGAAGTTATGGACAGAATTAATGTATATGTAAATGGTAACGACAAGATCGCAGATCTTCTTAAGTCTAATGCAGAACAGGTAAAATCAGTAGTATTAGCTGATGATATTATTGCCGGTGAAGAAAAAGGATTTACAAAAGAATGGGATATAAATGGCGAAAAGGTAACACTTGGTGTTGAAAAAAACTAATAAGCCAATTGACAGACGGACATTAGCATTCAGCTGATGTCCGTCTTTTTACATAAAATATAGAAAATAATTACAATTCATTGTTTGCGTTATATTTTATATAAGTGTATAATTAGCATATATGTAATAAAGTATTGGTAATTATATTTATAACAGGGAGGAGATAAATATGGTGAAAAAAAGAGAATTTGACAAAGAGGAGTTTAAAAAGAGCATAAAAAACAATTGTAAGGTGCTTTACAGAAAGAATATCGATGAAGCAGACAATCAGCAGCTGTTTCAGGCTGTCGCATATTCAGTAAAGGATATGATAATTGACAGATGGATTGCAACTCACAAGGAATACGATAAACAGGACGCAAAGATTGTTTATTATATGTCAATGGAGTTTTTGATGGGGCGTGCATTGGGCAACAATATGCTCAATCTTATGGAATATGATGATATCAAAGAGGTTCTTACAGAACTTGGAATTGATATCAATGTAATAGAAGACCAGGAGCCGGATCCTGCACTTGGTAATGGTGGTCTTGGACGTCTTGCTGCATGTTTTCTTGATTCACTTGCAACACTTGAGTACCCTGCTTATGGATGTGGAATAAGATATAAGTATGGTATGTTTAAGCAGGAAATCAAAGACGGATATCAGGTAGAGGTACCGGATAACTGGTTACAGTATGGTTATCCATTTGAAATAAAGAGAAATGAATACCGCTATGAAGTAAAATTTGGCGGCTATGTTCGTTCATATCGTGATGAAAAAACAGGAAGAGATGTGTTTGTTCAGGAGGATTACAGATCAGTTATTGCAGTTCCTTATGATCTTCCAATAGTAGGATATGGAAATAATACAGTTAATACATTAAGAATCTGGGATGCTGAACCGGTTAACACATTTAATCTTAATTCATTTGATAAGGGTGATTACCAGAAGGCTATTGAAGAAGAAAACCTTGCAAAGAATATTGTTGAAGTACTTTATCCAAATGATAATCATTATGCAGGTAAGGAACTTAGATTAAAGCAGCAGTATTTCTTTATTTCTGCAAGTGTTCAAAGAGCAGTTGACCAGTATAAGAAGAATCACAGTGATATTAAGAAGTTTTATGAAAAAGCTACATTCCAGCTCAATGATACGCATCCAACAGTAGCAGTTGCAGAACTTATGAGAATACTCATGGATCAGGAAGGTCTTACATGGGATGAAGCATGGGATGTAACAACAAAGACAGTTGCATATACTAACCATACAATTATGTCTGAAGCCCTTGAAAAATGGCCGCTCGAACTGTTCTCAAGACTGCTTCCGAGAATTTATCAGATTGTAGAAGAAATCAACAGAAGATTTGTTGAGCAGATAAAGGTTATGTATCCTGGAAATCAGGAAAAGATAAAGAAGATGGCAATCATTTATGATGGTCAGGTAAAGATGGCTCATCTTGCAATATGCGCATCATATTCTGTAAATGGTGTTGCTAAGCTTCATACAGAAATATTAAAGAAGCAGGAACTTAAGGATTTCTATGAAATGATGCCTCAGAAGTTTAATAACAAGACAAATGGTATTACACAGAGAAGATTTCTTCTTCATGCTAATCCGCTCCTTGCAGACTGGATTACAGATAAAATTGGAGAAGACTGGATTACAAATCTTTCTGAATTAAAGAAGCTTGAAGTCTATGTAGATGATCCAAAATATCAGCAGGAATTTATGCAGATTAAGCATAAGAATAAGGTAAGGCTTGCTAAATATATTAAAGAGAATAATGGAATAGATGTAGATCCTAATTCAATTTTTGATATTCAGGTAAAGAGACTTCATGAATACAAGAGACAGCTTCTTAACATTCTGCATGTAATGTATCTGTATAATGAACTTAAGAAGAATCCGGATATGGATATGGTTCCAAGAACATTTATATTTGGAGCAAAGGCAGCTGCAGGATATAAGATTGCTAAGCTTACAATTAAGCTTATTAACAATGTTGCAGATGTTATCAATAATGATGAATCAATCAAAGGTAAGATAAAGGTTGTATTTATTGAAAATTACAGAGTATCAAATGGTGAAATAATATTTGCAGCAGCTGATGTCAGTGAGCAGATTTCAACAGCATCAAAGGAAGCATCAGGAACAGGAAACATGAAGTTTATGCTTAATGGAGCTGTTACACTGGGAACTATGGATGGAGCCAATGTTGAGATTGTCAATGAAGTAGGTCCTGAAAATGCAGTAATATTCGGTATGTCATCAGATGAAGTTATTAAATATGAAAATGAAGGCGGATATGATCCTATGGAAATATTTAATAATGATGCAGATATAAGAACTGTACTTATGGAGCTTATCAATGGTAAGTATTCACCTGATAACCCGGAGCTTTTCAGGGATATTTACAATTCACTTCTTAATAATGAAGGTGGAAGAAGAGCTGATACTTACTTTATTCTTAAAGATTTCAGATCATATGCACAGGCTCATGAAAGAATTAATCAGATGTATAAGGACGAGAAAGCATGGGCAAGAATGGTTATGATAAATGTTGCCAATGCAGGTAAGTTCTCATCAGACAGAACAATTCAGGAATATGTTGATGATATCTGGAAGCTTAAGAAGGTTCATGTTGAACTCGATTAGTTTTTTGTACTGGATAAATACGAAATGATGTATCAGGGATGTGCCCTGAAGATGTTTTAAAATACAAAATAAATATGTAAAGAACATGACAATATTATAATGTGACGGTCCTGGAATTAATGTTAATTCCGGGACTGTTTTTATATTTAAGGTCATGGTGTCAAATTTAACGAATAAATCACGGGTTCATATCATAAAATATTAAGAGAACGTTTTGACTTAGGATATTTTATATTTAAGGACTGGTGGTAGAATGGCTGGATTTAACGATAAATGTAATAGCAGGTGTTTATATAAACATAATATTTTAAAAGAGAAAATAGTTCCATTTATAATAATAATGTCAATTTTTATTGCTGTACCATATGTTATAACAATGACAGCTACAGGGGTTATACCGGAAAACATTTCGGGAGAAATGATAAATGGAAAAAGCGTATCCGTGAAATATAATCATGCAGTTAAATCAACGGATATAAACAAATTTATAATAATGGTGCTTGCAGACAGATATGAAATGTCGTCACAGACAGAGGTTTTAAAGGCAGAAGCAGTCATGGTAAGGACTGACATTTACAGGATAATGGGAGATAATATGAATATTGACAGTGACAGTCTGGGAATGACTTTTCTTACGGAACGTCAGATGCGAAATGCATGGGGACAAGATTATGATACAAATTATAATCTTATAGCAGACTGTGTCGCTGCAACGGGAAATCAGGTGCTTACATATAATAATAATCTGATCGAAGCAAAATATACATGGTTAAGCAATGGTTCAACACTCAGCGGTGGGCAGATATTGGGAGACAGCTATGGATATCTTTCAAAAGTGGAATGTCCTAAGGATATTGAAGTCAGTGATTTTCTTGCGGTTACGATAATAAAAGAAAAAGATTTTATAAAGGAAATGGAAAAGGTATATGCAGATATTGGAATAAATAAAGATGATGTTTTTGGGGATATACAGGTGATATCAAAAACAGCAGAAGGGTATATTTTAAAAATACAGGTTGGAAATGTGATAATGACAGGTTCAGATTTTGTGAAAATCACAAAGTTAAATTCATCATGTTTTGCATTGGAAAAAGACCAGGATGGCATAAAATTTACAACAAAAGGAAAAGGAGACGGTTTTGGAGTAAGTATAAATACTGCAGATGTCATGGCATCAGAGGGCAGTACATATGATACAATACTGGCAAAATTTTATAGTGATGTAGTAATTGTAAATAATTGAATAATGAATAACTCAATGTGAAACTGGCAAACATATTAACATCAAAAGGTCATTTGGGAACAGACCGAAGGAGGTTAATATGAAAAGCAGTAAACGTAAGACTAATAAAGAAAAAATTTTTTCAACAATAATAACATTTGCTATTATTCTGACACTCGGTTATGGAATTTATTCAGTAGCAGTTAATTCACGTAGTAAAGATAATGACAATAATATTGTGGATTTGAATGAACTGAATGGCGATGTTGCTTTAAAGACACAGGAGACAACAAAATCTGTAGATGAAGAAAATAATGAGAAAAAAGCAGCGGAAGCGGCTAATGCCGGGGCATCAAAGGCTGATGACAAACGTAAGGCAGCAGGAAAAGAGGATTCTGGCGTAAGTAAGGAACAGAAGGAAACCAGTGTGAATGAATCACAGGAGGAGTCAAAAAAGGCAGCGCAGGCAGCAGCTCCTGCAAAAAAGGATCCGCTTTCCGAATATTCATTTGATGATAACACAACTCTTTGCTGGCCGGTAAAGGGTGATATTGTATTAAAATACAGTATGGACAGCACAATTTATTTTAAGACACTGGGACAGTATAAGTGTAATCCTGCAATTTATATTTCCGCACAGCAGGGAACAAATGTTGCAGCCGCTGCAGATGGAATAGTACAGAGTATAGAGAAAAATGAGGAAACAGGAACAACACTTAAGGTTGCAGTTGGAAACGGCTATGTTACGACATACGGAATGCTTGATGATGTTGTATTTAAACAGGGAGATAAAATTACAAAAGGACAGCTTATTGGAAAGGTTGCAGCTCCAACTGCCTATTATTCTGAAGAAGGACCAAATGTATATTTTAAGCTGACAAAGGATGATGCTCCGGTAGATCCTACAGGGATGTTTGAGTAGAAAGTAACAGGAAAGATACAACAGGCATACAATATAGTATAAAAGTTGCAGCAGCAAAGCTGTGGGATGATTCTTTAACAAATGCGAAAATTATGCGCAAATGATAAAAAACATAGCATCTGATATTTTTTTACAGTTTTGCAAATGAGTTATTTAGTATATGGATTTAGTGGGTAGATTTTTTTGATCAGATGCTTTATATAGATAGCAGATATTAGTGAGCTCACATACCTGCACAACAACTGAATATTAAATAATCAAATTAGAAAAGCCACTGTCTTAAAACATTATCATGCCGTATATATCTGGTAATCTGATGTAACGGATATATCAAAACGGATAGTAAATGTAAGATAGTGGCTATACATATTTATCATTTATGAAATTGGCATAATCGCTACGTAATTAAACATCATAATAAAGTGGCATACACTTCCGCCCATTACGAACAGATGAAATATTTCATGCGAGCCAAAATTCCTGTGAATAGAATTAAATATAGGCAGTTTTAAAGCATAAATTACACCGCCGGCAGTATAAATAATTCCTCCGGCAAGCAGCCAGTTAAATGCTGCATGAGGAAGTGAATTAAGAATTTGCGTAAATGCAAGGACACATACCCATCCCATTGCGATATATAAAATGGATGATATCCATTTAGGACATGTTACCCAGCAAAGTTTAAAAATAATTCCAAGAACAGCAATTCCCCATACAATGGAAAGAAGCGTAAATCCAACCTTTCCATTAAGAACAATAAGGCATACAGGTGTATAGGAGCCTGCAATAAGGATAAAAATCATACAGTGATCAATTTTTTTAAGAATCATATTCATTTTAGGCGAAATATCAAATGTATGATAAGTTGTACTTGCGGCATACAAAAGAATCATACTTATGATAAATATTGTGAGTGATATAACATGCACTTTATCAGGTGCGTGTAAAGCCCTGATAATTAGTGGGGTTGCAGCAAACATGGCCATAAGCATTCCAATAAAGTGGGTTATGGCACTGCCTGGATCTTTAATCTTAAAATGTTTCATAATAATCCTCCATGTCAGAGCAGTTATTGCGATGACACGCATCGAAAACCTTAAGTTTTCGACTGTGATCAATGCTATTTGAGGCTCTGGCTCAAATAGCCGAGTGAAAAATCAACTGTATCAGCATAATTTTTCACATCAACCGCCATTTTACAGACGCTTTGCGTCCAGATACTAACTTTAATTCCGGCGCCGCTTATAAGGTGACGTGGAATTAATTAAATATATGTTATCAACGTGGCTTTTGTATATTTGATACGTAGTAATTAATACTACATCGTGAAATAAGTATACTACGATATATGTATAATTGCAATACCTAAAGACAAAAACTCATGAAAAATTGAAAAACCCGGTTTCAGAAATGACTAAAAATGGACAAACCGCATAAATAGTGGTATACTTACCATAATTGTGTAATATACATATTCATTTAAAGATAAGAATAAAAACAGGAATTTTTATATAATAAATAAGAGTTGTGAAAGGAAACAAAGTATATGGATATTATTTTACTTTCAGGGGGATCCGGGCAGAGATTATGGCCGCTTAGTAATTCGATAAGAAGTAAGCAGTTTATAAAGCTCTTCAAGGATGATAAGGGAAATTACAAGTCAATGGTACAAAGGGTATACAACCAGATAATGGATGTTGACAATGACGCCAATATTACCATTGCCACAAGTAAGTCACAGGTAAGTGCAATCCATAACCAGCTTGGAAGCAGGGTGGATGTGTGTGTTGAACCGTGTAGAAGAGATACATTTCCTGCTATAGCACTTGCAGCAGCGTTTCTTTATTATGAGAAACAGGCACCGCTTGATAAAGCAGTTGCAGTATGCCCGGTGGATGCATATGTAGATAATACTTATTATGAATGTGTTCAGAAGCTGGGACAGCTTGTAGACAATGGAAGTGCCAATCTTACGCTTATGGGAGTTGAGCCAACGTATCCGAGTGAAAAATATGGATATATAATACCTGATACAAAGGATCAGATAAGTACTGTAAGTGCATTTAAGGAAAAGCCTGATACAGAACTTGCAAAGAAATATTTAGGACAGGGTGCGCTCTGGAATGCAGGTGTATTTGCATTTAAGCTTGGATATCTTCTGGATAAGGCACATAGCCTGATTGATTTTAAGGATTACAGGGACTTATGTGAGAAATATGATACCCTTGAGAAAATCAGTTTTGATTATGCAGTGGTTGAAAAGGAAAACAGCATACAGGTAATGCGTTATTCAGGAGACTGGAAAGACGTTGGAACATGGAATATGATGGCAGAGGTAATGTCTGACAATACAAAGGGAAATGTTACTTTAGATAATACATGTGTTAATACTCATGTTATTAACGAGCTTGAAATACCTGTTTTATGTATGGGATGTAAGGATATGGTTGTTGCGGTAAGCGGTGATGGTATTCTTGTGTCAGATAAAGAGCGAAGCGGTTATATGAAGCCTTATGTGGAAAAGATAAGCAGTGATGTTATGTTTGCTGAAAAGTCATGGGGAACATATACTGTTATAGATGTACATCCGGGTTCAATGACTGTACGCATCAATTTAAAACATGGACATCATATGAGTTATCACAGCCATGAGCACAGAGAGGAAGTTTGGACGGTTGTTGAAGGAAGAGGAAAGACAATTGTTGACGGTGTTGAAACAAAGATTAAGACAGGTGACGTTGTAAAGATTCCTAAGGGTGCAAAGCACACAATAATTGCAGACACCAATTTGAAGGTAATAGAGGTTCAGGTCGGTGAAGGCATAAGTGTTGATGATAAAACGAAGTTTGAATTTAATTTAGATGACTAAGGCACAATTCTTTAGTACAACAAAATAGTTTCACAATGGCGGGGCAGATTTTCAGCAAATTGCGGGGAATCTGCTTCGCTTTTATAAAATCAGGCATTTGTAAAAATTACGATTTGATGTAGTAATCTGAAAAATTAATAAATTGCCGTAATATAAAAAATACTTGAAGGTGACGTTGCGTAACCTTTTATAATACATTTAGAATACAAAGATAAATTTAATGGAGACAGTGTAAAATTTATGCTGATGCAATTAAATTTATGCTGATGCATTTAAATTCATGCTGATACATTTAATTGCATGAACAGGGTCTGTGCTTCGCACAAACCGGGGATGCGCCATAAAAGCGGTACAGAAATGGAGATTAGCATAAATATAGATTAGTATGAATAGTGCAAGGGGTCTTCAGAATGGGGGTTATTATTTATGAAAGGTATAATTTTGGCGGGGGGATCAGGTACGCGTCTTTATCCGCTTACAATGGTAACATCGAAGCAGCTTCTGCCCATTTATGATAAGCCGATGATATATTATCCGATGTCAGTGCTTATGAATGCAGGAATACGTGATATTTTAATTATATCCACACCACAGGATACGCCGAGATTTAAAGAGCTTTTTGGAGACGGACATCAGTTTGGTATTAATCTGTCTTATAAGATACAGCCGAGTCCGGATGGACTTGCTCAGGCATTTATATTGGGTGAGGAATTTATAGCAGGAGAGCCTGTTGCAATGATTCTGGGAGATAATATTTTTTCAGGACAGGGGCTTGTTAAGAGATTAAAGCAGGCTGTTCATGATGCAGAAAATAATAATGGCGCAACAGTGTTTGGATACTATGTTGATGATCCTGAAAGATTCGGTATTGTAGAGTTTGATAAAAAAGGACATGCAGTATCAATTGAAGAAAAGCCGGAACATCCGAAGAGTAATTACTGTGTGACAGGGCTTTATTTCTATGATAATAAGGTTGTCGAATACGCAAAAAGTCTTAAGCCAAGTGCCAGAGGAGAACTTGAGATTACTGATCTTAACAGAATATACCTTGAGAAGGGACGTCTTAATGTTAAGCTTTTAGGTCAGGGATTTACATGGCTTGATACAGGTACACATGAGAGCCTTGTTGAGGCAACTAATTTTGTTAAAACTGTGGAAAATCACCAGCACCGTAAGATTGGATGCCTTGAGGAAATTGCCTATTTAAATAACTGGATAAGCAGGGATGAAATGCTTAAGAAATGTGAACTGTTTAAAAAGAACCAGTATGGTAAATATTTAAAAGATGTTTTAGATGGAAAGTATATCGATGCAATCGACTGATTAAAAGTATTTATGGGAGGATTTATTTTATGAATATTATAGTAACAGGTGGAGCGGGATTTATAGGAAGTAATTTTGTTTTTCATATGCTTAAGAAGTATCCTGATTACAGAATAATATGTCTTGACTGTCTTACATATGCAGGTAATCTGTCAACACTTAAGCCGGTTATGGATAATACAAACTTCAGATTTGTTAAGGAAAGCATTACAGACAGAGCTGCAGTTTATAAACTTTTTGAAGAGGAACACCCTGATATTGTTGTAAATTTTGCGGCTGAAAGCCATGTAGACCGTTCAATCGAAAATCCGGAAATCTTTCTTGATACAAATATTAAAGGAACATCTGTGTTAATGGATGCATGCCGTAAATATGGTATTAAAAGATATCATCAGGTTTCAACAGATGAGGTGTATGGAGATCTTCCGCTTGACAGACCGGATCTGTTTTTTACAGAGGAAACACCAATTCATACAAGCAGTCCATACAGTTCATCAAAGGCAGCAGCAGATCTTCTGGTTCTTGCATATCACAGGACATATGGGCTCCCTGTTACAATAAGCAGATGTTCAAATAACTATGGACCATATCATTTTCCTGAAAAGCTTATTCCATTAATGATTATTAATGCACTTCATGATAAACCACTTCCTGTATACGGAAAAGGTGAAAATGTACGTGACTGGCTGTATGTTGAAGATCACTGCCGTGCAATAGACCTTATAATCCACAACGGAACAGTTGGAGAGGTTTATAACGTTGGCGGGCACAATGAGATGAAGAATATCGACATTGTAAAAATTATCTGCAAAGAGCTTAATAAGCCGGAAAGCCTTATAACATACGTTGCAGACCGTAAAGGACATGATATGCGTTATGCGATTGATCCGACAAAAATACATAATGAACTTGGATGGCTTCCTGAAACAAAGTTTGAAGATGGTATTAAGAAGACAATCAAGTGGTATCTTGACAATAAAGACTGGTGGGAAACGATTATTTCGGGAGAATATCAGAATTACTACGAGAAAATGTATTCAAACAGATAGAAATTGAATGTCAGGAATGGAGATAATATGAAGGTTTTAGTAACAGGTGTCAAAGGACAGCTTGGACATGACGTTGTCAATGAGCTGGTTAAAAGAGGTCATGAGGCTGTTGGTGTTGATATAGATGAGATGGATATCACGGATAAAAACAGTGTTGACCGTGTTATAAAGGAAAATGCGCCGGATGCTGTTATTCACTGTGCTGCATGGACTGCCGTGGATGCTGCAGAGGATGCAGAAAATAAAGATAAAGTAGTAAACGTAAATGTAAACGGAACAAAAAATATTGCACTTGTGTGTAAACAGCTGGACATTAAGATGATGTACATTTCTACAGATTATGTATTTAATGGACAGGGAACTAAACCGTGGGAGCCGGACTGTAAGGATTATGAGCCGTTGAGTGTATACGGACAGACTAAGCTTGATGGTGAACTTTCGATTGCTGAAAATCTTAGTAAATATTTTATAGTAAGAATTGCATGGGTCTTTGGTAAAAACGGAAATAATTTTGTTAAGACAATGCTTAAAGCAGGAAAAACCCATGATACATTAAAGGTTGTAAATGATCAGACAGGAACACCTACATATACATTTGATCTTGCAAGGCTGTTGGTTGATATGATTGAGACTGAAAAATACGGATATTATCATGCGACAAATGAAGGTGGATATATAAGCTGGTATGATTTTACGAATGAGATATTCAGACAGGCATGTCTTATGGGACATGAGGAATATTCTAAAGACAAGGTAAAAGTTATTCCTGTTACAACAAAGGAATACGGCATATCAAAGGCAGCAAGACCATTTAACAGCCGCCTTGATAAGTCAAAACTGGTTGAAAACGGATTTAAACCTTTGCCGTCATGGCAGGATGCGCTTAAACGGTATCTTAAAGAAATCGAATTTTAAAAGCATTTGCGGAAAGAAAAATGTCTGAAGCAAAGTGTGTGCGGAATGGAGGATTAGTGTAGAAATGGGACAGATTAAAGTTGAAAAAAATGCTGGAGGAATAAAAGGACTTTGTGTTATTGAGCCGACAGTACATTGTGATGGAAGAGGTTATTTTATGGAAACATATAACCTTAAGGATATGCAGGAACAAGGACTTAATATGAACTTTGTGCAGGATAATCAGTCAAAGTCAACAAAGGGCGTTTTAAGAGGACTTCATTTTCAGAAGCAGTTCCCACAGGGAAAACTTGTAAGGGTAATAAAAGGATGCGTATTTGATGTTGCGGTAGATTTAAGACATGACAGTGAAACATATGGAAAGTGGTTTGGCGTGGAACTTACAGAGGAAAACAAAAAGCAGTTTTATATTCCGGAAGGATTTGCACATGGCTTTATAGTGTTAAGTGATGAGGCAGAATTCTGTTATAAATGTACTGATTTTTATCATCCTGGTGATGAGGGCGGCCTTGCATGGAATGATCCTGAAATTGGCATTACATGGCCACAGCTTGAAGGTGAATATAAGGGAAGTGCAGATGGTGAAGGATACCATCTTAGTGATGGAACACCACTTAACTTAAGTGATAAAGATAAGCTCTGGTTGGGACTTAAGGATACATTTAAATTCTAAGAATCAAGCCGGTTTACTAAGTCAGTGAGCCGGCTTATTTTTTCTGCTGATATTCTTTTGTCGATATTTTTTCTGCCGATATTTTCTTTGCAGATATTTTTTCTGTCGATATTTTGCCATCAATAGTTTATCAGTTAACATTTTCTTGACCGGTGCTTTTGGTTGCAATAAAAATCCCGGCATCTTTAGTTATCTTAAAGCCGTTTTTAGTTTTCTTTTCCACAAAAGAACTAAAAGCAGAATAGCGGTTTTCAAGGATTTTATTCTGATTGCCGTGGCAGGAAAGTATATATTCAATTAAAGGCTGCTTTGTGTCCAGTATAATAGCATCTTTATAGCGCTTTAAATGTACTTCCTTAAAATATGGTTTTAATATTGATTTGCCATTTTCAAGTCCGAATATTTCATAAAGTTTTTCAGCAGATAAAACTATGCTGCTGTCAAAATCCTGTACAAGCCTGCTTATTTCACTCATGTGCTTTGAACCATAGGTGCTGCAGATAAAACGACCACCCGGTTTTAATACACGTGATACTTCGTTGCATACGCCAGGAATATCATCACAGTAAAATAAAACATGATTTGCAATAACAAGATCAAATGAATTATCCTTAAATGGTATGGTTCTGCAGTCAAAGGCTTTATAAGAAAAATCACATGAGGTGGCTGTAAGATTTTCATTTATATTTCTTCGGGCATCACGTAGCATGCCTTCTGATATATCAGACAGGGTTACTAAAAGATTATCAGGTATACGTGAAGCATTTTCAGTCCATAAAGTTCCATCTCCACATCCAAGTTCCAGAATATTAAGACCGGAAGTAATTTTGCACTGTTTAAAAATCCATGTAAACCAGCCTTCTTTATTTACAGAGTAATCCTTGTGCAGTCGTATTCTTGCAGATATATTGCTGGCATTCTGATACTGTGAAAGCATACTGTGTTCCATGGTTGTAAGATGAATAAGTTCAAGCATATGGCTCCAGTCAGGCTGCTGATTATTAGAAATATTCTTCATGGTGTCATCTATAGCCAGCTTTACAAGCTGCATCTGTTCTATACGGTCCTCTATAAGTTTACGTTGAAGAGAGAGTGAGTTTAACATTAAATGATAATCACTGTCTTTTATGGTCATTTCACGAATATCCGATAAAGAAAATCCAAGATATTTAAGTAAAAGTATCTGCTGAAGCCGGGCAAGATCCACGTCTGTATAAAATCTTGCACCGGACTCATTAATAAATGAGGGCTTTAAAATATCCTGTTTGTCATAAAATCTAATTGTTCTTACAGAAACGTTGGCGAGTTTTGCAAACTGGCCTGATGAATAATACCCTGGCAGATTCATTAAGTTTCACCTCATTTTTCGTTAATTTCGTCACATATGTATTCAAGAATATCTCCTGGCTGACAGTTAAGTGTTTTGCATATCGCATTCAAAGTTGAAAATCTTACGGCCTTTATCTTTCCTGTTTTCATATTAGACAGATTTACATTTGAAATACCTACTTTTTGGGATAGTTCATTTAGTGACATATGCCGGTCTTTCATTACTTTATCAAGTTTTAAAATAATAGCCATGATTTTTTGCCTTTCAGATATATCGTATGATTAATATTATAAAATATTTTCAGATTCTTTTTGTAACTGAAATCCTTCCCTGACTATACAGCCAAGAATTATCAGAATAATTCCGGGAAGTAAAATTGATGCATCGATAAGCACAAAGTCTTCAGAGGAAAGGAATGTAAATCCGGAATCTTTATAACCATCAAGTCTTGGCAGAACAAATGATGAGATACAAAAAACAGAGCCGATAAGCCATATACAATAACAAAGCGTTTTAGAAAAGAATATTTCATTTAATGCTATTTTTACCAGGCCAATAAAGTTTATTACAATGCTTAAAAATAAAATAACCGACCATGAAAAACTATATAAACCGGTATTGTTCCAGCTTTGATTTTTTATTGATGAAATTATACTAAGTAAGCCGCTGATTGAGGCAATACCGGTGAGAAAAATGCCAAATCCTATTAAATTTACAAGTTTATCAGAAAATACTCTTTTTTTGGGAATGTCTGTATTCATTTTAAAATTGTTAGTGTTCGTAAGTAATCCTCCTTAATAAAATTTAATGTTTATCGTTAAATATATTATAACAGGGAAACTTTTAAATACAAGAGAATTTTAATGATAAACATTAAATAATTATATTTATTGGAATAAATAGTATATTTAACAAAGAAAAATTTATTAATGTTGAGATTCCCGCCCGGGTGTGTAATACTTATGCAAAACAGGTAACAGGAAACAGGAGGAAATGCCTATGGAGCAGAGCACAAAAACGAAAAAGGCATATATATGTGCAGCATTTACAATTATAATATGGGGGACATTATCCCCTGTTTCAAAGATACTGCTTGGACAATTGGATGCTATGTTTGTTCTGGCATTTTCGAGTGTGACTGCCGCAATTGTACTGTTAATATATAATTGTATAAAAGGTAATTTTAAAAAATTTAGAAAGAATTGTCTGTCGGATATAGTTAAAATGGCAGCGCTGGGGGTGCTTGGTTTCTTTTTATATAACTGGTTTTATCTTATGGGAATCAACCTGCTTCCATCACAGCAGGCTATGATAATTAATTACCTGTGGCCGGCAATGATAATCGTTTTTTCATGTATTTTTCTCAGGGAAAAGGTTACATTAAGCAAAGTCGCAGCAGTAGTGCTTGCGCTTACAGGAGTTGGAATTGTTGCTGTTAATGGAAATGTCAGTGCATTTATGGGAGGAAGCATAAATGGTGTTGCATTCTGCCTGTGCGCAGCTGTTTCGTATGGATTGTATGCGGTTTTAAATAAAAGACAGACATACGATAAAGAAATAGCAATGTTTGTAGTTTATGCAACAACCGCAGTTATTTCATGCATTTGTGTTATAGCGGGTGGTAAATTGCCGGAGGCACAAGTACTTGATATGAGAACTATACAGGGGCTTTTATATGAAGGGATTGTTATAAACGCAATGGGATATACATGCTGGATGCTTGCGCTTGAATACGGAAATACTGCAGTGGTTTCAAATCTTGCATATTTAACTCCATTCATTTCCCTTGTGTTTGCAAAGCTTCTTTTAAATGAAAATATTTCAATATATTCAATTGCCGGACTGATTCTCATAATATTAGGAATTGCGATTCAGGTTATTGGAGAAAAAAGCAGAAACATTGAGGCTGATTATTGAAAAGAGCAAAAACAACAAACAAAAATATAAATCAGATGCAAAAAAACAGGTGTGGCAGATATTATAATAATATGCCACACCTGAAATATTTTTAATTTAAAGTTACTTTTTTGCACAGATTTGTCAGGGTTGTGCTTAATTAAAGTATCTCTTTAAGAGACCTTCAAATGCCTTGCCATGTCTTGCCTCATCGCGAGCCATCTCATGAACTGTATCATGGATTGCGTCAAGGTTAGCAGCTTTTGCTCTCTTTGCCAGATCTACCTTGCCGGCTGTAGCTCCGTGTTCAGCGGCAACTCTTAATTCAAGGTTCTTCTTTGTGCTGTCTGTTACGACTTCGCCAAGAAGTTCTGCAAACTTGGCAGCGTGTTCAGCTTCTTCATAAGCAGCCTTTTCATAATATGAACCAACTTCAGGATATCCTTCTCTGTAAGCAACTCTTGCCATTGCAAGATACATACCTACTTCTGAACATTCACCATTAAAATTAGCTCTTAAATCAGCTAAGATATCCTCGCTTACTCCTTTTGCAACACCTACAGAATGTTCTGCAGCCCATACTTTATCATCTGACTGTGCTTCAAACTTATCAGCTGGTGCATGACATACCGGACATTCAGCCGGAGCTGTATCACCTTCATAAACATAACCACAAACTTTACATACAAATGTCATAATAATTATCTCCTTTACATTATATTTTAATCCTGAAAACAATGTAGTCAGCTGCGCCCTAAACAGCTGCTGTGTTATTGTTCCCTTGTTGAGTAAAATATATCATTAAAAAAATAAAATGTCAAGAAGAAAATAGGAATGATTCCTATTTTTTATTTTTTGAATTTTGTACACATTTTTCGCATCTGCCATAGAAAAATGTCACGTTACCATCAATGATACCTTCGAAGTTGGCAGCAGCAGCATCTATAAAAGCTTTTTCAGGAATACGGCTGTTAAAGTTCAGATCAATGATAGCTCCACATTCAGTACACTGAAAGTGGTAGTGGGGGTTCACATTGCCGTCAAAGTGCACAGAACCGTCATTACACGGGACTTTAATGGCCTGATTGTTTTCCACCAGAAATGACAGATTGCGATAAACAGTTCCGAGACTTATATTAGGAAATTCTTTAACAACATGGTCATATACGACCTCGGCGGTAGGGTGATCCTTACGTGTCATTAAAAAATTTTTAATAGCATCCCGCTGTTTGCTGCGTTTGGTTGTTCCCATAAATCTCCTCCTTATAAATAATAATAATTACTATTATTATTTTAGAATTTATATTATCATATGCCAATTAAAATTTATTATGTCTGTTACCGGGCAGTTGTTGTTATTAAATCCATAATCTTGGATATTGCATCGCTTTGAGGACTAAGAGCCATATTACTTATGTACTTGGAACGGTTTTCATATAACTCTATAATTGCATTATATAATGTATCTGCATTCATATCCTCTTCAAAGAGGACACTTGAATATCCGTGTTCTTTAAATGAGTTTGCATTAAGTATCTGGTCGCCGCGGCTTGCATTAGCTGATAAAGGAATAAGAAGGTTTGGCTTATTAAGTGCAAGAAGCTCGCAGATTGAATTAGCACCTGCACGTGAAATAACAATATCGCTCATTGCAAACAGGTCACGCATTTCATCACTTATATATTCAAACTGGATATATCCTTTCATATCTTTAATAGAGTTGTCGACTTTTCCTTTACCGCACAGATGCACAACCTGAAAATCCTTAGTGAGTTTTGGAAGAATGGCGCGGACAGCCTCATTTACTTTTACGGCGCCGGTGCTTCCGCCTACAACCATGATTACAGGCTTGTCAGCTGTAAATTTGCAGAGGTCAAGACCTGCAATTTTATTTCCAAGAAGTAACTCGCGACGGATTGGTGATCCTGTAAGAACTGCTTTATTTTCAGGAAGATATTTTATTGTTTCCGGAAAATTACAGCAGATTTTTGTGGCAGATCTCATGGCAATTTTATTTGCAAGACCAGGGGTCATATCAGATTCATGGATTATTACAGGTATCTTTTTACGTCCTGCGGCCAGTACAACAGGTACAGATACAAATCCGCCTTTTGAAAATACAATATCAGGTTTAATTTGTTTCATAAGCTTTACAGCCTGTGAATAGCCTTTTAATACCCTGAATGGATCAGACAGATTTTTAAGGCTCTTGTAACGTCTTAATTTACCTGAAGATATTCCATAATAAGGAATATCCTGTGCTTCAATTAATTTTTTTTCTATACCATTGTAGGAACCAATATAAAAAACTTCAAACCCGGCCTTTTTAAGACTTGGAAGAAGTGCTATGTTAGGCGTTACATGTCCGGCAGTTCCGCCGCCGGTAAGAATAATTTTTTTCATAAAATCTCCATTCCGCACAGTATAATGCGCATTTAAAAGTTTAAAATTAAATTAAAAATATATTTCAGCTTATATGTAAACGTTATAATTTGTGTATAAAGCGTTCTTTAAAGCTGCAGTGCATGCACAGGGGTTCTACGGCACGTTTGCAGTTCCATCCTCTGATTATTGCCTGACTGCGTTCGTTATTAAGAATATCAGCTAAATGTGTTGAAAATATGTTCCCGAGCTTCATTATTCCATTTCCATCCAGACAGCATGGCACAACAGTGCCGTCACATAGAATTGCAATGTGAGAACGCAGTCCCTGGCAAAGCCCACGATCATTTAAGTAAGAGCCTGAAAGTTCAGGCCATTCAAATGGAGACTGCACATTTACGTAAAGGTGTCTTTTTATGGTACAGTTTCGTTCACCGAATAAAAGAGGATCTTTCTTTGTATTCCATAAACGGAGATTTACCTCTGTCTCAGTCTGACTGGTAAGTATTTCGCAACATTCAAAAACATCTTTAATGTAGGAATCCATATTAATGCAGTCATTGTCATCAGCACTGTGAAATGAAATATTTATCTGATGGACAGGATATTTAAGCAGAGTACTGATGCGTTTTTTTAAAAGAGTTCCATTTGTTGTGAGATTGACGGTTATACAGTTGTCCAGGCATATCTTAAGAATATCTTCCAGATGCGCAGATAAAAGAGGTTCACCTTTTACATGAAGATAAATGTAGTTGGTATAAGGCCTGATTTCTTTTATTACATGAGCAAATTCCGCCACACTCATAAAATGTGGCGGCCGGAGAGTCTCCTGACAGAAGGAGCATTTCAGGTTACATGAACTGGTTATTTCTATATATATGCGTTTAAAGCGTGCAACACTACCCATTTGTTCACCATGTTAGTTATTTTCTTTATACTGCATAAGTGCTGTAGCAAGCTGATCAGGACATGATGTCGGTCTGAATCCGCAGCGGATGCCCTTAAGTCTTTTTATGGCATCGTCAATATCCATTCCCTCAATCAGTGCAGCTACACCCTGCGTATTACCTGAACATCCACCTGTAAAATTAACATTTGTAACTTTATTGTCAACAACGTCAAAATCGATTGCACTTGAACAGACGCCTTTAGTTTTGTAAGTCATATAATCACCATACCTTTCATGACATTTTTTGTAATTTCTTTAAATTCCTTTTAAATTAAATATAAGTTAAATGACTTTTATATTTAATTCGTTTGTATTTTATCATAAGTAAATTAATGTGTCATTAAAAATAAAGAAACTGGATTGACTTTGTAGCACATTTTCCTGTAACATTATATATTAAACAGGTATGCGCCTGTAGCAGGGTATTACCTGAGAAACTCATTATTTTTCAAGTTGTGTTGTGTAAAATCAACAATTCAACACAGGAACGCTCTTGCTGCTTATTGCTGGCAGCGGTGCGTAAGGCGGTAAAATACACCGTCAATTTATAAGTTTTGCAATTGTTTATAAAATAAAGAATATAAAAGGAGATACAGGTATGATAGGGATTATTGGAGCAATGGATGAAGAGGTTGCACAGATTGTTGAAGTTATGACAATTGAAAAAGAAGAAACTAAAGCTCAGATGACATTTAAGGCCGGTAAATTAAGTGGTAAGGATGTTGTTATCGTAAGAAGTGGAATTGGAAAAGTTAATGCAGCAGTCTGCACACAGATTCTTGTGGACGATTTTAATGTTGATTATGTAATCAACACCGGAATTGCAGGTTCCTTAAAGGCCGAAATAGATATAGCAGATGTTGTAATATCAGAAGATGTCCTGCATCATGATATGGATGCTACAGGTTTTGGCTATGCACCAGGACAGATTCCAAGAATGGATACATTATCATTTAAAGCAGACCAGAGACTTATTGAACTTGCAAAGGAAAGCTGCAAAGAAGCGGTTCCTGATATAAAGGCACATGTTGGAAGAGTTGTAAGCGGAGACCAGTTCATTTCTGACAAGGATGTAAAGAAAAAAATAAGTGACAATTTTGATGGATTCTGTACAGAAATGGAAGGAGCAGCAATAGCACAGACTGCATATCTTAATAATGTACCATTTGTAATACTAAGAGCTATTTCTGATAAAGCAGATGACAGTGCAACAATGGATTACCCGGCATTTGAAAAAAAGGCAATCAGGAATTCTGTGCTTCTTATTAAAGAACTTGCTTCAAGAATTTAAATTAAAGGGTGTGTTTCAGAATATAAAGAAATTTAAGTATAAAAGCACTTTGTATGAATTGTATAAAGGCACCAGTGAATAATGTTAAATTTCAGTTAAATTGATTGACAAAAAAATAACAGAGTTTATAATATTATTAATATGTGGGTCAGAATTGTGAAAGTGCGAAGCACGGAATAATTCTTGAGGCATTTTTTGTTTATGACATCATTAATAATATTGATAAATATAAGAAAAATACAAATGCTAATAGACAGGTGTTGTTTATATTCTATATCAGCATATATGCATTCCATATCATAACCGGTTTTTATAATAAAACTGATATAAGCTTGGAGATATAGTGAAAATGCCGCGCATTAACGAGTTACGAAGCAGCTGATAAAAATATTTATATTTTTTGAAGGCTGTCATCATATAGAAAAAAGGAGAAATGATTTACAATGGAACAGGTAAGATTAGATTATTCTAAAACAGCAAATTTTGTAAAAGAACATGAAATTGATTCAATGAAATCAATCGCTGAAAGTGCAAAGGAGTTGTTACTTTCAAAGAACGGTCAGGGAAGTGACTTCCTTGGATGGATTGATCTTCCGGTAGACTATGATAAGGAAGAATTTGCAAGAATTAAAAAATCAGCTGAAAAGATCCGCAAAGATTCAGAAGTTCTTGTTGTTATTGGTATAGGGGGTTCATACCTTGGCGCAAGAGCTGCAATTGAATTTTTAGGACATAATTTCTTCAACTCAGTTTCAAAGGAAGTTCGTAAGTCACCTGAAATATATTTCGTAGGAAACAGCATAAGTTCAACATATCTTTCAGGACTTATTGATGTTATTGGCGACAGAGATTTCTCAGTAAATGTTATTTCAAAGTCAGGAACAACAACTGAGCCTGCCATAGCATTCAGAATATTTAAGGAAATGCTTGAAAGCAAGTATGGAAAAGAAGAAGCTGCAAAGAGAATTTATGCAACAACAGATAAGGCAAAGGGAGCTTTAAAGAAGCTTGCGGATGCTGAAGGATATGAAGAGTTTGTAGTTCCTGATGATATCGGCGGACGTTTCTCAGTTCTTACAGCAGTAGGACTTCTTCCAATAGCAGTAAGTGGCGCTGATATTGATAAGCTTATGGAAGGTGCTGCAAGTGCAAGAGAACGTTTCCTTAAGAATGATTTTGATAATAATGATGCAATGCAGTATGCAGCTGTTCGTAATATACTTTTAAGAAAAGGAAAATCAGTTGAAATACTTTGCGATTACGAGCCAAGTCTTCACTATACACTTGAATGGTGGAAGCAGCTTTTCGGTGAATCAGAAGGAAAAGATGGCAAAGGTATTTTCCCTGCAAGTGTAGACCTTACAACAGATCTTCATTCAATGGGACAGTTTATTCAGGATGGCAGCAGAATAATGTTTGAGACAGTTCTTAACGTTGAAAAGCCAACCAGGGAAGTTGTAATCAAGGAAGAAAAGGAAGATCTTGACGGACTTAATTATTTAGCAGGAAAGAGCGTCGATTTTGTTAATAAGTGTGCCATGAATGGTACAGTTCTTGCACATACAGACGGAAATGTACCAAACATGATGATAAGCATTCCACAGCAGAATGAATTCTATCTTGGTGAGTTATTCTATACATTTGAAGCAGCATGCGGTGTATCAGGATATATACTTGGAGTTAACCCATTTAACCAGCCAGGCGTTGAAAGCTACAAGCATAACATGTTTGCATTACTTGGTAAGCCGGGATTTGAGGCAGAGGGTGAAGCTTTAAGAAAGAGACTCTAATATAGATTTTCATAGACTGTATTGCTTGTATAGTCGGTATATATCTGTATAAGTCAGGAAGTGTAAAAATTTACTTTTGACATTTACATTACAATGTATTTAATGGAAAAGCAGCGGGATATTCCGCTGCTTTTTTGTGTTGTGTGAATGGCGCATATGACCGGTAATCATTTATTTTAAACTTTTTTGAAAACAGGGAAATATAGTTGACCATACGCTCAAATAAATGTAAAATTATAGGGTACTATAAAAAAATAAGGAGACAGGGAATATTACATATAGTGTAATACTGCCCTGAATAAGGTAATATGGTCGATAATACTAGAAATGAGCAATATGGACTTATTGTCATGCTGCTCAAAAAGTATCAGTTTTTAGATGATACTAAAATGAAAATATGGTTTGATATCTGCTGTTGCTGTGGCAGTGACACAGAATTTTTGTATCGTATTTATGACAGTCTTAATAATAAGATGACAGATACTATACAGTCATACAATAAAAAGGCTGAATATAGTGTATGTGCGGATGACTACATATTAAAATGCGGTGGACAGCAGATAAAACATTCTTATGATGAACTGATTTCGTTGGTTCCATCTCTTATTGGAGTACTACAGGAAATACTTCCATTGGGAAGTGTTGTAGAAATTAATCCGGCTTATAAAAATCCAAAGGAAAATACAACTGAACATTTTCAGATGGTCATAACACACAGATATATTTCACCGGATAAGGATGATAATTTCTTTGAATATGCAGGCGTTCCATATCCAACGGGGATGCTGCAGGGTGACAAAATGCTGTTTTTTACGCAGCGTTCAATCAGAAAAGTAATACACAAAGGTTATTCAGACATAAGGGACAGGAAGTTCATTATGGCAGTAAAAAAAGCACTCATAATAGATAAAGGTACATATTCAGTATCTTTTACAGATAAATATAAGAATCAGTTTTTTAAAAATGATAAAAAGGGGTGATAAGAGCAGGTGATGGATGAACAGGCAATTTTAAACAGAATAAGGGATTATCAGAATAGAATAGATAACAATAACACAAAAATATACAAGCTTAAAGAGTCCTGTGAAAATGTACAGCAGATACGTGGAAAGCTTTATAACTCGCAGGAACAGCTGGGCGAGTACAGGCAGAGTGAGCGAAATAAGGCAAACAGTATGAGAGGAAGCTTTAAGAATGTAAAGTTCGTACAGCTGTTTTCAGATGTACTTGAGCAGGCAGCTGACGACACTGACGCATTAAGGGCAGAAAAGGGAATATATGATTCTATAGATGCAGCAAACAGGAGACTTGATGAGCTTAGTAACCAGATAGATGAGCTTGAATCAGATAATGCATACTGCAGTAACAGGATAGATGATTTGCGGTATGAATTAAGCAGAAATGGAGATTGAAAATGGCATATGAAATAGGATACGACATTGTGGTTGATGATGACAAATGCAGATCAATTTGTAATGAATATCAGAATCGTGCAGGCAAATTTGAAGAGCATTTAGAAGAATATCTTACGATACTTGGAAGGATAAGTACTGATGCAATCAGTGAAGGCGATGTGTCCAAAAGACTTGCAGATTTTAAAGAGCAGGCGGAAGGCTTAAAGGGTGAGGCAGGTAGTATAGCGGATGAAGCCAAAAAGCAGAATGGAGCATTTATGACTGATTTTGATACGGCAGATAATTATTTATATTAAGTACCGGATATGATGTTTAATGTTCGTATCAAAAGATGGATTGTTTTGTGTCTTGCATACCAGATACTTAAATTTGTAAAAAAGGTATGCAGAAATGAGGTGTAGAGTGGAATTAAAAGTAGATTCAGACAAGCTGGAAGCGGAAATAGCTAATTTAAGTACATTGCTTGGCAAGGTTGAGACTGACTGCAGCGGCACATTTGATATAGGTTGTAAAGGAAAAGCGGCGGAATATATGAGTGCTGTTAATGAGGCATTTTTAGGGCTGGAGGATGCGCTTAAAGCATTGATAAATGTGACAATTGCATTTTGCAGGAATGCAGAAGATGGATTTATGGATCTTGATGAAACAACATCAAATCTTTTAAAGGTTGTTAAAGCTCAGTTTGAGAAATAATGAGTTTCGCAATTACCTGAATTTTGAATAAAGCAAAAGGAGAATTAAGTGGGAATAGTAAGGGATTTTTCGGTGGATTCTGTAGCAAATATCCGCGAAATTATAAGGAAAAATGTCGATGAGGAAGATGAATGGGCGATTGTTGACTGGTTTAAAGATACATTTATAAGTGAAGAACTGGATATTAATGATTATCTTGACAATGTAAGTGAATATCAGGCAAAAATGGCAGATAAGCATAATATAAGCAGTGAAAAATTTGATAAGATATTGTACAGGGTTAATTCAGTTGATTATAATTATGCGCAGCGGTTTAGCGCATTACAACAAAAGGCAGTTGGATTCCAGAATAAAATCATAGGAATCGCGGCGCTTGTTACACCAGAAGCTTTGCAGATGAGCGATGAGGATTATGGCACACTTTGTAATAATATAAACAGCCAGTATGAGGCTATAACAAGTGATTATGATGATATAGAAAAGCAGTGTGAAGAATCAATGCCAAGACTTGATGATCCGGATATCTGGGAGAAAGCATTAAATTTTGCAGGTGGTGTGGCATCAGCATTGGTTATAGATACAGTAGAGGGAATTTTCTTTGTTCCGGCAATTATAGCGGGAGCAATAGATCCTGATAATACTGTTGATGATTATCTGAATTTTATAAACAAAAAAGGAGAGGATGCTGATAACTGGATTGTAAGTAACTGGGTTACAGACGAAGAAAGTTATTATTATGGAAAGACTTTAGGTGATGCTATTTCGACAGTGGCGGGAATAGCCGGAATGGCACTTGGAGCTGCAACTATACTTGGTGGGATAACACTTGCAGGAGGAGGAACAGTATTGTGTGCAACAGGAGTAGGGGCAGTAGCAGGTGCGCCGGCAATTGCAATATCGGCTGAAGCGGTAGCTGTCGGAACAATAGAACTTGCAGTAGCAGGAGGAGTTACATATTCCGGTATAGAAAATGGTAAAAATGACAAAGAAAAACTTGATAGTATAAAGAATCGTGAATTAGATAATCCAGATGAAAGTAAATTAAAAAACTCAAGTTTATCAGAGGATATTGACAAGGCGGTTAAAGATATTAATAATGAGAGTGGTACAGCAACAGATCAAAAAGTCTTTACAGATAATCCTTTTGATGAAGCAGGAAATTTAAAACCCAATATTAACTATCAAACGGGTGAATTCAAGTATAATTATGAAACAGATGCTAATGGAAGGATATCTAATTGGAATACGGATAATCTACAATTAACAAAACGAGATGGTCGACTAAATCATAACCCAAACACTCCAGGAAAAATTGAAGGAGACCATGCGGGACACTTAGCTGGAGATAGGTTTGGTGGCTCACCAGAATTGGATAATATTGTATCTCAATCACAAAATGTTAATTTAAGTCAATATAAAAAAATCGAAAATCAATGGGCAAAAGCTATAAGTGAGGGAAAAGAAGTAACGGTAAATGTTAATATTAAATATGATGGAGACGGTTTACGTCCTATAGAATTTAATGTAGAATATACAATTGATGGTGACTTTTTTAGTCAAAGTATCCTAAATTAATGGAGGAAATGTAATGGAAAAAGTGTTTGAAGATTACTTTTCAGAAATACAGGCGGACATGGTGGCAATTTGTCTGGAATATGTGGAAAAAAGAGCTGAAAGGATTTATATTTATTGTTCTTTTGAAAATGGTATGATATCCAGTGGTTTCTTTTATAAAGTTAATAGTAAAATTGTAAAGAAGAACAAGCTAAATGACGTTATAGTAGATGGGCAAAAAAGATATGATGTCTCAATACAGAGACAAAAGGGAGCTATTAATATTATTAATGATGATATAAAGGCTCTCAAGAAGTTATGTCAAGAACATCAAAGGGAAATGCCAACACAGATTAAATTGGTATATGATGTTATATCTAATAGATTAAATGCAGATTATAGTTATGACATAATATTTAGTAATGATCAAAAAAAGACAGCATATGATGTTTTAGATGAATGGTATCAGTTAGAAAAAAGTAAAGAGGAATAATTTTTAAAAACAATGAAAAATTGCTGGTGCTGTTTTCAAGTGGAAATGGGATTCCTGTATTGTAGAATTTATTATAGTTATACTTTAGGACATCAATCTCCTTAATTAAAAAAGATACTGTTATCTGCCTTTCGTTGACGTAAGTCAATAGAATGCAGATGCAGTATCAGATAAAGTTTACCTGACAACCTGGCTGTTTACTTTTTAACAACAGTTTTAATAATCTTTTTAATTATCTGATTAATCAGCTTTAAAAATTGCCTTTCTTTACGGCCTGTTTTAAGACCTTCTTCACACCCGGCTTCTCTCCATCAGGTCTTTATTATATCCCGGATTTATATTCACAACTTCAATAGTAAGTTTCATTGAAATATCTTCGGACTTCCTTTCATATGCATCTGACAGTTTTAAAAGCTGTTTCTCAGGAGGCTTTTTTAGTCCGTTATAAAATACTACAAATTTGGGCTCGGGTATTCTTATAAGCTTCTCAACATAAAGGTTCTCATTCATTGTCAGTGCAGAATATGCGCATGATACATAAGACAGATTCCTAAGCGGCATATTTAAATTCACCGCTGACTGGTGCTCATAAAGAACCAGCTATGAATCTATTATAAATAAAATATCATTTTTCATACTCATATATATTGCATTCTCAAGTGTTGTAATAATGAGTTTATCCAGGTTATCATAAGCTCTATCGTTCCTTGAATTATACCATTAGTTTATAATTGTGTCACTAAAAATAATTAGAAAGACTTTAGGCGATGCTATTTCGACAGTGGCGGGAATAGCCGGGATGGCACCTGGAGCTGCAACTATACTTGGTGGGATAACACTTGCAGGCGGAGGAGCAGCATTGTGTGCAACAGGAGTAGGGGCAGTAGCAGGAGGAGTTACATATTCAGGTATAGAAAATGGAAAAAATGACAAAGAAAAACTTGATAGTATAAAGAATCGTGAATTAGATAATCCAGATGAAAGTAAATTAAAAAACTCAAGTTTATCAGAGGATATTGACAAGGCGGTTAAAGATATTAATAATGAGACCAGCTATGGGAAGTCAAGTGGAAAAATTGGTGATTTTACAGAATTAGAAGGAAGTAATGTAGACCAGATATTGGATAGAATTCCAGGTGAAGCAGTTTTGAGAGAGTTATATCCAGTACAGGGAGGAGCTACAGAAGGATTTGAGTTTAAGTGGGTTCAGAATGGGCAGACATATAGAGTTAGAGTACACAATGTGGACCCAAGTGCCCCGGTTGGCTCTAATGCTTATAATGGTTGGGTTGTTAGAGTTCAACGTGGTAGAAGATATTTTGACCCTACAATAAATGATTTTCGTGAAGCAAAGTATTTTAATCCCAATGGTCCGGATTATGATGAGGTTATTATTAATGATACACATATACCAATCTTGGATCCATATCAAAATTGAATTAGTGGGTGATTAATGGAGGTGTTAAGGATATTGGATGAAAAAAAATTAGAGGAGTTGGTCTCCAATATGGATGATAGAATTAGAATGCACGATTATTCCAAAGAACAACTTTTGTTGTTAATTGAAGACTATGTAACAATTAATTTTCAAGGTATGAAGTATCAGACAAGAGAGGCAATATTGAATATGATATGTGATGCTGTGAATTATTATGATATAGGAAAAGATTTAAATTGGGAATCAATTATTGCTATAAGGGAAGATTTGGAAGATGATTTGAAAGAATATGTTGATGAGATTATTTCTATGCACCACAACTAAGCCTCCCCACCGGCAGGCTTAATTAGTAGTCTCACTACCATATATTAACAGAATTTCTTAGGTTCATAGGGCTTACCATCCCGTAATACAGCATAGATTACGGTGGTAAGCTTTCTTGCTACTGCGCCAGTGGCAGTCAGATGGTGTTTGCCCTGTTCACGCTTCTTTTTGTAATAGGCATTTAAAGGACTGTTGTAAAAAGAACAGGTGGTTGCAGCAAGGAAGATTGCATGTCTCAGGTAAGGGGAACCTCGTTTCGACATGTGGTTATGTATGCTGTTAAATTCGCCGGATTGCCTTACGGTTGGATCAATACCGGCAAAGGCAACTAAGGCAGATGAATTTTTAAACCTGTGTATATCTCCAATTTCAGCTAAAATGGTTGCAGCAGCAATCATGCCGATTCCCGGAATTGTATGGAGGTAACAATCAAACTTCTCATAGTAACTGAGAATTTCATGGTCAAGAGCTTCCAGCTGTTCATTAAGGAAATTCAATCTGTCAATCAGCTGTTTTAACTGGAAAGCGAACGCATCTTGTGCTATTTTAATACCAAAGGTATCAGCCGCAGCATCTTTGATAGAAACAGCTTTTTTTATGGTAAGTTTGTTGTGGCTCTTATCTTTTATAATTTCAAAAAGCTCATCTATTGGGGCGTTCTGAATGTTCTCAGGGGTGAGGTACTTTTCAAGAATGCCCATGGATGTGCCGAGCCATAGAGAGGAAAACTGTTTTTCGTATTCCGGGAAAATCTGTTCCATAATCGTACTGATGCGAAGCTTGATTTCTGTTCTGGAGGAAACAACAGAATCCCGGTAACGGCATAACTGCCGCATGGCAAGTATGTTTTCATCTGCCATGGAAGTAGCCTCAAACTGCCCAAAGCGTATTACTTCTGCAATCAGAAAAGAATCGATGGAATCATTTTTTGTTTGCCGGATATACATTTTTCTGAGAGAATCGGACTGGATAGGATTGATCACATAGATGGTATATCCTTTGGATTTGAGAAATGAATAAATTGGATACCAGTAATGACCGGTGGCTTCCATGCCAAAGACACAAGGGGAATCACCGATGTTTTTGAATATAAAGCTTATAAGAGAATCTGCACCTTTGTGTGTAGTTGCAAAGCGGAGAGAATGTCCGATTTGCCTGCCTTCCGGAGAAACAATGGAAGCTTCGTGATGATTTTTGCCAATCAATGCCTATGATGTACATAATGAAATTCCTTTCTTTTGTTTAGTGTAAGTAGATAGAATCCTCACTTCAATGCGGGTTACAATCTGGTTAGATATACGAAGTACAGTGAATATACTGCCAACATCCAGCTAATACGCAAAATCCTGCAAAGCAGAGGGAGCAGTCTCAGGTTACGAGGTCACAAGTGCCTCAAGAGTGGTGACGCACACCTCTATCTATTACAGGATGATTGTGATATAGGAACGTAATAAAAGCAATAGATAGAAAAAGACTGCTTAGAAATTCCTATGTGTATAGCATACCAGAGTGGTAGTAACGGTGGTTTAAAAACGGTTGATACAGGTGAGCTGAAAGTTGTAGAAACAAAAACACCTGAGATGGCTAATAGCGAATGGCTGGCAAGAGGATATGATAAGCCTCCATATAACCCAAATTTTGAAGTAAAAGTAGTCCAGGCAGGTAATGAGGAATATGTAAGAGTCTTTTCATATAATGAAGATGGCACATCAAATAAGTTAGGTGGCTGGCTCATGAAAAAAAATGATATTGAAGGTTTGACGCCTGCACAAATAGCAGATAAATATGCGCTACCAAAGGAACCAACACATATCTGTGATGTTAAAGTTGATCCTGATTTCAATTTGCAAACAGGTATTGCTAATCCTGTTGAAGGCTGGGGAAGTGGAGACGGTCAGCAGTTTGACACAATGGGTAAATTTATTGATGAGGACAATTTTGTAAATGAAAGGTTAATAGGTAAATAGTGCGAAAAATCATGCTGATGCGATGATTTTTCACACAGCTATTTGTGCCGCAGGCGTCACAAAGTAGCCATGATCGCAGAGCTGAATCTGAAATTCAGCTCGCGATTCCTTCGATGCAAAGCGTCTGCGGAATGGAGATTAGTGTGAAAAATAAATTTTTACACAAATTTTAGTACTTGCAACCATATGTTTGCAGGTTACGGAAAGGCATGAAAATTAAAATGAAAAAAAATTATTCATATAAAGAGAATATAATATGGTTTGCTGATAAACAGATTATATTATGTGAGAAGATAGCAGAAGTTGTAGCATTTGATAAGTGTGTAGTGATAAGGAAAAAGTATACAAATGAAAATCCTACGAATAATGTAGTTGCATATGATTTTGATGGTAATAAAATATGGGAAATTGATAATATTATTAAACCTTTAGAACCTCAAACGATTGTATCAATTGGAAAAAGGGATAGTCAGTATATAAGTATAGTTACATTTACTGGATTGAATTTGTTAATAGAAGCACAAACTGGTCGAGTTGCAGATAAAAAAATAACCAAATAAAATATTATAAAAATTGTTTTAAAGCGCAATATATCTTTTGCAATATCTTTTTAATAACTCAGCTATATTTTAAAACGGTGATATAATGTTTTTAACAAAATCCTGAAGGACATTTTCATGGGTAAAAAAGAATCATTCATGGTTTAACATGGTTGAAGGTTTCTTTAGCAAGACGACTCGTCAGATGTTCAGATGTATCCGTGTCAAATCTAAGGAAGAACTTACTAATTGGATCTACAAATATTTTGAAGAAATAAATGAAGAATCGCTGGAATGTGGGCAGATGCACCTCGATAATAGGGAGGATATTAAATGACAATACAAGATAATACAATTATCCATCCGATACCAACTGATGGACTATTAGCAGAAAAAGAGAAAAAATGGAGATTGGTTTTGCCAGTGGATTACAGAAACTTTATTGTGAATAATAATGGTGGTATACCAAATGAAAAATCATTTGAGTGTAATAAACATAATTATGCAGTTACCAGATTTTTGTGTATTTTGAAGAAGGTTCAAGAAACTCAAAATGGTTGGTATGATATTAGTGTTGTAGAATCACAAATAGGAGAGCGTTTGACGAATAATGAAGATTTAATTGGAGTAGAGGTTGTGCCAATAGCAGAGTTATTCGCAGGGGATTATGTATGTTTAGATTATAGAAAAAATAAAGAGAAACCATCAATTTGTGTATGGAGCCATGAGGAATCAGAAGAGTTTGCCCCTGTAACATACAAGGTAGCAGATACATTCTCAGAGTTTGTTGAAATGTTGAGATAAAAAACAGAATAGTGTCGTAACAAACCTGCAATATTTATCCTGACGATTCCAAAACATTTTTGTTACAGTGGCACGTAACAAGGGGATAAAGGGGCTGGAAAATCCTTATAATACCCAAACGAAAACATAGAATCGAGGGTGTTCTGTTGGTGGTAACTGTCAGAGGGCATGCTCGATTCTATGTTATATGGCAAAATGATAAAGAGTGGCAAATGCATAACAAATGACGAACAGGGAGAAAAGTTATGCCATATATGATTTCTGCCAAACGACTCTTCCGTTGGGGGAATGGCTTTACGTCGTTCCTTGGCGGTGTGAGCTCTTTAACCGATACTATTTATGAAGAACTTCCGTTTGATTGAAAATAAGGATATCAGCTGTTTACTTTTTAACAATAGCTTTCATGATCTTTTCAGCGTCATAATCTGGTGCCATGGACTCTGCTGCGTCATATATATTTTTTATTACCCAGATATCCTCTTCAAGCATATCTGCTGTCTGTTCAGGCGTATTTCCTTTGTTGATCTTTTTAATTACAAGATTGATCAGCTTTAAAAATTGCCCTTCTTCACGACCTGCTTCTCTGGAGGCATCCCTCTCCTGTTGCATATGCTTTTCCTGATCATATTCAAATATACTCATTCTCAACACCTCGGCTCGATTCTTTTTAAGGAATTCTTT
>CAKRGM010000015.1 GCA_934330725.1 uncultured Lachnospiraceae bacterium | reverse complement strand
ATTTTACCTTATCGCAAAGAAATCAGCTTAAATTTTAGTACTATTAGTGCGAATTATTTTTACCTTTCAAAGCTGATCTGATAAGCCTTTACAATGCCTGAAGACTCTTTAGTATTTCTTCAAGATTATCCTTTGCCTGCTTTATATTTGCAGCTGTCTCCTGTGTTATCTTCTCAGGTGTTGTTTTTGATATTGCCTTCCTTAATACGCCGGCAGCGTCCTTTATCTGCCTGCGCTTTGCCTTGTCCCAGTCTTTTTTATGTTCTGCAAGCTTTTGTTCTGTACGTGCAAGCAGGCTTTCAGCCTCACTTCTGATTGCAATAAGCTGTGTTCTTGCTTCATCCTGCTTTTCGTACATCTGTGCATCCCACTTTGCTTTTTCGATTTCATCCTCTGAAAGATTTGAACTGGATGTAATTGTAATAGACTGCTCATGTCCCGTACCAAGATCCTTCGCTGAAACGTTTACTATTCCATTCGCATCTATATCAAATGTAACCTCTATCTGTGGCGTACCTGCCGGAGCACGTTTTATTCCCGAAAGCCTGAAATTGCCTAAAAGCTTATTATCCCTTGTGAACTTTCTCTCACCCTGGAATACTTTAATATCAACAGACGTCTGGAAATTCCCTGCTGTTGTAAATATCTGACTATGTCTTGTAGGTATAGTTGTATTACGTTCAATAAGCCGGCTTGCTATCCCACCAACAGTTTCAATTGAAAGTGAAAGCGGCGTAACATCCATAAGTATAATCTCAGATGCTGCTGAACCGGCAACAAGCTGCCCTGAAAATTTGCCTCCCTGCACAGCTGCGCCAAGTGCTACACATTCATCAGGGTTTACATTTCTTGACGGCTCAATTCCCATTATACTTTTTACTTTATCAGCTACTGCCGGTATTCTCGTAGAACCACCGACAAGCAATACCATTCCAATTTCTGATTTTGAAAGCCCCGCATCATGCAAAGCATTCTCTACAGGAGTAACAGTTCTGTCAATAAGATCTGATGTAAGTTTCACAAAATCATTTCTTGTAAGTTCTATATCCATATGATGAGGGCCATCTTTTGCCATTGCAATAAACGGAAGATTTATTCTTGAAGTCATCGCAGACGAAAGCTCTTTTTTAGCCTTTTCAGCTTCTTCCTTTAATCTCTGCATTGCAGACATGTCCTTTGTAAGATTAATGTTATCGGATTCCCTGAATTTTTCAATAAGATAATTTACAATACGTTCATCAAAATCATCGCCACCAAGATGATTATCTCCTGATGTCGCAAGCACCTCTATTACATTGTCTCCTATCTCAATAATTGACACATCAAATGTTCCTCCGCCCAGATCATATACGAGTATTTTCTGTGCCTGGCCATTATCAAGTCCATATGCCAGTGCAGCTGCTGTAGGCTCATTTATAATACGGCGTACATTCAGGCCTGCAATCTTACCGGCATCCTTGGTTGCCTGGCGCTGTGCATCATTAAAGTATGCCGGAACCGTAATAACTGCATCTGTTACTTCCTCTCCAAGAAAACTCTCTGCATCTTTTTTCAATTTTATCAATATCATCGCTGAAATTTCCTGTGGTGAATAATGCTTTCCGTTAATCTTCACCCTGTAATCCGATCCCATATGACGTTTAATTGAAAAAATTGTCTTGTCTGCGTTAACTGCTGCCTGTCTGCGGGCCGTGTCACCAACCAGCCTGCTCCCATCCTTTGAAAATGCCACAACTGATGGAGTCGTTCTATAGCCTTCACTATTGGTTATTACTACCGGACGGTCGGTTTCCATAACTGCGACACAACTGTTAGTCGTTCCAAGATCAATACCAATTACTTTACTCATAGTTATCACTTTCCTTTTTATATTTTCCGACGTTGTTCTTATAATATTTCAGGTTAAATAAATCAAGTAATCAGAATATACAACTGCCAGTTTTTCTAATATGTTTATAAGTATAACATACTTTATTAGATATATTTATTAATTTAATGATAAAAATATTAAAAAATAGATAAATTGCCATATTTACTAATCACTGCCTTTTTAAAGTATTTTTCATGTGCAAAATTGACCATTTTATAACTGTATGATATTATATATCAGATTACAGACAGTTCTTTATTATGACTTTTTTATACTTTACATACATGGCATCAGGCGATTGCGAAACTCATCATTTCTCAAGCTGCATTATACAAAATTAACAATTTATGAATTTCGCAATTGGCTAAACACCTGCCCTGTTAGAAAGGAGCATAACTATAATGCATAAAATTGCTTTTTTTGACATTGACGGTACTCTTACATCTGATATAGACGGCACCATTCCTGCATCTGTTGCGCCCTCAGTAAGACAAGCGCAAAAAAACGGACATTTTATGTTTATTAACACCGGCCGCTGTTTTTCCAATCTTCCAAAGGAAATACTTGATATAGGTTTTGATGGATACATATGTGGATGTGGAACTGACATATTTTATAATGGAAAAGAGCTGCTTCATATTTCACAGGATCACAAAATGGTACTTGAACTGTTAAAGCAGGCCCGCAAAACTAACGTGGATATTCTTTTTGAAGCACGTGATGAACTGTTCTTTGATAATACCAGACCATTAACACACCCCCGTGCAATAAGACATAGACAACGTCTTAATGAAGACGGATATAAAATGAGAACAGATTTAAACAGTGCAGACTGCATCTGCGACAAGTTTGTTGTCTGGTACAGCAGTCCTGATAAAATCAATGAATTCCGTAAATTAAGTGATAAATATTTTGAATGCATAGACCGCGGTGGTATGTTCTGCGAATTTGTTCCATCAGGATACTCTAAAGCAACAGGTATTCAGTATCTGCTTGATAATTTAAATATAAATCTTAATGATTCCTATGCCTTTGGTGACAGCAATAATGATCTTGCGATGTTTGACTTTGTCCCAAACAGTATTGCCATGGGAAATACCCTTCCCGAAGAATTAAAAGACAGGGTTTCATATATAACAGCAAGATCAAGCGAAGATGGTATCCAGAAAGCTCTTAAGCATTTTGGATTTCTGGACAATTGACTGTCACGGTAATTTGGTGATTTCTACTTTTACCATTATTTTTCCATTACATTTGCTTTTGCACTGCTCTTGCATTGTTTCTGCACTGTTTTTGCATTATTTCTGCTTATGTCTGTGTGGAAGCCTTACTCTCAGCAGCTTTCTTTTTAACATTTCAGCATTGAACGGTATTACCGGATACAGATAGCTTTTCCCTGAGATTGTCGTATTATAACCTATGCAAAGAATCAATACCAGCAATCCTGCAATATATCCAAAAATGTTGAAGAAATTGGTGAAGCATAACATAATGACTCTTACAAACTTCATTGCATACCCCATTTCAAAGCTGGCCTGAGAGTATGTTCCAACCGTAACAACTGCCATGTAAAGCATTGACTCTGTGTTAAACCAGCCTGAACTCACAGCATATTCACCAACAACTATACCCGCAACTATACTTAATGGCGTGGATAAAAGATTCGGGGTATTTACTGCTGCCATTTTAAGTCCATCTATTGCAAATTCCAGCAAAATAAGCTGAACGAAAATCGGCACAGTTATCTGGTCAGACACTGTAATAAATTCAAGCCATCCGGGTATCCAGTCAGGATTATTTATTAAAAGCACCCATGTAGGTGTAAGAAGTATGGTCACTAACGTAAATATTGTTCTTGAAATTCTAAGATATGTCCCAATTACAGGTGAAAAATTGAAATCATCCGGTTCTTCAGTAACATCGAATATTGACGTTGGAACTATCATTACCGCCGGCGAATTATCAACCATTATGACTATATTGCCATCAAAAACCGCTGCCGCTGCTGTATCTGGTCTTTCAGAATATTTAAATTTAGGAAAAGGATTTATCCATTTTTTTGGTAACATACATTCTGCAAGGCTTTCAATATTCATTGTCAATGCCTCAACCTCAATACTCTTTATATTGTCTACAATTTTTTTCAAAACTTTTTTGTCAACCTTATCCTCAATATAGCAGACTGCCACATCTGACTTTGAACGTTTTCCAACCTCAAACATTTCAATACTGAATTTTGTATCCCTGATTCGTCTTCGCATCAATGCCGCATTCAGAACAATTGTTTCAACGAATCCGTCCCTTGAACCTCTAAGCACCCTGTCTTTATATGGTTCTGCAACACTTCTCATAGGATACGTTCTGCAGTCTATAGCTATGCATTCCTTAAATCCATCTATTAGTACTATAGTAACTCCTGACAAAAACTTTGTTACAGTCTCGTCTACCGACCTGATTTTCTCACATTCAGTATATGGCATTCCTTTTTTAAGAAAAGTATCTGCATTAACTACATCTTCCGGCTTCAGTGAATAAAAAAACTGCATTAATTTTAATATTGTTTCTTCCTGCACGAATCCGTCAATAAAGAAAAATCCTGCCTTTTTCCCTCCCATTTCAATTTTTCTTTCCAGTATATCAAAATTCGATTCTACTCTTAATTTTTCTTCCATCAGTTTAATATCACTAAGTGCATTCCCTGAAAATTGCTCCATTCCGTTTTTCTTATACCTCCATCCTGGCATTTATGTTATTTTTATTCTTGCCATAAGATGGATTATTATACAACTGTTTTTAAATAAAGATTAAAGTACAAAAAGCCGGTGAAAACCTGATTGCATAAGCAATGGTTTTCACCGGCTTAATAAATTACTATATTACTATATTACTTACTGTTCACTTCTTCTTACAAGATTTTCATACTTAGCCTTTGCATTAGCTTCAGCTTCACCAAATAACTTTTCAGCTCTTTCCGGATTCTGCTTCTTTAAGTTGATGTAACGGCTTTCACCCATGATGAAGTCCTGATATTCCTTAGTAGGAGCTTTACTGTCAAGTGTAAATGGATTCTTGCCTTCTGCTGACTTTCTAGGGTCAAATCTGAACAGATGCCAGTAACCTGACTGCACTGCAAGTTTTTCTTCTTCCATAGACTTTGACATACCCTTACGGATACCATGGTTAATACATGGAGCATATCCAATAATGATTGATGGTCCGTTATAGCTTTCAGCTTCCTGGATAGCTTTTACGCACTGATTCATATCAGCACCCATAGCTACCTGGGCAACATAAATATATCCATAGCTCATTGATATTGCAGCAAGATCTTTCTTCTTAACATCCTTACCTGCAGCAGCAAACTGTGCAATCGCACCAAGGTTTGTTGACTTAGATGCCTGACCACCTGTATTTGAATATACCTCTGTATCAAATACAAATACATTTACATCTTTGTTTGCAGCAAGTACATGGTCTAATCCGCCGTAACCGATATCATAAGCCCATCCGTCACCACCGAATATCCACTGTGACTTCTTAGATAAGAATTCTTTCTTTGCAAGAACTTCCTTTGAAAGGTCGCATCCGCATTTTTCAAGAGCAGCAACAAGCTTATCAGTTGCACCTGCATTAGCTTCTGCATCCTCAAATGTTGCATAATATTCTTCTATTGCAGCTTTTACTTCTGCATCTTCAGTATTAGCAAGAATCTCATCAAGTTTATTTCTTAATGACTGTCTGTTTGCATCCTGTGCAAGCTTCATACCAAATCCGTATTCTGCATTATCTTCAAATAATGAGTTACCCCATGCAGGTCCTTTTCCAGCTTTGTTAACTGTATAAGGTGTTGATGGTGATGAACCTGCCCAGATTGAAGAACATCCTGTTGCATTGGCAACTATCATTCTGTCACCACAAATCTGTGTAACTAATTTAGCATAAGGTGTTTCACCACATCCTGCACATGCACCTGAGAACTCAAGTAATGGCTGAACGAACTGTGAGCCCTTGACTGTTCCCTTCTTAAACTTAGCTAATACTTCTGGCTTGTCACTTACAGTTAATCCGTAATCAAAGAATTCCTGTTCCTGTCTTTGTGAATCAAGTGATGTCATCTTAAGAACATCAGCTCTGTTATTTCCAGGGCAGACATTAGTACATGAACCACATCCTGTACAGTCAAGCACTGATATTGTCATTGAGAAATAATATCCCGGCATACCCATCATAGGAACAAACTTCATTCCTTCCGGCGCATTTGCCTTTTCCTCTTCATTTAAAACAACCGGTCTTATTACAGCATGAGGACATACATATGAACACTGGTTACACTGTATACACTTTTCTGAATTCCAGCATGGAACATCAACTGCTACACCACGTTTTTCATAAGCAGCTGTACCCTGTGGGAAAGTACCATCAATAATATTTTTAAATGTTGATACAGGAAGTTTATCACCCTGACATGCATTAATTGGCTTCTGAATATTATTAACGAAATCAAGGACTTCTTCTCTGCCATTTGTTGCCTTTGTTGTAAGTACTTCGTCTTCGCAATTCTTCCATTCAGCAGGAACTGGCACTTCAACCACTTCATTAGCACCACGTTCAATTGCCTCATAGTTCATCTTAACAATATCGTCACCCTTCTTTGAATATGAAGCTTTAGCTTTTTCCTTCATGTATTCAATTGCTTCATCTTCAGGAATGATATTGGCAAGCTTAAAGAATGCTGACTGTAAAATTGTATTAATACGTCCGCCAAGTCCAATTTCCTTACCTATCTTAATACCATCAATTGTGAAAAGCTTAATATTATGCTCAGCCATATATCTCTTAGCCTGGCCCGGAATATGGTCTGCAAGTTCATCAGCTGACCACTCGCAGTTAAGAAGGAACTTTCCTCCATCTTTAACATCCTGTACCATATCATATTTGCTCATATATGCAGGACAATGACATGCAACAAAATCAGCCTTATCTATTAAATATGTTGACTTAATAGGTTTCTTACCAAAACGCAGGTGTGATGTTGTTACACCACCTGATTTTTTTGAATCATAATCAAAATATGCCTGTGCATACATAGGAGTATGATCACCGATAATCTTAATTGAGTTCTTATTTGCACCAACTGTACCATCAGCGCCAAGACCCCAGAACTTACATGCCTTTGTTCCTTCCGGCTGTGTATCAATGTTCTTTGCTCTTTCGAGTGATGTATTAGTTACATCATCAACAATACCAACTGTAAAGTCTTTCTTTGAATCATTGTTATAAATAGCCATGATATCTGCAGGTGTTGTATTCTTAGAACCAAGTCCGTAACGTCCGTTAAGAACTGTTACATCAGCAAACTCTGTATCCTTGATTGCTGCAACAACATCAAGATAAAGAGGCTCGCCAATTGAACCAGGCTCTTTTGTTCTGTCGATTACACTTATTGTCTTAACTGACTTAGGCATAACAGCAAGTAAATGTTTTGCTGAAAATGGTCTGTAAAGACGTACCTTAATAGCACCGACTTTTTCTCCCTTTGATACAAGATAATCTATTGTCTCATCTATTGTTTCACAGACTGAACCCATAGCAATAATTACTTTTTCTGCATCTGGTGCACCAATGTAATTAAACAGCTTATAATCCGTTCCAATCTTTTCATTTACCTTATTCATATATTTTTCAACAATATCAGGAATTGCTTCATAATATGGATTACATGCTTCTCTTACCTGGAAGAATATATCCGGATTCTGAGCTGAACCATGTAAAACAGGATGTTCAGGATTCAGGGCTCTCTTCTTGAATTCTGCAACAGCCTCCATATTACACATTTCCTTAAGATCTTCGTAATCCCATGTCTCAATCTTCTGAATTTCATGTGATGTTCTAAATCCGTCAAAGAAATGCATAAAAGGAACTCTTCCTTCAATTGCTGCTAAATGTGCAACAGCACCAAGATCCATAACTTCCTGTACACTGTTACTACATAACATTGCAAATCCTGTCTGACGACATGCATAAATATCCTGATGATCGCCAAAAATAGATAATGCATGTGAAGCTAAAGCTCTTGCAGATACATCAATAACACCTGGTAATAACTCACCAGCAACTTTATACATATTAGGAATCATAAGTAAAAGACCCTGAGATGCTGTGTATGTTGTTGTAAGTGCACCTGCTGCAAGTGAACCATGGAATGCTCCTGAAGCTCCTCCTTCTGATTCAAGCTCTACAAGCTTAACTGTGTCACCAAAAATATTCTTTCTTCCCTGTGTTGCCCACTGATCTGTATAGTCAGCCATTGGTGAAGAAGGAGTAATTGGATAAATGGTTGCAACCTCTGTAAACGCATATGATACGTGAGCTGCGGCTGTATTACCATCCATTGTTTTCATCTTTCTAGCCATTAACATATACCTCACTTTAAATTTTTTTGGAGTAAAGCCCCACTTTAAACAATTCTAGTATTAAACTGTTAAAATGTAAAGGCATTATTCACATTACTTGATTAAATTAATTTAACTATGTACTCAGCTTAAATATCTAAAATAATATTTTATATATTTTACATTTTGAATTCTCTGCGTACAACATATCCTTTTTAATATATCACACATACTCCCAAATTTGTTGAATTCGCCTCCTTATATTATTTTTTTGGAGCAATTAGCTAATTTAAATATATTCTTTTGAGATATTTTTGTCAATAAGATACAACTTTTGTTTCTGTATTTTTAATATTTAACGGTTATAGTTAACCTTTAAACCATAGAATGCAGCTTTTATACTTTAAATTTATTATCAAATAAAATGGTCTGCCTTATATTCATATTTAATGAATATCTGACAGACCATTTTATATATCAGTACAGATTAATAATTTTCCACTTTATTTATGATTAATCATCTGCACCCTGTAAAGCATCGTATCCAGTTTCACCTGTACGAACCTTAACAACATTTTCTACATCATATACGAATATCTTACCATCACCAATATGACCTGTATAAAGTGCTTTTCTTGTTGCTTCAATTACTGCCTGTGTAGGTACTTTTGAAATAACCATATCTACCTGAATCTTAGGAAGAAGCTGCATTTCTACTTCAACACCTCTGTAGAATTCAGGAGCACCCTTCTGAGTACCACAACCAAGAACCTGTGTAACAGTCATACCCATGACACCTATCTCATTCATAGCTTTCTTAAGTTTTTCAAACTTAGCCTGCTTCATTATAATCTGAACCTTGGTAATCTTCTTATCGTTAGGAATATCTGATGTCTTAACAAATGCAGGTACTGACTTTTCAACACTTTCTGATCCAATCTCTTCAATTTCTTCTAATCCACTTTCTGTTGTAAGATCACTTGTTGAAATTTCAAAGCCTGCGTATGCACTTGCAAGACCATGCTCCGCAGCATCAAGACCAGCAATTTCTACAGATGCCGGAACTCTTAAGCCTACTGTATGCTTTAAAACAAGGAATGTTATTGTCATTGTAACACCGACCCATAAGCAGACAGTAATAACACCAAGAGCCTGAACACCTAACTGCCTGAATCCGCCGCCGTAGAATAAACCAGCGCCAACGCCATCCTGACCTGTTGAGAAAAGACCTACACAAAGTGTTCCTAAAAGACCGTTTGCAAAATGAACACCAACTGCACCAACAGGGTCATCAATCTTGCAAACCTTATCAATAAATTCAATAGCAAGTACTACTGCAATACCGGCAATGATACCTTCAATAGCAGCGCCATACATATCAATACAGTCTGTACTTGCAGTTACCATAACAAGACCGGCAAGTGTACCATTAAGTGACATTGAAACATCAGGTTTCTTATATCTTATCCATGTAAATATCATTGTTGTCAGTGTTGCAACTGCTGCTGTAAGGTTTGTTGTTGAGAATACCATACCTGCAAGTGAACCAAACCACATATCAGCACCACTTGCATCTGTTGTAAAGCCTTCAATTGCAACTGTTGAACCACCATTGAAACCAAACCAGCAGAACCAGAGAATAAATACACCAAGTGCTGCCATTGTTAAGTTATGTCCAAGAATAGCTCTTGGCTTTCCGTTCTTATCATATTTGCCAATACGAGGTCCAAGGATTTTTGCACCAACTAAAGCGGCACATCCACCTACCATATGTACTGCACATGAACCGGCGAAATCATGGAATCCCATTTCAGCTAACCAGCCGCCGCCCCATATCCAGTGTCCTGAAACAGGATATACAATAAGAGAAATTATTGCACTGTAAATACAGTAAGCTTTAAAGTCTGTTCTTTCTGCCATTGCTCCAGAAACAATTGTTGCTGCTGTTGCACAGAAAACTGTCTGGAAAATAAAATATGCATAAAAAGGAACGCCATCCGGAAGTACGCCTGCATAATCTCCTCTTGTAAAGAAATCAATTCCTCCGAAGAATGCACTTCCTGATCCAAACATTATACCGAAACCTACCAACCAGAACATTGGTGTTCCGATACAAAAATCCATTAAGTTTTTCATTATAATATTTCCGGCATTCTTAGCTCTTGTAAGACCTGCTTCCAAAATACAGAAACCTGGCTGCATAAAGAAAACGAGTGCTGCTGCTAAAAGTACCCATACAGTATTAGATGCTGAAAATTCCATAGCCTAATCCTCCTAATTCTTCAATTTAATGTATAAGCAGGGGTTGGATCCAAAACCTCTGATTAATATTGGTATTGAACATTGTATAAGCTGTTTACAGCTAAACAATCGATGCACATGGAAGCTACCCTCAATCCATTTGCATAGCATTCTGCTACCTTTAGAAATTATTACAAATGAAAAAAGGCGTGTAACGACTATTATAGATAAATAATCATTACACACCTTTGTGTATCGCTTTGTTCAATTACTGTTCATTATACAATAAAAAAATTATATTTATTGAATAAATCGGACATATGTTATTGACTTTTTTATATTTATTTTATTATAATTTAATATATACAGATATTTGCGGAACTTAAGGATTGCAGCTTTAGTTATGAAAATGCTGTTTTTCGCAAATACATATACACAAAACACCAGGGAGGAACACATGGATAAAACATTACTAAAACACAACATTAACGCAGACATCAGTGGTCATCTCAAATATTCTGAATTTTCCGGCTCGGATGCTAATCTGTTAATTTCCGAATACGCTGTTGACACACCACAGCTCCAGTCTCTTTCTTTTATTCCATCCACATCATGTACATGGATCATATGTTACAACACAGACAACGAATCATCTCACTTTTATTGTATTGGTGTTATTGATTCAATTATGAATTTAACGCTGGATGGTTATACTAATTATATTTTTATGACTTTTAATGATGATACATATTATATTAATAATGGTATCTCTCCGGCTTCACCTGCCGCATTCTATAACCAGCTCTTTGAATATTCACCGGAATCAGATTCCTATGAATACAGCCTCACAAAAGAGTTAAGAAGTTCCTTAAGCGTTTCAGATCATGTCAATATGATAAAAAAATATTTTGATACTACTAAATATGTTCTTACATTTCCTGAAAATATAGGAACTATTCGTGCTAATATAAAAAAATGCCACGGAAATATATCCGTGGCACATCTGGCTGAACTCTCAGGCTATTCTGTAAGACAGGTAAACCGCATATTTACCGATTATTTCGGATACGGTCCAAAGGAATACTGTAAACTTCTACGTTTTCATAAGACTTTAAATGAAATTGTATATGATCCAATCAGAAGTAACAGTGAATTTATACAAAACATCGGATATTCTGACCAGTCCCACTTCCAGAGAGAATTTAAAAAACTAATGGGAGAAACACCAAAACAATTCATCCGCAGTTTTCTTTTATAATAAATCTTTTATAATAATTTTTATTATAAGCTGTTTACGATAACTTTTGCCATAGGCTGTTTATGACAAAAGAAATTCTGACATAACTACATTACTTACATCAACTCCACGGTCAGTGAGCCAGATTCTGCCTGCTGACCGTTTTAACAGCTTTCTTTCTGTATTTCTTTCTATTACTCTGCCATATACATCATCTATATTGCAGCCGAAACACCTGCTGAATTCCTTTATGTCTATCCCATCCATTTTTCTAAGTCCCAGAAACATAAACTCTTCCATCTGCTCATTTTTAGTTAAATGATTTATTTCTGCACGTATTCCAGGCAGCATAAGCTTGTCGTCCTTATCGATAAAACTGATATATCTGTTAATATCTGATATATTTGTATATCTGCATTCCTCAAACAATGAAGACGCTCCAAGGCCAAAGCCCAGATAATCCTTACGTTCCCAGTATGAAAGATTATGTATACACACCTTACCGCTCTTCGCATAGTTTGAAATCTCATAATGCTTATATCCATTACGTTCAAGCATGTACTCTGTCTCATAATACATCCTTCGTTCTGTATCTTCATCAGGAAGTTTGGGATATCGTTTTATATTATCATATAAAGGCGTATTTTCCTCCACAATAAGGCTATATGCTGATATATGATCAGGCTTAATACCTGTTACTTTATTAAGGGTATCCATATAGCTTTTCATTGTCTGTCCCGGCAAAGCTGACATTATATCGACATTTATATTATCAAACCCCTGGTTTCGCGCATTTTCATAACTTTCCAGGAACTTTTTATAATCATGTATTCTTCCAAGCATTTTCAGTTCAGTATCATCAGCCGACTGAAGTCCGAAACTTATCCTGTTTATCCCCACCCTTTTATAATTGCGCGCCTTCTGTAGGGTAAGTGTTCCCGGATTACACTCTATCGTTATCTCAGAATGCTCTGCAAATGTAAAATGTGTAAAAAGATAGTCAAGAACCATCTCTATTAACGCTGAATCAAGAATTGACGGTGTCCCTCCACCAAAAAATACCGAAGCAACACAATATTTCTCATTCAGCTTTCCTTTTTCAAACAGTTGTGCTGTTATTCTTATTTCCTTTAATAACGCTTTAATATAAAGGGATTTCATATTACCATCTGCCGGTGCAGACAAAAAATCACAGTAAACACATTTGCTCTGGCAAAATGGAATATGCACGTATATTCCGAGCTGTTTTTTATTCATCATCTAACTTTAATACACTCATAAATGCTTTCTGTGGTATCTCTACATTACCAATCTGACGCATTCTCTTCTTTCCTTCCTTTTGTTTTTCAAGAAGCTTCTTCTTTCTTGAAATATCTCCACCATAGCACTTGGCAAGGACATCCTTTCGTAATGCTTTTACAGTTTCCCTTGCAATTACCTTGCTTCCGATTGCTGCCTGAATTGGTATCTCAAACAGCTGGCGTGGTATCTCATTTTTTAATTTTTCACACATTTTTCTTCCACGTTCCGCAGCACTTCCTGCAAACACAATAAATGACAATGCATCGACTTCCTCTTTATTAATAAGAATATCAAGCTTACAAAGATCAGACTTTACATATCCTTTCATTTCATAGTCAAATGATGCATATCCTCTGGAGCGGGATTTAAGGCTGTCAAAGAAATCATATATTATTTCATTCAATGGAAGATCATATTTTAAAAGTGCCCTGGTCTGTTCAATATACTCCATACCATTATAAATACCACGCCTTTCCTGACAAAGTTTCATAATAGGGCCTACAAACTCTGACGTCACCATTATTTCTGCACTTACCACCGGTTCTTCCATATAATCAATTTCTGACGGATCAGGCATGTTAGACGGATTAGTAAGATCTATAACTTCACCATTTGTCTTATGTACCTTGTAAATAACACCTGGTGCAGTAGTTACAAGATCCAGATTATATTCTCTTTCCAGCCTTTCCTGAATAATTTCAAGATGAAGAAGGCCAAGGAATCCACACCTGAAACCAAATCCGAGCGCTATTGACGTTTCAGGCTCGTATTGCAGTGCTGCATCGTTTAACTGAAGCTTCTCAAGAGCATCTCTTAAATCCCCGTATTTTGCACCATCTGCCGGGTAAAGCCCACAGTATACCATCGGATTGACCTTTTTATATCCAGGTAACGGTTCATCACATGGACGGTTATAGTCTGTAACAGTATCACCTACCCTTGTATCCCTTACATTTTTGATACTTGCTGTTATATATCCTACCATTCCGGCTGAAAGCTCATCACATGGAATAAACTGTCCTGCCCCGAAATACCCTACTTCAACAACCTCTTCTGATGCACCAGTAGCCATCATCTTTATTTTTGTACCCTTTTTTACCGTACCTTCTTTAATACGGCAAAATATAATAACACCTTTGTATGCATCATAAAGAGAATCAAATATAAGCGCCTTAAGCGGTGCCTCAGGATCACCACCTGGTGCCGGTATCTTTTTAACTATCTGTTCAAGAACCTCTTCAATATTTATACCATTTTTTGCTGATATAAGCGGTGCATCCTGTGCCTCAATTCCAATAACATCCTCAATTTCACTAATAACTCTCTGAGGGTCTGCACTTGGAAGATCTATTTTATTTATTACCGGAAGTACATCAAGATCATGGTCAAGTGCAAGATACACATTAGCAAGTGTCTGTGCTTCTACGCCCTGTGCCGCGTCTACCACAAGGATTGCGCCATCACATGCTGCCAACGCCCTTGAAACCTCATAATTAAAATCAACATGTCCCGGTGTATCAATAAGGTTAAAAATATATTCCTGACCATCCCGAGCATTATATACTATACGCACAGTCTGTGCCTTAATTGTAATTCCTCTTTCCCTTTCAAGATCCATGTTATCAAGAACCTGTTCCTGCATTTCTCTGCTTGTAAGAAGACCTGTTTTTTCTATAATTCTGTCCGCAAGTGTTGATTTACCGTGATCAATATGCGCAATTATACAAAAATTTCTAATATTCTCCTGTTTTATCCCTGCCATTTCATTTCTCCGTTCTGTTAGTATATTCTTCAATGCCATCAGCTATTGCCTGTGCAATGGCATCTTTTTGTTTATTAATAAGTGCATTGTCCTTCTCATTATTTATAAATCCAAGTTCAAGTATGCAGCTTGCACTGGCACTCTTTGTATTTATGGCATAATTTGTAGCTGCATTCTCCGTCGTTCCGGTTTTAACTCCCCGGTCCACAATTCCAGACACTTTACTTAGCTTTTTATGTATGCTGTCTGCAAGTGCATAAGAATCCTTTGGGCATAAACTGTATATCCAGCTTTCAATCCCTCTAATCTGGGAATCCCTGCTGCTGGTATCATTCTTATGTATTGACACAAGTGCAACTGCATTTGCATTGTTGCTTATGCTGGTTCTTTCTTCAAGATCCACATATTCATCCTTTGTTCTTGTCATTACAACATTAAAACCCTTCTTTTCCAGCTTTTCTTTTACCGCTAATGCCATATCAAGAGTAAGATTCTTTTCTTTAAGACTTTTATATTCCGCCCCGCTGTCATTTCCTCCATGACCTGCATCTATACAGATTGTCTTTTTCTCCGTTTTTGCTGAAGCATTAGCCGATACTGTACTGTTAACAGTTCTGGATTGTTCTTTTCCTTTATGGAAATCATTATATATTATTATCCCTGAAACAACTATTGCTGCAACAGTTAACATCGCTACAATTTTATCCCACCGTAAATGCACTTTCTTACGTTTTTTTCTCCCCATATGCATATTACCTGTCTTTCTATATATAATAGAGACAACTTCTCATTGTTATTTTCTTAAACCTTTACCTAAATGTCAAGGACTTTCTTTTAATATGAAATTATTTCAGGAGTTTTTCACCATCTCTTTTTTTAATCTCTTTATAATTTTCTTTTCAAGCCTTGAAATATATGACTGTGATATACCAAGCATATCGGCTACTTCTTTCTGGGTTTTCTCTTCTCCGTCCCTGGCACTTAAACCATATCTTAAATCTACAATAATGCGTTCCCGCTCGCTTAATTTATCAATTGCCTTATTAAGCATACTTCTTTCAGCCTCATTTTCCAGATCCTTATATATAACATCTTCATCTGTACCAAGAATGTCAGACAATAACAGTTCATTTCCATCCCAGTCGACATTAAGCGGCTCGTCTATTGAAACTTCAGCTTTGGTCTTATTATTTCTTCTTAAATACATAAGTATCTCATTTTCTATACATCTGGATGCATATGTCGCAAGTTTTATATTTTTACCCGGATTATACGAATTGATTGCTTTAATAAGTCCAATTGTACCTATCGAAATGAGGTCTTCAACACCAACCCCCGTATTATCAAATTTTTTTGCTATGTATACTACCAGACGCAGATTGTGTTCAATAAGCTGTGCCTTTGCGCCCTGGTCATTTTCACCCCCGAGTGCCGCAATCGCCTGCGCTTCATCCTCTGCTTTTAATGGAGCCGGAAGCACATCTGTTCCACCTATATAATGTACGTCTGTCTGTTTTATCATCATTAAATTTTTCAATGATGGAATTACTTTGAATTGAAATTTATCAGGTACTGATACCTTTATAACCATAATTATAACCCTCCTGCTGCGATTTACAATATCCGGGGATTCACAATAAAATCATATTCATCATCTTTAGATAAAATATTGTGTGAAAGCCCGACCATCGCGTTACTTATATTTTTCTTTTTTCGTCCTGCGGATATACAGATATTATCCACTACGATCACCTCTAACAGTCCTTTACTGCACCCTACGGAATTAAATGGTATATAATGATACTTTACTTTTGTAAGATCATTTATTTCATCAAGAATATCTTTAAAATGGCCTATATATGCTATACACACCGGCTTATGGCTGAAAGGATCAACGAGAACATTTCCCGTATCAATAATGCCGGTCATATTGATTTTCCTGTCATTTATAACACAGCAGACAATGCATTTTTTATCCGCAAATGTCTTTATTCTTACAAGCTGTGCATACAAAAGAACCAGTAGTATTATTGAAATTATAATAAATATAAAAAGCCCCGAATCATTTACTATAATCTGCTTAACAACATATCCTGCACAGGTATAGTAATACAGAAAATGTAATATTCCTCCAAGCATAAATGTTATTACATATAATGTCAGAACCCCTTTTAAAATATCTTTACATTTTTTCTTTCCATAACATATTCTGATCATTATCCAGCTGACCAGTAAATATGTGCAAATATTAGTGATAATCTTTAAATCGGATGGTATGATAACGCTAAAAGTCCCCCATAGAGCTCCAAAAGCGGCGGCTATTACAATTCGATAACAGGCGGCAGTAAATCTGCATATTCTGTTTGTAATATAAAGCACTATAAAATCCATAAGCATATTCATACCAAATAAAACATCTAAATATATTACAATTGAAATATCACCTCCCAATCATGATTATAAAGGTATTATGTTGCAGAATTTGTCATAATAGAGGGTTGGATATGCATTTTGTAAAAAAAGCCGGTAACAGCATGTTCAGTTTCTGAACATACCGTTACCGGCTTTTATTCGTGATATATCAATTATTTATTACGATCTGAATAGCTAAAAATTACTTTTTGTTCTTCTGAAGAAATGTAGGAATATTAATAACCTTTTCCTTTACATTACTTGTTATTGCAGGTGACTGCTTAAGTCCAGGAAGCGGAGCAGTTGCCTTAGGAGCTGGCTGCTGAACAGGTGCTGCCGTCTGTGGTGTGGCGGCAGTCTGCTGATATGATGTATATGGCTGTTTAACTGACTGTCTTGGTGTCTGTACCTTTGCACTGAAACCAGCCATAGCTGTATTAACATTATTATCATCAAGACCTGTTGCAATTACTGTAATTGATGCTGTATCTGTTGCATTTTCATCATACATTGCACCAAATATAATATTTGCATTCTCCCCTGCAAGACTCTGCACATAGCTTGCTGCATCATTTGCCTCCATAAGGCTTATATCACCTGAAATATTAATAATAACATGTGATGCACCCTCAATTGTTGTTTCAAGAAGAGGGCTTGTAACAGCCTGCTGTACTGCTTCAATAGCCTTATCATCACCTGTTGCCTTACCAATACCAATATGTGCAACGCCTTTATCTATCATAACCGTCTTAATATCAGCAAAATCCAGATTAATCAATCCAGGAACATTTATAAGATCTGTAATTCCCTGAACTGCCTGCTGTAATACTTCATCAGCCTTTTTAAGAGCATCCGGCATAGTTGTTCTTCTGTCAACTATTTCTAACAGCTTATCATTTGGAATTACTATAAGTGTATCAACATTCTGTTTTAATTTTTCAATACCTGATGTAGCATTAGCCATACGTGTTCCACCTTCGAACTTAAATGGCTTTGTAACAACACCTACTGTAAGGATTCCCATATCTTTTGATATTTTTGCAACAACAGGAGCTGCGCCTGTTCCAGTACCGCCACCCATTCCGCATGTGACAAATACCATATCAGCGCCCTTAATCGCCTGTGTAAGTTCTTCAACATTCTCCTCTGCTGCCTTTTCACCAATCTCAGGCTGTGCACCTGCGCCAAGACCTTTTGTGAGCTTTTCACCTATCTGGATAAGCTCTGGTGCCTTACATGCCTGTAAAGCCTGTCCATCAGTATTCACACCAATGAATTCAACACCACTTATATTTTCATCTACCATTCTATTCACAGCGTTATTACCTGCGCCACCAACACCAACAACTATAATCTTAGCTGATGATTCTGATTCATTTGATTTAATTTCCAACAAGGTTTTGGCCTCCTTCAATTCACTTCACAATTTTTGCACTACACAATATAATATAATTTTCAGAAAGAAATTTCAATATATTTTTCAATTTTCTTTCTTAAATATAATGGATGAAGAGTCACCATTGTAATCCTGCATATACAACGTTCCTTTCATTCCTTCCAGCTTATCTGACATCTGTTTTAACGTATAAAGCTTGTCCGTACACTCCCTGCAGTCCCCCAGCATAACCTTTACGTCACCCATATATAGTACAACATCATATGCCGAAGCAAAATATACTTTGCTTACATTCATATTATATTTGCTAAATGCCTGTGTCATTTCAAGCAGCTGATTAAATATATCATCATTTCCGACATCCAGTTTATGCTGTAAAACTATTGATTTAAATGAAAGTCCCGATATCTGCGGTACCCCTTCAATAACATCAGATGAACTTTCAACAACTATGCCATCCTTATCAAAATACATATTGCTTCCCATATAATTTACATAGCCGATTATTGCCTTCTCATAAACCGTTATATTCATTTTATCAGGCCAGCTGATTTCCACATCATATTTCTGGACAAAAGGAATACTTTTATTTTTATTTCCAAACAATGTGAAAAATAACGCATTTGGCGTATGCCCATTAAAAATGTACTGACTCATCTGATCATCGTCATAGTGTTTATTGCCTGTATAGGTAATCTGATTTACCCTGAACCCAAAATATCCGCCAATTCCTGTGGCTATAAGAACAATCATTACAATAAGCACTATGACCTTAACATGTGTCTTCTTTTTTCTACGAATCTTTAGTCGTTTTCCCATTTGATATCAGCTCCAAGTTTCTTTAAATTCTCACACAGATTACAATATCCGCGGTTAATATAATCTGAATCATTTACAATTGTCATGCCCCTTGCACAAAGTCCTGCAACAATCAGTGCTGCATTTCCTCTTAAGTCCTCTCCTGTCACAGTTGTCCCTGTAAGTACACTTACTCCCCTGACAAATGCATTTCGTCCTGAAACACATATATCTGCGCCCATTCTGTTGAGCCATTTTACTACTTTAAACCGGTCTTCAAAGACATTCTCGCTCATAGTCAGGTTTCCTTTGGAAACAGCTGCCACACTAAGTGTTATAGACTGCATATCCGTCGGGAACCCCGGAAACGGCTCTGTTTTTATATAGTTAAGATTAACAGGTCTTTCTTTCATGCATACCCGTATTCCACCTGCGTAATATGAAAATACTGCTCCCATTCCCTGATAAATATTAAGATATCCGCTAAGATCAGGTGTTGTACAATTCTCAAGCAGTATATCCCCTCCGCATGCACAGACAGCCGCTATATATGTTCCCGCAACTATCCGGTCCGGAGGTATGGTATATTCTGAATCATTCAACGAAGCGACTCCGGAAACAGTTATTGTATTTGTTCCGGCTCCCTGTATAACAGCACCTGCACCCCTTAAAAAATCACACAGGCTGATTATTTCCGGTTCCTTCGCGACATTAGTCAGAGTGGTGATTCCGGTCGAACAGACAGCCGCCATAATTGCATTCTCTGTTGCGCCTACACTTGGCAGCCGCAAATCTATCCGGTTTGCATGCAGCCTTGCTGCAGACACAATCGTCCGCGTGTCTGACATCTCCCAGTATGCCCCCAGCCTCTTAAATGCATTAAGATGTATATCAACAGGTCTTTCTCCAATATTGCAGCCACCAGGTTTAGCAATATCTGCCTTTCCAAATCTGGCAAGCATCGGTCCCATAAGTATCGTCGAAGCTCTTAATTTACCCGATATCTGTAAATTCAGCGGCTTAAATACCGCATCCGATGTATCAATAATCATCGTATCTTTATCCCTTTTAATCCGGCATTCAAGATACTCAAGTATTTCCTGCATCGAACGAACATCCACAATATCCGGAAAATTATGGATAACTGTTACTCCTCTGTTTAGAAGGGATGCCGCCATTACAGGAAGCATCAGATTCTTACTGCCATTTATCCAGACACTGCCATTTAATTTTTTTCCACCATAAATTACGACCCTGCTCAAAATCAAAAACCTCCAGAGAAGCTATATATTATTATATTCGCCTTCCCATAGAGGTTGCAGGTTATAAATTATTTTTCCAGCCTTATTTTGCTGGAAATGTTTAGTACTATTCCTATTTCTGTCATAATTATTATGGCTGACGTTCCTCCGTAGCTTATAAAAGGCAGGGATACGCCTGTATTCGGAATAAAATTCGTTACTACAGCTATATTAAGAACAACCTGTATTGCAATGTGTGCAAATACGCCTACAGCAACCAGACTTCCAAAAAGATCAGGTGCATTCTGTGCAATATGTACTATTCTCCATAACATAATCATAAAAAGCAGTATTACACATATAGCTCCGAAAAGACCAAGCTCTTCACATATGATTGAAAATATCATATCATTCTGCGATTCAGGAATAAATCCAAGCTTCTGAAGACTCTTTCCAAGGCCTTTTCCGAAAAGTCCGCCGGAGCCGATCGCATACAACGCCTGCACTGTCTGATACCCGGTTCCGCTGGCATACTTTTCAGGGTCAAGCCATACCATAATTCTGTTAAATCTGAAGCTCTGTGTCATATCACCTGAACTGAAATAATTGGTAAGAATACCCTTTAGTGGAATTAACGCAAGCACCGCAAGTACTACAAAAGCTATGTAAATTCTATAGCCCGGATAAGCAACAAATGTTATCACAGCTGCTATTCCAACAATAATTATGGCACTGCTCATATTATTCGATATTACAAGAACCATTGCAGCAAGTATACCGGCTGTAAGCAGGCAGACCTTAAAAACATAACGCAGCTTTTTCATCTTTTTGCCCATTGAGCATACCGATGCGGATGCCATTATAATAACAGCAAACTTTGCAATATCAGCCGGCTGTATACCGACACCTCCAAACCTGATCCATCTCTTGGCTCCGTTTGCTGCCGAACCAAATGGAATAAGTGCAATAATAAGCAGAATTGATACTATAAATATAGCCAGTGCCCAGTTACGCCACTTATGATAATCCATCCTGTACGTTATATACATACATACCAGTCCACCAAGTACAAAAAACAACTGCTTTCTGAAATAATAATCTGCCCTGCCATACTCAAGCTGTGCCGTATATGAGCTTGTGCTGTATATCATAATAAGTCCAAAGCCGACTATAAATATTGTTACAAATAAAAGGCTATAATCAAAATACCGTTCATATGCCCTCTTCTTTTTTTTACCCATATGAAAATCTTCCAATCTTTTACAGTCTATAAATCAATAACAACTATAGAGCATTAACATAATCCTTAAACATTCTTCCTCTCTGCTCATAGTTATCAAACATTCCCCAGCTTGCACATGCAGGAGATAACAATACGGCATCTCCCGGTTTTGCTTCTTTTGCGCATATATCAACTACTTCCTTTAATGAATCTGCCATTATAACATTATCAAAACCATATTTATGAGCTGTCGCTTTGATTTTCTCACTTGTCTGTCCTATCAGAACCAGAAGTTTTACTCTTCCTTCAAATGCCTTTACATAAAGATCAAATTCTGAACCTTTATCGTAACCGCCGCCAATAAGTATGGTAGGACGTGTCATTGCTTCAATTGCCTTAACAGCAGCTTCCGGATTAGTTCCCTTTGAATCATTATAGTACATTACATCATTCTTTGTAGCAACGTATTCAATTCTGTGTTCTACAGCCTTAAATGCTTTTACTTCACGCACTATAATATCATCAGGAATTCCAAGTGCCTTTGTAATTGCAATTGCAGCCATTACATTTTCATAGTTATGTGCACCAATGAGATTCATATCATGAACGTTAAGCATTTCCTGCTCATTTTCCCCATCTGTGTATTTAATAATATCGCCATCAAGATATGCTCCTTCTGATGGTTTTACAGCTCTTGAAAACCATACAACCCTTGCACTGCATTTTTCTCCAAATGCCTTAAGACGTTCATCATCATAGTTCAATACACATGTATCAGCCTTGGTCTGATTAGCACAGATCATCTCCTTTGTCTGCTCATAGACTTCCATTGTATGATGTCTGTTAAGGTGATCCGGAGTAATATTAAGGATTGCGCTTACCTTTGGATGAAAATTATATACAGATTCAAGCTGGAAGCTGCTTATTTCTGCTACTGTATATGACTTATCAGAAGTTTTTAAAACCTCTTTTGTATAGGAATTACCAATATTTCCAACCACATATGTCTCATTTTCATATGCTTTTACAATCTGGCCTACAAGCGCAGTTGTAGTTGTTTTCCCATTTGTACCTGTAACAGCTGCAACAGTACCCTTCTCATAGTTATATGCCAGTTCAATTTCTCCCCATACAGGAACTCCTGCTTTCTTGAATGTAAGAACAATATCTGAATCAATAGGAACACCCGGACTTATTACAAGCAGCTGCACTTCTTTCACAAGATTCTCACTTAATGCACCAATTACAAGCTGTGCCTTATTGCTGCCAAGCTTTCCGGAAATGGCTTTTACGTCAGCTGCTTCATTACCATCATATAAAATTACATCTGCTCCAACTTTATTGAGCAGATCAACAGCACCAATACCACTTACTCCTGTACCTACAACCATCACTTTTTTATTCGCAAGATCCATTATATTATTCCTCTTTTCATATTAATCTCAATTCTTGCGCCACTTTTTCAGGCGCAGCATGAAAAATTTTTCCATACTACATGTATTTAACATTTTACTATCAATTCTTATATATTTCAAGATATGGCAGTATATTTTCAAACAATTGCTTTACCACCGGTGCACATATTGTTCCACCATAATATACTCCCTGTGGCTCATCAATTATACACATTGCAATAACCTCAGGATTATCTGCCGGTGCAAAACCAATAAATGACGATACATACTTACCTGAACCTCTTGGCAGCTTTTGTGATGTAGCCGTCTTTCCTCCTATAGAAAAGCCCTCTATATATGCCTTATGTCCTCCACCATTTTCTACAACCTGTTCAAGAATCTGTCTCATAGTCTGACTCGTCTGTTCTTCTATTGCATCTTTCTTTACTTCATAGGCAAATTCCTGCACCGTATGGCCTTCAGAATCTGCCGTTTTTACTGCAAAATGTGGTGTTACAAGATTTCCACCATTCACTATTGCCGATACAGCTCTCATCATCTGAAGTGGCGTAATCTGAAAAGACTGTCCAAACGACATAGTTGCAAGTTCAACTTCCTTGACATTTTCTATTTTATGAATAATGGTAGATGCCTCTCCCGGTAAATCTATCCCTGTCTTTTCAAGTATTCCAAGCTTGCCAAGATATTTATAAAAATCATTAGTTCCAACACGCCTTCCCCATTCAATAAATGCCGGATTACAGGAATTCATTACAGTCTGTGTAAATGTCTGTGCCCCGTGTCCTGTAGTCTTTGCACATCTTATTTTTCTGTCTCCCACAAGACACGATCCTGTACATGTAAATTTATCATTCAGTGATACAGCCTTTGTTTCAAGAGCTGCCGTAGCTGTTACTGTCTTAAAAATCGACCCTGGCTCATAGGTATCATTTATACAGAAATTACGCCACATATTGTTTAAAAGTTCCATCTTGTTTTTTCGTGAATTTTGTACAGATATCTGCGTATTTAATTCATATGGATTATTAAGATCGTACTCCGGTGCATTTACCATTGCCATTATTTCTCCATTATTGGGGTTCATTACGATTATGGATACGCTTTTACACTGTTTTTCATCTAATGCTTTATATGCAAGCTGACTGGCATATTCCTGTATGTTATAATCAATACTTATATAAAGATCATTACCGGCAACCGGCTCTTTCCTGTTTTCTTTGCTTCCTTCAAGCTCAGTTCCCCACGCATCAGTTAATGTAAGTATCTGCCCGCTCTTTCCTGACAGATACATATCATACTTTGCCTCAAGTCCAAGAATTCCCTGGTTATCGCTGCCTGTAAATCCAAGCACCTTGGATGCCGTCGTATTATATGGATAATATCGTTTATAATCTTCATCCACCTTTACTCCTGCTAAATTATATCCACGTATTTTATCACCTGTTTCCTTATCAACATTTGTTTTTATCCTTTCTATTGAACTTACCTTTTCTACCCTTTTCCTAATATCAGCCTCATCCATGCCAAGCTCAGACGTAAGCATCTTTATAACTGAATCTGCGTCTTTTATCTGATTGTGTATAACAGAAATTGTACACACTGTCTTATTGGCTGCAAGAACAACACCATTAGTATCAAGTATTCTGCCTCTTGCCGCCTTTATATTACGTTCTCTCTCATGCAGATCCTCGGCACGGCTAAGATAATACTCTGATTCAAATATCATTACCGTTATCAGCCTTATTATAAGAAGTATCATCATCCCCATTACTGTAATTCCTGTTATAAGAATTTTTCTGCGATGTCTCGTATGCAGGAGCGAATCATGCCCCGGCATCTCATTTCTTTCCTCAGAACTTTTTTTTAAACGACCAAACATAAAAATCCCCAATGAAAGCCTTTATTACATATCTATTAGCTTATCATTGGGGTTATTCTAATATTAACCTGTTCTTATCAGCCGGATTACTGTTCCGGAACCGTAACTGTTCCTTCCGATTCACTCTGGCTTGTATCCTGAGGTTCTGCCTGCACATCCTTATAAATATTCATATAAGGAAGCAGTTCCTCAAGAATATCATGAGAAAGAGTAAGCACATCGCTTGAACTTCCTTCTGTTCCATTTGTTCCGTATGGTTCATCAATAACTACATATATTACAATCTGCGGGTCATCGGCAGGTGCACATCCTATAAATGATATTATCCACTTTTTTTCAGATCTTGGAAGCTTCTGTGCTGTTCCTGTTTTACCTAAAACTGCGTATCCTGTTACTCCCGCTTTTTTTGCAAGACCATCTGTTACAGTTGAATGAAGATATTTCTTAATATACTGTGATGTTGAGTCTGTAACTGTCTGTCTTACAAGTGTGGCATCAAATGATTTAACCACTTCTCCCGATGCCTTTTCTATTCTTTTTACAACATGTGGCTGATAATAATATCCACCGTTTACAAGTGATGACATTGCTGCTGCCATCTGTACCATCGTGACATTAAATGTCTGTCCGAATGCGTTAGTTGCCAAAGAGACATTTGACATTGTAGCCGGCTGGAGAATACCACTTTCCTCACCTGGCAGATCAATTGCCGTCTTATTTCCAAAGCCAAACATTGTCTGGTAATGTGAGAATTTTGATGCTCCAAGTCTTTGTGCAATCTGCATCATTGTAGGGTTACATGACTGCATGACTGCCTGTTCAAGTGTAATCGTTCCATGTCCTGATTTCTTGTGACAGCTTATGGTTCTGTCATCAATCTGCATTGATCCCGTACACGTAAATGTATCTCCATCATGTACTGAACCTTCTTCAAGTCCCATGGCAACCGTAAAAGGTTTAAACGTAGAACCCGGCTCAAATGTCTGTGATATACAATAATTATTCCAGAGTTCCGAATATGCTTTCCCCTTTTCATCATCAGACATGGCATTTATTTCATCCTGGGTATATATTCCTGATAAATCCCTTGGGTTATTAAGATCATAATATGGGTAATCAGACATTCCAAGAATCTCACCATTATTAGGATTCATAACTATTACTTCTGTATTTTTCGAAGGTGACTGCTCATTATATGCCTTTATATGTTTTTCTATTATATTCTGCACATTATAATCAATTGTCGTAACTATATTCAAACCATCAACTGCATCTTTCGTGGTTTTTGATACATCCATATTATCTGATACATAGCTGTACGACATTCCATCTGTTCCGGTTAGTTCATCATTATAATAGCTTTCAATACCAGTCTCACCACCATTTGAAGCACTTGCAAAACCAATCGTATCACATGCAAGTGAACCGAACGGATATTTACGGATATATGCATCTTCAAACCAGACTCCCTTTATATAAGGATTATTCTTTGTATCATCAAGCAGTGCTTTAAATTCTTTTATCTGATCAGATGTAAGATTTGTACGTATTTTTTCATAATGGCTGTCTTTTTTTTGTGACAGCACCTCTTCAATTTCATCATTTGAAATATCGAAACATTTTGTAAGAGCTTCTACTGTAGGTGCTTTAAATTTATCATCAGACAGCATAAGCTTTGGATCTAATATAAGATTATATACTTTCTCACTATATGCCATAACAGTTCCATTGCGGTCAATAATCTGCCCGCGCTTACTTGAAATTGTCGATGATGTATATGCCTGATGGTCAAGAACCGCCTTTGCATATTCGTCGCCCCTGTTGTTATTAATCCTTAATATCTGGATTACAAGAAGCAGCATTAAACATACAGCACCGATAAAGGCAACGCTTATTTTTTTATGTACTCTTCTAAGCATTGCCTTCTTCCGTCTGTATTCATTATTTGGTTTTTGTCTGTATCTTTCGCTGCTCCATTCAGTATCAGCATTTGTCTTTCTTATAACTTTCTTACTGCTGTTTCTTTTGTTTTTACTTATTCGCCTGTTATTATCTGCCATTATTACCCTCACTCATGTACTTTTTCGACATTCTGGCATCTTAAGCAGCCCATATCTGATAAATATATTATTATATTATTTGCTATCTGATGGAACATTCTGATACTGCTTAACATACTCACTTACACCCGGATCATATTTAACAACCTGACTTCTGTCCGGATATACCATTCCAAGATCGTTTACAGCTGTGTTATAAATCTGATTGTAATCAATACTTGAATTAATAGCAAGTTCATTTTCATCATTTTCTGATGTGAGCTGAGTAAGCTGGCTTTGAAGTTCTGACACTTCTGATGCATTATTCTTTACAGATGACTGCAGATTCAGATACTGGAAACATATTGTGAATATTACACCGACAACCGCTGTTACTGCTACCGTATAAAAAAAGTTCAGTCTGTTTGTCCGGCGTATTCCTGCTCTTCTTAATTTTTCCTCACGCCTGTCTTCCTGCGTTTCAATATGCTTTCTTACCGGCTGTTGCGGCATTCGTGCAGGCTGTGCTGCCTGAAGCTTTCTTACTGCATTTCCGTCTACATATCCGGCATTATATTTTTTTGTTCTTAAACTATTACTGTTATATCTTCTATTATGTGCCATATTCCCTCCATATTCCACACTCAACAAAACTTCTGCTGCTTAATTTTAATATTTTCTTTCAAACGCCCTGAGTTTCGAACTCTTGGATCTTTTATTTATCTGTATTTCCTCTTGTGACGGTACAATCGGCTTTCTTGTAATAATATTTCCTTTGGATTTTTTACCACATACACACACCGGAAAATCCGGTGGACATGTACATGGGTTTTCGTTCTTTTTAAAACCATTTTTAACGATTCTGTCCTCTAATGAATGAAATGTTATTATGCAAAGCCTTCCACCATCATTTAAATGGTCAATCATCATATCAATCGAATCTTTCAAAACGTCAAGTTCATGATTTAATTCTATTCTTATAGCCTGAAATGTTTTCTTTGCAGGATGGCCTCCGACTGCCCTGAACTTCATTGGAATCGCTCCTTTTATTATCTCGCTTAATTCCAGTGTTGTTTCAATAGGCTTGTCCTGTCTTGCCATTACAATGTGTTTTGCAATATTTCTTGCAAACTTGTCCTCTCCATATGTATTTATTATCCTGAATAAATCATTCTGGCTGTATCCGTTAACAATATCCTTTGCAGTTATCTTCTGGCGCTGGTCCATTCTCATATCAAGCGGAGCATCCACATTATATGTAAATCCTCTTTCTGCTTCATCCAGCTGATATGAAGAAACTCCAAGATCAAGTACTATACCATCTACCTTATCAATGCCAAGTTCTTTTAATACCTGGGCCATATTGCAGTAATTATTTCTTACGATAGTAACTTTTGACGCATATGGCTCAAGTCTTTTTGTTGCCGCCGCAATTGCATCAGCATCCTGATCTATCCCGATCAGTCTGCCATTATCTGATAATCTTGATGCTATCTCGAATGAATGTCCACCGCCGCCAAGTGTTCCATCAACATATATTCCATCAGGTCTGATATTCAGATTTTCAATTGTCTCATCTAATAGAACAGATTTATGTTTAAATTCCATATTCTTTTCCTTCCGGTCCGCAGACTAAACCCTGTAATTAAATACTAAATCCAAGGCTTTCCATATTTTCTGCGACCTCGTCCATGTCATCATCATAATTATCCATACATTCATCCCAGCGCTGTCTGCTCCATATTTCAATCCTGCTTGCAACGCCTACAAGGACTACATCTTTTTCCAATGCTGCAAAATCACGCAATACCTGTGGAATGAGTACTCTTCCCTGTTTATCTACCTCACAGGCTGCCGCACCTGCAAGAAAAAATCTCGTAAACTGTCTTGAATTCTTATTAGTAAGTGGTAAAGAACGCAGTTTTTCTTCAAATACCTGCCATTCTTTTTCTGCATAGACAAAAAGGCATCCATCAAGACCCTTGGTTATTACAAATTCATCCCCAAGTGCCTCTCTGAATCTGGCAGGAACGATCAGTCTGCCCTTGGAATCAATTGTATGATTGTATTCACCCATGAACATAGATCTTTCCTCCCCACTTTTTACCATTCGCCACCACTTTTCGCCACTTTAGTGTCAATTTTATACTTTTTTAATATAAAATACAAGTGCTTTTTCCAAAAAAAATCTTTAAGAAGCCAGTAATTTACAGACTTTTTCCAGTTCTATACCATATGTGGTGGAATGTGGGGATTAAATTTCAATATATATATTCTTTAAATTTTATTATTGTTATGGTAAAATACAGAATAGTTGTCAAAGGTATTTAAACTTTCAGCTTAAATTAACATAATTTAGTTTTTCGGAGGAAATCATGAAATTAGGTATCGTAGGTTTGCCAAACGTCGGCAAAAGTACTCTTTTTAACTCATTAACTAAAGCAGGGGCAGAATCTGCCAATTACCCTTTCTGTACAATTGATCCCAACGTAGGTGTTGTTGCAGTTCCAGACGACAGGCTTAATAAACTGGCTGCTTTATATAACTCAGCAAAAATAACTCCGGCTGTTATTGAATTTGTTGATATTGCCGGACTTGTTAAAGGTGCTTCAAAGGGTGAAGGTCTTGGAAACCAGTTCCTTGCAAACATCCGTGAAGTAGACGCAATAGTCCATGTTGTAAGATGTTTCGAAGACACAAACATTGTTCATGTTGATGGTTCTATTGACCCTCTTCGTGACATAGAAACGATTAATCTTGAATTAATCTTCTCAGATATTGAAGTTCTTGAACGCCGTCTTGCAAAACAGAGCAAGGCTGCATTTAATAACAAGACACTTGCAAAGGAATGTGATCTTATAAAACGTCTTATCAAGCATCTTGAGGATGGAAAACTTGCCAAGAATTTTGAAACAACAGACGAAGATGAAGATGCAATGATCAAAGAATATAATCTTCTTACTGCAAAACCTGTAATTTTTGCAGCTAATGTTTCTGATGAAGATCTTGCTGATGATGGTGCCAATAATCAATATGTTCAGAAAGTACGTGAATTTGCTGCCAGTGAAAACTGTGAAGTATTTGTCATCTGTGCACAGATTGAACAGGAAATATCAGAACTTGAAGATGATGAAAAGAAAATGTTCCTTGAAGATCTTGGAATAAGTTCTTCAGGTCTTGACAAGCTTATTGCAGCAAGTTACAGAATACTTGGTCTTATAAGTTACCTTACTGCTGGCGAAACTGAAACAAGAGCATGGACCATTACAAACGGAACCAAAGCTCCACAGGCAGCCGGCAAGATTCACAGTGATTTTGAAAGAGGCTTTATCCGTGCAGAAGTCGTTAACTACCAGAACCTTTTAGACTGTGGTTCATATAATGCAGCAAAAGAAAAAGGACTCGTAAGACTCGAAGGAAAAGATTATGTCGTTAAAGACGGGGATGTTATCCTTTTCCGTTTCAATGTATAAAAATAATATGCTGCAGGGTCAAAAACACTATTGATGCCTGCAGCATATTATAATTAAGTTTAAAAAAGCCATGGACATTTCTAAAAAGAAACAGCCATGGCTTTTAATATTATTATCTATCCATTATCTTTTTGAATCGCACCACATTATCTTCAACATCACCTTTAAATATTGCAGAACCTGCTACGATAACATTTGCACCTGCAGCAAGGACCATTGAAAGATTATCCTCTTTTATTCCACCATCAATTTCAATATCAACATCAAGCTTCCTGTCTTCTATTAATCTTTTTACTTCCTTTATCTTGTCTATTGATTCAGGAATAAATTTCTGTCCGCCAAATCCAGGATTTACGCTCATTATAAGAACCATGCTCACCTTATCAAGATATGGCTCAATTGCAGAAACCGATGTGGCAGGGTTAAGTGTAATAGCCGGCTTCACATTACAGGACCTGATTTTTTCAAGAGTTGCTGCAACATCTTTACATGCTTCAACATGAACTGTAATAATATCCGCTCCTGCATCAACAAACTCTTCTATATATCTTATTGGATCATTTATCATTAAATGAACATCAAACACACGGCTGGTCGTAGGTCTTATTGATTTAATTACAGGCATTCCATAAGATATACTTGGTACAAACATACCATCCATTACATCAATATGCACATATTCAGCTCCTGCCCTGTCAATCTTTTTTAATTCCTCTCCCAGCACATTAAAATCTGCTGAAAGAATAGATGGTGATAAAATATTCATATGAATCCTCCGCTTTTATTTTTATATTAAAATTAATATTTTTTCTTCTGACTTAGTTCATTAAATAAATCAACATAACTTTTGTATCTTAATTCACTTATTACACCTTTGTCAACCGCATTTTTCACCGAACAATCCGGTTCATTCACATGGACACAGCCATTAAAGCGGCACTTTCCTTCATACTGTGTAAATTCTGGAAAATAAAGCCTTAAATCCTCTTTTTCAATATCAGGAATATTAAATGATGTAAAACCCGGTGTATCCATAATATAAGTACTGCCTTCCACATTAAATATTTCTGAATGTCTTGTGGTATGACGTCCTCTTCCAATCTTACTTACTGATCCTGTCTGCATTACCTCAACCGGATGTATAAGATTTGTTATGGTAGACTTTCCAACTCCTGATGGTCCTGCAAGTACCGTGGTCTTTCCTGACAGTACACTTCTTATATCATCAATACCCTTTTTTTCTGAAGCACTTGCAAAAATAAGCCTGCATCCGCTGTTTTCATAATGTCGTTTTAACATCTTAATTTCCGCATCATCTATCAGATCACATTTATTAAAACATATTACTGTTGGTATACTCTGATAATCCATCATAACAAGGAATTTATCAAGTGTATTAAAATTAGGTTCAGGATTTTTAACTGCAAATATTATCATTGCCTGATCAATATTTGCAGATGCCGGACGTATGAGTTCATTTTTTCTTGGTAAAATATCAGATACATTACCAACCATCTTATTCATATCTATAATCTCAATATTTACATTATCTCCAACCAGTGGCTTTATCTTTTTATTCCTAAAAATTCCTTTTGCCTTACATTCAAATACTCCGAGTTCTTTGATATGGACATAATAAAATCCGGCAATTCCTTTTATAATTTTTCCCTGCATATAAACCTGTCTTTTCTGTTAATTTTAATTTACAAATACTTTTATAACATAGCACCTAACCGCCAAATTGTAGTTTTGAGTTTAATATCCGGCTACTGTTCGTTTTTCTTTGCTGCAGCAGGTGTTGTTGTTTCAGTCTCAGTCGATGACGGCTCAGTTACACTTGATCCTGTACTTATATAAATTGTTATTGTTGAACCCTGTGCAAGCTGTGCATTAGCAGCCTGATTCTGTGATATAACACATCCCTTTGTAACTGATTCACTTGATACACGTTTGACATCAGCTTTAAAACCGGCTGCATCAATTTTCTGCATTGCAGTACTTTCATCATCGCCAATCAAAGACGGAACTGTTGACATTGTAACCTGTTTTCCACGGCTTACAATTACAGTAACTGTCGTTCCCCCTGTAGCTGATGTATTGCCGGCCGGCGTCTGGCTTATTACTTTTCCCGCCTCAACCGTATCACTGTACTTATAATCAACACTTACATTAAACCCTGCATTTCCAAGTTCATTTTTTGCATCTGCCTCTGACTTTCCTGTAACAGCCGGAACTGTTGACATTTTATTTTCAGGACCTCTGCTTATCTTTACTATTACTGTATCATTTTTATTTGCTGTTGTATCGGCTGATGGAGACTGTGCAATTATTTTACCTTCCTCAACCGTATCACTATATTCATAAGTTGACTTGATTCCAAGACCGGCTGCATTAAGTTCACTTTTTGCCTCCTGCTCTGTCTTTCCCACAACTTTTGGAACTGTTACTGAACCGGCATTTGTATCACTGTTGCTTCCTGTCACTGCACTGTTATCTGTCTGGGCAGTCGTTGTTTCTTTTACAGAACCGCCAAATGAGCCGCCAAGAAGTTTAACAGCCATAACAATTGATATTATTACAATAACAATGACAATTCCTATCCCTATCCATTTCATTGTCTTATCAAGTTTATCATTACTCTCATCATCAATGTCGGTTTCATCTGCAGAATCCATATCATCTGCAAGTTCATCTTCTGCATCCTCATTTAAAATATCATCATCTGATTCATCAGAATCATACCCGGAAACACCCTGATTTTTCTCTGTATCTGATATTCCATTACTGTTGTTTTGTTCATTTCCCAAACCAGTACCCATTACAACAAAATCCTGATCAGGCATAACAAGTGCTTTTTTAAGATCAGCAATCAGCTCATCAGCATTCTGATATCTGAATTCAGGTTTCTTCTGTGTACATTTTAATACAATCTTATCAATACCAACAGGTATACCTGGCACAATTGTTGATGGTGCTGGAATTGTATTCTGTATATGCTGCACGGCAACTGCCACTGTTGTTTCCCCGTCAAAAGGAACATTTCCTGTAAGCATTTCAAACAAAGTTATTCCAAATGAATATATGTCACTTCTTTCATCAGAATATCCAATTCTTGCCTGCTCAGGAGAGATATAGTGTACAGACCCCATTGCTGCTGATGAATTTATCGTAGTTGATGTAGCTGCTTTTGCAATTCCAAAGTCAGTAACTTTTACTTTTCCATCCTTTGAAATAATTATATTTTGTGGCTTTATGTCTCTGTGTATTATATGATGCTTATGCGCCGCATCCATTCCTCTTGCTACCTGTATGGCAATACTTATGGCCTCTTTATATGGAAGCCTTACTTTCTTTTCTATATACTGCTTTAAAGTAATACCTTCAACAAGTTCCATAACAATATAATACAGTCCGTTTTCATCTCCAACATCATAAACATTTACTATATTAGGGTGTGCAAGACCTGCTGCTGACTGTGCTTCTATTCTGAATTTTGATACAAATGTCTTATCTTCACTATATTCTTTTTTCAATACTTTTATAGCTACATAACGGTTAAGCTTATGGCATTTTGCCTTATATACATCAGACATGCCACCGGTACCGATCTGTTCCAAAATTTCATATCTGTCAGCTAAAAACATACCTCTTCTCAACATATTAAAATTTACCTTTCGTTTTATGGTTCAATTATCATCGCGGATATATTGTCTTTTCCGCCGTTTTCATTTGCCGCTTCCACAAGATTTTCAACAGCTGCTTCAATATTGCTGCCGCTGTTTTTTACTATTCTTAATATCTGACTGTCCTCAACCATATTTGTCATTCCATCCGTACACATAAATATTTTCTGTCTTTCTTTCAGGTCAATTGAAAATATTTCCGGCTGAACTGTCTCATACCCGCCAATCGCTCTTGTAATAATATTCTTTTGGGAATGTGTTCTGGCTTCATTCCTGTCTATCTCACCTAATGATACCATCTCTTCAACCAGGGAGTGATCCCTTGTTATCTGTGTAATCTCATTTCCGATTATATATAATCTGCTGTCACCAACATTGGCAACCTTTAAAATATTGTCACAGATAGTTGCAACAACAAGTGTAGTTCCCATACCTGTATAATCAGGTGATTCTTTTGCCTTTTCCAGCAATAATGTATTAACATAAACTATAGCATCATTAATAATTGAAACCGGATCGCTCTCAGGCGAATTTTCTATCAGCGATATCAATGTCTCAACTGTATATCTTGAAGCAATATCGCCTGCCTTATGTCCTCCCATTCCATCAGCTACGATAAATAAATTAGGCAAATTTCCAACCATTTCAAGTGAATAATAGACATAGTCCTGATTAATACTACGTTCACGGCCTATATCCGTAACTGCATACGCCCTCATTATTTCCTCCAATCTGCCGAAAGTTATATATAATATTACTTAACATTACTTATTATTACTTAACATTATTTATTATTATCCATATAACTTTTTCTTAACTGTCCACAGGCACCATCTATATCTCTACCCATTTCTCTTCTAATAGTAACATTTATTCCACTTTTTTCAAGTTTATTTTTAAATTCGTAAATGGCTTTTTTCTCCGATTGTCTGTAATCCCTTTCCTTGATGGGATTTACCGGAATAAGATTAACGTGGCACTTAAGACCTTTTATCCTTTCAGCCAGCTGCAACGCACATTCATGTGTATCGTTGACTCCTTTTACAAGACTGTATTCAAATGATATCCTGCGTCCTGTTTTTTCAAGATAATATCTGCACGCATCAATTATTTCATCAATTGAATATTTATTTGCAATTGGCATCATTGTTTTTCTAAGTTCATCATTTGGAGCATGCAGCGATATCGCAAGTGTTATCTGCAGTTTAAGATCTGCAAGTTCTTTTATCTTTGGAACAAGGCCGCACGTAGAAACTGTAAGGTTACGTGCGCTTATATTAAGTCCCTCTTTAGAATTAAGAAGTTCGATAAATTTAATCAGATTATCATAATTATCAAGAGGTTCTCCCGAACCCATAACTACAACATTATCAACTCTTTCTCCTGATAGTTTCTGAATCTTATATATCTGGTCAAGCATTTCTGACGGTCTTAAATTTCTGACACAGCCATCCAGTGTTGATGCGCAGAAACGGCATCCCATTCTGCATCCTACCTGTGAGGAAATACAAACTGAATTACCATGATGATATTTCATAAGAACACTTTCTATAAGATTACCATCATAAAGCTTAAAAAGCAGCTTCTGTGTTCCATCGATTTTTGAAGTCTGGACATTAACCACTTCCAGATTCGTAAAAATGCATTTTTGTGACAATTCCTTTCTTAAACCGGCAGAAATATTTGTCATTTCATCAAAACTGTCCACCAGCTTCTGATGCATCCACTGATATATCTGTGCTGCCCTGAATTTTTTATCCCCTGACCGTATAATGAACTGTTCAAGTTCATTAAGCGTCATGGACTTTATATCAACAAGTTCTTCCATATAAATAAATCCTCATTTCTTAAGCATCCTGTCGTAAAGAAGTGCTTCAGCCGCTATCTGCGCGTCTGAACTAAAAACTATACTTTTTACACAAAAACAAATAACTGTATCTGAATATAAAGTTATAAAGTTCTTTTAAGCTTTGCAATAAAAAATCCATCAGTATCATTCATGCCTGGAATCAGCTGTATACAGCCATCAACATCTGAAACGGAATATTTATAAAAGATGTCATCCTGCTTTACCAGTTCATAGTCATAATTATCGCATAACCATTTTACGTTTTCTTCATTCTCTTTTTTATTTATTGTACATGTACTGTACACAAGATATCCGCCTGGTTTTACATATTTAACTGCATTATCGAGTATTTTTCTTTGCAGTATAACAAGACTGTCAATTTTCTGTGGTGTCACATTGTATCTGATATCCGGCTTTCTTCCTATTATTCCAAGTCCGGAACATGGTACATCGGCTATAAGCACATCTGCCTTTTCACAGCTTTCTTCATCGAAAACCGTAGCATCGCTTACCTGTACTTTAATCTTTTCTATTCCCAGTCTGTGTATATTATCAAGTATTTTGTTTACTTTAGCATAAGATATATCCCTTGCATCAACATATCCATTTTTCATAAGCAGCGCGGCATTAATGCTCTTGCCTCCCGGTGCCGCACACATATCAATAATATAATCATCATCATCAAAAGCAGCAATCTGTCCGGCTATCATTGAACTTAAATCCTGGACCTGAAATAACCCTTCTTCAAATTCTTTTATATCACTGATATAATCATAACCTTCAATTAAAAATGCATATGGAATATCCTTTACAGCCTTCACTGTTATGTCTTCCTTCTGTAATTTTTCCTGAAGCTTTTCAGGTGATATCTTATCTGTATTACATCTTATGTATGTCTTATTTTCCTTCGTAAATCCATTAAGTATATCATCAAGCATTTTTTCGCCATACATGTTAAGCCACATTTGTATAAGCCACTCAGGAACAGAGTACTTTACAGAATAATATTTTATTTTATCATCTTCTTTTTGAGGATATTCAATCTTGTCTATGTTTCTTGCAATATTTCTGAGTACACCATTTACAAACCCCTTAAGTCCCGAAAAATGTCTGCTTTCGGCTATTTTAACAGCTTCATTGCATATTGCAGAATCAGGAACCGAATCCATATACTTTATCTGGTAAACGCTCATTTCCAGAAGATTTCTGATAAGAGGCTTCATTTTCTTTACTTTAATCTTAGAGAAACTGTTTATAATATAATCAAGTTCTATCCTCTTTTCTACTGTTCCAAGAGTTGTTCTGGATATAAACTTGCGCTTATTTTTATCAAGATACTGATATTTTGTTAATGCATCTGAAATAACAAGATGACTCATTGAATCAGATTTTGAAATCTCCATAAGTATATCAAGCACTATTTTTCTTACATCAGCTGAATCAGTCACGACTTCTTCCTCCAAACAGCGTAATAAGTCTTAGTAACTGCAATATTGCTGTTGCGGCTGCTGCAACATATGTCAGTGCCGCTGCACTTAATACCTTTTTAGTCTGTTTTACTTCTCCTTCATACAGAATATTATTCTGCGAAAGAAGTACCAGTGCTCTCCTTGATGCATCAAATTCTACCGGTAAAGTAACAAGCTGAAATACTACTGCAGCAGAGAACATTATTATTCCAATATATAATAATGTCTGATTAAAACTTAATATAATACCAAGGATTATAAAAACCCATGATAACTTTGAACCAATATTCGCAAGTGGTACAATACTTGTCCTTATTGACAATGGTAAATATCCTGTTGCATGCTGTATCGCATGTCCACATTCATGTGCAGCTACTCCCACAGCTGCTACTGAATTTGAATTGTACACCGCATCAGACAGATTAAGTGTCTTTTTTGACGGATTATAATGATCTGTAAGTTTTCCCGATACACGCTGTATTGATACATCATAAATTCCCTGCGAATGCAGAATTCTTTCTGCTGCCATTGCTCCGGTCATATTTGAAGCGCTTGCAACCCCTGAATATTTTGAAAAAGCTCTGTTGACCCTGAACTGTGCTATCAATGAAATAATACCTGCTATTATTATCAATATATAAGTTGGATCCCACTGCATACCATATCCGTAACTATATCTGTGCATATATAAACCTATCATTATCTGTCATCCTTCCTTTAAATTTAATTATTACTTTCCTAATATTGTCCCTGTAACAAGCTGATTATTTCCTCTTAAGAATGCATCAGTCACCATTCTTTTCTTACCTTCAAGCTGAAGTTCATTTACACGTAAAATGTCTTTAGCGCACTTTATATAAAATGTATGTTTATCTACATGAACTGTTCCGTTCTCACACTCTTTCAACCCATCTGCTTCATTATCACTGCACACATCCGCATCCCAGATTTTTAACATTTTACCATTAAAATGTGTATATGCACTTGGCCACGGATTAAGACCTCTTATAAGCCTTTCAATTTCTGAAGCAGATTTTGTGAAATCAATCTCTCCAAAAGATTTACTTATCATCTTTACATAAGACGCCTGTGTTTCATCCTGCTTTTGCGGTGTAATATTATTATTTTCAAGTTCTGAAAGAGTCTTTACAAGAAGCTCTGCTCCTACAGTACTTAATTTATCAAACAGACTTCCGCCGGTTTCTTTTTCATTCAGCCTTACCTTTTCTGTCAGAAGAATATCTCCGGTATCAAGCCCTTCATTCATAAGCATAGTTGTTACCCCTGAATATTCACAGCCATCGATTACAGCCCATTGTATAGGTGATGCTCCTCTGTAGTGTGGCAGTAAAGATGCATGTACATTAACGCATCCGTACTTTGGCATATCGATTATTTCTTTTGGCAGCAACTGCCCAAATGCCACTACAACAATCACATCCGGATTATATTCTTTTAACTGTGCAATAAACTCTGCATCACGTGCTTTAACCGGCTGAAGCACTGTAAGTGAATGTTCCAGTGACTTTTCTTTTACCGGCGACATAGCCAGTGACTTTCCCCTTCCCTTTGGTTTGTCAGGCTGTGTAACTACTGCTGCCACTTCATGCCCGGCATTTATAATTGCTTCAAGTGTTCCCACTGAAAAATCTGGTGTGCCCATAAATATAACTCTCATATAAATAACCATGCCTTTCCAATACCGGCCTTTGTATTAATTGCCGGTTGTTCCTGCTGTCTCTTACAATATCTGCATTTCTGTGTGGAATTACTCCTCATCATCCTGTACAACATCCATTAAATCGCCTTCAATTTTATCTACATACATAACACCATCCAGGTGATCTATTTCATGGCAGAGACATCTTGCAAGAAGTTCCTCGCCTTCTATAATATATTCTTCCATATTTTCATTATAAGCCTTAACTTTTGCATAATTCGGTCTTGTTACAATTCCTACTTTTCCCGGGACACTAAGACATCCTTCCTGTCCTGTCTGGGAACCGCCTGTTTCAAGTATAACAGGATTAATAAGTACATATGGCTGGTCACCACAGTCAATAACAACAATTCTTTTTCTTATACCAACCTGCGGTGCTGCAAGTCCTACGCCATCAGCCTCGTACATAGTATCAAACATATCCTCTATAAGTTCCTTTATTCTCGGAGTTACCTCCGTAACCTCTTTCGCTTTCTTTTTAAGAATTTCATCTCCCAATGTTCTTATATTCCTGATTGCCATACCAATTATCTTTCCTTTCTTATTTTTAATTTACTGGACAATTTTAAAATTCTTTGTTTTTATAAAAATTATAAAGTTTAACAATTACCCGCGTTAATTTTATTAATTAAATTCAAACTGTACATTTACCTGACTGTAAACCGGATTTTCTTTTACATATGAATCAATATCATCTTTTATACTTATAAGTTTCTCATATTTACCGGATTTAGCATATAACACCTTATTATATATATCATCAAGTTTATAAACAGGCAGATTTACAACGTCTGCGATAAATATATTACTATCACTATCTTTAAACTTATTTTTATATCCATTCATATCTTTTGCTGCTTTATTTAAAGCATCTTCATTTTTTGAGGAAAAAATAACCTTCAGCATATTTAATACCGGAGGATAACCCATGAGCTTTCTGAATTCTATTTCCTCTTTATAAAAACTTAAATAATCCTGATGTCCTGCCGTGACTATACTATAATTGTCAGGAGAATATGTCTGTATCACTACCTCTCCTTTTTTATCACCACGTCCTGCTCTCCCTGCTGCCTGCGTCAGTAGCTGAAATGTCCTTTCTGCTGCGCTGTAGTCACCTGCATAAAGTGACATATCGGCTGCAAGTATTCCTACAAGTGTAACATCTGCAAAATCATGTCCTTTTACTATCATCTGTGTACCTATAAGAATATCCGCCTCATGATTGGCAAATGCTGACAGTATCTTCTCATGTCCACCTTTAAGCCTTGTTGTATCCATATCCATTCTAAGTACTCTTGCATACGGATACATTTTTTTTATACTATCCTCAACCTGTTGCGTACCAGCTCTGAATCCTGATATATACTTTGACCCGCATTTAGGGCAAATATGTGTAAATGAAGTTTCATAACCACAATAGTGACATACAAGACGTCCACCACGGTGTTCTGTCATTGAAATATCACAATGTGGACACTTTATAACATAACCGCATGACCTGCATGAAATAAATCCTGCATACCCGCGTTTATTTAAAAAAAGCATTATCTGCTGTTTCTTGTTAAGCCTGTCCTGAATAAGCTGTTGAAGATGCATACTGAAAATACTTCTGTTGCCGTTTTTTAGTTCTTTCCTTAAATCCTCTATATAAACATCGGGAAGCTGCCCTCCTGATGCCCGCTTAGACAGTGTAAATAATTTGTATTCACCATTCATGGCTTTATAATAAGATTCCACAGATGGCGTTGCTGAACCTAATATTACCAATGCATTGCTCTCCTTAGCTATATGCACTGCTGTCTGTCTTGCATGATACTTAGGTACCTGCTCGCTTTTGTAAGCGCCCTCATGCTCTTCATCTATAATTATAAGACCAATATTTGGAAATGGTGTGAACAATGCAGATCTTGGACCGACTATTACACTTATTTCCTGTCTCATCGCTCTTAAAAACTGATCATAACGTTCTCCCTTTGACATTTTAGAGTTAAGTATTGAAACTTTTTCTCCAAAACGCTGGTAAAACCGCTGTACCGTCTGAAATGTCAGGGCAATTTCCGGAATAAGCACAATTACCTGCTTCCCTTTATTCAGGACATGTTCAATTAATTCAATATAACAAAGCGTCTTTCCACTGCCAGTAATTCCATGAATCAGATATGTCTTTCTTATACCTGAATCATAATCATTTATTATGGAATCAACAACGCATTTCTGCTCCTCATTAAGTTCAAGCCTGTTGTCAGACATTTTAAGTCCCCTGGTAGGATTTCTGTACATCTGTTCTGACTCAATGCATAGTATTCCCATGTCTTCAAGAGCTTTCACCGTGGGTAATGCAATATTAAGTTTACTTTTTACCAGCTGCAGATCTATAGCCTCCTGCTGCATCAATGCTGTCAGAAGCCGCAATCGTGCAGTTGCATTTTTTCTTTTAAATATTTCAAGATATCTGCGTGCTTCCTCATCAGAAATAACACGCTTTACAATATGTTTTTCCTTTATCTTAACGGTTTCTTTAACCGGTATTACCATCTTTAATGCCTGATTCATTGTACCGCCATAATTGCGCTTAAGCCAGTCTGCAAGTTTTATCATTCCTGCAATTGCCCTGACCTTATTTGGCACTACACTTTCAATATCTTTAATTTTATCCGCATCAAAATTATTTTTGTCTGTAATATCAATTACATAACCTGTAATTATCCTGTTGCCCCTGCCAAATGGAACATTTACCATTACGCCTACAGAAACTTCCTCTGCAAGTTCCGGAGGGATCCTGTACTGAAATGCTTTATCTAATTGTTCATGTGAAATATCAACAATAATATCAGCGTACATTCTCCCTCCACAATTCTGCCTTATCAAATAATACAATTCCGGTTTTAAAAACTTTTTCACCGGCTGATTTTTAATATCCAAGCTTACTTTTCTTTCTTTTCAGCTGCAAGTTCTTCAAGTACTTCTTTTATAAGCACTCTTTCATCCATAGGATGCTTTACACCCTTAATCTCCTGATAATCCTCATGTCCTTTCCCTGCAAGAACAATAATATCACCCGGTTCGCCATTTTTAATGGCATATTTGATTGCTTCTTTTCTGTCTGTTATATCAACATGCTTTCCATCTGTTTTAGCTATTCCTGTCTTTATATCTTCAATAATAGCTTCAGGATCTTCAAATCTCGGATTATCTGATGTTATTATCGTAAGGTCTGCAAGCCTGCCTGAAACCTCACCCATCTCAAATCTTCTTTCCTTAGATCTGTTTCCACCACATCCGAAAAGGCAGACAAGACGGTGTGGATTATACTCTTTAAGTGTCTCTAATATGCTCTTTAATGCCATTGCATTATGTGCATAATCAATCATAAGAGTAAATTTATCCGATACCTTTACAAGTTCTACTCTTCCTTTGACCTTAACATCATAGAGTTTCTTTTCAAGTATATCCTTATCCACATTGAAATGTCTTGTTACAGCAATTGCACACAGTGAATTGTATACAGAAAACTTTCCCGGAAGGCACAGTTTTACATCCATGTCAACAAGGCCGCGGCACTTATATGTAAGTCCTATCTGTCCCCGCTCATGCAGTAAATTTATATCTTCGGCACGAAGATCTGCGTCCGGTGATATTCCATATGTTTCTATGCTGCATATACAGTTTTCTATTACTTTCTTTGTATGCTTATCATCAGCGTTTACAATTCCAACCTTACACTGTTTGAATAGTTTGGCTTTACACTCAAGATACTCTTCAAATGAAGCATGCTCATTTGGTCCGATATGGTCTGGCTCAAGATTGGTAAACACACCAATATCAAACATAATTCCTGCCGTTCTGTCCAGCTTAAGCCCCTGTGATGATACTTCCATTACAACAGCCTTGCAGCCTGCATCAACCATCTTTCTAAATGATTCATGAATCTGATATGATTCAGGTGTCGTATTACATGAAGGTATCTTTTCTTCACCAATTATCGTCTCGATTGTTCCGATAAGACCTGTTTTTATTCCGCATGCATCTAAAACATTTTTAATCATATAAGTGGTAGTTGTCTTTCCCTTTGTACCGGTTATACCAATTGTAAATAATTCACCGGCCGGATTGCCAAAATATGCTGCTGACATTTTTGCTAATGCCAATCGTGTATTTTCGACTGAAATTACTGTTACTGCCTTATCAATATCTCCAACTGCAGCATTTTTATTTACAATAACTGCACCGGCACCTTTTTCAACGACTGACGGAATATACTTGTGTCCGTCAGTTACTGCACCTGCTATACATACAAATGCTGTACCGCTCTGTGCCTTTCTCGAGTCAGATGTAAGTGTACTTATATCTGTTTTTATATCTCCCTGTACCAGTTCATATTCCAAACCATCTAACAATTCTACTAACTTCATGCCAGCCTCCGCTCACTGTTTATACATTTAAAATAATCCTGTTATCTTACCTGTTTTTTCATCAAAATCAATTCCTTCTGCTGCCGGAACCTTTGGAAGTCCTGGAAGTGTAAGTATCTTTCCTGTGAGTACAACAACAAATCCGGCACCTGCATCAACATATACTTCACGCACATTAATTGTAAATCCGCTAGGACGTCCGATAAGTGCAGGATTATCTGAAAGTGAATACTGTGTCTTTGCCATGCAGACCGGAAGCTTTCCATAACCCATATCTGTTATATGCTTAAGTTCTTTCTTTGCAGCAGCATCAAATGTAACACCATCTGCACCGTAAATTTCCTTTGCAATTGTTTCAATCTTCTTCTCTAATGACAAGTCATCTTCATATAAAGGCTTGAAATTACTTTCCTTGTTTTCGATTGTTTCGATAACTTTCTTTGCAAGTTCAGCACCGCCGTCTCCACCATGAGCCCAAACCTCTGAAAGCGCAAATTCACATCCTAATTCTTCGCAGTGTTTTCTTATGAATTCATATTCTTCCTGTGTATCTGTAATAAATGAATTAAGTGTAACAACGATTGGTACATTAAACTTCTTAACATTTTCAATATGCTTATCAAGATTTGCAATACCAGCTTTAAGTGCTTCCATATTTTCCGCGCCAAGCTCTGTCTTAGGTACACCGCCGTTATACTTTAATGCTCTTACTGTAGCTACAATTACAGCTGCATCTGGCTTTAATCCTGCAAGACGGCTCTTAATATCAAAGAACTTTTCAGCTCCAAGGTCAGCACCGAAGCCTGCTTCTGTAACTGCATAATCAGCAAGTTTTAATGCAAGCTTTGTTGCTCTTACTGAATTACATCCATGTGCAATATTTGCAAAAGGACCACCGTGAACAAGTACTGGTGTATTTTCAAGTGTCTGAATCATATTAGGCTTGATTGCATCCTTTAAAAGTGCTGCCATTGAGCCTGTTGCCTTAATCTGGTCAGCTGTAACAGGATCCCCGTCATAATTATATGCAACAATTATCTTGCCAAGTCTCTTCTTTAAATCAGCCATATCTTCTGCAAGACACAATATAGCCATGATTTCTGAAGCAACTGTTATCTGGAAATGGTCTTCCCTTACGACACCATCTTTAGGGCCGCCAAGACCTACAACGATATTTCTTAAGACTCTGTCGTTCATATCAAGACATCTTTTCCATACAACTTTTTTAGGATCAATATTAAGCTTGTTTCCCTGCATGATATGGTTATCAATCATTGCTGCAAGGAGATTATTTGCTGTAGTAATAGCATGGAAGTCACCGGTAAAATGTAAATTCAGGTCTTCCATAGGAACTGCCTGGGCATATCCGCCACCTGCGGCTCCACCCTTCATTCCGAAACAAGGTCCAAGTGATGGCTCTCTTAATGCTGCAATTGCTTTCTTACCCATCTTGCAAAGACTCTCAGTTAAACCTATGCTTATTGTAGTCTTGCCTTCTCCTGCCGGTGTAGGATTGATTGCAGTTACAAGAATAAGTTTTCCATCTGGTTTATCCTTATATCTGTCAAATACATCTTCAGTTATCTTGGCTTTGTATTTTCCATACATCTCCAGATCATCTTCTGTTAAACCTACTTTGGCTGCAACTTCCTTAATGTTTAACATCTTTGCTTCCTGTGCGATTTCAATATCACTCTTTACTCCCATGACTTTTGTCTTCCTCCTAAAAAATAGTAATATGTATTCTAAATGTATAAAACATTTATAAGCTTTAAATTTAAGATAACAGCTGTCTGCTATTTATTCAAGTAATAATTAATTATTGTTTTTTATTTAAGTATTATTTTTTAAAAATTCTTCGAACTCTTCTGCCGTCATAAGTACCTTCCTTGGCTTTGTTCCAAGTTCAGGTCCTACGACCCCGGCATCAGCGAGCTGGTCCATTATTCGTCCTGCCCTGTTAAAGCCAATCTTATAGTATCTTTGCAGCATACCTATAGAGCCTTTTTCTTTTTCTATTACAAATCTTCCTGCATCTGCAAAATATGAATCCCTTTCATCTTCCTGTGCCCTTGCGGTTGAAGATATTGTAGATGTAATGCTCTCCATCTTTTCCATGCTTTCCGAGTCATCTTTTACATTATTTTCCTTCAGATATTCAACAACCCTTGAAACCTCTTCATCCGATACAAAAGCTCCCTGAACCCTGACAGGCTTTGGATAACCTGACGGAAAGAACAGCATATCACCTTTTCCAAGCAATTTTTCTGCCCCATTCATATCTATTATGGTTCTTGAATCAACTCCTGATGAAACCGAAAATGCTATTCTTGACGGAACATTTGCTTTAATAAGACCTGTAATAACATTTACCGATGGCCTCTGTGTTGCAATTACAAGATGTATTCCAGCTGCTCTTGCAAGCTGTGCAAGACGGCATATGGCATCCTCAACTTCGCCCGGCGCAACCATCATAAGATCTGCAAGCTCATCTATAATTATTACAATCTGTGGCATTTTTTCAGGTGCTTCCTGCCCATCAGGTGTCACCATTTTTGATATCTTCGCATTATATCCTTTAAGATCTCTTACATTCATTTTAGCAAATTTCTTATAACGTGCATCCATCTCTGCAACTGCCCAGTTAAGTGCTCCTGATGCTTTCTTTGGATCAGTTACAACCGGTATCATAAGATGCGGTATCGGGTTATAAACACTAAGTTCAACAACCTTTGGATCTACCATTATAAGCTTTACATCATCAGGATCTGCTCTGTAAATAATACTCATGATAATCGTATTTATACATACTGATTTTCCTGAACCTGTTGCACCTGCAATAAGCAGATGCGGCATTTTGGCTATATCTGCAATAATCGGCTTACCTGCAATATCTTTGCCTGCTGCAAATGCAACAGGTGACGGGTGATTTTTAAACTCATCTGTTTCAAACAATTCCCTTAAACCGACACTTCCCGGCTTTTTATTTGGAACCTCAATTCCAATTGCCGCCTTTCCTGGAATCGGTGCCTCAATTCTTATATCAGCGGCGGCCAGATTAAGTTTTATATCATCTGAAAGTGATACAATCTTGCTTACCTTTACTCCCTGTTCCGGCTGCAATTCGTATCTTGTTACAGATGGCCCGCAGCTTATATCTGTTATTGTTACTTTCACTCCAAAATTCTGAAGTGTCTGCTGCAGTCTGATTGCCGTAGCCTGATTTTCTCTTGCCAGATTACCATTCTTTTTATTTTTATCAATATTTAACAGACTGAGTGGTGGAACCTTGTAAATATATTTCCTGTCATCATGCTCTGGTGCTCCCGCATTATTTGAATCCTGCATCTGTTGAGCACCTGCATTACCTGCTGTTTTTCCGATGGAATTACTATCCAAAGCATCAGCCGGGATGCCAGATGCATTAGCAATTGCATCACCGGCTGTATTACCTGACAGATTACCACCAATTGCATCACCAGATGCATTATCTGACGCATTACCAATTACATCATTAGATGTATTAGCTGTGTTACTAACCGCAGCAGCATCTGTGCTTTCAGCAACTCTGCTGTCGGTATAATTATATTCACCATCCTGCGCAGTATACTCACCATCATATGTATCTGCATACCCATCGCCACTGTTACTATATATGTCCGGATTACCTGCACCTGTATTATCTGATACATTATTCTGCGTTGCATCAAATTCATATGCCTGGGACGCAAAAACATCATCCGCATATGAAGCATCCGGATTATAAATATCGTCTGAGAACTCATCTGTGCGGTTCATGTCAACATCCACATCTTTAATGTTAATTTCTTCTGCTGCATCAGAATTTCTTTCAAGTCGTGTATCTGTTGTAACACCACGTGCTTTGTTCTCCATACGTGCCCGTCTTTTTCTATCATACTGATGTTGCTTTTCCTGCGCGCGCTGTTCATCAAGTTCAATTTTTCTTGCAGAATGTTCCCTGTAAATGTCATAATCCTGCCTTGCGGTTTCTGCTATTCTTTTGCTGCTGTCTTTTACATTCCTTATTCCATTAATAAAAGATTTTTCTGTAATTATAACCAGGCATATTACCAGTAAAATAACCATAACCACAAGACTTCCCCAGAAGCCTAACGGCTGGAGTGCCTTGCAGACAATTCCACCGATTATTCCGCCGCCATTATGATTATCTGCACTATGTGTAAAGAAATCTGCCAAAGGGCTCTCTGATATCACCGGATGATCATATAACCGCTGCCATAATCCACTTAAGAGAATCATAAGTATATAAACTGCTATGGTTTTTATCCTTGCAACACTTATAAGCTTTTTATTGGCCAGCAGAAAAATAATAGTCATTACTACAACAACCGGAAATATGTATTCAATGATTCCAATCATTCCAAACATAAACCACTTGATGCTTCTGCCAACACTTCCTGCAAGATTAAAATTACTTAATATAAATATAACTGAACATGCAAGGCAGACAAGTACATAAATTTCATCCTTTATCTGATTTTTGCGTGCCTCTTCTGCCTTTGTATTTCTTCTTTTAGTTCCAGAAGCTACACTTCTTGCAGTACTGGTACTTTTCGATGATTTACTGCTTTTTCTCTTCTTTGTACCATTACCCGTTCCAGATGAATTCTTACGGCTGTCATAAGTTCGTTCGGAAGACTTTTTTGCTGCTTTTCGTCCACCTGATGCCATAACTTATTTCTCCTCCATTTCACACTAATAATCTTCATATCCAAAGCGACTTTTAACGCATTCTGAATCTATGCACAATATAAATCATGCTATATAGCATACTACTGTCAGCATATTATATTATTATAACATTACATGATTATTTAAACAAGCTGTCAAAAAGAGTGTGCAGATTCCCTTAACAGGATGCACACTCTGTCCTTTTATATTATAAATACTATTATAACGCTTTTCCTTCCGGCTCAAGATGCTCCATCAAAATATCATACAACTGTGTATTTACCTTTTTTAAATTAACAGGCCTCTGATTCATATTCAGGAAGCAGTGTGTACTCTCACCATCTGCTCTTAAAACGCCATCGGAAACACCTGTCACTTCATATCTTACATGCAGCTTTACTCCGTTAAAGGATGTTATCAGCGGTTTAATATAAACATCTTCTCCAAAAAATGTCATTTTTCTATAATTGCAATTTACTGACAAAACCGGGCTTACAAGTCCACTTTCTTCTATAGCCTGAAATCTGTACCCGACCTGCTCAAAGAAATCTACTCTTGCTTCTTCAAACCATCTGATATAATTAGAATGATGAACAATCCCCATCTTATCAGTTTCATAATACTGAACTCTATGTCTGTACTTTATTTCATCCATAAATGCTCCCCACTTTAATTATCTGCTTCAGCATCTGCCTCTTCAAGCACCTGACGTTTTCTTGCCATCTCATCACTTTCAAGATACTCATCATAAGTCGTTATCTTATCAATAAGTTTTCCATTAGGAATAATTTCCATAATACGGTTAGCTGTTGTCTGTATAAACTGATGGTCATGTGATGTAAATAATGAAACTCCTGTAAACTTAATCAATCCATTATTTAAAGCTGTAATAGACTCCATATCAAGATGGTTAGTAGGGTCATCAAAAATAAGAACATTTGCGCCCATAATCATCATCTTTGAAATAAGACATCTTACCTTTTCACCACCAGACAGCACCTTTACTTTCTTAACACCATCATCACCTGCAAAAAGCATTCTTCCAAGGAATCCTCTTACGTATGTAGGATCTGGATCTGGTGAATACTGTGTAAGCCATTCAACAATAGTATCATCTCTGTCAAATTCTGCTGCACTGTCTTTAGGGAAATATGCAAACTTTGTTGTAACTCCCCACTTAAAGCTGCCCTCATCCGGTTCCATTTCGCCCGCAAGTATTTTAAATAATGTGGATGTTGCAAGTTCATTTGCACCCACAAATGCAATTTTATCATTGTGATTTACAATAAATGAAATGTTATCAAGCACTTTTACTCCATCTATTGTCTTTGAAAGACCTTCTACCTGTAATACCTCATTTCCAATTTCCCTTTCAGGTCTGAAATCAATATAAGGATATTTTCTACTTGATGGTCTGATTTCATCAAGTTCAATCTTTTCGAGTGCTCTTTTTCTTGATGTTGCCTGCTTTGATTTTGACGCATTAGCTGAGAATCTCTGTATGAAATCCTGAAGTTCCTTTATCTTTTCTTCCTTCTTCTTGTTTGCTTCCTTCATCTGCTTAATAAGCAGCTGGCTTGATTCATACCAGAAATCATAATTACCTGCATAAAGCTGTATCTTTGCATAATCAATATCAGCTATATGTGTACATACTTTATTAAGAAAATATCTGTCATGAGATACAACGATAACTGTATTTTCAAAATTAATAAGAAATTCTTCAAGCCATGCAATAGCATCAAGATCCAAATGGTTAGTAGGCTCATCCAGTAAAAGAATGTCCGGATTTCCAAAAAGTGCTTTTGCAAGAAGCACCTTTACCTTCTCACTACCATTTAATTCCTTCATATTTTTATAATGAAGATCTGTATTAATACCAAGTCCGTTAAGCAGCTGTGCTGCATCAGATTCAGCTTCCCATCCGTTCATATCTGCAAATTCTGCCTCAAGTTCGCTGGCTTTATTTCCATCTTCTTCAGTAAAATCTTCTTTAGCGTAGATAACTTCCTTTTCTTTCATTATCTGATACAGTCTTTCATTACCCATTATAACAGTATCAAGGACACTATAATCATCATACTTAAAATGATCCTGCTCAAGGAATGACAAGCGCTGTCCCGGTGTGATTGAAACATCACCCTTACTTGGTTCGATCTGACCTGTAAGTATCTTAAGAAATGTAGATTTACCGGCACCATTGGCACCAATAAGGCCATAGCAGTTTCCTTCTGTGAACTTAATATTAACATCCTCAAAAAGTGCTTTCTTACCAATACGAAGAGTTACATTATTTGCACTAATCATTAACAAACCTCCAAAAAAATAACTATATTTTACTCATAATTAAAAACATACTTTTTCAGTATAATATATTTTGGAGGTTCTGACAAGATTTAACCAGCTTAAGTTTCTAATTTTTTAGTCTTTAATGGATTTTAACAGCTTCGCGTTTTAATTTTATAATTTCCTGGAAAATATATTTTTTAAATACCGGATGGAATTTCTGCCAGAATTATTCTCATTGCCGTCTCCGCAATACACAAAACCTCTTTTTCATAATTTGAGCTATAATCTGAATATTCATATAACTTTCTGATATAACCTGACATAAATGTAATAATATAATTATCATAAATATGCAGTTTAATATGATTTGACATCAGATGGCACATTATTACTTTTGAAAAGCAGTCATCAATATCAGCATAATCCAACTGCAGCTGCTTTATAAATTCATCTTCAATTTTACAAAAACTCATCCATCCTCTATCATTAAATATATTTTCTTTATTTTGCTGCGTAAGTAAATCGCAACCTTTTATGCAGTTTTTTATATTAAAATATTTTAAAAGAAAAAAATCATTCAGAACTGAATCAGATGACATACATATATCATTCAGAACCGGAAGATGAATGTATGTATCCCTTAGAAATGTTGTTATAATCTTAAAGATTCCTTTATGAATATCGATAATATTCTCTACTACTGTAATGTCTGCATTATTCATCCACTGTATACGCCAGGGCAGCTCATTTACTTTAATTCCATCCATAAACACAAATACCCGTACATTTTTTCTGGCAAATAACTTTCTTGTAATTTCAAGTTCCACCAGTGCTATTAATTTCCTTATCAGCTGCTGATTAAGTATAATAATAACATACTTTTCATTTTCTATACATTTCTGCATATCATATGAATTGCTCTCTGCAATCCTTTCCTCATATTCCCTGCAGCTCATGTTCATAACCGGTATATTCCAGTTCTCCATATGAGCACATACCGTCTGAACAAGACTTCCTCCTGACATAGTATCATAACATAAGTACATAAACCCTCCCCGTATTACTTATTGCTTTTTTTTCTGTTGTACATCATAAAGTGAAATACTATTATCACAGGCCTGTGAATATTCACTTATTAATAATAATTTATCACTTTTTAAGATAATGTAAAGATACTTATGCATGAACCATGCGATTTTTGTCATGAACTGAATTTTTCATCACTTTTAAGACAAATCTTAAGCTTATTTGAAGTACAAATGATGTTGATAAGCATAAAATAACACTATTCTCCCGAAATAAATTTTGTCAAATCAAGCATTCCCCACCCTTGCTGATTTAACGGCAAATTTATTTTTTTACAACATTTTTTAATCTTTACCTTAACTTCCTTTGGCGTCATATCGGGATATTTCCTTAAAAGTCTTGCAACTGCTCCACTTACGATAGGTGCTGACATTGATGTTCCACTTTTTACTGTATATGAATTTTTTTTGTTGCTGCAGGCTACAATATTAGAACCTGTTACAACGAGCTCCGGCTTTACAATACAGGCTTTAGTAGGGCCTCTGCCTGAATAATATCTTATGCTTTTTCCGGCATTATACCGCTCTTTACTGTTTTTTCTGCTGCTCTGTGCCATGTTCTGAAAAGCCATGTCATCAAATGCACCTACCGTAATAACCTTTCTGCTTATTCCGGGCGCAGTTATACTATATCTGTCAGGTCCGCTGTTACCCGCTGCAGCAACTACTACAATTCCGCAATCCCAAATTTTTTCAACTGCATAAATAAGGTCAGATTCTTCATTTAGTTCATTCTCAGAAGTCGCCCCAAACGATATATTCAGAACGCGTATATTATATTTAAAATGATTTTTATATACCCACTCCAGACCATTTAAAACATTTTCAATTCTTCCATTTCCAACGTTATCAAGTACTTTTATACTTACAAGCTGAGCTTTAGGCTCTATTCCCCGATATCTGCCATTTGAGCACTTTCCGCTGCCTGCTATAATTCCACTTACATGTGTTCCATGTCCACTATCATCATAAGGTGAAATTCTACCATTTACAAAATCCACAAATCCCGCAATACGATTATCAAAATCCAAATGTCTGTATATTCCCGTATCAATTACAGCAACGCCTATACGCATATTAATTAACACCCTTTCACAAACAGCCTTTATCATATTAAATAATTGATTTTTAAGCTCAAATATCTTATAATAATTTATCATATGCATATATATGAAAAACGTGATTAAACCACTTTTATTTTTTAGGTTATGCCGGGAGTGGCGGCAAAATGTAAACAGCGTGAAAAATATAATTTTTCACCCCCTGGATTTGTGTTTTACACAAACCTGGGATGTACCTTTAAAGGGGTACAGGAATGGAGGTATAAAATGGATAATAAAAGAATTGTAGTTGCACTTGGAAGGAATGCATTTGGCGAAACATTTCCAGAGCAGCAGGTAAATGTAAAAAAGGCAGCAAAAGCCATCGCGGACTTAGTTGAAGCAAAGTATCAGATAGTAATTACACATAGTAATGGTCCACAGGTGGGAATGATTCAGACAGCTCTTACAGAATATGCCCGTCTTGATCCAGGTGATCGTACAGTTGCACCAATGTCTGTATGCGGTGCAATGAGTGAAGGATATATTGGTTATGATTTACAAAATGCTATCAGGGAAGAATTATTAAACAGAGGTATATACAAAACTGTTTCAACAATTATTACACAGGTACGTGTAGATCCGTTTGATATAGCTTTCAGTGAACCAACAAAAGTCATTGGAAGATATATGTCAAAAGAAGATGCCCAGGCTGAAGAAGAAAAAGGCAATTATGTTGTTGAAGAAGAACCTGGCAAGTTCCGCCGTATAATTGCTTCACCAATGCCAATTGATATCTATGAAATTGATGCTGTAAAAACTCTTCTTGATGCAGACCAGGTTGTTATCGCTGCGGGTGGCGGTGGTATCCCTGTCCTTCAACAAGGTACACATCTTAAAGGCGCCAGTGCAATAATTGAAAAGGATTATACTGCAGCTAAGCTTGCCGAATTAGTTGATGCCGGAACTCTTCTTTTTCTTACAGCATATGATAAACTCACTATTGAAAAAGGTACACCAAATGAAAAGGTTATCGATTCAATTTCTGCTTCAGAGTTACATGAATATATAAAAGCCGGTCATTTTCCTGCGGTAACAACATATCCAAAGGTTGATGCATCAATAAGATTTGTTACTGCTGACCACAACAGAAAAGCTATTATCGCAAATCTTGATAAAGCAAAATTAAGTCTTAATGGAAAAAGCGGCACAGTAATTACTGCCTGATAACAATAATAAAAACAGCCAATACATCATAGATAATAAATGATGTATTGGCTGTTTTTATTATTACACATATTATAACAATTATGAACAATCACCTGCTCTGAATGATAATGTTATACTATAATACGCTATAATTCAATTCACTATCTGCAGATAAAATTATCATTATTTATAAACAAACAATCAAGATATCTTATTCCTGTATTTGTCTTGAAAATTTTATTTTTTATACTGTATAATTTTTTTCTTCTGCTCTCAATTAAATCATCCTTGTTTTCATTTTGGGAAATATCACATTTATTATAAATGGCATCTTCATATATATTTACAAGAAAATCTGCCTCTACAAGAATCTGGTAATCAATTCCATCAATCTCATTATATGTATGATGATGTGCAATCAGATATTTTACCCTTTCTCTAATATCCTCTTTATAACCAAGTTTTATCAATATCTCATCTGCAACTGGAGGTCCTTCTATTTCCTGATAATTACCTGCTGTAGAATTATACTTTTTTTCAGCGTTTTTTATACCAATATCATGTAAAACAGCTGCAACTTCTAATATATTTTTAGTTTCTTCATCTACATTTTCCTTAAAAGCAATCATCTTTGCATATTCATATACTTTAAAAAAATGGTTTATTCTTTTAACATCATCATTAAAATACTCTATAGCAGCATCTATTACATATTGTATCTGCATTGTTACCCTCCTTTTAATAATTGTTAATTTTTCTGGAAACTACTTGAACAATATACTTGAACAACAGAAAGTTTAACAATTACCTATTCGATTTTTTAATTAGTTACAAAACCTGTAAATATTATAAATTCAGCATATTAATCAAAAATAAAAAAAACTAAAGTTTATTAAAAACTTTAGTCTACTCTGACAAATATTAAATTAACAGGGGTGGAGAGAATCGAACTCCCACCAAAGGTTTTGGAGACCCCTATGATACCACTTCACCACACCCCTAGATATTATAAACATATTAATGAATCACAAATAATAAATTAATGATCCTTCAAAACTGCACACTAAAATATTCCTTTTTCCTTCCCAGAACCTTTCGGTTAAGCCCTC
>CAKRGM010000014.1 GCA_934330725.1 uncultured Lachnospiraceae bacterium | reverse complement strand
TATTTTACCTTATCGCAAAGAAATCAGCTTAAATTTTAGTACTATTAGTGCGAATTATTTTTACCTTTCAAAGCTGTGGTAATTTTATTTTATAAAATATCATACAGGAATCTCTTAACATTCTTATATGTAATTTTATCAATTTCATTTTCTGTAAACCCATTCCTGACCAGGCCATCTATCAGCATTTCAAGATATCCGCAGTCCTTCATCTGAAGTTCTCCATCTATACCATCAAAATCAGACCCAAGACCTATGACGTCAATTCCGCCTGTATTCTTCATATATTCAGCGTGTCTTACAATATCATCCACAGTGCTCTTTATAATATCACTGTTTTTTTCAAAATTAAGGAATCTTCCGTAGTAATTAAGACCAATCACTCCACCCTTTTGAGCAATTATTCTTATCATCTCATCTGTAAGATTTCTTACATGCCCCGCAAGCTTCCTGGCATTTGAATGTGATGCGGTAAACGGCTTAGTTGAATATTTTGCAACATCCATAAACCCTGCATCTGATAAATGCGATACATCAACTGCCATTCCAAGCTTCTGCATCTCTTCTACAAATTCTATCCCCTTATCCTTAAGTCCATTTGATATATCCGGAACTGTTACATCAGAATTTTCATTGTGTCCAATATCCGTATTAGGATACCCCAGCTCATTCTCATAATTCCATGTAAGTGTCATAAGCCGCACACCCATATCATAAAACTTTCTAAGCTGTGACAGGTTTCCAAGGCATACCTCTCCTCCCTCTATTGTAAGAAGTGCAGACATCCTGCCTTCTTTTTCATTCTTATCAATATCAGCTGCCGAAAGAACAGGCGCTATCATATCTTCATTCTTCTTTATCTCATTCCAGTATGTATTAATAAGTTCCTCTGCCATAAGCTTTGGATATTCTGCTTCATCTGCAGCTTCTTTACCCATAAGTTTTAATGCCTGCAAAGCCTCTCCCTTATTAATATATGCAGCAAAACACTGCAGTCCGTATCCGGCTTTCTTCATTTTCATAAGATCAATATGAAAATTATTTTCCCGTAAACCTGATTCTTTTCCCGATTTCTGTTCAGCCCATATCTTCGTTATGGTATCACAATGCATATCATAAATCATAACCATTCACCTCGTTTTTATTATACCAGTCATTTGATAAATATTCACTCAATACTTATTTTTTTCCTGAATTACTAATACCTTTTGAATAAACAGATTTCTCAATTAACACAAAATCAACCGGCATGAAACTTTTCCAATACCGGTTGATTTATTATTTTCTATATTTTGTATATTTGCCTTCTATATGACAGCTGCTGTTACAGTTTAAACTGCAGACAAACTACCTGCAAAAATACTTTTACTTCTTTTTATTCAGCCAGAATGCTGTTATTGCAGCCTGCACCGGAACTGTAAGTATTACTCCTATCGTTCCGCATATTCCTGATACAATTTCGATAACTATCGAATTATAACCCATAATCTGAAGATATGGCATTTCATATGAATATATTGTAAGAACTGTTCCTGTAGCTGCTCCAACATACGCAAGTATAAGTGTATTGGACATTGTTCCCATCATATCATGCCCAACATGCATTCCTGACATAAATAAATCTTTAAAACCAAGTTCAGGTGCCTTCACCGATATCTCCTTTATCGCCGCAACAACTGATACACTTACATCCATTACGGCTCCAAGTGATGAAATTAATATTCCGGCAAACAATATGTCTGCGACACCCAGATGTGTATAATTTGATATATATACCATGGATTCCACATCAGTCATATTATATCCGGAAAGATGTGAAACCTGCCCGGCAATAAATGCAAACATTCCCGAAATTGTCACACCTACTGTTGTTCCAATCATTGCACAACAGCTTTTATCAGACCAGCCATTTATCAGAAATATAGTTGCACAAAGAATTATTATTGCTGACACCACTGCTGCAAACATTGGATTTACACCTATGTAAATAAGCGGAATATAGCAGAATACAATACACAGCATTGTGTATACAAGAGCTACTAAAGAAGATACTCCTTTTTTACCGCCAATCACTATCAGACTTATTGCAAATGCTGCTACAAGAAACCATACAACACCTTCTCTGTCATAATTAAATACGGCACCTGTAATATTTCCATTTTCGTCTGCTGCAATACGTGCAATAACTTTTGTTCCTTCAACACAGTAAGCTCCAAGCTGATACGAATTGGAATTGGTTAATTCACATACCTGTCCTTTATATTTTCCGCGTGTAATCTTTACCTGTACCTTCTGATGTCCTCCAAATTCCTTATGAGAAGACTCATCCTCGACCACCTTCAAAACGACTGCTTTTACATAATCAGAACTTTCGCCAGCCTTAATATTTACTCTTGTAACGCGTCCAGCTAACATCATTATAATTCCAATTACTATAATCATTACCGCAATACCAATCACATAACGCCTTTTATTATCATCCTGCAAATATGAATATAAGAGCCCATTTGATTTTTTAATCTGCGTTCTTTTGCTCTCTTTCAACTTTTTTCCTCTTTCCTGCTTTACTGCTTACTGCCACAGACAATCCAATGACTGCAGCTCCGGCCATTACAACAAGTAATCCTGTCATTTGTGTCTTATCACCTGTCCTTGCTGCATTTCCTGACTTTTGAGCATCTGCATTAGCATTAACATTTGCATTAGCATTTGAATCTGCTGTGCCATTGCTGATATTATCATTTACCCCATCAGAATTATTGACTGACTGTCCATTATTACCATCTGCTGTACTGCCATTATTTCTTCTGTCAGAATTATCTGCCGGATTATCATTTGCAACCTTCTGTGTAGTAAATTCATTCATATCAGTTGTAAGCTTTCCTGAAAGGATGTTATTTGCCTGTGCATACCATGTATACTTTGTATTTTCATTAAGCTTATCCCACTTAAATGAAGCAGTACCGTCTTTATCAACATTTGCAGTTCCGATTTCATTATTTGAACGAACAGACGCTGTAAATGCATTTTCTGATATTGTCTTTTTATCTGTATCAAAATCCATATCAAGGGATATTGCATCAATACTGTCGCCCTTCGCACCATCCTCTGAAATGTTTACTGCTTTTTCATCATAGTAATTATAATCATCATAATATGGTGAATATGAATTAATATAAACTTTGTCATTATCAAGATCGAAGTAAAGCATCTTTATATATTCTGCGCCACCCTCAAATCCTGACTGGTAATCAGTACAGATCTGATATACTGTTCTTTCCTTGATTCCATCGTTATCATCATCAAACTTAACTGTTTCATATGATGAACCATGATAATGTCCGTTTAATACTGCTACTACGTTATGATTTTTAGCTACTACTTCTTTCTGAAGCATGATTCCTGTGTAATCAAGATATGAACCATCTGTCTGCTTTACATTTGTATATCTGTGAAGACATATAAATGCTTTTCTGTCACTATATTTTGCAAGTACATCATTAAGCCAGTTGATTTCATCTGTATAAATATCCCAGCTCATGTAAATGAATATAAAATCCTGTCCATCCTTGCTTATAAGATCGTAATGTCCCTTATTATTATCATATGATTCACCAAATGTAGGCTGTGACTTTACTCTGTCCTCACCGAAATACTTATAGTAATTATCATATTTCTTTGCACCACCGGCAACATCATGGTTACCACCAAGTACACCATAAGGAATACCTGCTTTATCAAAAATTCCCATGGCTTTATCTGCATTTTCCCACTGATATGTAATATCATATTCATCTACGATATCACCTGTGTGGATAACATAATTCATATTCCAGTCTTTGGCATTATCCACAATCCACTGGTTCATATTGAGGAAATGGTACTGATATGATTCAGCATAATACTGTGTATCTGTTATCCATGGAATACAGAAATCATAGCTTGCAGGCTTTGATGTTCCATCCCAGCTGCTGTTATCTGCTCCTGTCTTTGTAGGTTCTTTTTCTGTAAGCTGTGGCAATGCACTGTCTGCTGTACACTGTACCATAACTTCAGCTTTTCCGTCCTTTACATAATCTCCTGCTGAAAATGTTCCCTTTATTGAACCGGTCTGATCAGCCTCGCCAATCTTATCCCAGTTTTGTGTCTTAACATTTTTTGTAAACATATTTACTGCATGTGTCTTATCAGTATTTGATGCAGTTCCATTCCAGTTTGCGCAAACAGTTTCATCATCTGCAATATCTCCCGTATTTACAGTATATGTTATATATGGCAATGAACCATCCGTCTTTTTTGTCTGGATATCTGAAACATCAAGATTCTTTCCTTCATAGAAAGTTACTTCTGCATCATCAATATTGTCTGCCAGCTTTACTGAAAGCTGTGCACTGTCTGATGTAACTGAATCTGAATCCATGGATTTAAGGTTCATATCCACATCACCTACAGTAAAATCTATTGTCTTTCCTGCTTCATTTCCAGCTGCATCCTTTGTAAATATCTCAAGCTTATGATTTCCTTTCTTAAGCTCAAATGCAGTTGTTTCATAAGGAACCGTAACAGGTCTTCCATCAAGCTGTACCGTATACTCATCAAGACTGTTAGCTTCATTTATCTCTGGTGCAATCTTTATTGAACCTGTAAGTACAGAACCCTGTTCAATATTACTTTTAATTTCAGGTGCTGTATTATCAACCACAAATGTTGATTCCTTTGTTACTGTTCCATTTGTAACTTTAAGCTTATGCTCTCCATCAGCAAGCTTTGTTGTATCAAGCTTATATCCAACGCCAGTAACCTCTGATGCAGGAATTTCAAAATTCATATCCATATATGGACACATGCCTGCACTGTCACCAATTGCATGTACTGTATTATAAGCTGTGCTAAGATTAGTCTTTGCACTTGTATCTGCAGCATCCGGTCCTATTGAAACAGGAAGATATTCGTTTCCATTTGCAAGTACCATCTTTATCTGCGTAACCTTGAAATCTTCCCTGTTAGAATCAGGCTCATAAATATCATCAACGGTTGCTCCCTGTGTACCTGACCAGAATCTCAATGAAACCTTATATTTCCCTGTTGTTTCATCATATGTAAAGTAATGATTGTCAATTCTTACTGCCTTACCATTCTGATCCTTCCAGCTTACAAGTCCTGAAATAATCTCGTTATCAGTTGTTGCAAGTGCATTTAAGAAATAACTGTCTCTTTCCATTGTAAGAAATGAAAGATAAGCTCCATCCTCTATCATTGGCATTGCATCTACCTGCTCATCGTCAATGTAGATTTTAGTATTTGCGTTGTCAGTTCCATCGTTTGCTGTTATTGTCACAGTATCCTTTAAATTCTCTTTTTCGCTTATATTAGTACGGATACCATCTACATTATTAAGCTTATTAATGTTAATTCTTTTTATTTCTGTCTTTGTACTTCTGTAACGGTTATTTGCACTTACATAAAATTCTACATAATCATGTGTAAATAATTCATTTGCAGGAATACGTGCATAGAACTTATATGGTGCTCTCTGATTTATTTCATTATTACATATCCAGTCACCCTGGCCATCAAATCTGTAATTCATTGAAACACTCTTACGTGGAAGTGTTGAATCCTTAAGGTCATATTCGATATTAATCTCATCACCCTGTGTAATTGATTCAGGAATTTCACCGCTTGGTGTTATTTCCATGCTTGAACCGTCATCCGGTATAAATGTAAGCTGTGAATCATTTACTATACCCATATTGCTTGTTGAGTATGTCTTGTATACAAGCATTTCAGGTCCTTCCGGGCTTACTGCAAGATCAACTGATCTGTTATCCTTTAAATCCGTAACACCATTATAGTTGTAGTTTGAAATAAGTTTCTTTGAACCATCTTCATTTTTCTTAAAGATAGCAATTCCTCTGTTTGTATTATTCATTCCGTTCTGATTAGTAAATGTAAATACTTTTACATCATCAGGAATTTTAAGTGCACTGCGGAATTCACTTTCTGTCGGATATGAGGTAAGTCCTGCAAGAGAATACTCTCCTCTGTGGCACCATATTACAGCACTGCTGTGGGCAGGAATTATACACTCATCTGACTTAAGATCTCCTGTATGTAATGGAAGCTGCTTAAAGTTACTTTCCTTAACGACATAGTCAATTTCATATTCTTTATTAACATCAATGGCTGCATCTGTTGTATTAGTAATTTCAAAGCATTCCATCAGATCTGATGTAGTTCCATATACAGATGATCTGTTTACATCATTTGGAAAAATCTCTGTTACATATAATCCCTTTGGTTTTGTATCCTGAGGTACCTTAACTGTTGTCTGTCCATTTAACTGTCCTGAATATACTGTACCAGGAGATGGAAGTGCAAATGCAGTATATAAATTCATTTTTGAACCCATGTCAGGTATACTTAATTCTACAGACATACCATCTGCTGTATCGCTTGAAGTCGCTGTATATTCACTGCAAACATCACCTGCACTGGTTGTTATCTTAAATGTTGCACCTGTTGTAGCCCAGTTTATATTATTATTGACTGCAACAATCTTTGTTTCATCCGGTATTCTTAAATCCTGTCTAAGCTGTGCTTCAGTCGGTCCATCCGTATCAGTCCTGTGATTCCAGAACACAACACATTCTCCCGGCTCAATAACAACATTCTGACTTCCGTCAAGCGTTGTTACTTTCTGTTCTTCACTTTTTCCCTGTGCTTCATAAATCAGCTTATAATTTTTATTAAAATCTATTTTTTCTGATGTTGTATTAGTAATTTCTACATATTCCATAAGATCCTGTGTTGATTTAAACAGATTTACAGAATTATAACCGCCGGCTTCACGCTTATTGTTCTTTTCGCTTCTGTCAACATCATTATTGTAGATTTCTGTTATCCACAGTCCTTTTGATGCCGGCACATTATTACTTTCAGCCGATATCATTGATAAACGTCCGTTACCGAAAACAGACCCGGCAAGTGTCATTGCAAGCAAACCGCTGGCAATAAGTTGTTTTTTCCTCATAGTCTTTGTCCCTTCAATTCAATTTAAAAATTCATTTGTGTATATACAACAATACTCTCGGTTAAAGACTATACTACGAAATAGTTAAATGCATAAAAACTCCATCTTAAATGCCTGTAAAATTAAAGGAAAGCTGTCAGGATCATGATACTTTTCAAATACCTGAAAGTATCAAAAATCCTGACAGCTTTTAAAAGATGCTATATTAAATTTATCTGCCGCCTTACTGCGTCTGTTCTATATTATACTTTTTTTCAAAATCCACTGCCGGAACCGGTCTTGAAAAATAATACCCCTGAAACATCTTACATCCCATGTTTGTAAGCATATTAAACTGGTTTTCATTTTCAACCCCTTCTGTTATAACCTCCATTCCCAGCTTTCCTGCAAGAACTATAATACTTTCAAGTATATCCCTGCATTTGATTTCATTATCTGTAGCTCTCAAAAATCCCATATCAATCTTTAAAACATCAGCACTTATATCTTTAAGCATATTAAGTGATGAATAACCACTTCCGAAATCGTCTATCTCTATCTTAAATCCATAATTCTGAAGCCTTCTAAGTATCTCCATATTCTTTTTGAAATCCGACATAAGTGCCGTTTCAGTTATTTCAAGCTTTAACAGTTCAGGGTTTATATCATATTTTTCAACAAGCCCTACAAATATTTCATATACATCGACAAGATAGAAATCTTTAGTAGATATATTAACTGAAATATGGTAATTATTTATACCCTTTTCTTTCCACTCGCTTAATTTCTGTGCTGCCTTATCCCACATATATTCATCAAGCTTATATATAAGACCCGTCTTTTCAAGAACATCTATAAATACAGCCGGCGAAAGGAGTCCTCTGTCCGGATGCAGCCAGCGCACTAAAGCTTCTCCACCATGTGCAACACCCTTATCATCAACCTGCGGCTGAATATACATAACAAATTCGTTATTGTCCAGTGCCCTGTCAAATTCACCTATAATACGTCTTTCTTCTATTGACCTTTCAAGCAGGTATTCATCATAGTATGCAATACTGCTCTGATAATCATCCTTAATGGTCTCACTGGCAATATTAGCCTTATCACACATAATACTTACAGGCTCGCCTATATTTACAATATCATATACACCGGCAAAAACATGAAGACGGAAAGAATTATTCTTAAATTCATTCTGCATTCTGCGTACAAGCGAATATATCAGTCTTTCGCTAAATCTTTCCTTTGGCATACATATGGCAAATCTGTCGCTTTGAAGCCTTGCACAAAGTGAATCACCTTTTGCATATGTTTGCATAAGCTGTGCCTGTTTCCTGAGAATACTGTCGCCTCTTTCAATACCGAACAATTCATTTACAAACTTAAAATCTTTTATATTGCTGCATATCATATAATACCTCTTATCAGGATTACAATGTATAAGCCTGTTAACTTCAATATAAAACTGTTCTTTATTAAGAAGCCCCGTAAGACTGTCATGTGATGCCTTGTATTTTTCATGCTCATATGATTCAATCTCTTCTGTTCTGTCATTAAATATAAAATAATCACATATATGATTATTTTTATCATCCATTATACGTTTATATAAAATTTCATAAGATCTTCTCTTGCCGTCTTTATCTATTGACATATCAAACTTCACAGGTTCTGCTCCGGCCTTTGATCTGCTTTTAAGCCATTCGCTGTAATTGTGTTCAAGTTCTGTAACGTTGTCATCCGTTTTATATATATCACGTATAAGCTCATTTAAATATATACATCTTTCTCTGTTATCAAAACATATGATTCCACTATTCATATCTTTAATTATCAGTGAAAGTGTACTTTCAATAAGTTCATTTGGTACATACCTCAATGTAAAATAATATATAAGTACAGCCATTAACCCGAATGTAAGCATAGAAACATCATATATTGAAGTTGAACCAATCGTAACTATATCAAGAAGAAATCCCAATAATAATGTTGCAAATATTACCTCATATCTGAATCTGTAAAACCTTGACGACTTAAAAATCATATATGCATAAGCCAGAAGTAAAACAATAATAGTCAGATATGTATATATATAATGGGCTTTATACAACACACTTGACTTAATAAACATAACCTGTATCTCATCAGTAGTACTCTTACCTACCGTAAAAATATTATGCAGCCATGTATTAGAAATAAGTGCAACTGTATCAAATGCCGAATATAAAAGCATAATAGTCCTGATTATTTTTACTTGTCCAAACATACCTGTATAATACTGTGCATGAAACATAAGCATTAGCACAAGCCAGTCAAAGCATGCAAGTGCTATTCCCTTACACAAAGTCGTCACGGTCTTATCAGGTATAAAAGTATATAATGCAAATGATATTCCACATACAAATGCTATGCTTTCAAATATACAAACAATTCTTGCAAGCCTGCCCTTACATCTTGTTGCGCCTTCCGCACATGCGGCAAGAATCACAATTATAAAAGCGACTGCCACTGCATACATCACCCTCATATTTAGTTCCCCCTTTTTCATTTGTATCCCCACGAAATATATTAGCATTATTATACATCATACAGGAACAATTTGTAAATGCATTTAATATTAAAACCCATAAAAAGAAGAGGTTCTTACGAACCTCTCCTGACAAGTCCCGGCCTGATCAGATATTCTTAAATCTGCTGATTTCCTTTTGCAGCAACTCGACAATCTGCTGATTGCTTTCCATATGCTGTGCTATATTGCTTATATCTGAAACAAGATCTGTAGAATTGATTGCAACATTTTCAACTCCTGTTGAACTCTCAGCAATAGTGCTCTTTACACCATCTACAGAATTAACTACTACATCCATTGTCTGTTTAACCTGTGACGCACTCTTTTGTAATTCCTGCATCATTTCCTTAAAACGTTCAGCATTATCATGTTAATTTGTACCAGTTCCAACCATTACCTCATAATCCTTCAGGATTACCTGATGTATGTAATCAAGCATCTTTGATGCATTCTGTGCAAGTGAATTAACAGACTTTGTAACCATCTCACTGATTTCCTGGATTCCATTTGCAGTGCTCTTACTGTCATCTGCCAGTACACGGATTTCTTCGGCAACAACAGCAAATCCTTTTCCGGCTTCACCTGCTCTTGCAGCTTCAATAGAAGCATTAAGCGCCAGCAGATTTGTCTGGCTTGAAATATTAAGAATATTATCTGTCAATTCATTTATCTTATCTACCTTATGGCTGTCTTTAATTGCCTGTTCAAGTCCTGTTGTAATATCAGATACCATTGCATCTGTATTTTTCTGGCTGGTAAGCGCATTTTCGCGAAGTTCAATAGCCTTGTCTTTAATCTCCTCTGCTAATAACAGACCTTCTTTTGTCTGTCCTGTAATATTTGTAACCTCGTCTCCGACACGTCCGACCTCATCGTTAATATCCGTAACTATTTCTGTTATATGCTGCATTCCTGCCGACATCTCTTCCATGGTTGCAGATGTATTTGTAACCTTATCATCTGCCTCACGTATTCTTACACCTATTTCATTTACAGAATTGCTCAATGTTCCTGAACCATTTCTTATATTATACATTGCCCGCTACAATGTCTAAATAAACATATTAATTCCCTTTGAAATCTGTCCGATTTCATCATCTGATGTTATATCAAGCCTTTCTGTAAGATCTCCGTTTCCAGCTTCGATTTTCCAACGATTTCATTGAGTCTCTTTGTGCTGTTTCTCAATGGGCGTATAACGGCACGCTCAATAACAATAAATATTATTATTGCCAGAATAATTATAATTGCAAGCATAACAGCCGATGTGATACTGCTTACATTAAATCCGCTGTCAACTGATGCTTTTGAACCTGCTATCCTGTCAGAACAATCTGAGGACATATTATTCATATTAGTTGAAATCTGATTCATTGTATCCTGCATCTTTGCAATTTTTGACTGGATCTGGTCAGAATCAGCCCCCGCTGTACCTGCAAGCTTTATAACATCATCCATGTCTGCAATGCCTTCCTGTACAAAATTATAAAATGACATGAACTGGTCTTTGCTTTCCTTTGGCACACGCTCTGAAAAACTGTTAAATGTTTTTACAGCATCTTCTTTTGCCTTTGTGTATTCATCCATAAATGCAGACTTTTGTGTCTTGTCATCCACCTCAAGATAACCATAAAAGCTCTTTTGTGCTTCCTGCAAATCTGCAATTATCGTAGTTACATCTTTTAAATCATTAATCTGTCCCTCCGACAACGCTCTTGTAGTTTCCTTCTGCCTGTTTACAAGAATAAGATTACCAATGCATATTATAACCATAACTGCAACAAGCACTCCGATAAGTCCATACAACCTTGTTGCAAGACTTCTTCCTCTCTTTTCTTTACTTTCTTTTTTGTTTGCTTCTTTCATGTTCATTCCCCCTCGAAAAATAAAATCACTTAATTTTATTATAATTTTATTTTTTTCAGGTCAAGTACTATATTAAGAATAAAATCTCAAGTCAGGTCGTTTAGCCTTCTTCATTCATCTTTGCCAGTTTTGCAGCCTGGTCAGCCGCAATACATGCATCGATAATTTCCTGGATGTCACCATCCATTATCTTATCCAGCTTATAAAGTGTAAGTCCGATTCTGTGGTCTGTCACACGTCCCTGTGGGAAATTGTATGTTCTGATCTTTTCAGAACGATCGCCTGTTCCTATCTGGCTTCTTCTTGCATCAGCCTCAGCATCGTGTGCTTTCTGGCATTCCATATCGTAAAGTTTTGCACGCAGTAAAGCAAAAGCCTTTTCCTTGTTCTGAATCTGGGATTTTTCAGTCTGGCTGTAAATTACAATACCTGTTGGATAATGGGTAAGACGTACCGCAGAATCTGTTGTATTTACACACTGTCCACCATTTCCTGAAGCTCTCATGACATCAATACGTATATCCTTATCATTTATCTGGACATCAACTTCTTCTGCTTCCGGCATAACAGCAACCGATGCTGTTGATGTATGAATACGTCCGCCGGATTCAGTTTCAGGAACTCTTTGTACTCTGTGAACACCACTTTCATATTTCATAACAGAGTATGCACCCTGTCCCTTAACCATGAATTCTACTTCTTTCATGCCGCCAATGCCTGTTTCCTCTGCATTAACAACCTCAACCTTCCAGCCCTTTGATTCTACATAATGTGTATACATTCTAAATAATTCCGCCGCAAATAATGCTGCCTCATCACCGCCTGCACCGGCACGGATTTCAACGATAATATCTTTATCATCATTAGGATCTTTCGGCAAAAGTAAAATCTTTAACTGATCTTCAAGTTCTTCAACTCTTTTCTTTGCTTCATTTAATTCTTCTTTTGCAAGTTCCTTAAGTTCTTCATCACTTTCTTCATCAAGAATTGAAAGACTGTCTTCAATAGTTTTTTTGCAGTCTTTATACTCTGTAAAAGTAGTAACAATCGGCGTGATATTACTCTGTTCTTTCATCAGCTTTCTAAATCTGTTCTGATCATTAACAACATCAGGATTACCAAGCTCTGCTGTAATATCTTCATAACGGTTTACAATGTCTTCCAGTTTATCAAACATATCCATAATAGCAATTTCCTTTCAAATTTCCAAATCTGTATAAATCTATAATTTTCTTGCCCGTACTACCCTGTCAAGACCGGCAAGATCTTTAACAGTTTTAATATCGGTAAATTGTGCAGCTTTTAAAATATCTGTCACGGCAGCTGCCTGGTCATATCCTATTTCATACATGAGCCAGCCATCCTTTTTTAAATATTTTACCGAATTTTTTGTTATTTCCCTGTAAAAATAAAGTCCGTCTTCTTTTCCATCCAGTGCAATATAAGGATCATGAACCCGCACTTCTTCTGATAATGTAGAAATAACATCTGTCGGTATGTATGGTGGATTTGAAACTATAATATCTGCAGAATCACAAACCGGCTTTCCAGCCTTATTCTTATCCAGAGCTTCAAACAGATTACCCTGTACAAACTCTATATTTTCTGCTTTAAGATTATCAGCATTATATTTTGCAACTTCAAGCGCCTTTTCTGATATATCTGCCGCAATACCCTTTTTAATATGTTTCTGTAATGCAAGCGTAATAAGAATACATCCAGAACCTGTACACATATCGATTACTGTACTTTCATCGCTGACTACACCTAATGCCTGTTCAACAAGGATTTCTGTATCCGGACGCGGAACAAGAACAGCCTCATTTACCTTAAATTCATATCCGTAAAAAAAAGCCTTTCCCAATATGTGCTGCAGTGGAATGTGCCGGGCGCGTTTTCTGATATTTTCCAAAAATCTTTCATACACGGACTGCTCCAAAATATCCTGTCCATGCATAAAGTAATACGTTCTGTCCATTCCGTTTATACCAGCCATAAGTTCAAAGCTGTCTATATCGGCATTTTCAATACCATTTTCTTTAAGAAGTGCCATCCCTTTCCGGATGGCACCTGCCAATGTTATATTACTTTTATCCATTACAGCTAATCTCTGTCTTTCTTATCAGAATCTGCAAGAATATCCTCTTCTTCAAACTCTTCATATCCATCATTTGCCATGTACTCTTCTGATATATCATCTTCTCGTTCCTGTCCGTTATGATTACCTTCAGAATACTTTGAAGCATATGAGCCATTTGCACCTGCTGCATTATTAGCTGCCTCTTCTTTTACAGATTTTGCCTCATCTGTGCTTATGGTACGTGTTTTCTTTCTTGTATTCATTATTAAGTTAGATGACAATGCAAGTGATGCTTCATTTGCTTCCATTTCTGCATTCGGGTCAGATGAATTCTTATAAAATTCATTCAAAAACTCTTTCCAGTCAAATACAGCCTCAACAGCTTCAATAGCAACCTGTATCATATCCATGTCAGGCTCCTTTGTCGTAAATTTCTGAAGCCACAGACCCGGTTTACTTAAAGCATCAGCCACCTTACTCTTACCCTTGCCTGCCCATTTAATAAGCTCATATGATACACCTGCTATTACAGGTATGAGCAGTATACGTACAACAAGCTGCAGTGCCGTATTCTGCACCCTTATAAATATGAAAAATATTACGCTGACAAACATAACAAAGAAAAGAAAGCTTGTTCCACATCTTTTATGGAATCTTGAACTGTTTTTTACATTTTCAGGTGTCAGTCTCGCACCATGCTCTATACAGTTAATACATTTATGTTCTGCTCCATGATACATAAAGGTTCGTTTTATGTCATTCATTCTGGATATTGCAAAAACATATAATAAGAATATCGCTATTCTTATTATTCCTTCAAGAAAATTAAGTAAAAATGCTGATGAAATGTATTTTGCCATAAGTCTTGAAGCAAAATATGGTATAAGCATAAACAATCCTACCGCAAAAGCAATAGATATAATAACAGTCACTGCCATCAGAACTGATTCAAGCTTATCCTTAAAAATACTTCTGCCTATTTCATCTGCCTTTGTCTTCTTCTGTTCAGCCGGATCATCATAAAATGAAGCTGAATAGCTTATTGTAGATATACCCGTTACAAGTGAATCCACAAAATTAAAAACGCCCCTTATAATAGGATAATTAAGCCATTTATACTTTTCTGTCAGGGGTTTTTTGTCTTTAACGACAACCTCTATCTGGCTGTCTGGTTTCCTTACTGCAACCGAATATTTGTCCTTATTACGCATCATAATGCCTTCAATTACAGCCTGACCGCCTATTCCCGATGGTTTCATAGTTTAAACCTCCGCCATTTATTTATATATAAAACCTTATAATAACAAAAAAGTTGAGGTCTGGCAAACCTCAACCTTATGTTATAATTAATTAAGCGTTCTTTACACCGTACTTCTTGTTGAACTTCTCTATACGTCCACGGGTTGATGAAGCCTTCTGCTGTCCTGTATAAAAAGGATGGCATTTTGAACAAATTTCAACATGGATTTCTTCTTTTGTTGAACCTGTTACGAATTCGTTACCACAGTTGCAGACAACCTTTGCCTGATAATATTCTGGATGTATTCCCTGTCTCATTACTTTCACCTCGCTAATACTTAACCTGATTATTGTTATGCAGAAAAATCTGCAGATTAATCTCTTTATCCTCGATAAACAGCTTTCTTATTGTAGCATATTGATATTATATATGCAAGCATTTTTTTATAAATATTTACCGGTACTGACAAGTACATTTTTTATACTATACATAATGATTCTTAATAATTGTCTGCACCAGTTCTTTGTTATCACGTGTTTTAACAAACAGATTCAGTATTCTCTCAGCTGCCTCATCTGTTTTAAGACTGTTAAGTGCCTTTCTCATTATATCAACAGCCTCAAGTTCTTCTTTATCAAGAAGCAGATCTTCACGCCTTGTTCCTGATTTTGCAATATCTATAGCCGGGAACACTCTTTTTTCTGAGAGCTTTCTGTCAAGTACAAGCTCCATATTACCGGTTCCCTTAAATTCTTCAAAAACAACATCATCCATCTTACTTCCCGTATCGACAAGCGCAGTTGCAAGTATTGTAAGGCTTCCTCCCTCACGCATTTTTCTTGCTGCTCCAAAAAAGCGCTTCGGCATATGTAACGCTGCCGGATCAAGACCTCCTGATAATGTACGTCCACTTGCCTGCACCGTAAGATTATAAGCTCTTGCAAGTCTTGTGATACTATCAAGTAAAATAATAACATCCTGCTTCTGTTCAACAAGACGCTTTGCTCTTTCAATAACCATTTCGGATACTCTTCTGTGTCTGTCAGGAAGTTCATCGAATGTAGAATATATAACTTCCACATTATCTCCAACAATAGACTCTTTTATATCTGTTACTTCTTCCGGTCTTTCATCTATCAGAAGAATCATTATATGCATTTCAGGATTATTTTTTGTTACTGCTGTTGCAATTTGCTTTAATAATGTGGTTTTTCCTGATTTAGGCTGTGATACAATAAGTCCCCTCTGTCCTTTTCCAATTGGAGAAATAAGGTCTACCATCCTCATGGCAACAGTATTTAAATTCTTCTCAAGATGAAGTCTTTCATATGGAAAGATTGGTGTCAGACTTTCAAATGCCGGTCTTTTAGCTGCTATCGACGGATCAAAACCATTGACCGTTTCAAGATATAAAAGTGCTGAAAACTTTTCATTCTGTGTTTTCACCTTTTTAGGTCCTCTGATAATATCACCTGTCTTTAAATTAAACTTCCTTATCTGTGCAGGTGAAACATATACATCATTCTCACCTGGCAGGAAATTTTCACATCTTATAAATCCATATCCTTCAGAAAGCACTTCAAGAATACCATCCGCCATATCTTCTGCAGCTTTTTCCTGTCTGCCATGGTTGTCGTTTTTATCATTTTTATCTGTTCTGCCAGCATGCTGATCTGCTCTTTCTGTGTGCTGTTCCGCCCTGTCTGTATGCTGTTGTGTTCTTTCTGTATTATTTTCAGTTTTTTCAGCATGATAATGATCCCCACGCTCTGCATATGAAACCTTTACCGCTTTTTCTGTTTTGTCTGTTTTTCTTTGCTTATCCTCTCTTTTTGTGTGCCCATCCTTAACTTCGGCTGCTTCTTTTCTGCGGGCATTTTCCTTTTCACTCTTCTGTATGTGCTCCTTTTTTTGTAAAGTCTGTGTCTTCTTTGCTGACTTTGCTGACTCTGCTGACTCCTGTTTCATGGCCGCATCTTTTTTCTCATTTTCTTTTTTAAGTTCTGCCTCAACAATCCTGTCGATAAGCTCGCTCTTTCTTAAAGATGATATGTTCTTAATATTAAGATCCTTTGCAAATTCTTTTAATACTGCCAATGACAATGTTTCAAGTTTTTCTCTCATTCTGATAACCGCACCTTTCTTAAACCTCTACCCCTCAATACTGCTCTCTACAAATAAAAGAAGATACATATATTTTCATATCCGTTATGTAAAAATACATATATTATAAATGTTGTAAATAAATGGGAATATCACACCGAACTGATGTCCATCGATTATAAGCAAAGCTATTATATACCATTTCTGATAAAAATTAAAGAGAAATTTTCATTGATGATATATTTTTAATATGTTATTATTTTATATAGCATGTCTGGGGCATAATGCACCCATACATTTTTTATTTACCAAATAATATCAGGGTGTTAAAGTGCCACTGCACACCAGGCACAAATAAGCTGCTTTACCGGTCCGGCCGGCAGTTTACAATTCACCTCGTCTTTCGGCGTAAATTTTTATAAATCAAAAGAGTGTGCAGAAATGAGGATTAATTAATATGACAAATGCAGAAAAAGCTTTACAGCTCCACGAAGAATGGAATGGTAAGTTTGAAACAGTACCTAAAATGGATATCTCAACAAGAGAAGATCTCGCCCTTGCATATACACCTGGTGTTGCAGAACCATGTAAGGTGATTGCAAAAGACAGGGAAGCCGCTTATAAATACACAATCAAAGCTAATACAGTTGCTGTCGTATCTGATGGAAGCGCCGTACTTGGTCTTGGTAATATCGGAGCACATGCAGCAATGCCTGTCATGGAAGGTAAATCTGTTTTATTCAAAGCATTTGGCGGTGTTAATGCTGTTCCAATCTGCCTTGACACGCAGGATACAGAAGAAATAATCAAAACAGTTGTAAATATTGCTCCTGCATTTGGTGGAATTAATCTTGAAGATATCTCAGCCCCAAGATGTTTTGAAATCGAATCCAGATTAAAGGAGCTTCTTGATATTCCTGTATTTCATGATGACCAGCATGGAACAGCTATTGTTGTTCTTGCAGGTATAATCAATGGTCTTAAGGTTACAGGTAAAAATAAAGAAAACTGTGAAGTTGTTGTTAACGGTGCCGGTTCAGCCGGTGTTGCCATAACAAAGCTTCTTCTTACATATGGTTTTAAAAATGTTACAATGTGTGATAAATCGGGTATCCTCTCAAAGGCAAGTGAAGGCCTTAACTGGATGCAGAAGGATATGATGGAAGTAACTAATCTTTCAGGCAAAACAGGTACACTTGCTGATGCACTTGAAGGTGCTGATATATTTGTAGGTGTTTCCGCACCTAATATTGTAACTGCTGATATGGTTAAATCAATGAATAAAGATGCTATAATTTTTGCCATGGCTAATCCGGTTCCAGAGATTATGCCTGATGTTGCAAAGGCTGCCGGTGCAAAGGTTGTTGGTACAGGCCGTTCTGATTTCCCTAACCAGGTAAATAATGTAATAGCATTTCCTGGTATCTTCAGAGGAGCCCTTGAAGGCCGTGCCACTCAGATAACTGAGGAAATGAAACTTGCTGCTGCTCTTGCAATTGCAAACCTTGTTCCTGATGATGAAGTAAGTGACACTAATATTCTTCCTGAAGCTTTTGATCCACGTGTTGCTGATGTCGTAAGTCAGGCTGTAAAAGATCATATTGTAAGATAATATAAGATACTACAGGTTTTTATATGAACACAGGTTATTACTCTTTAAACAGCTATCTAAAAAATACATTTGGGCATAAATTGTATAAGCTGTCACTTGATGGTGGCATGACATGCCCTAACAGAGATGGCACGATTGGTACGGGCGGATGTATTTTTTGCAGCGAAGGAGGCTCCGGTGATTTTACCGGGAAAGCTTATTTAGATAAACACAATACAGACTGCACTGAAACCCGTATTAATAAAAACACAGCACTACGGAATGTCAATAGTAAGAATATCGTTTGCAGGATTATTGATTGTATAGATATCGACCGGCAGATTGAAGCTTCCAAAAAGCTTATATCTTCCAAATACAATGGAAACAATGGTTATATTGCGTATTTCCAGTCATATACAAATACTTATGCAGATACTGCTTATCTTGAACAGCTGTTTACACACGTATGCATGCGCGACGATATCCGTGTCCTGTCAATAGCAACCCGTCCGGATTGCATTTCAGATAACACACTGTGCCTGCTTAAGCGTCTTAACCAGATAAAACCAGTATGGATAGAACTCGGGCTGCAGACTATACACGAAAGTTCTGCAGCTTTCATTAGACGCAGCTACCCTTTATCTGTATTTGATGAAACGGTTAAAAAACTTAACCTTGCCGGTATTAAAACAATAGTTCATATGATAATCGGTCTTCCCGGTGAATCGCATAAAATGATTCTTGAGACTGCTGATTATATCGGACACTGTAATGTTTTTGGAATAAAGCTGCAGCTGCTGCACGTACTGAAAAATACAGATTTAGCTGATTACTATTATAAGAATCAATTTGAAACACTTACTCTTGATAACTATATAAAATGTCTGGCAGAAATAATTGAACTTCTGCCACCTGATATAGTTATACACAGACTTACAGGAGATGGGCCTAAGAAACTTCTTATCGCACCTGAATGGAGTGCCAATAAGAAAAAAGTACTAAATTCTATCAATAAATACTTTAGTGATAATAATATTTGTCAAGGACGGAATTATATATGAATACGGAAGCAATAACACTATACAAATTAATGGTTATGTATATGCTTAGTAAAGTTAATTTTCCACTTTCAAACAGTCAGATTTCTGATTTTATTCTGGGTAAACAGTATACAAACTATTTCACATTGCAGGAAGTGTTAAACTATCTTTCAGAGGATGGGTTTATACAAATACTTAACTATAGAACTACAACTCAATATAAGCTCACTGATACCGGCAAAGAAACCATCGATTTTTTTAATAAAAAAATATCCACTGCAATAAAAGATGATATTGATGATTATCTTATTAAGAATAAATATGATTTAAAATCAGAGGTTGGAACTACATCTGATTATTATAAGTCAACATCAGGTGATTATATTGTCCACTGTCAGGTAAAAGAAGGTAAATCCACACTTATCGAGTTAAATGTTTCGGTACCTGTTAAAGAAATCGCTGACCAGATGTGTGCCAAGTGGAAAGATTCCAGCCAGCAAATTTATGATTTCGTAGTAAAAAAACTTATGTGATGCACCTTAATGGCATCCTGAAAATAAAAATACGTTCCTGTATACTTTGCATGAACGTATTTTTATTTTTGACTCTTTTATAAATTATATCACACCATATAAATATTACAGCATATCAGGATTTACATTAGAAACCTCATCAGAATCTATATCTGAATTTACATCAGGCTCTACATCAGAATTTATACCTGGATTTACATCAGACTCTACATCAGAATTTATACCTGAATTTACATCAGACTCTACATATGAATCTATAACATCCCACAACTGCTCAAGTCCCTGTTTTGTAACCGAAGAAAATGGAATAAGAATATCTTCTTTTGACAAACCAAGACCATTTCTTACAGTCTTTATCTGTTTATCTATCTGGCTTCTTTTCAGTTTATCGAGTTTCGTTGCTATTATTACCGGATGATATCCACTGTCTGATATCCACTTGTACATCAGCTTATCATTTGCTGATGGCTCATGTCTCATATCAATCAACAGAAACACCTGTCTAAGCTGCTTAGACTGTCTCAAATATTTTTCAACCATTTTGCCCCATTTTATCTTTACTGCCTCACTGGCATTGGCATATCCATATCCTGGCAGGTCGACCAGAAACATTTTGTCATTTATATTATAATAATTAATTGTCTGTGTCTTACCTGGCTGTGATGATGTTCTTGCATATGATTTTCTATTCATAAGCGCATTAATCATAGATGATTTACCAACATTTGACTTACCTGCAAACGCTACTTCCGGCATATTTGTCTCGGGTATCTTACTGCTTACACCTATTACGATGTCGAGATTTATTTTTTTTATTTTCATACCGATCTCCATTCCGCGGACGCCTTGCGTCGAACGAATTATTTACAAATCATTGTACTAATGCATTTTCAAGTACCTGATTCATATCCTTTACAAACACTATTTCCATTCCGCCCGTTATTTCATTATCAAGTTCAGCAACATCAGATTTATTTTCAAACGGAACAAGAACTTTTTTAACACCAGCCATATTTGCTGCAAGAAGTTTCTCCTTTAAGCCTCCAATCGGAAGTACTCTGCCACGCAGCGTCACCTCTCCTGTCATAGCTACATCTGCATGTACCTTGCGTCCTGTAACTGCAGAAAGAATTGCTGTTGACATTGTAATACCTGCAGATGGTCCATCTTTAGGAACGGCGCCTTCCGGAATATGTAAATGTATATTATGCTTTTCAAAATATTCCTCTGAAACGCCATATTTGCGCCCACAAACTAAAGACTGGACATAAGTAAGTGCAATCCTTGCAGATTCCTGCATTACATCTCCCATCTGTCCTGTGAGTATAAGTTCACCCTTACCCGGCATAGTATTTACCTCTATCTCAAGAGTATCGCCTCCTACACTGGTCCATGCAAGTCCTCTTACAATTCCTGTTTCATCTTTTTTATTAACTCTGTCAGGCATATACTTTATCTTTCCAAGATAGTCAGAAACATTTTTTTCTGTAATACTTGCCAGCACTACTGTCTTTTTAGAAGTTCCACCCTTTACTGAAGCCGCATCGTTATCTTTTTTACTTTCATCTGTATCAGGCAATAAAAGTCCTTTATCAAAAGATTGTTTTACGACTTTTCTAAGTATTCCTGATATCTGCCTTTCAAGTCCTCTGACACCGGCTTCTCTTGTATAACCATCAATAATATGCATAATGGCTTTATCACTTATTCGAACCCTGTTTAAAGCAAGACCATTTTTCTCTATCTGCTTTGGAATAAGATGTTCTTTGGCAATATGTAACTTTTCTGTACGGGTATAACTATTTACCTCAATTATTTCCATTCTGTCAAGAAGCGGCCGGCTTACACCTGACAAATCATTAGCAGTTGCTATAAACAAAACTTCTGAAAGATCCGTTGGAAGTTCCACATAATGATCTATAAAATGTGAATTCTGTTCGCTGTCAAGTACTTCAAGAAGTGCTGATGCAGTATCACCCTTATAATCACTGCTTATTTTATCAATTTCATCCAGCAGCATTACAGGATTTTTCACGCCGGCAGATTTTAATCCTGTAATAATCCTTCCAGGCATAGCTCCAATATATGTTTTTCTATGTCCACGTATCTCTGCTTCATCTCTTACACCGCCAAGACATATACGTACATATTCTTTATTAAGCGCTTTTGCCACCGACTTAACAATTGATGTTTTTCCTGTTCCCGGAGGTCCTACAAGACATATTATTGGTGTATCCGACTTAGATGTGATACTTCTTACAGCCAGAGACTCAAGAATTCTTTCTTTAACCTTTCTGAGACCATAATGAGCTTTGTCAAGTGTCTCACCGGCTGCTTTAAGATCATTATTATCATTTGATGTTTTATCCCATGGAAGGCTTAGAAGCGTCTCAATATACCCTCTTTCAACACCAGCTTCAGCAGACGACTGTGCAATACTTTTATATCTTTTTATCTCTTTTTTGATTTTTTCTTTTATCTCATCGGATGCAGTAAGCTTATCAGCCTTTTTTATAAATTCTTCTGCCTCTGACTCACTGTCTCCACCATCAAGTTCTTCACTAAGCACCTTCATTTGTTCTCTTAAAACATATTCCTTCTGATGCTTATCAACTTTTTCTTTTACCTTTTCTGCAATCTCAGCTTTTATAGCCCATATTTCAATGTCTTCTCTTATCATTACAGCTATATACTCATACTTTTCCCGGATACTTTCCAGTTCAAGAAAATGCTGTCTGTCTTCACAATCCATCGGATAATCGATAGCTATCTTTTTAAGAAGTGAATTTATATTTTTAACATTAAGCCATTGCTTTAAAACATCACGGCTCATTTTAGGATTAACAGCTGCATATCTTTTAATAAGCTCATGCAATGCTTCAACCATTGCTTTTTCTGTCACATTATCAATCTGTTCTTCAACTGCATCCTCAATTGTAATATCTGCATACAGCATTCCGTCTGTAGTTGTAAGATTATTAAGTTCCGCCTTATAGAGTCCCTCTGTAAGTACTCTTACAACTCCATTTGGAAGCTTAATTATCTGTTTTACCTTCGATACTGTTCCAATATCAAACAAATCATCCTGTGCAGGATCTGAAACTTCTACATTTCTCTGTGTCACAAGAAATATTTTCTGATTAGTTTCCATTGATTTTTCAATTGCACGTATAGATTTTTTTCTGCTAATATCAAAATGTATGACCATGTCTGGCAACACGGTCATACCTCTTAATGCAATAGCAGGCATATTTATATTTTTCATGTAATATTACTCCATTAAAATATTTTCCTGATATTATTATTTTTTTAAAGAGACTGAATCTGTTCTGTACTCAAGCACCGGCTTACCCGTGCCCTCTACTGCCTCTTTTGTAATGATGCACTTGGAAATCCTGTCATCTGATGGTATTGTAAACATAACATCATTCATTACTGACTCAAGAATTGAACGAAGACCTCTTGCTCCCGTCTTTCTTTCAAAGCTTTTCTTTGCAACCAGTTTAATTGCATCATCAGTAAATTCAAGTTCAACCTCATCTAATGAGAACAATGCTTTGTATTGCTTAAGAATAGCATTTTTTGGCTCCTTTAATATTCTTACAAGAGCAGCCTCATCTAAAGAATCCAATGATACCAGTACAGGCACACGTCCTACAAATTCAGGTATAAGACCAAATTTAATCAAATCCTGTGGAAGTACCTTGTGAAATGTCTCTCCCACGTTCATCTCTTTCTTTTCGTTAATTGTCGCATTAAAACCAATTGAACTTTTATCCATTCGTGATTCAATTATTTTCTCAAGTCCATCAAATGCTCCACCACAGATAAATAAAATATTAGTAGTATCAATTGGAATAAGTTCCTGCTGTGGATGTTTTCTTCCACCCTGTGGTGGTACTGAAGCCATCGTACCCTCAAGAATCTTAAGAAGTGCCTGCTGGACACCTTCACCTGATACATCTCTTGTTATTGATACATTCTCAGATTTCTTTGTAATCTTATCTATTTCATCAATATAGATTATTCCATATTGCGCTTTTTCAACATCATAATCAGCTGCCTGAATTATCTTTAAAAGTATATTTTCAACATCTTCACCAACATAACCTGCTTCTGTAAGCGTGGTTGCATCAGCAATAGCAAATGGAACATTAAGAAGTCTGGCCAAGTTCTGTGCCAGAAATGTTTTACCCGAACCTGTTGGTCCAAGCATTAAAATGTTACTTTTCTGTAATTCGACATCCAGATTCTTTCCTGACATTATTCTCTTATAATGATTATATACAGCAACAGCTAATACTTTTTTAGCCTCATCCTGACCTATCACATATTCATCAAGAAATTCTTTTATTTCTTTCGGCTTTAACAGGTTTATCTGCATGTTATCCGCTAAATCATCCTGTTCAGCTTCAAACTCCTCATCAAGAATTTCGCTGCATACTTCAACACACTCATCACATATATATGTGCCATTAGGACCAGCTATTAATTTCTTCACCTGATCCTGCGTCTTATTACAAAACGAGCATCTTAACTTCTCATCAATGTTTTTCCCTGCCATTAATATTAACCTATACCTTTCCTATTACGATAATAAAATGTTGCAATTTCCTATATAAATATAATAGTTAATTGCGAAATTTCCTGCTCTGTTTTTCAGGTAGTGTTTCGCAAATACCTAATAAATATAAAGGAAAAAGGAACTGTAGCGAAAAGCCACAGTTCCCGTTTTAAAACTATCTCTTTTCAATAATACTGTCGATAAGACCATAATTAACAGCTTCCTGTGCTGTCATAAAATTATCACGTTCTGTATCGCGAGATATTTCTTCTACTGACTTGCCTGTATTAGCTGCCAGAATCTCATTCAATTTATTTCTAGTCTTTAAAATATTCTCAGCCACGATTCTGATTTCGGTTTCCTGACCCTTAGCACCGCCTGATGGCTGATGAATCATAATCTCAGCATTCGGTAATGCAAATCTCTTACCCTTTGCTCCTCCTGCAAGAAGGAATGCTCCCATACTTGCAGCAAGACCCATACATATCGTAGATACATCACACTTGATATACTGCATGGTATCATAAATTGCAAATCCTGCTGATACTGAACCGCCAGGACTGTTAATATAAAGATGAATATCTTTACCCGGATCTTCTGCCTCAAGGAATAATAACTGTGCAGTAATTACACTTGCAGATGCATCTGTAACTTCTTCTCCCAAAAAAATAATTCTATCTTTTAACAGTCTTGAATAAATATCATATGATCTTTCACCACGGCTGTTCTGCTCAATGACATAAGGTACTAAACTCATACAATCACCCCGCCTTTCAATGATTCAATTATATTAATAATATTACTTTTCAACTACTGAATCAACTACAAGATCAACAGCCTTCTGAACTGCAATATCTTCTTTGATCTGATTCTTTTCATAGTCTCCCATGAATTCTTTAATCTTATCAGCTTCCATCTTGTATGCTTCAGCCATTTTCTTGATTTCTTCTTCAAATTCTTCTTCTGATGCTTCAATATTTTCAGCCTTAACGATTGCATCAAGAACAAGTCTGCTCTTAATTCTCTTAAGTGCTTCCGGCTTCATCTGATCAACAATCTTATCTGGTGTAAGACCTGTATACTGGAAATACTGTTCCATAGATAAGCCCTGCTGCTGTAATCTCTGAGCAAAATCTTCTGCCATTCTGTTAACCTGAGTCTTAACCATAGCTTCAGGAATATCCATCTTTGAGCTTTCAACGATCTTATCCATAGCTTCGTTTTCTTTCTTAGACTTAGCTTCGTTTTCTTTACGCTCAGTAATCTTCTTCTTTAAATCTTCCTTGTACTCTGCAATTGTATCAAAATCAGAAACATCCTGTGCAAAATCATCATCAAGTTCAGGAAGCTGTTTTTCTTTGATTTCATGAACCTTAACCTTAAATACAGCTGGCTTACCTTTTAACTCTTCTGCATGATAATCTTCTGGGAATGTAACATTAATTTCTTTTTCGTCACCAATGTTCATGCCAATTATCTGATCTTCAAAGTTATCTATGAATGAATGTGAACCAATTGTAAGTGGGTAATTTTCTCCCTTTCCACCTTCAAATGGAGTACCATCAATAAATCCTTCAAAATCAATAACTGTCATATCACCGTCTTTAACAGCTCTGTCTTCAACAGTTACAACTCTTGAATTCTGATCCTGAACCTTCTTAAGTTCTTCATCAACATCTGCATCTGTTACATCTGTATCTGCCTTAGTAACTTCAACGCCCTTATATGTTCCAAGCTCAACTTCAGGTCTTACTGCAATAGTTGCTGTGAAAACAAATGGCTTATCCTTCTCTAACTGATCAACTCCGATCTCAGGCTGTGAAACAATTTCAAGTTCACTTTCTTTAGCTGCGTCAGCATAAAGATCAGGAATAATTGCATTGGCTGCATCCTGGAAGAATACATCTGCTCCGTAAAGCTTTTCAATCATCTTACGAGTAGCTTTTCCTTTTCTAAAACCAGGAACAGTTATCTTGTTCTTATTTTTTCTATATGCTTTATTAAGACCATCTTCAAACTCTTCAGCTGATGCTTCAATCACAAGCTTAACCATGTTCTTTTCTTCCAACTGCTCTACCTTAAAATTCATTGTTACTACTTCCTCCTTAAATATATGTAAAGTTTTCTAAAGTACAACGTACATACCAATGAATTATATCATAGATAAAAATATATTACCAGCACTTTTTATATCAGTTTTTTATTTTATATTTTTTATTATCTTTTTATATGATATAATGAGTGCAGGCGAGTCAACATGTCTTGCATGATTGACGAGCGACAAATGTCGATTATATTAAATAAAGTACAGGGAATTCTATTTATTATGAATAATACAAATATACCTTCTGATATTAATAAATTATACAGAACAATATCACAATCACGCAGCAAAAGCTGTCATCTGATTTTACAGCAGCATTTAAATGACTACGGACGACTGTTTGGCGGTCAGCTCCTGTCATGGATTGATGAGCTCGCAGGCATTGTAGGCAAACGCCACTGCCTGTCAAATGTAACAACAGCATGTGTTTCCAATGCTTCTTTCATCGCACCTGCATTTTTAAATGAAACTGTCATTCTTGATGGGTATGTAACATATACAGGAAATACTTCATTTGAAGTCGAAGTAGACTCTTTTGCAGAGTCAACTGATGGCAGACAACGTCTTATAAACAGGGCGTATCTTACTCTTGTGTGTCTTGATGAAAATGAGCATCCAGCGAAAGCTCCCCGCATAAAAATAGAAACAGATGATGAAAAACAAAAATATGAATCAGCAAAACTGCGTGCCATGCAGCGGCATTAAGACCATCATATGATTTTTCAGATTTTTACAGGCTTTTAAGCCAACCTGTAAAAATCTGATTCAGTAAAAAAAGCGGAAGCGACATATCGCTCCCGCTTTTTTACTGAATACATGCTGTAATCAGCTATATAATTATTTTCCCTGAGACATCTGCTCTTCCTGTCTCTTAATCATCTTCTTAACCATATAGCCACCTACTGAACCTGCTTCAGCTGAAGTAAGATCACCATTGTAACCATCCTTTAAATTAACACCGATTTCAGAAGCAACTTCCATTTTGAATCTGTCTAATGCTTCCTTTGCATCCTTTTTAGATTTTGAACTTGAGTTTGCCATATTCTCCACCCCCATAATATATTTCCTGAAACATGTTCACTGATGAATATTAAATATTTTATCAATTCTGATGTTTTCAGGTAAGATAAACAACTTTACTGCTTATCTTGGTATTATTATGTGCAGTAGATAATATATTATGTTAACAATTTTTGTAAATAAATCGTCTGATTTTATGGCAGGTAAGTCTTATATATTTCAAAATCATCAAATATTACATGCCATTTGTTCTCTGCCGATGCAGTCACAGCAACATAATGATGTCCATTTTTCTCAGCATAGCTTACAAGACAGCTCTTTGCCTCCTGTGTATATCCTGTTTTTCCGGCCTGTATAGTAACGCCCTCCACTTCATTTCCATACATCCTGCTAAACATTGTACTTGTAAGCTGAATTCCTTCCGGATGCTTATCCGTAGCCTTTGTCGTATACTGATAAGTTGAAAGAATCTTTGAGCATTCCGGATTTGACATTGCATATTCTAAAATCATTGCCATTTCCGTCGGAGTAGTATACTGCTGTTCATCAAACAGACCTGATGGATTTGTAAAATGTGTATTTACAAGACCAAGCTCCTTACATTTTTCATTCATCATATCTGCGAACTTTTCATCCGAACCTGCTGTCATCTGTGCAAGTGCTTCGGCGCTGTCTGCACCTGATGGAAGAATCAGACCATACAGTAAATCCTCCACCTGCACTTTTTCGTCCGGTTCAAAACCGGCCCTTGATGCATCCTGCTTTACAAGAGGGTCTATTATTTCATTATTAAATGTAAATGTCTGACTACTGTCTTTTAAATTTTCAACTGCAACTATTAATGTCATAACTTTCGTCATAGAAGCGGGATATATTCTGGCATCACAATTTCTGCCTGCAATAATCTTACTGTTTTCAACATCAAGCAATGAAATATAAGGACTTAATATAGCCTCGTTATCAATTTCTTTGTAATTGTCCGCCTTATCGGGATATTTTATTTTTACAGCCTGCGTCTCTTTATTAAGATCCTTTAAAGCCTCTGCATTAATCTGTACAGCAGCCTGGTCATTATATAACACCTGATTATCTGCCTGGGAACTACTGCTGCCTTTACTTACCCTTTTTATGGCTATGACACTGATTATCGTAAGCAATACAATAATGCATGAAACTCTGCAGACTTTTTTTATAAAATAAACTCTGCGTGCCCTCTGTCTTTTTATGGCTGCGGATTTTTTTCTTCTTGCCCTGTCCTTTTTTAAAGCATAATCCATGTCATATTCAAACTGATTATCCATTAATATTACACATCCTTGTCATTAACCTTATTTATTTAAGAACTGTATTGTCATACCCAGTTCTTTTGCCTTGTCCTCACTTATCAGCAGACTGACCAGTTCAAGACCAAGTTCAACAGCTGTTCCCATCCCACGCGATGTAGTAATGTTTCCATCTGTTACAACTGTAGCCGGTGCAGTAAGCACTTCTGCGCCGTATAAATCCTTCTCATATCCCGGGAAACATGTCGCCTTTTTATTCTCAAGCATTTTTAAATGTCCAAGAATACTTGGTGCTGCACATATGGCAGCTATTCTTTTACCAGCACTGTAATGTTTTTTAAGTACATCAACTACTTTTTCTGACTGTTCAAGATGAACGTGTCCCGGTCCTCCTGGTAAAAATAAAACATCAGCTTCCGTAAAATCATAATCATCTATTGTATAATCAGCCTCAACTGTAACTGACTGTGCGCTCTTGACCATTCTGTTATTATCTATTGACACTGTATCTGTTGTTATACCTGCTCTCCTTAAAATATCTATTACCGCAAGCGCTTCAACTGTTTCAAACCCATTTGTTAAAAATGTACAAACTTTCATTATTTCAATTCCTTTCTACTACATATTTTGCAACATTTAATTTTGATTATAACATACTGCTACTTTATATTGAATATTTTTTGTCAATTTTATTATTGTTTTAAATGATGATGTTATAGTCAAAAGATGTCTTCGATATTCTTTATTATATTTCGTCATATATGTTAATGGTAATTTAATAAATTATTTATTGTAGTTTTCATTACTATGTGATAACATATCATAACAAATATATTGTGGTTTTTCTTGTTAAAATAATATTTAAAATAATATAATGCATTTAAGCATATGGAAATGGAGATATTTATGTTTAAGTTAATAAGTGATTCAGCTTTTGATATTAATAAAGATTTCGCTGAAAAAAATGGAATTACAATGGTTCCTCTTTATGTAACATTTGATGGAGAAAATTATCATAAAGAACAGATTGATGTTGATCCGGACGAATTCTACAGACGTCTTGTGGAAGATGGAGCATTCCCTAAATCCTCTCTTCCTACTATTCAGGACTATACCGATGCATTTCTACCTTATGTTAAACAGAATATACCGATTATATGCATATGCATATCAACTACGCTCAGTGGTTCATATAATTCTGCATCTACTGCACGCCTGCAGTTGCTTGATGACTATCCTGATGCTAAAATAACTGTAATAGATTCAAGACAGGATGCTGCCTCACAGGGACTTTTCGTATACGAAGCACTCCGTATGAGAAATGATAATGTTCCATATGAGAAAGCTGTTTCAGTTTTAAATGAAATGATTCCTTATGGAAGAATTTTTTTCACTATCGGCTCACTTGATTATCTGCAGAAGGGTGGACGAATTGGAAAGCTTGCTTCACTTATTTCCGGAAAATTAAGTATACGTCCTCTTATCATTTTAAAAAATGGTGAGCTTGGCATCGGAGGAATAGCACGTACACGTAATAAATCAAAAGCAAACGTCATTTCACTCTGTAAAAAGTTTCTTAAGGATGCCGATTTTAAAAAAGAGAATTATGTATTCAGCGTTGAAGCCGGATATGGTCTTGAAGAATGTGAAGAGTTCCGGAAAGAAGTTGAGGAACAGCTTGATATCAAATGCCTTGAATCTACAGAAGAATATCCTACACGTATTGGTGTCGTAACAGCATGCCACACAGGTCCATATCCTATTGGCATAGGTGTTATGCCTAAATACGAAAACTTTATATAATACTACTGACTCTATATAGAAAGGCATGGTAATTTTATGGTAACGATCAGTTTATGTATGATTGTAAAAAATGAAGCACATCAGCTAAGTCGATGTCTTGATTCGTATGCCGGAATTTCTGATGAGATTATCATAGTCGATACCGGTTCCGATGATAACACTAAAGAAATTGCCGCAAAATACACAGATAAAATTTTCGACTTTAAATGGAATGGCGATTTTTCACAGGCCCGTAACTTTGCATTTTCAAAGGCTTCCTGCGACTATATATTCTCTGCGGATGCAGATGAATACCTTGATGATGCCAACAGGAAAGCATTTTCAGATTTAAAAACCGTGCTTATGCCTGAAATTGAAATTGTCCAGATGAAATATTTAAATGTCTCTGAATATAATACGGTATATAACAGCATTCAGGAATATCGCCCAAAGCTTTTCAAACGTCTGCGTACCTTTAAGTGGATAAGCCCGGTACATGAAACCATAAAGCTTGATCCTGTCGTATTCGACAGTGATATTATCATATGCCATTGCCCTGACTCAGATCATTCAAAACGGGATTTTTCAACATTTATAAATGCCATTAATAACGGAGCCGTTTTAGAAGACTATGCAGTCATAATGTTTTGTAAAGAATTATTTATTTCAGGAACAGACAATGACTTTTTAAATGTATCAGATATTTTTGAAAATAAGCTCTCAAAAGAAATACATAACGATGACTGTACACGTAATATATCCTGTGTACTTGCCAGAATATACAGATTAAAAAAAGACTATAACAATTTTTTCAAAATATGTCTTAAAGATGTAGCCATAAATCCATGTGCAGAAATATGCATGGAGCTTGGCAGCTATTTTTACGATAATAACGATTATGAAGAAGCTGTTTTATGGTATATTAACGCATCATCAGAAACAGAAAGCATAATAGATATTCATTCAAGCGGTGATGCACCGCTTTACTGCCTGTCAGAATGCTATTCAAAACTTGCTGCCATTGAAAAAAACAATGGGAATTATGATTTATATAACGTCTATCTTTCAAACAGCAGTGAGTATAAAAAACAGGCCGAAGAATTCACTCTTCCAGAAGAAATCTGACATCCACCAGCATTTAACAGATGTCATAATTAAACAAATGCCCGGAGTACTTTTGGTTTAAATCTGTACTCCGGGCATTCCTGATTTATTTTACATTTTTTACTGTTTTTCGTCTGTCTCTTTATGTTCCTCTATCTCTATATAATCTTCTTCATCATCCTGTAAAAGAATATCTTCTTCAGATGCATCCGCATCATCTGACTGCATTACCTCTGCTGCCTGTGCTGTATCACCCGGCTCAAGTCTGCTGTTGTGTTTTATCACATCCAGAAGCATCTTTTTATGCCTGCGTAACATAAATCCAAGAATTACAACTGCTGCTATAAGAATAACGCATACAACAATAAGAATAACTGCTGTCATTTTCCAGATATCTGATGATTTACTCTGCCCCTGTTGCGTATTCGCTGCTTCTGTTTTTCCATCTGGAGCGTATGTCTGAATCGTAAGATCATTACAGTTATATTTAAACCATCCCGTTACACCATTTGAATCAATTCCATAAAAAAGGCAGAATTCATTTGATGAGCCCATAAGCACGTCTACATCTCTTCCACCAATATTATACTTAGTAAGCTCAAATCCATCCGGCTTCTCCATATTATCAGTTATCGGCAGAATTACATATGTAATTGCAGGCTGCCCGATTTCAATATATGGTGTAAATTCTTTAGTTACAGAATCATAAACATAAAATCCTGATTCACCATTTCCATCTGTGTTTTCAAGATACATAAGAATGATTTTATTATTGATTCCTTTTCCGGCTGCAACGCTAAGCCCATTAAAATCATATATAATCAGTTCATATCCCTGTGGTAATGGATGATCTGATAAATCCTTAAGTACTCTGTATTCATTCTCATTTACAACAATATTCTGTGACTGCCCAACAATATCCGTACTGTTTTCTGCCTCACCGTCAGCTTTTGTTTCAGCTTCCGGATCTTTTTTATCATCCGGTTTTGTCTGATCATCTGTACCTGCAGCTGTTGTTTCCTGTGCAGCAGACGAATCCTTTGTCGTATATATTTTATATACCTTTTTTGAACCATTTTCAGCTGTTACAGTAATTGTTGTCGTATTCTTGCCAGGATCCATTCTTTTCCCTGATATACTGACTTTGGCTTTCCCGTCATTTGCCACTGCACTTACTGCAAGCGATGAACAGTCAGCACCGACAGATGTCGTATATTCTGTAACATTTGGTGAAAATGCAGGTGATAATACGCCGGGACTTATTGAAAGTGACTTAAGATTATTGTCTGATGAATAGTTCGCAGGCGCATTTACCCTGATTGAACCATTTGACCTGCTAACAGCTGCATTATCCTCTGCTCCAACACCTATAACCGCATCAGCAATACTTATTGCAGAACTCCCGGCTGCCTTTGCCTTAAATCTTACTGCCACAGAAGACTCACCCGCTGTATATAACACAACTGTTCCTCCGCCGCCGGTTCCACCTGATACATATTCTATAATCCCTGGATCATATGAAAGCTTTATATATCCTGCGGTCTGTTGTCCACTTGTCGTTATACTTACAATTACCGTTACTTCCTCGCCAACCGTAGTACTTGCCGAACCAACCGATACTTTTGCCGTTTCCGCAGCTGATACTGTTGTCCCCACGCCATAAACACATATAAAAAGAACTACAGCCACACATACCAAACTTTTTAATCTTAAAATCGCACTGCTAAATCTATTCATTCTGTCCTGCCCCCATCTGGCTGTTATTTTATTTTTATTATCTGTCTGTTCATCCGATCAGTTAAAACTATAAATATACATACTGTATTTATTGCTATCTACTGGCTTATATACGAAATCCCCAACAAATGCCGTCTTAAGTATATCAAATCATAGATATTTATCCCATCATTCTTCCTGTTTGTGTCCGCAGCCTTAACATATACCCCATCAAGACTCTTTATCCCAAGCAGATGCTGTCTCATCTTTATAAGATCATAAATATCTATTTTTCCATCTCCATTCATATCACCATAAATGATAAATGTATACCTTTGAATCTCCTGCCCTGCAGAATTACATATCACAAGACAGCTTCCCGTTCCTACCGTACCATTGTTTTCATTTCCATTCCTGTCAATTATTCTGGCTGTTGCCCCACCATAACACTTTACTGCATTTAAAACATCGACTGCATTACTTCCGACTCCGACACCCGAAACCGTCTTCTCAGTATTATTAAGAACATAGTCTGTTGTAAATCCAGGTTTATCTGTGGTACCACCCTGATCATTACCACCCGTATTATCACCAGGTTTACTATTATCAGGCTTATTATCACCAGGCTTATTACCACCATTGGAACCATCATCTGACGCTGCTTCTTTTCTTACAACATTTATTGTATATGTCATGGTCTTTCCGCTTTGTGACACTACATTTACATTAACTGTATTTCTGCCCACATCAAGATTATGTACTCCTGTACCACTTATAGTGGCTGATGAAGATGATGCAGCTGCACTGACATTAATACTTGTAATATTATTTTCTACAATAAGGTCATAAGATGTAGTAAACATACTGAATGTCGGTGTAAGTGTCTGTCCGTCAACGCTTAACGATTTGAGTGTGTTATTCGGATTTCCATCACCTGTTGGCAATGCACATGCTTTTGAAGGCATATTATTGTACACAGGAATCTTAAATACAATCGATGTACTATTCTTTGCATTCTGGCTGTATGCCTTCGATGCAGTCTGTGATTCACTTCTTGGTGCAAGTATGTTTGTCATGTACTGATGAGTATACGGTGTTTTCAGGTCAAACTTCTCATAATACAGTGTATCCTGTCCTCTGTTAATATAATTTCTTCCAAGATAAACTGCCCCACCTACAATTGACTTCATTCTTGTATTCCACGGCCTTAAAGTGGTGCTGTCAGATATAGATGCAAATCTTAATCCATTTACAACTGCACTGTTAGCTGATGTCTTATAAGCTCCCTGATTATAATAATTATAGTATCCATTGTAACCGCTTACATTTCCGGAAATGCTGTTTCCTTTACCATCATTGCCCTGCTCCTGTATAATTCTTGTAGCAAGATGAAACGGACTGACACCAGACTGTGTACCTGCCTGCACAAGCCCTGATGCATATGTATATGATTTTCCATTAAATGAAAGGTCATGATTAGATGATGCCATAAATGAATTGCTTATGACATTTGATACCCCTGCCTCTGTATGGATATTTTTATTGTATGATAAGGTTTCAAACATGAATATATAATCCTCATCAATAAAATTCCTCGGATCTAATGCATACCGGACAAGCTCATCTGATGCCTGCACCCATCCTCCTGAATCAAAGGAGTACCACTCATCCTTTTCCCAGTTGTATGCCTTTGGGTCTGTAGATTTCCAGGATGACTTTGCACTGCTGTAAATAAGACTCCGTCCTATTACATTTTCATTTGCAACTACAGTATTCCAGTCCTTTCCCGTATGGTCAGCAATAAATACCCATTTAGGATACTTTTTATGCAGCTGCCTTAAACTTTCTTTATATGATTCTGGAAAATTCTGTGATGACAGATAAGCTTCAAAATCACCGCTGTCATCATAATCTGAACCGTCATTATTTTCCGTATCAATTGTCACATAGTCACTTGAGACATAACCAATCGTATATTTTCCACCATAAGTAAATCCAACCTTGTACCATGAATAATTACTGCTTACCTTTATGGTATCAAGTATATCAAACTTCTGGCCTCCATCTACCTTTGTAATAACATTGGCTGTACTCGATGTATCTGTTGATGTTCTGACTCTTAATGCCGTCACTCCGGCATTTACCGTGCCTGTTATCTGCGACTGAGCTTTAACATCAGACGTACCTGCTGTAAACATCAGTACTGATGACAGTACGGCTGTGCATAATAAAACAGTAAACATAATCGCTTTAACCCTCTTTGCAATTATGCCTTTTCCTGTGGTTTCCATAGTACAAACCACCCCCTCATCCTGAATATTTATCATGTAATTGTAAACTACGCTACACTCCCAAATCACGCTTATCTATATATGATATCGTCAAAATGTACAATTTAAATTAGTTGTTCTTTCCAAACTCTGAAAGCTTAAGTCCCTCATTACGCTCAAGAACCATATTAACACTCCAGCTGTTTGCAAATATAAGAAGCGGATTGCCTTTTAAGTCTTTAATCTTTTTCATATCAGACGTTCCAACAATTCTGTCAACATTTACTTCCTGTGGATTTTCAATCCATCTTATATGCTCATATGGTAATGGCTCCAGCTTTATCTGGACATTATATTCATTCTCAAGACGGAACTGCAACACATCAAACTGAAGCACACCTACCACACCTACAATAATCTCTTCCATACCTGTGTTAAATTCCTGGAATATCTGAATTGCACCTTCCTGTGCTATCTGGCTTACACCTTTAAGGAACTGTTTACGCTTCATGGTATCTATCTGGCGTACTCTTGCAAAATGCTCCGGTGCAAATGTAGGAATCCCCTCGTACATAAACTTCTCGTTTGATGTGCATATTGTATCACCGATAGAAAAAATACCCGGATCAAAAACACCGATAATATCACCTGCATATGCCTCCTCGACAATATGACGCTCCTGTGCCATCATCTGCTGCGGCTGGCTTAATTTTATCTTTTTATTTCCCTGAACGTGAAATGCTTCCATTCCGGCTTCGAATTTGCCTGAGCAGATTCTCATAAATGCGATTCTGTCTCTGTGCGCCTTATTCATATTTGCCTGGATTTTAAATACAAATGCCGAAAAATCATCCCTGAAAGGATCAATAAGACCTGCTGAAGAATTTCTTGCAAGCGGTGATGTCGTCATCTTAAGGAAATGCTGAAGAAATGTTTCAACACCAAAGTTTGTAAGAGCAGAGCCAAAAAATACAGGTGTTAAATCTCCTGCCTGAACCTTGGCCAGATCAAATTCCGCACTTGCCCCATCTAATAATTCAATATCCTCATTTAATTTATCAAAAAATCCCTGTCCGATTTCTTCAAGAAGCTGTGGATCATCTATCTTAATTTTTTTTGTTGCAACTTCCTTCTGACCATTCATGGCTGCCTTAAATAAAGAGACTTCTTTTTCATTTCTGTCATATACGCCTTTGAACTCCTTACCACATCCAATAGGCCAGTTTACAGGGCATGTACTTATACCAAGAACATTCTCAATCTCATCAAGCAGTTCATAAGGATCATTTGCCTCTCTATCCATTTTGTTTATAAATGTAAAAATCGGAATATGTCTCATAACACATACCTTAAACAGCTTAATTGTCTGTTTTTCTACACCCTTTGATGCATCAATTACCATTACTGCAGAATCTGCCGCCATAAGCGTTCTGTAAGTATCTTCTGAGAAATCCTCATGTCCGGGAGTATCAAGAATATTGATACAATATCCACCATAATTAAACTGCAGAACTGAAGATGTAACAGAAATACCTCTCTGTTTTTCAATCTCCATCCAGTCAGATACTGCATGCTTTGCTGTCTTTTTACCTTTTACTGAACCTGCAAGATTAATTGCTCCACCATAAAGCAGAAACTTTTCTGTAAGAGTTGTCTTACCTGCATCCGGGTGGGATATAATTGCAAATGTTCTTCTTTTTTCAATCTCTTTTTTTATATCAGGCACTTGAAAATCCTCCTAAAAACCATTACTAAAATCAATATATTTTAATGAAAACTAAAAAACACAGAAAGCCCATGATGCAATATAACTTTGCACCACAGGCTTAAAAACAACTATTTAATCTAACTAATTACGATTCAGACCAAACTTATATGATACTTCAGACTTATCATCAATCTTTCTGAATACATTAACGACCTTGTTCATAACCTCTGGAAAATCATCTTCATTCTCTACTTCGATAGAAAAAATCTGTCCCTCATCAGTAATCTTTACAGATTTTACTAAAGGATCTTCAAGGATAACCTTTTCTGTATTACTGATTGCATCACTGTCTTTTAACATTTTGCTTTTATTTTTATATTTTACACTATAAGTTCTTGTCACTTTCCATTCCTCCATCATGCTATAATTCTTTACATTCTATCGCATATGTAATTTATTATACATCATAAAATGTAGTTCTTCAACATCTTTAGGAAATTTAATTTGTGAAAGTTTGAATTTGATTTAACCCAGAAACTTAAACACCTCGCTGTAAAATTTCTTTCTTATTTTAAGTGTTCCATTAAACATTTCATGCTTTGAATCAGGAATTCGCACCATATGTACCATCAATGACCGGTCTGCAAAACGATTCTGTCCGCTGAGCTTTACCACCGAATCAGCTCCTGCCTGAATTAAAAGAACCGGAACACGTACCTTTTCCACATCCCGTAATATCTGTCTGGTCGCCTTAACTGTTGCATTAGTCCAGTCGTAACTTCCCCCACTCATCTGAAACTGTGGAACAGTTTTTTTATACTGATAAATATATTCATAACGCGGCTGTGACATACAGTTGCTGGTTTTAAAATTATACTTTCCGGTATATCCATGCTGTTTTGGCACATACCTTGTATTCCAGTGCATAAGCTGTCCAAAAATAAGCAGGAATCTGACTACAGGCTTTGGTATTCCCTGAAAATTCATCTCCATTAGTGGAGCACTTAATACTGCCTTTTTAAAATATTTTGGATATTTTTCTAAAAAAAGTGCTCCAATTGCACCACCCATGGAATGAGCTATGAGATAGTATCTGCGTGTCATGCTTTCATGCGAAACAATCTGGTCCATAAAGCTTTTTAAATCTTCAACATAACGGTTATAACTTTTAATCGTCACCTTATCATATTCCGGAACTTCCCTGTATGAAAAGCCATGACCTCTATGGTCAATAAAAAAGACCGAGTAACCCATTTTGTATAAATAGTATGTCATCTCATGATACTTGGAAAAAAACTCTTTAAATCCATGGCTTATTACAACAGCTGCCCTTTCCATCTGATTAACAGCCGCATAATAATGCATTCTTGCCCCGTCGCTGCTGTAAAAATATCCGTCCTTTACATTTTCCCGTATAAACGGTGCAACAACTGTTTCCATTTTATTTTTAAAATCCTTTTCCCCAAATATTCGAAACATAAAAACTCTCTTCCTTAAATCAGACCCTTATTGCCTTTCCCAGTGTAAATGAATAAATCACCTTTTCTGACACTTCTTTTCCTGTAAGCTGCTGCAAAGCTTTCGCATAATAATCCAGCTGGACAGCATACCTTTTTACAAGTTCTTCTTCACCATATTTATTTTTTGAGACTCTGTCAGTTTTATAATCTACTATGACAAGTCTGTCATTTTCTTCAAAATACAAATCTATTATTCCCTGAACAAGAAGTATATCATTTGTATCCTGCTGGTCTGTTCCAAACACAAACGGCTGCTCTCTTCTTACATTCCCTGCCAGAAAAGCTTTCTTAACACGCATGCCGATATCCGACTGCACAAATGCACATATAACCTCCGTATTAATACACTCAGCCTGTCTGTCGGTTAATTTCTCATCTGCAACCATCTGCTCAATGCACTCTTTAATATGCTGTACGGAATCAACCCTGTTATAATCCAGGCACTCCATGACCCTGTGATATGCTGTACCTCTGTCAGAGCCTGCAAGTTCTGTCTGCTTTCCTGAAATAAACTGTGGCACATAAACCTCGTCCTCACCTGAATTTTCATTTTCGGCTTTCTCACATAAGACTGCCTCTATAGACATATCCTGTGAATCAAAATCTGTATCCTGCTGCATCTTTTTCAATTCTGAAACTGTAATCTTGACTTTGTGCTGCCTGCCTGTTTCATATGGATATTCAGGAAGTTCTACAGTCTTAACAGCTTCTGATGTTGTATTGTGTCCCGTCTGCATATCATTATGCCTGTCGGTACCCGCATTTGTATATTCTTCTGCATCCATGCCGGTATCTGCATCGGCTACATTATATTTATCTGTATTGATGCTATTATCTGTATCGGCTCCGTTATATTCATCCGTATTCATGCCATTATCTGTATCGGCAATATATTTCACTTTAAAATGCCCTTTTCTTTGTTCCTGTGGCATTCCCGCAACCGGCATCACAATATCAAAATAGTTGGAAAATCCTAAAATATCCGCATATGAATAAGCATCCTCCTGTTTTAGAATCTCCGTTGTCTTATTCCATTTATCTACAGAATTATCAATATTTGAAACTGTTCCTGTCATAATGAGTTTTTCTCTTGCCCTTGTCATGGCTACATATAAAACCCTTAGTTCCTCACTTATATTTTCCTGAACAATCTTTTTTGAAATCGCCTGTTTTATCAGGGTTGTCCTTTTCGTCCTGAGTCCCACATCGATAAGATTTGTTCCAATTCCCAAATCGCTGTCAATTATTACAGGTCCCGTTGAATCCTGCTGGTTAAATTTTTTGCCCATTCCTGCAAGAATAACTACCGGAAATTCAAGACCTTTACTCTTGTGGATACTCATCACCCTTATAAGATCATCATTTTCGCCAAGAAGCGAAGCCTCGGCAAAGTCAATATCAAACTTCTTAAGTCTTTCAATATATCGCAGAAAGTTAAAAAGTCCACTGTAACTTGTTTTTTCAAATGCGGCTGCCCTGGATAAAAGTATATCAAGGTTGGCCTGCCTCCTTGAACCTGCAGGCATTGTCCCGGCATAATCATAATAACCTGTGTTATATAATATCTCCCACAGCAGGTCATTTACAGAAAGTGTCTCCTTCATCTGGCGCAGTCTGTCTATGTTTTCAACAAACCTTCTTGTCTTTTCTTTTAGTTTTCCACTTATCTGCTTTAATGAAACTGAATTATCCACCGGATTGCTTTCATTTTCACTTTTCGGTTCACTTTCTTCTTCGGATATAATAATACTTCTTAATGTATCAAAAAGAAAAACATCCTTATCCACATTACGTATGGCTGCCAGTTCATCAGTATTAAATCCTCCAAAATAAGAAAGCATTACTGCTGCCATTGGTATATCCTGTAGTGGATTATCAATAACTGCAAGATAATTTAAAACCAGCTTTACCTCTCTTACATTAAAGTAGCCTTCAGAAGCATCTGAATAAGCCGGAATATCTTCATTCATAAGTGCATTTACAAATGTATCTGACCAGCCTTTAACCGATCTTGTAATAACAACTATATCACTGTAGCGGATTCTTCTGTATCCGTTTTTGCAGTTTTTATCATATACCATGTTATAGGTTCCATCTGCCTTTTTATCATGCAGCTGCTTAATAATTCCCGCAATGAGTTTTCCTTCACTGTCTCTTGCCATATCTGAAGAATCTGACTGTTCTGCAACATAAATATCAGTATCCGTATCAAGCTGCAATTCATTTTCCGGATAATCAAATCCCAGATTGAGACGAGCACCCTCATCATAGCTTATCCCTGAGAATTCATCTGTCATGGCTTTATTAAATACATCATTTGCAGATTCAAGCACATTAATGCGGCTGCGGTAATTGACCTGAAGCAGTATCTTAAGACAGGTACTGTTAACATCCATGGAATATGAATTATATTTATCCATAAAAAGCTGCGGGCACGCCATTCTGAACTTATAAATACTCTGCTTTACATCACCAACCATATATATGTTGTTTTCCGTTTCATCATACTTTCCCTTAGATACAGCAGTAAGTATCACTTCCTGCAGCATATTGCTGTCCTGATACTCATCAATAAATATTTCACTGTAGTAATCACTTAACGCATCCGATGCCTCGGTGTAAACTATTTTACTGTCCACACGTTTTACAAGAACATTTAATGCCATATGCTCCATATCATTAAAATCGATAATATTTCTGCTTCTCTTTTCTGCCTGCATCCTTGCCGAAAAGTCTTTTGCCAGCTTTACCATCATTTCAACAGCGTGACTTGTTTTTTCAATATCAGATATCAAAAGGCTTATGTCCCTTGAAAATATATTTTCCTGCATTTCTTTCTTTATAAAATTCTTATATTCATCACGAATAGATTTTACAAATTCTTTTTTATCCTCATCCGTATCCTTTGCAGATACTCTGCCTATATTTGAAAATGTAACAGCATTTATAAGCTGTCCGATTTTTTCAATTTTATCAGCGGCAAGAATCTGTTTAATTGATGCATGATCCTCTTTTATAGAAGTAAGATACTTAAGCGGTCCCATTGGACTTTCACATACCTGCTGTGCCGTTTCATATTTTTTATCGAAATCCTTAAGCCTGTATATTATGTAATTCTTAAGATATTTTACTGCCTGCAGCTGTTCAAGTCCGCCTTCATCCTTTATATTATAGGCTGACAGACTTTCATCAAACCACTCGTCCGTCCATGGATAACTTCTTGCATATCTGTAAAGCTTTAAAATAATATCCTCTATGGCAGAATCGTTTCTTCCGGTTCCATATGCCTCAACAAAATCGTAAAACCGGTCATCATGTGATGCGTAATAATCCTCTAACATCTCCTGCATCACATCATTTTCAATAAGCTTTATTTCTCCTTCATCTGCAATCTTAAAGCCGGGATCAATATCTATATCTGCAAAATAGTTTCTTACGATATTAAGGCAGAAGCTGTCAATAGTAGTTATTGGTGCATTATCAATAAGTGCCAGCTGTCTTTGCAGTTTTTCATCAGACGGATCCTGCTCCAACAGTCTGTCAACTGACTGGCGTATTCTCTGCTTCATTTCCGCTGCAGCTGCTTTGGTGAATGTAACTACTACGAGACGGTCTATGTCTACATCAAGGTCTGCTGATGTAATCTTTCTTATAATACGTTCAACCAGCACTGCCGTCTTTCCGGAACCTGCCGCTGCAGACACAAGAATATTACGCCCATCAGTATTTATTGCTTTTAGCTGGTCATTCGTCCAGAGATTTGCCATTCTCATCAACTCCATTCCTTATATTTTCCCATATATCTGTACTCTTAAGCTTCTTGATATGCCTGTAATCCAGGCTGTTTAAATCAGGAGAAAATCCACATACTGCGCTGAAAGGACAATAAGTACATGAAGTATTATTACCGAAATCATATGGATTGACCCTTATCTGCCCTGCAAATATTTTTTCTGACATATCAGCAGTCTTTTTGCTGATATACTCATTTAAAAGTTCAAACATTTCAGTACTCATCACATGGCTTCCACTGCCGCTTATACTTCCATCCTTCTTAAAGCTTACCGGATAGCACAGGGATTTTCCATCTGTATCATCCATCTTTTTTATTATGGAAATATTGTCATTAATAACACCCTTCATCCTTAATGCCTCAAGAAGCTTAAGCTCAATGCAGTCCTTATTTTCGCTGTCATCACCACTGATACTGTCAGCCTCGATTATCGGGTTTTCAATATTATAATAAAGTATTCCCGATGGAATTATCCTTTTTGCCGGATGTCTTATTTTTTCAATATTCATCGCAGCCTTCATATACGTTATGAGCTGAAGTTTTAATCCATAATATGTCTTTAAAAGTTCAAAGTCTGTTTTACCTGTTTTGTAATCAATTACATTTACATATACATTTTCATCATCTTCACATATATCTATCCTGTCTATTTTTCCAACCATAGACAGCCTTTTGTCACCTTTTACCCTGTCACTGTCCACAAGAAACTTTATCTCATATGCATCAGGTGTAAACATTCCCTTTTCAAGCTGCTTTCCTACTGTCAGCACTGTCCTGTCTGCCAGTTTTATTATTCTGTCTATCATATACTCATTACGGCTTGAATCCTTCAGAATAGTATTTCCATAGTCGTTCGTAATCTTTATTACACTTTCCGTTACCATCCTGCTTCTTTCATCATCTGAAAGCAGACTTATTGATTTTTTACTGTCTATAAGCCTTCCCGTAACATCCTCAAGTACAGCATGCAGAATTGTACCAAAATCATTTACAGCAAATTTATATTCATCACGTTCTGTAAGCTTAAGTCCATACTGAAGGAAATATGCAAACTGACATGACGCAAACTTTTCAAATGATGTTACACTTCCACTGATCTCATTACCATACAGATCTAACACCGTATTGGCACTTAATGTATTTATATAGTTTTCTTCATTCCACTCTATCTGTGCCTTTGGTATCTTTATATATCCTAACTGCGGCTTTATATTCTCGCTGCGGCTCACCTGTATTTCAGGGAAACTGTTCCTTATATTTCTGATAAGGTATGATGGCAGAATTGTATTGCCTGCAGTATCCTTTCCTGAATATGATATATACAGTTTTTCTGATGCCTTTGTCATAATAAGATACAGATAGAACCTTTGAATAAATGCTTTCTTTCTTGATGATGGTGCCATCTCAATATTCATATTTTCAAGGTAATTTCTATCTGTCTGGGACAGCACGCTTCTGTTTTCACTGGTCTTTGGAACTATTCCGTCGTTTACACCCATAAAAAACATGACACGAACGTTATCAAGCCTTGTTCTTTCAATGTCACCGATAACTACGCAGTCATTTGTCGGAGGAATAAGTCCAACCTTTATTTCATCAAATCCGGCATCAATAATCTTATTAAATTCACCGATACTTAAGATTTCTTCACCAAGCAGTTCAACAATCTTGTCAAAAAGCTGCATAACTTTTTTATAAAGCTGGTCATATTCTTTTCCTGCCTCTTTCCTGCTGCCCATTTCATTAATAGCCTGGCTGCAGTTAAGTGCAGTTATAAATCTGTAAAGTGCCATCATCATATCTTTTACTTTGACTGCACCTTTTTTGCTGTTATCTACACAATCCTGTAAATATGACAGATCATCCACTATTTTTTGTCTCAATTCATTAAGACGCTCAAGATCGTATTTGTTTTTGCCCCGAATAGCCTGCTTCTTCCATTTATCATGCCATGCTTTCTTTCCGCGGATGCCCATTGCAATACAATAATTATCAAGTACATCAATGTCATTTTTATCAATTCCTGTCATTCCTGTTTTTAAATATCTTAAAATACTGTCATAGGTATAACCTTTCTCTATAATTTCAAGACTGCTCCTTATCAGCTCAACAAAGCTGCTTCCTGTGACTTTTCTTTTGTTATCAAGGAAATATGGAATATCATTAAGTTCTAACAGCTTTGCAGTAATCTTTGCATAACTGTCCATATCACCAAGTACAATTGCAATATCTTTATACCTGTAACCACCAAGGCGGGTAAGCTTTATTATTTCACTTACAACAAACTGCGCTTCGTCCTTCGGCACAAACGCATTATAAATCTTTATATTTTCCGGTACATCCATATACCGTTCACGTCCAAATCTGAATATATTTTTCTCAAGATATGCAAGATCACTTATAGGTTTGTTATCCTTAATAAAACGGTAATTAACATCATTTCCAAGATAAATATTATTCTTTACCTCAACATGCTTCTCATCACATATTTTCATGAGCTTTTGTATAAATTCCTTACTCATAAAGAAAAGATTCTGCATTCCCTCGTACACATTGACTTTTTCGCTGCGGTCTATTGTAATTGAAATCTGAATACTGCGGCACTGGTTTAATAAAAGTCTTATAAGCTTATACTGAACCGGAGTAAATCCTGTAAATCCATCAAACACAATCTCACTGTTTTTTACCATGTCCGATTTATTCAAAACATTGCAGAGCACATCAAGAATTTCTTCTGAAGTTATATAATTACTGCTCATATAATCTTTAAATGCACTATAAACAAGACTTATATCATTAAGCTTTGCGCTAAGCTGTCTGTTTTGCTTTGACTGTTCACATATTTCCTTTAATCTGTCAGGTCCGATATTATACTGAAGCATTTCAGATATTACAGATTTTAACTCAGATACAAAACCTACTTTATTTATACTGCTTCCAAAATATGTCATATTCTTTTTGCAGCTTTCAAGAACTCTTCTTATGATAAGATTCTTACCGGTATCATCGAGTACAGGTCTGTTTTGTCCCCCCACCTCTTCAAATACCTTAAATGCAAATCTTTCAAAGCTTACTACATCTATGTTAAGAATCCCCCGTCTGGGATGCATATTTACTATTTTCTTCTGTGTTTCCATAGTGTACTGTTCCGGAACCACAATTATATAATTCTGCTTGGGATGCTCCTGTGATCTTTTTATAATATCATTGTATAAATATTGTGATTTACCCGATCCGGAGCCTCCAAGAATAAGCTGTAATGACATGATTTCCCCTTCCCTGCTGCATAAACATTATTAATCTGGCTGATTCAAAAATGCCGGTTTAAAAGTCAGGCTATTTTACAGAATCGCTGATTCATTATTTTTATTCTACCACATTTCGTTTTCTTAATTCTATTTTTTTTATATGCGCATATAATTTACTAACAAATAGGAAGGTATGGACTTATGAATTCAAATACGAAAATTGTTGTTATTCGAATGAAAGAATTAATAGCCGGCGCAATCGCTGTTATTGCTGCTGTTATTCTCCTGGCTGTCATAATATCATCTAACTCCTGTTCATCTGACAGCAAAGACACTGCCGGTATAGTACAGTCTTCAAAAACAGCACCGACAACTGCAACCGGCAACTCAGGCAGTACTACCGGCAATTCAACAGATAATACAAATGGTATTTCAGGTGGTAGTTCAGGTAGCAGTTCAAGTGGTAGTTCAAGTGGTAATTCAAGCGGTAGTTCATCCGGTAATTTATCCGGTAATTTATCCGGTAATTCAGCTGTAAAGACCAGTTCCGACCAGTCTGTGGCAAATACATATATTCCTGGAGTATACACTGCCTCCATTACACTTAACGGAAACCCGGTGGATGTTCAAGTAACTGTTGACAAAAATAATATAAACAGCATTGAACTTAAAAACCTTTCAGACTCTGTCACTACAATGTATCCAATGATAGAAAACTCTTTCAACAGCCTTGCCAAATCTGTAATTGAAACCGGAAGCACTGACAATATAACTTACAGTTCAGAAAATAAATACACTTCTACCATCCTTCTTGATGCAATAAAAAATGCACTGGCGAAATGTACTGTTAAATAGAATCCTGACAATTGCGAAACTCACTTTTTCAGACTCACTATTCTGCCCAATTAATTAATTCACTGCAGGCACGCTCTCGTAATTTAGCACTGGCAGCGGTATTTAGGCTGTTTAAGTACCAGCCATGCTAAATTCGGGATTCTGGCGAAAGCATTGTCGAACACACTAAAGATATCTTGACATAAAACCACATAAACTAATATGCCTTCTTTGTCTACTAGAATCCACCATTCTGATATGCTCTCGCAATTACATATGATGGTTCATAGAATGCACTGCAATTGTAATTGTCAATTACATCGCATATTTCATCGTTATATACTCTAATTATTCCATCTACGAAGTCTTCCTTAGAAGTTAATGTATCTGCAATTAAACGCTGATATACAGCACCCATATCTAAAGGCGATGGAATAATTGCCGCCATTTCTTTATCAACTGCCGTAATATCATAATCTCCATTTTTTAAATCATAATCTTTTATCCAGTCCTCTTCTACCTTCAACGAATTTTCACAATGTAATACATTTGCACAACTAAGCAGATGATATAAGCCTTTTCGTCCAATTGTATTTACGACATACTTATTTTTCTGCTTAATATACCTTGCCACTCGCTCTATCATATAACATACAAAATATAGATCATTCGTCTCTATATCTTCATCTGGGAAGTACTTATTCTTCATAATGTCTCGCTCCCTTCAAAAGTCAATGTTTTCAGTGCCTCTTCTGTACAAAATACAATCTGATGAGCAGGATAATTAAACCTTACCAGTCCCCAGAATGCATCTCTCGGGATTTTGCCATCAATAAAACCTTCGACAAAATTCCAAATCTGATCATCCGCCATAGGTCCTTCAACGATGTCATAGTCATGTTCAATTCCGCGTCTGCAATCTGCCACAAAATCAAGCCATTTGTCCGTCATCTCGTCAAACTTCAATACTTTTAATTCCACATTCATTCTATATTCATAACAGTTTACTACAGATGAACCTTTTCTTGTCATTGCCCATCGCTTTGCCTGCTTCTCATAGCTGGTACAGTAAAATCCATATCCAAAATCCTTGTAAAAACCATTCTGCAAAATGCGTGGAATTGATACTTCTACATTACTTCCATGATATACAATCATACATTAACTCCTTTTTTTCTCACAAAATCTGTAATCATTTGCTGCTTTAGAATGTAAGATAACCCGGCTCTTTTTATCATTATTTTATCATAATTTATCACTATATTTATTTTATCCAATTATATTAAAAAATCAATAACAAAAAATCGCACATCACATCTTAAAAATCTCTAAGATATGATTGTGCGATTTTTATTTTAAATAGATATTATTCTAAACCTTATTCAAACATCTTCACTTCTTCTGACTGTCCAATTGTAAAGAATCCGTCAAATCCGTGTTCTTCTAATTTATCAAGGAACTTTCCAACTTTTTTAGGTTTTAAGTATATAGATGCCACGCTGCCCTGTGCTCTTAACTCATCTGCTTTTTTAACAGCTTCTGTTAATTCACCGTCACCATAAAGAACTGCAATCTTTTTGTTTCTTTCAGGTATCTTAATACCATTCTGCATAAGTATTGTAAAGATACGTTCAAATCCGATTGAAAAGCCTACTGCAGGTATCTGCTGGTTAAGGAATTTGCCAATTAAGTGGTCATATCTTCCTCCGCCTGCAATCGCTCCCTTAAAGTCAATGCTTTCAACTTCAAATACTGTTCCTGTGTAATATCCCTGTCCTCTTACAAGTGACAGATCAAATACTATATCATAACTTCCGTCGGATAAAGTCTTTACAGAATTTATAATATTTTCAAGGCTTTCAACAGGTGTCTTATCTTCAAGCATATCTTTTAAAGATTCAAGGCTGAAGTCATTCTTTGCAAGGAAACTAACGAAATTATCAATTGCCTTTGCATCAAAATTCTTAGACTTAAGCTCTTCTTCCACGCCTTCCATGCCAATCTTATCCATCTTATCAAATGTAATGCAGACACTGTCTAAGTCTTCCTCATTAAATCCAAGCTGTAAAAGAACTGCTCTTAACAGTCTTCTGTCATTTACCTTAACCTTGAAATTATTCATTCCTATTGCCTTAAGAGCCTTAGTTGTTGTAAGAATCAGTTCTACTTCTGAATCTGATGATTCTGAACCTATAATATCAATATCACACTGGATAAATTCTCTTAAACGGCCTTTTTGCGGTCTTTCTGCTCTATATACCCTGTCTACCTGGATACATTTCATGGGCAGTGGAAGCTTGTCTTTATTATTAGCAAAATATCTGCTTAAAGGGAGCGTAAGATCATATCTGAGTCCCATATCTGATAATACGTTTTCATTATCAGCTGTTACTCCGGCATTAAGTGCCTTGTCAAGCTTATCTCCTCTTTTAAGTATTTTAAAAATAAGGTTAAGATTGTCTCCACCCTCACTCTTATCAAGGTTTTCAATATCCTCAATAACAGGAGTTATAATGTGTTCAAATCCATTTGCTGTATATACTTCTAATATCTTACTTTGAAGATAATCTCTTATCTCTACCTCTTTAGGAAGATAATCATTGGTTCCTTTAACAGGTGTTACTTTCATATTAATCCTCATTCCGCGGACGCTTTTAAATCGGAAAAACCGCAAGCCGAATTTCAGATTCAGCTTAACGATAATGGCTATTTGCGGCGTCTGCATCACAAATAGCCATGTAGACTGGTTACAATAAATTAAAACTGACTATTCAGGAATCAATGTACCAGTTATATATTTGCCTCATCAATTGACTTACCAATATCATGACGCATGTATTTATTGGCAAAATTAACCCATTCTGTTGCCTTATATGCATTGGCACGGGCTTCTTTTAAGTCTTTTCCAAGTGCTGTAACACCAAGAACTCTTCCTCCGTTTGTTACAACCTTGCCATCTTTATCAAACTTTGAACCTGCATGGAAAAGATAATAACCATCTTTATTTTTAAAGTTTTCCATACCTGTTATTTCAAAGCCTTTTTCATATGATACAGGATATCCGTCTGAAGCAAGAACAACACATACACATGCATTATCTTCAAACTGAAGATCAACTTTATCAAGTGTTCCGTCAATGCAAGCCTCAAACACATCGATAATATCATTCTTCATTCTTGGAAGAACTACCTGTGCTTCAGGATCACCAAATCTTGCATTGTACTCAAGTACCTTTGGACCCTCTTCAGTAAGCATAAGTCCGAAGAATATTACACCCTTAAACGGACGTCCTTCAGCTTTCATTGCATCAACTGTTGCCTGATATATATGCTTTTTGCAGAAATCATCAACTTCCTTTGTGTAGAAAGGACTTGGTGAGAAGTTACCCATTCCACCTGTGTTAAGACCCTGATCGCCATCTTTGGCTCTCTTGTGATCCTGTGCTGATGACATGATTTTTATTGTATTTCCATCGACAAATGAAAGTACTGATACTTCACGTCCTGTCATGAACTCTTCTACTACTATTGTATTTCCGGCTGCACCAAACTTCTTGTCCTGCATAAGTTCGCAGACACCATCCATTGCTTCTTCCTTTGTCTGGCAGATAAGAACACCCTTACCAAGTGCAAGTCCATCTGCTTTAAGTACGATTGGATACTTTGAAGTTTCAAGATACTTCTTAGCTTCCTCCGGATCAGTAAATGTTTCATAAGCAGCTGTAGGAATGTTGTATTTCTTCATAAGATCCTTTGAAAATGCTTTTGAACCCTCAAGGATAGCCGCATTCTTTCTTGGTCCGAATACTCTTAATCCTTCTGCTTCAAATGCATCAACGATTCCGCCTACAAGTGGATCATCCATACCAACTACAGTAAGATCGATTTCCTTTTCTTTAGCAAATGCAACTAATTTATCAAACTCCATTGCACCGATATTAACACACTCTGCAACTTCTGCAATACCTGCATTACCAGGTGCGCAGTATATTTTGTCAGCCTTGCTGCTCTGTGAAATCTTCCAGCATATCGCATGTTCACGTCCGCCGCTTCCAACTACAAGAATTTTCATAGAATTACCATGCCTTTCTATATTTGTATATTACTTATCAATTATTTCTGCAAATTATAATATTACCTGTTTTTATTAGCTATCATGTTAATTGCCTGTGGAAGTATCTTCCACTCAGCCTGTTCCATAACCCTTTTCTGAAGTATTTGTGGAGTATCTCCTTCCTCAACCATAACTGGTTTTTGAAGGATAATTTCACCTGTATCCATGCCCTCATCAACATAATGCACAGTTGCACCTGTAACTTTAACACCCTTTTTAAGCGCAGCTTCATGTACATGTAATCCATAAAAACCTACCCCGCAAAATGATGGTATAAGTGATGGATGAATATTTATAATTCTGTGATTATATTCATGAACCATAGCTTCAGGTATCTTTACAAGGAATCCTGCAAGCACAATAAGGTCAACATTAAGTGAATTAACCTTTTTAAGAAGTGCTTCATTAAACTGCTGTCTTGTTTCATAGCTCTTTGGAGAAATCAGGACTGCTTCAATCCCGTTTTCCTTTGCTCTTGTAAGGGCATATGCATCAGCATTGTTACTGATAACAGCTGCAATCTCAGTATTTGTAATAGTGCCATTCTTAATACCGTCGATAATCGCCTGAAGGTTTGTTCCGCCTCCTGAAACCATTACAGCAATTCTTAACATAATTCGACTCCCTTATCACCATTCTTAGTGTAACCTACAATATAACATGTATCTCCGGCTGCATTAATTGCTTCCATTGTCTTTGTAACATCTTCTTTATTAACTGCAATGACCATACCAAGACCCATGTTAAATGTGTTGTACATCATTTCCTCTTCAATCTGTCCTTCTTTAGCTAAAAGCTTAAAGATTGCAGGAACTTCATAGCTGTCTTTCTTAACAACTGCTGTTATTCCTTCCGGTAACATTCTTGGAATGTTCTCATAGAAACCACCACCTGTAATATGGCTGCAGCCTTTAACCTTAACACCGGCATTCTTTACATTCTTTAAAGCCTTAACATATATTCTTGTTGGCTCTATTAAAGCTTCACCTAATGTCTTGCCTAATTCGTCATAATACTTATTCAAAGATTCTTTACTCATATCAAAAACTTTTCTTACAAGTGAAAATCCGTTGCTATGTACACCAGTTGATGCAATGCCGATAAGAACATCATCCTGCTTAATTGTAGAACCGTCGATTATATCCTTCTTATCTGCAACGCCAACTGCAAAACCTGCCAAATCATATTCATCTTCAGGCATAAGTCCCGGATGTTCTGCTGTTTCTCCACCAACTAACGCACATTCTGACTGCTTGCAGCCTTCTGCAACACCACTTACAATTGTTGCAATCTTTTCAGGATAATTCTTTCCACATGCAATATAATCAAGGAAGAATAATGGCTCACCACCTGAGCAGGCAATATCATTAACACACATTGCAACAGCATCAATTCCTATTGTATCATGTTTATCCATAACAAATGCCAGCTTAACCTTTGTTCCACAGCCATCTGTTCCTGATAATAAAACTGGTTCATCCATATTCTTAATAGCGCTTAAATCAAAAGCACCTGCGAAACCACCAAGTCCGCCTAAAACTTCAGGACGCATTGTTCCTTTTACATATTTTTTCATTAATTCTACTGATTTATATCCAGCCTCAATATCTACGCCTGCTTTTTTGTAATCCATATTATCTTTCTCCTTTAAAAATCTTATTTAGAATAATTTTTATATCCTACTTCCTGTAAATGTGCATCCTTCTTCTGAACGCTTTCCTTAAGGCCCTTTGAATAATCCTTAAGCTTCTGAAGCAACTTTTCATCTGAAGTTGCAAGAATTTTTGCTGCTAAAAGTGCTGCATTGGCACCGCCATTGATTGCAACTGTTGCTACAGGAATTCCTGTAGGCATCTGAACTATTGAATAAAGTGAATCTCTTCCGCCAAGTGAAGTTGTATGCATTGGAATTCCAATTACAGGCATTGGAAATATTGCTGCACACATACCTGGTAAATGTGCTGCCATACCAGCTCCTGCTATAATAACCTTGAAGCCTTTCTCCTCTGCTGTGCTGGCATACTCAAAGAAAACATCTGGTTCTCTGTGAGCCGAAATAATTGTCATTTCATATGATATTCCTAATTCCTCAAGAATATCTGCTGCCTTTGCCATAACAGGCATGTCAGAATCGCTTCCCATTACAATTCCTACTGTTGCCATAACATCCTCCATTCTGCCGGTTCATATCACCGGATCAATTTTAATATACTATTGTTTATTAATAAAAGCCCGAAAATTTTTCAGACATTATTTTTATTTTACTGTTTTTTACATATTTCGTCAATTATATATATGCAAAAGGTGTGTTTAATTCTGTTTAAAAGGTTCATTAAGCTCTTCACAGCCTTCAAGCACAAACCTTCCATTCTCAATTATCGTCACACTGCTGCCATCTTCATGATATGCTGTAATACTGCCGATTTCATCATATGGAATCGTTATATCAGTATGACAGTTAAAATATGCTTTGTCCGGCTCAGTATTTCGAAGCTCTGACACCTCATTTTCCTTTGAAATAATCTCTTTGCCATTCGGATTGTATACTTTTATATTCTCTGTACGTGAGTAGCAGGTATCGCCAATTGCAAAATGAGGTCCCATTTTTTCCACTATAAGTATTGGAAGCTTATAAACTATGTCATACTTATTTGCCATGACATATGCAGTTGTATTAGTTCCGATTGCAAACTCTCCTATAGGAAGAGTTTCTCTGTTATACAGCACATTTTCCATGAAAAGCTTCCTGTTCTTATCTTCATCATCAAAATTATCACATGTATAATTCTTAACAAAGCCGTCTTTAAATTCCACTGTAAGGTTTTTAAATCTTATATCATTTAAATAAACATTACTTACATTAAGCTTTCCTGTTGTACCTTTAAGCACCGGTGAAGTAAACACCTCCCCAAGAGGTATATTTACATCCGCAAGACAATTTTCAAATACAGTCTGCTCTTTGGCATTGTCTATATGCTTTATACTTACACAAATATCTGTTGTATTATTATTGCAGCCCTTTACATGAACATACGCACTGCCATCAAGTGCATCAATGATTTTCTGCTGAATAACCTCATATCTGTCGTAATCAAGTGAATTTATCTTTACTGTTTCATCAAATAAAGCTTCAAAATCATCACCAATCTCAGGAATTGGATACGCTATTATCGTAAAGCTTCTTTCTTCACCTTTAATGTAATTATTAACTATTGCCGAGGATTCATTGTCATACCTTACTGAAAGCTTCTGTTGTTTTGCATCCAGATGAAACGCTGTCTCTTTGTCAACCGGTTCAAACGGATCCTCTCCGAATATTTCCATAACGGCCGGGCCGCCAAACAGTGCTGCCTCTTCCTTATGTTTTTCGTATGCAAGCTTTAAAGCACCAAGTTTTCTTTCCACGAACTGCGAATCCATATAAATAGCATTATCAAATCTGTGGTCATAATCCATCTGTTTATTAGGACTGGTTGAATAATATCCTATCTTTATATGCATTCTTTTGTTTATTGTATTAACAGCTGCCCTGTAAATTGTACTTTCAAGGCTCATTTGCTTAAACTGCTTTACCTCTTCACGCACAAGTCTTTCAAAACCTGTGCAGTATCTTATATTAACAAGCTTCTTTTTTGTTATATCCTTGCCGGTCAGCTCAAATCCCTTACGGTATCCTTCTGTTAATGTCCGTGCCATTTTCTCTATTTTCTCTTGTGGCAGATGATTAAGATACTGCGCTGTTCTTATCTCATTATCTGTGATATATTCACCAAACCTGTAAAGATAACGTAAATCAGTAAGATCACTGTTCATTATAATATCATATGCAAATGAACACTTTGTATCAAGCATCTCCCGTACTCTGTATTCAATCATATCATCACTGTAATCACTTACATACCAGTAGATTGCCTGCTGTACTGACCTGTATTCAACCGGATCATCCGAATTATACATACAGTAAATCTCGATAAACAGCTCCATCAGTGCTGTCATCATTGCAATACGATCTTCATATACATAAACAATGATTCCTCTTATCTCAAAATAAAGAAATGATAAAAGTTTACCTGTATCACCCAGTTTTCCTGCTGCATAGTCAGGATTGGCAAAGCTTTTATCATAATTTATCCCCGTTACATCCTCATATAACCTTGTATTTAATTGTTTTAATTCATCTAAAGTTAATTCACTGCCGCTTATCTTTTCTGTATTAATCTGGTTTTTCACCTCGTCCATCATTAAAATAAATCCGGCTGTTTTCTTAAAATATTCATCTGCAAAATAATTCGCAGAATCTGCACCTATACCATCCTCTGCAATTTCTTTTATCCTGAGAATGGCAAGCTCATATCTTTCAGATAAGTTATCTTCGAACATATGCTATCCTAACGCCTCCTGTTTCTATTGAATTGTGGGGTTTTATTGTGTATAAATAAACTTATTTTAAATTGGGACAGTTTGTGCCCGTCAGCACTTAGGGGCTGTATTTTAGCCCCTTATGTGCTGCTACGAGGCACAACCTAGCGAGAGCGTGTCCCAACGTAAATAAGTTTATTTATATTTCAGCATAAAACTCACACAATTCCCATGAAAAATACTGATATCATAAATACCGCCATTATGCCACAAAGAAGCGAACCCACTTTTGATGTTGTGTAGAATTTGTTGTCTTCTTTGAAACTTAAAAGACCGATTATAAGACCGATGACAGCTAACATAAAGCTTAACATTCCAAAGCTTCCTGCCTCAAGCCCTGCATTGCCCTGTGCCTTAAACGACAAGTAGACGCCATAACCAAATGATGCAATTGATGCTATGGCGCCTATTGTTGACAGTATTCCCCCAAGTGCCTGGGTTTTATCAGAAAACTTATATTTATTAAATAATTTCATCTTGACTTTTTCCTTTTACTATTGCCAAACATTTTTACATAAATATAAAATATAATATATCCTAGTATTCCACCTAGTGTATTTAAAATAAGATCATCAACATCACAACTTCCGACCTTTGATACAAGCTGTATAAGTTCTATAGTAAGACTCAATCCAAATGTATAAAGAGTCGTTGCAACGAATTTGAAATGATGTCTGCTGACCAGTGGCAGGCAGAATCCAAATGGCATAAATGCCAGAATGTTACCACCTATATTAGCAAATACTGCTACCCATCCAAGTGTTGATGCATTATTAAGAAAACGCTTTATCTCCTTTAACGGAACCAGGTTATATCTATATCTTGCCGAAAAATCTGTTCGACCCAGAATTTCCGCAAAAAACATAAAATAAACCAATGCAGCAATATAAGCCAAAAATACAGTCCACTTTAAAAAAGTATGAAATTTATCATTTTTTTTCATCTTGCCCATTAAAATAATGCGTCTGACTTATGTGCAAGTAATTTTGCTCCGTTAACTATCATAACTACGCCGGCTGCAACTCCCATTGCAATAGTTACGATTCCGATAACAAGTGATGATGTTGCTGTTGACTTGATTTTTTTATATAATTTTTCATCCATACCTGATACTCCTGCCTTTCCTTACTTTACACCATATTCTTCATAGTATTTGTCCAATGCAACTTTTATTTTATCATCAATTACAACTTTTCCTTTGTATGGTTTGTTATATAAATGTTCCATTACATCAGCCATTGAAACTATTGCATTAGCCGGGAATCCATATTTTTCTCTTATCTCAACAAGTGCACTCTGTTCACCTTTTCCACGTTCCATTCTGTTAAGTGAAACCATGAGTCCTTTTATCGTAACATCTCCCTGTGCCATAATAATAGGGAATGTTTCCTCTATTGACTTTCCTGATGTTGTTACATCCTCAATTATTACAACTCTGTCGCCATCTTTAATTGGGCTTCCAAGAAGAATTCCCTTATCACCATGGTCCTTTATCTCTTTTCTGTTAGAACAGTATCTTATTTCTTTTCCATAGAGCCTGTAATAAGCCATTGTTGTTGCAACACTAAGAGGAATTCCCTTATATGCAGGTCCAAATAAGACATCAAAATCATCACCATAGTTATCATGAATAGCCTTTGCATAATATTCACCAAGCTTTTCAAGCTGAGGTCCTGTTACATATAAACCTGCATTCATAAAAAATGGAGACTTTCTTCCACTCTTTAATGTAAATTCTCCAAACTTTAACACATCACAATCGACCATAAATTCTATAAATTCCTGTTTGTACTGTTCCATTATCTATATAACCTCCTGTTTATGCGGCTTTACGCCGTTATTGTCATTCCATAAATGCTTTATTGCACACTACCACCAAATCAATACATTGCTGTACAACAAACTGTTGTTTTCCATTTATTCCTTCTTCCTTGTGTAAAATCAGGAAGGATTCCAAATATCGCTCCTATTTTACCATAAAACTTTATTGGTTTCAATGTGTATTTGCATTACCAGCACCTCCTCGCAGATTCTGTTGGCATGTGATAAAGCTCATTCGCTACCAGAGCTTACTCTGATAGCCGCAGCAGTCGGCAAATGATAGAATGCAAGCATTCATCACTTGTCTCGTTGCTTCGCATTGTCCTTATTCAGATGATGATATGGAAACAGTTAAACAGATAATAAGAGAAGTTCATTCCCACACACTAACTGTCGTATTATCTGATCTTTCACTTGCAGCAGGCGGTCTTTATCCTGATGAATTACTGCATGAGCTACAGACATGTGGTCTTAATATTAAAGACAGTGAAGATGTGGAATTATATAAAGATTGTGATTATCATGATGGGCTTATGATTGAATATCTGCGTATTCTTATGCAGATCAGCCGGCTTAATTCTTCACAGACTGATATACTTAAGAATCTGTCAGTCCTTTCGGTATCCAGTATATATAAGAATCCAAAGAAAAATAGCTGAACGCCAGAACCGAACATAAATAAGAATATTACACACAGAAACGCATAAACTATTAATACCACTAGAAAAATACTGTTTGACATCGCCAAATATCAATGGTATAGTATTCATAGTGGTTGTGCTACGGAAACTTGAGATGCCCGTAGCCGGTGGAGTTCCATGCGTGGGCTCCACTTTTTTTATGCCTGTTTCAGAAAGGAAATACTATATGGCAAAAAACTTTCTCACCTATGAGCAGCAAATTCACATTCTTGAATATGACAAACAACTTGCTATTCCTAATCACGAATATGCTATTAAAAGGCTGGAAGAACTCAGCTACTATTCTCTAATAGGTGGATACAAATCTCTTTTCAAACATGCTCCGTCAAATAAATATATTCATGGTGTTACTTTTGATGAATTAGTTGTTTTCTACTACTTTGATGAAGAGCTGCGTACTTTATTTCTTAAATACATTCTTCATGTAGAACGCCATATAAAATCCATGTTTTCCTATCACTTCTGTGAAAAATATGGTGAACAGCAGTCAATGTATCTTAATATGAATAATTACAACCATACCAAAAGGAACCATCGTGACTTGATTCGCCTGACTCATTCATTACAAAAAGCTATTGCTATTCCCAGCAAATATGCTTATATTGAGCATTCTGCCAACGCATATCACAATGTACCATTATGGGTTGCAACCAATGCCTTGACATTCGGACAGATTTCCAAAATGTATCAATATGCAACTACTGATATCCGAACTAAAATCAGTAAAAACTTCCAGAATATTTCAGAAAAACAATTGCATCAGTTTATCAACATTATAGGCAAATGCCGTAATGTATGTGCTCATGGAGAGCGTCTGTTTTCATTCAGAATAAACGAAACAATTCCTGATACCCTGCTACACCTAAAGCTTCAAATAACTCAAAACAATAATCACTATGTATACGGCAAGCAGGATTTATTCGCAGTTGTAATTGCCTTACGCTACCTGATAAATAATGATGAATTTAGACTCTTTAAAACTGCTCTTTCAAAACTTATAAAAACTGTAATTAAGCAGTGTCCTCATCTTACAGAGAAACAATTGCTTAATAATATGGGATTTCCTGCTAACTGGGATAAGATTAACAGATACAAAAAAATATAATTTAATATCTATCCTGAGTTTATTGACATACACATGTTGTAATGTTAATGTACATATGGTTGCGCTACGGAAACTTGTGATGCCCGTAGCCGGTGGAGTTCCATGCGTGGGCTCCACTTTTTTATTTTCTCCGATAGTACATTAACCTTACTACTTGTATCAATAATTTACATTATGAGAAGTTCTCCGATGGCACTGTAAAATGTATCGAAGATGAAATACCGTTTGAAGTGCCAGAA
>CAKRGM010000013.1 GCA_934330725.1 uncultured Lachnospiraceae bacterium | reverse complement strand
TTCGTGCCTGGCACGAATTCTACTTTGTTTTCAATCAAGATTGCGAACGAGCTAAGCGAGTTTCGCAATTACCTAATTATTGATTATAATATTATTTTTGAGCAAGATTTTTATAATAGTTATAGGTGTCAAATGTCTGTGAATCAATACTTGCGTTTTTGTTTTTCAGGTAATCAAGTGTATCTGTTAATATTTTAAGAACAGCTTTATCGATATCACTGAATGTTAATTTTCTGATATAGTCAAGATTTGAAGCTTTATTTCTGTATGGCTCTATGTAGTCAGCGACAAATACTATTTTTTCCAGCATTGTCATTGCAGGTCTGCCAATCGTATGATATTTAATGGCACTGCATATATCACTATCTTCAATTCCATAAATTGTTTTTGCATAAAAAGCACCAAGTTTCGAATGTAAAAGGTATGGACTCTTCATTTCTATGTCTGTTATTTCAATATTATTTTCCCGACATTCTCTAATCTTCTGTTCATCAGGTATACATTTTGCACAGTCGTGAAGTAAACCTGCAATATAGGACTTTTCCATATCATATCCATAACACATTGCAATACATGCACATGTATCTGCGACACCTAATGTATGTCTGTAACGCATATGATCGCTTTTCAGAGCATTTTTAACTTTTTTTCTTAAGCTTTCAATATTATCATTATTCATCTGCACATTTCTCCTGCTTTCATTACTGGTACATCGTACAAAAATTAACCAGACCAATAACGCAGAGTAAAAATTCAGGCAGGTTTCCAGCCTGGTTATCTGCAGGACGATGTACTAAGTACGGTGTACTGGAAATAGTACCATTTCTAATATTTTGAATTAATTATACTAATTGTAATATTTTAAATCAAGTATATAAATAACATATAAATATAATAAATTGTAATATTCTTAATTAACTATACAAATGGTTATTATATATATACTGCTCTACTTTTTCCGGTACCAGACCGGTAATTGGAACATTATTAGAAATATTATGACGTATCCGGGTTGAACTGACAGGAATCTGTTTCATATCAATAAAATTAATATCTGCATTATATTCATAAGTAAGAAGTTCTTTTTGTTTTGTAAGGGCGCTATGACTGTATTCTTTACGATCAGCTACGAGCAGAGAACAGTGAGACATAACATAACTGCAGTTATTCCATTTAGGAAGTCCGAATAATGAATCGGCACCAATAATAAAATATATCTTATCAAATGAAGGATATAGTATCTTAAGCGTATCAGCTGTGTATGTCAGCCCTTTTTTTTCAACCTCTATAGTTGACAGTTTCATGTAAGAAAAGGGCTGTATGGCTAAATTAACCATATTACAGCGGTGCATGCTGCTTATGACTTCTGATCCATCTTTGTAAGATGACGGGTCACCTGATGGCATTATCCATATATCATTTAATCCGAACTGTTCATGCACCTGCTTTGCCATTTCAATATGACCGAGGTGTACAGGGTTAAATGTTCCACCAAGAATACCTATTCTATTTCTATTTGTTTTTGTTATTTGCCTTTGGAAGCTCAATCTTTTTCTTCTCCTTAGATTCCTTGTAAAGGACAATTTTTTTCCCTATTACCTGAACTACTTCAGAATGAGTTCTTTCTGCAACAGTCTGGGCAATTTCTCTAGGATCATCTAAACAGTTCTGTAAAACATTTATTTTTATAAGTTCTCTTGCTTCAAGCGCTTCTGCAATTGCTTTTGTATTTTCTGGTGTAAGACTTGCTTTTCCAAATTGGAAAATAGGATCAATATTCATTGCAAGTCCTTTTAAATATGCACGTTGTTTACTTGTCATTTATATTCCTCCAGTTAAGGGACATGCCCTATTATTATAAACACTTTGTTTTATTTTAAATATAATATCTTATTTATTACAGGATGTAATATTTGTCATTTTATTAATCATAGTAATCAAATTCCAGATATTCTCCCACTTTAACAGTATCGCCTTCTTCTATTCCAAGCTCTTTAAGCTTCTTTAATATACCAGTCTGACGTAAAAATTTCTGGAAAAAGTTAAATCCTTTTTCTGATTCAAGATTGGTATAACCAAGCATTCTGTCTATTCTTGGACCTGAAACAACATATAAGCCATTCTTTTCCATTGTAACAGAAAATGCTTCATTTGGATTATCAAATAAAAGATCTGTATCAATTTCTTTTTCAAATACTATTGGTTCGGAATCCATATTATCAAGCATATCACTTACATAATAAAGAAGTTCTTTTACTCCTTTACCTGAAACAGCTGAAATTGGAAATACTTTTATTCCCTTTGGTTCAAATTCATCCCTGATTGCAGGAAGTGAAGATTCATTTTCATCATAAATAGCATCAATTTTATTGGCTGCTATAACCTGAGGACGTTTACATAATTCAGGATTATAAGCTTCCAGTTCTTTATTGATTGCTTTAATATCCTCAACAGGATCACGACCTTCTGTACTGGCAGCATCAACCATGTGAATAATAACTTTAGTACGTTCAATATGACGTAAAAATTCATGACCTAGTCCGACACCTTCAGATGCGCCTTCAATAAGTCCCGGAATATCAGCAATTACAAAGCCTTTTGAACTATCAAGATCAACAACACCCAGGTTTGGATTAAGTGTTGTAAAGTGATAATTGGCAATTTTGGGACGTGCATTTGTTACTCTTGAAAGTAATGTTGATTTTCCTACATTCGGGAAGCCAACAAGACCAACGTCGGCAATGACTTTTAATTCAAGCCTGACCCAGAGTTCCTGGGCTTCCTGTCCAGGTTGTGCGTATTGTGGAGCCTGCATTGTAGATGTTGCATAATTCATATTACCTTTTCCGCCACGTCCACCTTTTAGTATTGTTTCACGCACATTTCCATTTGACATGTCCGCAATCACTTTACCGGATTCATCATCATAGATTACTGTACCTTCAGGGACTTTTATAATTAAATCTTCACCATTTCTGCCTGTGCAGCGCCTCTTGCCACCTTCTTCACCACTGGTAGCAATGTATTTACTGTTGTATCGGAAATCTCCAAGTGTATTAAGGCCCTTATCAACAACAAAAATCACGTCTCCACCTTTTCCACCATTACCACCATCAGGACCGCCGTCAGGTACATAAAGCTCTCTTCTGAAGCTGACATGTCCATCACCGCCACGTCCGGATTTTATAAAGATTCTCGCTCTATCTGCAAACATATATTTCCCATGCCTTTCTAAATATTTAATGTATTAAGAATTTGCAAAACTCTATGATTTATAAATGATGTTTTACAATTACCTGTATTTAATGCATAAATAAATGCAAATGAAACAATACTAAAAATTAGAAAAAAACTCCAAATCCGAAGATTTGGAGCTTAAAATCATAATTATTCGTTAGAAGCTACAGGATAAACAGAAACCTGTTTCTTATCTCTGCCTTTTCTTTCGAATTTAACAGTTCCATCAACAAGTGCAAATAATGTATCATCGCCACCACGACCAACATTAACACCTGGAAGAATCTTTGTTCCACGCTGTCTATATAAAATATTTCCAGCTAAAACGAACTGTCCGTCAGCTCTTTTGGCACCTAATCTCTTTGATTCTGAATCTCTACCATTCTTTGTAGAACCAACACCCTTTTTATGAGCGAAAAACTGAAGGTTCATATTTAACATAACATTTACACCTCCTCGAATGTAATTGATAAATAATCAGGGTTACTTTCCGCAATAAAACTGATTCCCAGCTCTAATGCTTTTAATAAAACCAATGATTCATTTGATTGTTTTTTTGATGGGATGATCAGTTCAATGACTGCATCATCTTCATTTGTAGTAACTTTACAATCAGTTTCAGTGAATTTTTCAATTGAATTGATTGTATTTATTACTAATACAGAAACTGCCGCGCAAACAATATCGTGGCCGGCATCAGCATAACCTGAATGTCCTTCTGCCTTAAATCCAACAATCTCTCCATTATCTGAGTTCTTGTAGATTATCACATGAGTCATGAATATCAACTCCAAATCCGAAAGAAAAATTATGCATTAATTTTTTCAATCTTAACTTTTGTGAACAGCTGTCTGTGACCGTTCTTTTTGTGATATCCAGTCTTTCTCTTATACTTATAGACAATAACCTTCTTGCCTTTTCCTTCTTCAACAACGCTTGCTGTTACTGTTGCACCCTCAACTGTAGGGTTTCCAACTTTAGCTTCTCCGTTGTTAACGAAAAGAACCTGGTCAAATGTTACAGTATCTCCAGCGTTAACACCAAGCTTTTCAACTTTGATAACATCGCCTTCTGTAACTGTGTACTGTTTACCACCTGTTGCTATAATTGCGTACATATAGCACCTCCTAATTAAATACTCGCCAGTTTTGGAGAGAATAAATTCTGCTTATATCCTAACTGAGCGGCACACTTATATATAATATATCGTACAAAGGGATTTGTCAAACATTTTTTCTCAACATTTTTTCAAAGATAAAAAAATAAACACCCTGTCAATATTGCAAGAATCATAGAAACAATATTGTCTTTTATAAAATGTACTCCGGCAAGAATTCTTGTTATGGCAACAATGAATGATAATATAAAAAGAATAATACCGATATAATGGCATGTATAAAACCATGTACATGCAATAAGGCAGGCTGAAAATGTATGTCTGCTGGGCATGCTTTTCCCTTTGGTCTGTTTTGGAATAAGCGGTGTTATAGAATATTTTTCATACGGTCGTGGAAAATTTATAAGTTTTCTTATTATACTAAGTACAGCAAATGCTATGGCTGGTATAAGAATTATTTTTGCCAGAACTTTATAGTTACTATTTATCATAGCCGATAACAATGTACTTACAGCTAAATATATATATGATACTACAAATACATATGGAAGATATGTATAAGCAATTTTAAGTGTATTAAACCTGTAAGATTTTGCAGTTATCCATGAAGATATTTTTTGATAAAACTGAGTATAGCTGTCTGAGTTTTCATTAGTAATATTATCTGTGTAATCAACATTAGACATATTAATCTCCATTCCGCAGACGTAATGCATCGGAGGAAGCGCGGGCTGAATTTTGAATTCAGCTCTGCAATTATGGCTGTTTTGTGGCGCCTGCGTCACAAAGCAGCCGTGTAAAAAAGTATTGCATCAGCATAATTTTTCACACTAATTCTCTCCGTTTCTGAGCAATGATTTGCCGGTGCTGTTTTCATATTCTGTTTTTATATTTTCATAAAGAGTTTTTCCGGACTTTTGCCTGGTTACTTCTATAAGCCCCAGCTTTGTTATATCTTCTACTTTCGCTTTTATAGTATCTTCTTTTAAATATTGCGAAAATTTCCTCAAAAGTTCTTTATTGTTTTCTGATGAATTCATATTTATAAAATCAATTATAATTATGCCGCTTAAATTGCGTAACCGGATCTGATATGTAATTTCACGGGCGGCTTCAAGGTTAACTTTTAATTTTGTCTGTTCAATTAAACCTTTGTCTTTCTTTTTTGATACACACTTTCCACTGTTTACATCAATAACATTCAGAGCCTCGGTCTGTTCAATATACAGATAGCCACCACATTTAAGCCATACTTTCCGTGCCAGCGCACGTTCGAATACGTGTTCGAGCGAATACAGCTTATATATTGGAAATAAATCATCCTGATATAAACGTGTATTGAGCTGGTTGTCAAAAGCTTCATTAATTTCCTTATATTTATCGGGACTATCTGTTACTATTTCATAGTCACCGGAAATGTTTATACATTTCAAATCCTTTATATATGCCGGTTCTGCCGTATAAACCGTAGTAAAACAGTTTGAGTATGATGCCCTCTTTAACAGGTTTTCATATTTTTCTGATAAAGCTTTGGCTTCAGATAAAATAAGTTCACAGGCATCATTTTTTTCATGAATCAGATTAGATACATTTGTCCTTAAAATAAATCCAAATGGATATCCTTCAAAATACTCCTTAAGCTGTTTTAAAATCTGTGAAAGTTCTTCTCTGTCTTTTATTTTTGATGAAATGCTTACACCCGACATGTCATTTTTTAATACAACATATTCGCCAGTCAGGGTAATAGTCCCGGTGACAGTTGCCGGTTTTGTTTTTATAGGTCCTCGTAAAACCTGAACCAGAATATGATCATTTATATTCAGTGTATTATTTTTTTTCGGATTAATAAAAGTGAGTTTTTTATTATCATTTAAAGAATAATAACATTTTACCCCTTTTTTAATTTCAATAAATGCACTATTAATATTAGATACAATATTTTCGACACGTCCGACATAAATATTTCCAGTTATGTCATCATCAGGGTAAATATTGAGCGCACAACATTTGTCATCAGAAAAAATTGCACAGATATCCCTGTTATACATTCTGGTTAAAATATATTTTTCACTCACGGTACAGTTACCTTTCTGATATTTTAACGATTTGAAAGTTCACGAATTATATCATCCCATGTAAGCCCTTTAAGTGCCATGAGTACCATCAGATGATACAGAAAATCTGAGATTTCGTATTTTATTTCTTCAGGGTTTACATTTTTGGCTGCAATGATTATTTCTGCAGCTTCCTCACCACATTTTTTTAATATTTTGTCGATGCCTTTATCGAACAGGTAATTTGTGTATGAGCCTTCTTTTGGATTGATTTTTCTGTCCTGAATCACATCCATAACGTTATTAAATACCTTTAAAGGATTTTTTTCGGAATAATCGGTAGAAACAAGGTTACGGTAAAAACAGCTTCTGTTACCGGTATGACATGCAGCTCCGATCTGTTTTACTTTTGCCAGAATAGTATCATTATCACAGTCTATCTCAAGTGAACGAACGTACTGAAAATGTCCTGAAGTAAGTCCTTTTACCCATATTTCCTGGCGGCTGCGGCTGAAATAAGTCATAAGCCCGGTATTTATAGTCATATTGTAGGATTCTTCATTCATATAGGCTAACATAAGGACTTCATCAGTCTTATAATCTTGGACAATAACAGGTATCATTCCATCATTATTAAGTTTAAATTCACTAAATGGAACTGAACTTTTAAATGTATTTACACTGAATCCTTTAGAAGCAAGTTTTCTCTTAAGCGAAATAAAATTATGGTCACCTTTATTTATACATGAGCCGGTAATACCAATCACATCTTCTTCAGTTAAAAACTGTCCAAATTCTTTTGTGGCAGTTTCTATTATAAGCGGAGTACCTGCAAAATCATCCACAGGACGTTCTGATCTTATTAAATCAGTTGTTATTACACATGCAAGGCCAAAGTCTTTTGCCATGGTAATTGCTTCAAAATCGGCACCTGTATAGAAAAGACCAATCTTATCTTTTCCAAAACGGTTTACAAGATCTTTCATTATAATGAGATTAGATTCTTTATTATCATTTAAAAAGGCGATTCTTGAACCAGCATAAAGATATTTTTTTACATCTTCTGCTCTTTTAACATTTCCACCTGATATTACAGGAATGTCAATTGCTTTAGTAATATTTCTTATTATTCCAATAGCCTTTTCATGTGATATGTCATCATCAGACAGGTCGATGACGATTATTGCATCTGCCCCATTATCACTAAAATTAGTTGCAGCATTTACTGCATCGCCGTCGCCTATAAGTTTTTTTAGTGAAATATCTCTATAGGCTTTTTCATCTTTAAGGTATATATTAGGTATTATTTTTTTATAAGCCATAAATTAAACGCCTTTCTAAGTCATCAATGCTCAAATTTTTCAACAGCATCCTTTAATACTACTCTGTTTTCATAAAGGGCTTTTCCGATTATTGCACCATGTATTCCTGCGTTATTAATATTTTCGAGGTCCTGCATACATGAAACTCCACCTGATGCAATAATATCAATACCGGTTTTATCTGACAGCAACCGGGTCTGTTCAATATTAGGTCCGGCAAGCATGCCATCCTTTGAAATATCCGTATAAACAATTGTCTGTACACCCATAGCTTTCATTGCAAGTGCCATTGAAAGTGCTGTTTTATCACTTAATTTTTCCCAGCCTTCAACTGCTACAAGACCATCTTTGGCATCAATTCCTACAACAATATGTTCTGCGCCGAATTTATCAATGGCCTGCTTGATAAATTCAGGGTTTTCTACTGCCTTTGTGCCAATGATTGCACGGTATACGCCAAGGTCAAGGACTTCCTTAATATTATCAAGAGTTCTTATTCCACCACCGAGCTGGACAGGAATAGAAACGCTGTTTACAATCTTTTTAATAGTTTCTGCATTAACTGAACGTCCCTTTAATGCGCCGTCAAGATCTACAGTATGTATAAATTTAGCATTATCAGCTTCAAAGCTTTCAGCAATTTTATAAGGTTCGTTGGAATATACAGTTACTTCATTAAAAAGTCCTTTTTTTAAACGGACACACTGTCCGTCTTTTATATCAATTGCAGGATATAATCTCATATGTTCTCTCCATTCTACATTAATCTGTTATATTTTAAAGGCTTCCTTTGGTTGATAAAACACTTGTAATTCTGGAATCTTTAACTGTTGCTTCATCTAATGCCTTGGCAAATGCTTTAAACATGCCTTCAATAATATGATGATCATTTTCACCTGAAATCTGTTTTAAATGCAGATTCATTCCTGCAGCATAGGATATTGCATAGAAGAATTCCTTTACCATCTGGGTATCAAAATATCCAACGCGGTCAGATGTAAATGTTCCGTCAAAAACGAGATATGGTCTTCCGGAAAGATCAACAGCACATAAGATAAGTGCTTCATCCATAGGAAGTATGATATCTCCATAGCGTCTTATGGATTTTTTATCTCCAACTGCCTCCTTGATTGCTTCGCCAAGTACGATTCCGACATCTTCAATCGTATGATGACAGTCAACGATAAGGTCACCTTTCACCTTTACATCAAGGTCGAAAAGCCCGTGCTTTGCAAAGCTTTTTAACATATGATCAAAAAATCCGATTCCGGTGTCAACGTTTGCTTCACCCTTTCCGTCAATATTAAGTGTAAGCTGTATATCAGTCTCACTTGTTGTTCTTTTAATTGAAGACTGACGGTTAATTGAATTTGTCATATTTTATACCATGCCTTTCTTTTTTAGTGTTTATAAGCCTTGTAGACTGATACAAGGCTTATTAAAAAAATATTATTAAGTATATTTTATTCAAATCTTACTTTAATAGAGTTTGCATGTGCAGTAAGGTGTTCTGCAGTAGCAAATGTTTCAATATCATTATGTATTGCTTCGAGAGCATTTCTTGAATATGATATAATGCTTGATTTCTTGATAAAATCATCTACGCTTAATGCTGAGAAGAATTTTGCAGTTCCGTTTGTTGGAAGTACATGGTTAGGTCCTGCAAAATAATCTCCTAATGGTTCAGAACTGTACTCTCCAAGGAAAATAGCTCCGGCATTTTTTATCTTTGTCATTGTATCAAATGGATTCTTTGTTACAATTTCAAGATGTTCTGATGCAATATCATTAGCAACATCAATTGCTTCGTCGATAGAAGATGCTGTAAGAATATATCCATAATTATCAAGAGACTTTTTAATAATTTCACTTCTTGATAATGTTTTAAGGAAACCGTCTATTTCATCTGAAACCTTTACAGCAAGTTCTTTATCAGTTGTTATAAGAATTGCTGATGCCATTTCATCATGTTCGGCCTGTGAAAGAAGATCGGCTGCGACATATCTTGGATTAGCTGTTTCATCAGCAATTACTAAAATTTCACTTGGTCCGGCTACAGAATCGATACTTACATAACCAAAAACGGCTTTTTTAGCAAGAGCTACATATATATTTCCAGGTCCTACAATCTTGTCAACCTTTGGAATTGATTCTGTACCATAAGCCATGGCTGCAATTGCCTGTGCTCCTCCGACTTTATAAATAACGTCGACGCCTGCTTCTTTAGCTGCAACTAAAGTTGTTGGATATACTTTTCCATCTTTTCCAGGTGGTGTACACATAATTATCTGGTCAACACCTGCAACTTTTGCCGGCATAACATTCATTAATACTGATGAAGGATATGCAGCTTTACCACCAGGAACATAAACGCCAACGCGGTTAAGAGCTGTTACTTTCTGGCCAAGTATAGTTCCATCCGGCTTAGAGTCAAACCAGCTGTACTGTTTTTGTTTTTCATGAAAATCACGGATATTTACAAGCGCTTTTCTAATTACATCAAGCAAATCATTGTCAACAAGAGAATAAGCCTCTTTAATTTCATCTTCTGTTACAACAACATTATCAGCATTGATGTCTGCTTTATCAAAGTTTTTGGTATACTCAAAAAGAGCTTCATCTTTTCTTTCTTTTACATTCTGTAAGATATCATTAACAGCAGATTCAAACTTTCCATAGCTGTTAGGGCTTCTCTTTAATAAGTTCTCAAGAATATTATTTTTGCTTTCAGGTGTTAATTCAACGATTTTCATTTTTCATCCTCCTTAAATTGCAGTATCCACATCTGCATATAATTCATTTGAATGCTAATATATAATTATTAATTTTCATGGCACACTTTTTTTACATCTTCAATGAGCTGATTTATTCTTTCATTTTCCATTTTCATACTGACCTGATTAACTACCATTCTGGCAGATAAAGGACAGATTTCTTCAAGAACAGTGAGCCCGTTTTCACGAAGTGTGGCACCGGTTTCAACAATATCAACAATAACTTCGGCAAGTCCTACAATAGGAGCTAACTCAACAGAGCCGTTAAGCTTTATTATCTCAACTGTCTGCTTTTTCTTATTATAGAAATAATCTTTTGCTATATTGGGATATTTTGATGCAACACGGATAAGTTCATGATGCTTAAGTTTTTCTTTGGCTTCTTCTGGTCCGCATACACACATCTTACATTTACCAATATTTAAATCATAAACCTCATATATTTTACGGCCTTCTTCTAAAATAGTATCTTTACCAACGATACCTAAGTCAGCTGCACCATATTCTACATAGGTTGGAACATCAGAAGGCTTTGCAAGGAAAAACCGAAGTTTTAAATCTTCATTAGTAAAGATAAGCTTTCTTGTTGTCTCATCCTTCATCTCTTCACATGTTATTCCGGATTTTTCAAATATTTCGAGAGCCTTTTTTGCAAGACGTCCCTTAGCAAGTGCAATTGTTATATATCTCATGAAAGTTTACCTCCTAAAATGCATTCTAAAGTAATCTGAGTTTTTTCATTTGTATTAACGTTATATGTATCAAGTTTATTTGAATCATTTAAGTCTGAATCATTAAAGAATACAACATATTTAAGCTGTGAATTTGCAGCATAAGTCAGATAGTCTTCAGTGTTCTTGTGATTGTCAGAATCAATCATATTAACACGCAGATTATTTTTTCTGAGTTTGTCTGCAAATGCCACAGAATTAATCAGATTGCTTTTATCATATACAACAAGTATACCGTTTGTATCAACAGGAATTTTAATCTGCTGATGATATATAGAGGCCATAAGAGCATCAACAGGAATAGAAAATCCGATGGCTGGCTTATCGCTTCCGAACTGACCCACAAGCTGATCATATCGTCCACCATCTGCAACAGGTTCACCGGTTCCGAATGTATATGCATGGAAAACGATTCCTGTGTAATATCCGTGGTTATTTAAAGAACCAAGATCAAATGAAATATATTTATCATATCCTGTAACCTTAAGAAGTTCATAAAGCTCTGACAGTCTGTCTATTGCAGCAAGGCAGTCCTTGTTATCTGTAAGTTTTCTTGCTTTGTCAAGGACTTCAACAGAACCGAATAGCTGTGGAAGTTCAAGAAGTACTTTTGAAAGATGCTTATCAATGTTTAATGAATCAAGCAAATCTTCTACTCCAAAATAACTCTTTTTTAAAATAAGATTAACAAGCATTTCTTCAGTTTCACCGGAAATTCCAGCCTGCTTAAGAAGGCCTTTAAAATACATTACATTTCCAATCTCAACCTGAAATTCTTCTATTCCGGCATTTTTCATACAGTCGATTACCATGGAAATAATCTCAAAATCTGCGTCAATTGAATCATCACCGATAAGTTCACATCCAACAGATGTATTTTCCTTTAATTTTCCCTGATAATATTTGCTTACATTAATAAATGTGTTCCCACTGTAACACAGCTTTAACGGCATATCATCTTCAGTAAAATACTTGGCTGCTGTTCTTGCAATTGCAGGTGTCATATCAGGTCTTAAAACGAGTGTATTGTTATATCTGTCGAAAAATTTAAACATTTCATGTGATGATACACTTCCACGCTCTTTATTAAAAACATCAAAAAATTCAAATGTAGGAGTCTGGATATCGTTATATCCGTATAATTTGCATACATCATGGAGCTTATCAACAAGTACAAGTTTACGGGCACATTCTCCATTATAAATATCTCTTACACCTTCCGGCGTATGTAATAAATCCTTTTTCATAAAATATTAAACCTTTCTGTTTTTTATTTTAAGTTGAAAGGCTTTTCTCTTTAGAATTGAGAAGTTAAAACCTTTTAACCATTAATTGTCTGCACTTTACTGTAGTAACGTGATAGCACGATACAATAGTGAATTATACAGTAACATATAAAGCTTGTCAACTGCGGCTCATTATATCTTTATTGATTGCTTCAAGGTAATGGACAACTACTCCTTTTGATGGATGAATCTGATATGATTTATCAATTTCATCATACCTGAAACTTTTACGTCCGCCGGTTATGCCTCTGTTCCAAAATCTTATTATATCAGAAAATGGCAAATAGTAAAATTCATTATGATTAGTAAAATATAAAATTATAAATGCAATGCCATTCTGCCGTTCAAATTCAGCCATGAAATTAATCTGATGCTGATGTATGTTCTGTAATGGAAAAGTGTCTACTGCAGACTCTTTTGCATCAAAGCATACAGGAATTCCCTGAACAACTCCGATATAGTCAACAGTACTTTTCTGGTCAAAATATGCAAGTGTTATATGCCTGCTTTCTTTATCAATTTTGATTGGCTTTATAGGGGTTGGTATTTTCTGTATCAGCGCAAGATGATTCATCATGTATTTTTCATTGCTAACATTAATCAGATCTTCTAATGTAGATCCTCTAAGGCCTCTGGAATTCCAGGTTCCCATAATTTTTCTCCTTTTAAGATTTGAATAAATTTATCCGGCATCTTTGTAACAATATGTAATGGATAATCAGGTACTGATAATTCAAAATTATGCAGCAGCTGATGTTTAAGATGATATTTTTCAGATAACAAATCTTTTTTATTACCATATTTCATATCACCTAACAGCGGATGTCCGATAGATGCAAGATGAGCTCGTATCTGGTGGCTCCTTCCGGTAATAAGATTTACTTTAAGCAATGTAGCATCATTGTTTGAACATACTGGAATATACTCTGTTTTTACAGGCAGGGCATCACAAGGGTGGTCCTCATCTTCATTATAGACTGTTACTTTGTTAGTCTTTTCATTTTTTAACAGAAAACCATTTACTAATGCCCTGTCATTTATACATCCTTTTACAATACACATGTAGTACTTGTGAAGAGTACGTTCTTTAAATGCTTTGGTCATTATCTGAAGCCCAGCTAGAGATTTTCCTGCAACTACTATGCCGCTTGTATTTCGGTCAAGTCTGTTGCATATGCCCGGATGAAATGTTTCAAGATCATTTTTTGTTATGGCATTTGTCTCAAGAAGATATTCAGTAATATATTCAATCAGTGAAATATCATTTTTTTCAGCCTTTTGCGATAAGAGTCCCACAGGTTTATCAACTACAAGAATATCATTATCTTCAAAAAGAACATTAAGATTAAAGGACGATTCTTTGATGTCCGATTTATTCAATGTTCCTTTTGCATTCTTATGTATATCAGGATTATTTGTGGCATGGTTCTGACCGGCAAATTTGTTAAAGGTTTCATCTGTAAAAAAGATTTTAACAGTATCTCCAAGAACAATTTTTTCATTACCGGTTGCTTTTTTCTCATTTAAAGTGATATTTTTTTTACGAAGCATTTTATATATAAAGCTTTTACCCGCATTAGGAAGGCGCTTCGCAAGATATTTATCAAAGCGCTGTCCGGCTTCAAATTTATTAATTGTAAATTGTTTCATAAGTTGTCAACCTCTTATTAAGTAATATTCTTCAGACTCTTCAGACAATTGCGAAAACTGCTGTTTTATATGTATGCCCCGCAAATTAACAGTCCATTGCTTATCATTAACAATTAACTGCTTATCGCTGGCGGCGCTGTACAGGCAGTAAGATTACATACACATGCTTTTAACGCAATTACATATCCATGTCATTTTGTCAGTATTTTGTTTATCTGATGAATCAAAATTGGCAGCCATTGTTTTAACGCGGTTTAAAAATGCTTTTTCATCTTTATATAATGTTATGTTTGCACTGAGCTTGTCGTTTTTCAAAAATTCTTTTAAACTTGTTTCAAACAATTTTTTATCAGCTTTTTCTTCATATGTAAATACACATACAGAATTTTCATTTATAACAACTGCCTGTGTTCCAATAGGCGATTTCGAATTTGAAAAAACACAGTCGAAACATGTTACAAGCGGTCCGGCAGCAGCTGTAACTTCATCATATAATTTTTTATCTGTTGACTGATGTGGCAGGAGTATAACATATCCTACTATCATTTTCGCTGCCGGAAGGACAAGAACAATTGCCATAACTGTACATATATTATTACGCGTCCCGTTAATTATAATACCTGTAACCAGTACAATCAATACAACTGCTACGGATACGATAACTTTTATCAGGTTGACCATTTTTAAATGCTTAAGATACCCAAAATCACCTTTTGAAATTTTTTGCTTTTGCATGTGAACCAGCCTTTCCAGAATTATTTTTATTTTGATTTATTTTATTGCGGTTGTTGTTATTCTTATTATTTTTATTATTGTTGTTGCTGTTATGTCTAGCCTTATGCTCATGTGTTTGCATTTTTCTTGGAGGAATAAGGCATTTCTTATCAAAACCAATCAGGTCTTTTCTTCCATTTTCAAGCAGTGCCTCTTTTACGAGATCATAATTCTCAGGATTTTTATACTGTATAAGGGCACGCTGCATATGTTTTTCATGAAATGAAACAGGGGTATACACCTTTTCCATAGTTCTTGGGTCATATCCCGTATAATACATGCATGTTGAAAGTGTTGACGGAGTCGGATAAAAATCCTGAACCTGCTCAGGCATATAACCAAGATCACGTATGTATTCAGCAAGTTCAATAGCTTCTTTCATTGTTGAACCGGGATGTGATGACATAAGATATGGAACAACAAACTGCTTTTTACCTGTTTTGCCATTAATCCTGTCGTATCGTTTTAAAAACGCTTCATAAACTTTATTTTCAGGTTTGCCCATACGTTTAAGAACATTATCACTTATATGCTCAGGAGCGACACGCAGTTGTCCACTGATATGATTTTCACATAGTTCATTAAGAAATGTATCATCATTGTCAGCCATACAGTAATCAAATCGTATTCCAGACCGGATAAATACTTTTTTGACTCCTTTAATTTTGCGAAGCTTTTTAAGGAGTGCAACATAATCAGAATGGTCTACTGTCAGGTTTTTACATAGCTGTGGAAACAGACACTGTTTTCCGGTGCATACTCCCTTTGTAAGCTGCTTTTTGCAGGATGTTTGTCTGAAATTAGCAGTTGGTCCTCCTACATCATGAATATAGCCTTTAAAATCTTTGTCATGCGTCATTTCAACAGCTTCTTTTATAATGGATTCATGACTTCTTACCTGTATTATCCTTCCCTGATGAAATGTCAGGGCACAAAAACTGCATCCGCCAAAGCATCCACGGTTACTTGTAATACTGAACTTTATTTCATTTAATGCCGGTATGCCGCCCTGCTTTTCATATACCGGATGATAACTGCGCATATATGGAAGTGAATACACATCATCCATTTCCTGTGTTGTAAGGGGCATGGATGGTGGATTCTGCACAACATATAAATGATCATTATATTTTTCAACAAGACATTTTGCAGTAAAAGGGTCAGTATTGCAATATTGAGTATAAAAGCTTCTGGCATAAGAAAGCTTGTCAGAAGAAACTGCATTATAATCAGGCAATTCAATATAATCATATACACTTTCAAGAGATTTTGTTTTATAAACAGTCCCTTTAATAAAAGTAATGTCATGTATATTTATTCCGCTTTCAAGCGCATCAGCAATTTCAACTATTGAATGCTCCCCCATTCCATACGATATAAGATCTGCACCTGAGTCAATAAGTATGGAATGTTTAATCTTATCAGACCAGTAATCATAATGCGCGAGTCTTCTTAAAGAAGCCTCTATACCTCCGATTATTATTGGTACATCCTTGTATGTATGACGGATAAGATTGCAGTATACTATCGTTGCATAATCAGGGCGTTTTTTAATTTCACCACCCGGTGAATAAGCATCCATGTGACGCCGCTTCTTATTTACTGTATAGTGATTTACCATGGAGTCCATGTTTCCAGCAGATACAATAAATCCAAGATGGGGTTTTCCAAGGATACCTATACTTGCATCATTTTTCCAATCCGGTTGTGCGATGATACCAACCTTATAGCCGTTAGCTTCAAGGATTCTGCTTATAATTGCGTGACCAAATGAAGAGTGATCTACATATGCGTCTCCACTTATATAAACAAAATCACATTGTGTCCAGCCTCTTTTATCCATATCTTCCTTTGATATTGGAAGAAAATCTTTATCCATACTAATCCTCATTTCTACTGAGCAGCTTTATTGCGAAGAGGCGATAGGAAATTTGCACAGGCGATTTCTTATCTGCCATCATCAGCTATCTGTTTTGCTCAGAAACAAATAGCCGTATTATAAATCAATGGCAACGGCACGATTATTCATACTAATTCCCATTTTTTAAAAAACTTTTAAGTAAAGCTTAAGTCTTGGACTTAATACCAAGCAAAGACATTTCCTTATCAGTCAGTTTTCGATATTCGCCGGGTTTTAAGCTTTCATCAAGAGTTAAAGTACCCATTGAAAGTCTTTTTAAGAAAATTACTTCGCAGCCACATGCCTTAAACATTCTTTTTATCTGATGAAATTTTCCTTCCTGAATTGTAACAGTAATACTTGTATAAATAATACCATTGTTATCAGAAATACCAGATTCAATAATGCCAAGTCGGGCAGGCTTTGTTATAAAATCTTTTTCAAGCTGTATCCCATCCTTAAATCTTTTAATAACTGCATCATCAACTTTACCTGTTACATTTGCAAAATATGTCTTATCAACATGCTTCTTAGGTGAAAGCAGATTATGAGCAAGTTCACCATCATTTGTTATAAGGAGGAGTCCCTGCGTATCCTTGTCCAGTCTTCCAACAGGAAAAAGATCTTTTTTGGCACCGGTTGTAATTAAATCAATTACAGTTTTATCATTTTTATCTGTAGTTGCTGATACTACACCTGATGGTTTATTAAGCATATAGTATTCATATTTGCTGTATGCCACGCGGGTATTGTCATACATAATAACTGATGTATCAGTGTCAATTTTTAAATCAGCAGCTTTGGCTATAGAACCATCAACTGTTACCTTTTTATTTTTTATATCTGTTTTAACCTGGCTTCGTGTTTTATTAAGCATATCGGCCAGATATTTATCAAGTCTGATCTTAGGCATTACATCCACCGCCACCCTGGAAGATATTTGTTCTTAAGCATTGTATTGTTGAACTTTCCCCATCCGAGAGGATATCCGTTTACACATACAAGATTCCAACCGTTATCAGTTTTTTTCGCATAATCACTTACATCTAAAGTTTCACCCTTCAGGTATTTTACAACTCTTTCATCATCAGCCGGAAAATCAATAACTTTATCATACTGATCTTTTTTCAAAACCATAGCAAAGGCCTGACTCGGCTCGAAACGATTCTTTTTAAGTTCTCCAAGCAAAAGACCATTACGTAATATACGAAGTCCCTTATCAGGTACCATATGCGGTGATATTACATATACACGTTCATCTCTGATATAAATATCCTGCGGATTTATTTTGTATGAAGTATGTGAAAGAAATTCTTCAAGTTCTTTTGGGATTTTAACCGGTTTTAATTTACGTGGAGCATGATAGTCTTCTTTAGCTTCATTATCTTTTTCCAATAATGCAAGGAAATGCCCTTCGCCTTTCATTTTATGCGGAAATATCCGGACAGTCTTATCAATATTTAAATCTGCATCATGCGGATTATCAATATATCCATGTTCAAATCCTTCATAATCTTTAATGTCAATAAGATGCATTTCAGGACGTTCTTCTAATAAATATTTTATAGTTTCTTCATCTTCAAGTTTTGAAAATGTACATGTGGAATAAAGCATTTTACCGCCCGGCTTAAGCATATCAGCGCCAATTAAAATAATCTGTCTTTGAATCTGTGAATAAAATTCCGGACCGGTCTTTTGCCAGCTTTTAATAAGTTTGTTATCTTTTCTAAACATGCCTTCTCCAGAGCAGGGCGCGTCAATAAGTACTTTATCAAAAAAGGCAGAAAAATGCTCCCGCAAATGCTTTGGATCTTCACTTAACACGCAGATGTTATCAAGTCCGAAAACTTCAACATTTTTAAGAAGTGCTTTAGCCCTGGAATTACTAATATCATTTGTTACCAAAAGCCCTGTATGATTAAGTTTTGCTCCAAGTTCCGTGGATTTTCCGCCGGGAGCTGCACACATATCAAAAACGATGTCGTTGTCGTTAACAGGAAGAACATTTGCCGGTGTCATGGCACTTGGTTCCTGAATATAATAAAGACCAGCAAAATAATAAGGATGCTTTGCTGGTTTATCATCTTCATTAAAGTAAAATCCATTTTCAATCCATGGAATAGGCGTCAGCTTAAAAGGCGATATCTTAAGAAACTCTTCCGGTGATATTTTAAGTGTATTTACTCTTAAGCCATATAATCTATTATCATTAAAGCTGTCAAGATATGCCTGATAGTCATCTTTAAGCATATCTTTCATTGCTTCTAAGTATTTCTCCGGTAAACTCATCAATTTTTCTCCAATCAATATAAATAGGTAAAAGCAATCACCCCAAAACAGGCAAAATGCATTATATATTATACCACAGTCAATAGCTATAATACAGCACTTTATCTTCAAGATTTTTCAGAAAGAAGTATGAATTTACTGCTGTTTCATTTCCTTCAATGTCATTTATGTAAATTCCAAAATGAAGATGAACATCAAATTTTCCTGATGTACCTTCAACTTTACTATAACCTGTATTCCCCATAAATCCGAGAAACTGTCCGGCAGTAACTTTGTCACCTTCTTTTATATCAGCAGCGTATGAAGATAAATGCGCATAATAATAGTATATACCATTTTCAGATGTTATGCCAATACGGTATCCTCCTAATTCAAGCCATCCCATATGAGTAACTGTTCCATCACTTACAGATAATACGGGATATATTCCGGGCACATTTTTACCAGCCATTATATCAGTTCCTTCATGTGTACGTTCTCCGCCATATGTTCTTTCATTTTTCCATGAATTCACATAGTTTATCCATGGGGTTTCTTTAGCAGAATGTGGAATTGGAAAATATTTTAAATCATTTAATATGCTGTTGTAAATATTACTGTAAAAGAAAAATTGCTTTGGATACATACGTACAATTTTGTTCCGTAAAAGTATAAATCGAGTCTTATCAAGTATATTAAAATCAGTTTCACTAATATTACAGTTATTTATGAGCATAAGTGTTGTAACAAATTCGCCGGGGGGCACTTCAATATTACCGGCATATTCAATTACAGACTCGCATGAAGTGTCTATCTGCATATTATTTATTGAGTCAGAATTAAAGTCCTGAATACTGACAAAGGAAAGAAACCATGAATTTGCAAGGTAAAACAGCTGGAAATTAATTATTACTGCAATAAATAGTATTATAACAGACCGCTTTATTTCTTTTTTAAAAATAAATTTTTTAAGCATTTATGAAATTTCCCGGATATGTAGTTATTTCTATACCTATGAGACAAAGTCATATATTATGATGTTTTATAATATGATTTATTAATCATGAATGTTCCACAGAATGTGATACTGGAAAATATAATATCATATGAATCATAAAATTATTCTGACAAAAATTTTTATCATATTTGCATTTTTATGCATAATATTAAAACCTGCAATTGCATTTAATGCAACTATTACAGGTTTAAGATTATGGGCACTTACGGTACTTCCCGGACTTTTTCCGGCTTTAGTTGCAACGTCATTTATTCTTAAAGTATTTCCAATGAAAAATGCTTCATCATATATTTATATTATTGCAGCAGGGATACTTTGTGGATTTCCAATTGGAGCAATGCTTTGCGGACAGATTCACAAACAAAATAAAGATGAATTTATAAGTGAAAATATTATGGCATTTTGTAATATTTCAAGTCCGTCATTTATAATCAATTACATAATTAACGAATCATTAAAAAATATTTTTCCATGTGTTATCGTACTTATGTGTGTTTATCTTCCGGTAATAGAATGTATTATATTTCTTTTGTTAAAATATAAAAATGCCATTTTTACAAAGCACACAGGTTCATCTGAGACTGTCAGAAATACCATAAAAGATAAATCAGATGATTCAGATTCATGTAAACTCACAGTTATTCTTGATAATATAATGACTTCGTCTGTAAAAAGTATGTTAAAACTTGGCGCATATATTGTCGCTTTTTCCTGTATTGCAGCATACATATATGAATTTCCGTTTATGAGTATTACGCTCAAAAGCATAGTATGTGGGATTACAGAAATTACAAATGGTATATATTTATGCAGCAGCCTTAACATAAATAATACAGCTAAAATAATTCTTATAACTGCAGTAAATGCTTTCGGTGGAATTTCAACATTGATGCAGACAATCAGCATGATAAACAATACTGGAATAAAAATAAAAAAATATATACACAATAAAATAATCTTTACAGCCGTAACAGTTGTAAATACATTATTTATCATGTATATATTTTATAAATAATAATTAATATGATTATTTATATCACAGGTTTGTTTTATATAGTTATTCCTGTGTTTCATCATCTTCGGAAGCGTTTGAATCATTATCATCATTATCAGAATCAGACTCACCTTCTGTTTTAGAATCGGATAATATATTATCTGAAGTATTATCACTATTGTCAGCACGCAATTCATTACGGTTATTATTTACTACCGTAAGTACTTTTTCAAGATCTGTTAATAATGAATTATACTTTTCTTTATTATCTTTTATGGAATGCTCTATTATATACTGCAGCTTTTCAAGCATTTCATCTGTATACTGCATAGCACCCATTCTTATGTTGTTTGCGTCTTCCGTAGCACTGTCTAAAATGGCCTGAGCCTGTTTTGTTGCCTGATCTACAAGCTTATTTGCCTGCGCATAGGCCTGTTGCATGATTTCATGTTCATTAATAAGTTCTTCTGTCTGAATCTGAGCCTGATTAAGAATGGCATCCGCCTGTTCTTTTGCATCAGATATAATTGCTTCTTTATTACTTAAGATTTTCTGATATTTTTTTATTTCATCAGGCGTTTTAAGGCGCAGTTCAGATAACATGTCCTCTATCTGGTCTTTATCAACAATTATTTTTGTTGAAGAAAACGTCTGAAATTTACAATTATCAATATAGGCTTCAATATCACTGATAAGCTGTTCGATTCTACTCATTTGGCATTCTCCTTTTTTATTCTCTTAGTAATTTTATTTATATTATATTTTCCATAAATTCTGTTGATTATTGCTTCTGGAACAAATTTTGAAATGTCACCACCATACATCGCTACTTCCTTAACAACACTTGAACTTAAATATGCATATTTAAGACTTGTATTTAAAAATACGGTATCAATCTTTGGATTAGCGACTCTGTTTGTCTGTGACATTGCAAGTTCATATTCAAAATCCGTCACAGCACGCAATCCTCTTATTATCGCCTGAACATTATGTTCTTCTGCAAAATCCACCAAAAGACCACTAAAGCTTAATATTTCTACGTTTTTAATGTCTTTTGTAACTTCTTTTAACATATTAACACGTTCATCAACTGAAAACAATGGAGTTTTTGTACTATTGTTAAGTACTCCAACTATAAGATGGTCAACCAGGTCAGCTGATCTTTTGATAATATCGAGATGTCCAAATGTAACCGGATCAAAACTCCCCGGATAGATAGCAGTTTTCATATCAGTTAATCTCCCCTGTATTTTTCGCATTCAATAATTAGTTTATTCAGTAATTAATTATCTGCTAATTTAAAGAATACATGTTTATTTGTTTTGTAATGTTTTTCTTTATAAATATTAAATCCTGATGATTCAATGTAAGATAAATCAGCTCTTAACGTTTCCTCAATGATTATAATTGTTTCCTTATCTATGATAGAACTGTTTTTTAGGGCTTTGAGAACATCTATTTCATAATCGTTTCCATATGGAGGATCCATGAATACAATATCAAAAAGATATTTACCATCCATTTTGGCAATTGCAGATAAGACATCCTGCTCAAAAACAATACCTTTTTCATCAAGCTTTGTAAATTTTAAATTTTCATTGATACATTTTACTGCAGCTTTTGCATTTTCTACAAAAACAGCCCTGGATGCTCCACGACTGAGAGCTTCAATACCTATTGAACCACTTCCTGCATACAGATCTAAAAAAGAAGAATCATAAATATCTGTCTGAAGAATATTAAATAATGTCTCTTTTATTCTGTCAGTTGTCGGACGTGTATCTTTTCCGGGAACTGTTTTTAAAGGCATGCTTCGTGCAGTACCAGCTATAACTCGCATATATTAATCCTCTTTCCAGTTTATATTACTGCTGTTTGTTTCTATTTTCTTATCACGTAACATCAGTTCACGAACTGCATCAGATGGTGCTTTATCTTCAAAAAGCACTTCGTATACCTGTGTAACGATTGGCATTTCAACATTATATTTTTTAGAAAGTTCATATGCAGCCTGAGCAGAATATACGCCTTCAACAACCATCTGAACTTCTTTCATTGCCTCATCTTTTGAGTATCCTTTGCCAATAAGAATACCCGCACGTCTGTTTCTGCTATGCATACTTGCACATGTAACAATAAGATCGCCAATTCCTGACAATCCAAAAAACGTATTAACATCAGCTCCCATTGCATTACCGAGTCTGCATATTTCAGCGATTCCACGGGTTATCAGGGCAGCTTTTGTGTTATCACCATAACCAAGACCATCAGCAATACCTGCAGCAAGTGCAATGACATTCTTGAGTGATCCGCCAATACATATGCCAAGTACATCAGGACTTATATATACCCTGAATACATCGCTCATAAAAATGTTTTGTAAATACTGTGCATCTTTTTTCTTTTTAGCACCGATAACACAGGTTGTAGGAATACATCTGCCAACTTCTTCAGCATGGCTTGGTCCGGATAAAACAGCTACTGTTGCATTAGGAATTTCCTGCTCAACTATCTGGCACTGGGTCATTAATGTTCCTTCTTCAATTCCTTTTCCAACATCAACAATATACTGGCCCTCCCTTACATATGGAGCAAGGAGTGCTGCCGTGGATCTTGTATATGGTGAAGCTACAGCCAGTACGATTATATCACTGTTTTCAACAGCATATTTTGTATCATTTGTAAATTCAACATCAGACGGGATAAGAACACCCGGAAGACATTTTTTATTTTCCCGTGTCTTCTTTAGTTCATCAATTTCATCTTTGAACTTAGACCATATTGTAACGTTATGTCCGTTATTGTTCAACAGGATTGTAAGTCCTATCGCCCAGCTTCCTGCGCCAATGATACTGATTTTAGCCATTATACCCACCTACTCTTTCTGTTGCTTTTTCTGCCCGATCTTACGCTCATTACCATGTATAAGTCTTACAATATTACCATGATGACGGATAAATGCAAGTGCAGTAACTATAAATGTAATCAGGACAGCTTCATAAACTTCATTTCCATTAACAGGAAGCCATCCTGCAATTCCCCATATTACAAACTCGATAAAAAACGCTCCCATAAAAACAAGAGATCCAAGTGAAACGTATTTTGAAAAATATGTAACAGATGCAAATGTTATAAGACCTGCTAATGTGAATATCCAGCAGTGTTGTGGAAATAAAAGCAGTGAGCAGACAAAACCTGATGATGCCGCAATTCCCTTTCCGCCTTTAAATTTAAGATAAAACGGAAAATTATGACCAAGGATAACGCCAAGACCACTGTACAGGAATAAAATCATTTCACTCACTGAATCAGTGCTTCCAAATATCAGATGGATTATTATAGCTGAAAAAACTGCTTTTAATGCATCTACAAGATAAGTTATTATTCCGGCCTTTTTGCCAAGAGTACGCATTACATTTGTTGTTCCTGCATTACCACTTCCATAATCTCTTATGTCGATGTGGTTAAATTTGCCATACCAGTAACCGGTCTGCAAAAGGCTGCCAATAAGATATCCTATTATTAAGCTGAATATACGCTGTTCCATTTTTATATTACTTCTCCTTACGCTCTCTATTTATAAATCTGATTGAGGTTCCTCTGAAACCGAAAGCCTCTCTTATTTTATTCTCAATATATCTTGTATATGAAAAATGTGTTAAGGCTTTATCGTTTACAAACATTACAAATGTAGGTGGTTTTACTGACACCTGCGTCATGTAGTAAATTCGAAGTCTTTTTCCTTTGTCTGATGGTGGCTGTTGGAGTGCAACGGCTTCTGTAAGAATTTCATTAAGTACACCTGTAGGAATTCGCATGTTCTGGCTTTCTACAATTGTGTCCACCAATGAAAATACCTTATTAAGACGCTGACCTGTAACAGCTGAAACAAAAAGTATTTCTGCGTATGATATAAAAGAAAGTGTTTCGCGGATCTTTCGTGTATGTTCATAGACAGTCTTATCATTTTTTTCAATTGCATCCCACTTATTAACAACGATGATTATTCCTTTTCCACGTTCGTGTGCAATACCTGCGATTTTAGCATCCTGCTCTGTTATTCCTTCTGTTGCATCAATTACAACCATTACGATATCTGCACGTTCAACAGCGGCGACTGTACGTATGATACTGTACCGTTCAATATCTTCTTTGATTTTATTCTTTCTTCTAAGTCCGGCAGTATCAATAAAAACATACTCTTTGCCATTAAATTTAACAGGTGTATCAATGGCATCCCTTGTAGTTCCTGCAATATTTGAAACAATAACACGGTCATTGCCTGTAAGTTTATTTATAATTGATGACTTACCTACATTAGGCTTGCCTACTATTGCTATCTTTGGTCTGTCATCATCTTCATGTACGGCAGAGCCTTCAGGGAAATTTTTAATAACTTCGTCAAGCATATCTCCAATTCCTAGCTTTGATGAAGCAGAAACCGGCATTGGATCTCCAAGCCCAAGGTTATAAAATTCGTATACATCAGGCATAAATTTATCAAAATTATCCACTTTGTTTACTACTAAAACAACCGGTTTGTGAGAACGTCTTAACATATCAGCGACCTTTGAATCAGAGTCAACAAGTCCCTGACGTACATCTGTCATAAAAATAATAACATCTGCAGTATCAATTGCAATCTGTGCCTGTTCACGCATCTGTGCAAGAATGATATCATTGGTCTGTGGTTCGATACCGCCAGTGTCAATAAGAGTAAATTCTTTGTCAAGCCAGTTTACTTCGGCATATATTCTGTCCCTTGTAACTCCCGGCGTATCTTTAACTATAGAAATCTGCTGACCGACGAGTGTATTAAATAATGTTGATTTTCCAACATTTGGTCGTCCGACAACAGCAACAATTGGTTTGCTCATATTCATCTCCATTAATTTGTTTTATTATCAAAATAACTATATTATAATATCAAGTATCTGTTACTTTGTAAAGTTTACTTGATTAAAAATTACGTTTACAAATCTCTACAGCACTTCATTATTATTCAGATTAAGAATACGGTTTCTGATATTCTGCATCTGAACATCCGTGTTGTATATATTCTGTGCACATGCAGTAAGTTCTTTCTCAATATCAGGCATTGCATCATCCTCAAACTGCTTATAATGCATCTGATGTTCAAGACTTGCCCAGAAATTCATCGCAATAGTCCTTATCTGAACCTCAACTTTCATATATTCTTTACCAGAGGAAAGAAAAATCGGAATTATAACCACGTAATGAAGACTCCTGTATCCGTTTGGCTTTGGAGTTTTTATATAATCCTTAACTTCCATAACTTCAATATCATCCTGCGTTACAAGCATATTTGCGACATCATATATATCACTGATAAAAGGACATACAACCCTGATACCTGCAATATCATTAAGATTATTGATCATTGAAGGTATAGAAATCTCAAATCCTTTTCTCTTTAATTTTTCATAGATGCTTACCGGAGTTTTAATTCTGGATCTTATACTGTCGATAGGATTTCGCTTACTGCGTATTTTAAATTCATCATTTAAAACCTCAAGCTTTGTACGCACCTCACGAATTGCACAACGATACATCATCATCAGATCCTGAAAGCGGAGGCTGTTCTCTATAAGCATATTAAATTCGTGCTGAGTAAGATCAGGTTTTTTTATTGTTTGAAGTTCATTGATTTTTCCAAAATTTATTTCATTGCCAGCCATTATATTATTTGCTCCTTATGTAAATAAATCCACATAAAATTCCACGTTTACCTTTTGATGCTCTATGAGAAAACAGATAATCTGAATTACAGCAGGTACACAAGTCAGTTATTCCAATATTTTCAGGGCGTATTCCTGCATTTATCATATTAAAATAATTTGCTTTCTGCAGGCTTAACTGATATTTGCCCTCAGTGTGCCCTCTTCTTATTATCATTGCTGCCTGCCCCGGGGAATATGCATCATTAAATTTGCCGGCTACATCATAACTCACCTCATAGCAGTCTTCACATATGCTGGGGCCAATAAATACTTTTATATCGTCAGGATTCGTATTAAATGTTTCCTGCATAAGCCTTATTGTATTGCCGGCAATATTATTCACTGTTCCCCTCCAGCCCGAATGTGAAGCTCCAATACATTTGTTTACCGGATCAACAAAAAAGAGCGGAACGCAATCGGCATATGATGTAACAAGACATAAATCGCTGCAGTCAGTAATCATTCCATCAACATTATCAAAGCTGCGTGGTCTAACAATTCCCATCCCACCATGGGATTTGTTTACAACAATAACATTTGTTGTATGTGTCTGCTTAGAGTATACCATATTTGACATGGGTATGTTTAATATTTCAGAAATAATTGAGAAATTTTTAGAAACATTTTCTTTTTTATCATCAAGATTAAATGTGAGGTTCAAGCTTTTATAAATACCTTCACTGACACCGCCTAAGCGGGTAGAAAATCCATGGTTTATAAAATCAATATCATCAAATGGAGTGAATTTTATTATAGGTACATTCCTAATATATTCTATTCTTGTTGTATTTTTAACCCGCGGTCCTTTTTCTGAATGTAAAAAATCTTTATAAAGTTTTTCAGAGTCTGTATGTTTTAGATTTAAAGTATTAATAGTGCACACCGCCTTTTCATTATATTTAAAATGCATTTCTAATAAGCGTAACTTTTGTTCCATCAATTCCTACAACATCAAAACGGCAGCAGATATCGGTCTTATGCATTTTTGTGACAAGATAATAATCTGCAACGCGTCGTATTATGTTTTGTTTTCTGTAGTTTACAGCTTCTATTGCAGTTCCGTACTGTTTTGAACTTCTATACTTTACTTCAATAAATACAAGCACATTATCCTGTACTGCAATTATATCAATTTCACCGATTTTGCACCGGTAATTCATTTCCAGTATGTAATATCCGTTTTTTTCAAGATATTCTTTTGCAAGCTGTTCCCATTTAGTTCCAATCTGCCTTTTATTCATATTTAAATAAATTTTTTCATCTTTCCACGTATTTTATCACAGTCATCAACAAAAACAAGAATTTCAGCAACAACATTATATAATTCAGGTGGAATTACATCTCCTATTTCCAGTTTTGACAAAGTATTTGCAAGACCTGAGTCTTCGTATAACGGTACGGAATTTTCTTTAGCTTTTTCAATTATTTTTTCAGCCATATAGCCTCTTCCGGAGGCTATAACCTGCGGTGCCTGATTTTCTCCAGGGGTATACTTCAATGCCACAGATACTTTCTGTTTCCGGGAATTTTCTTCTGGTTCATGACTGTATTTATTATTAACAGCCGGATTGTCTTTATTATTCATACTAATCACCATTCCTGAGTAATTTAATTGCAAAGAGACAATGAGAAATCTGCACATGTGATTTCTCATCTGGCATCATCAGCTATTTGTTTTGTCCGGAAACAAACAGCCGCATAAAAAACATTAAGATTAGTTGCTGTTAATCATGCCTTTATATCAAAAATATACTGTGATGTGGCGGGCATATGATTATCCTGCTGTATAAAATCATTAACAAAATCAAATCCGCCATTTTTTTTATCATTAACCTTCATGCTGTATGTAGTATTGTACCCAAGTGAATTAAGCCTGTCCGTCAACTTTGATATATTATCAAGAACAAAATTTAAAAGGTCTTCGCTCTCCAGACAGAAATTTGTTGAAAGTGACTTTCCATCAAGTTTAACATAAACGTCTACAGAGCCTAGGTTTTCCATATCAAGATGAAGCATGGCACTTACATTCTCTTTGTTATTTTTTAATGCTTTTTTATTTGTAAATACATATAATTCACCATTGGCATCGCTATTCTGAAACTTAAGCGGCATCTGAAAATATGTCATGTTTTTATTAAGGTCATTCATGAAATCAATATTATTTTTTATATTATTAATATCTTTTTCCAATACAGTATCCTGAGGGATTCGTCCTGCTATATCACCTGATATACGATTAAGTCTGCTTTGAAGTTTTTTGTAAAAACTACTGATATTTTTTTCATCTGCAATAGCAGAAGGTGTTAATTTCATGTTTTTATCGATCAGATTGCCAAGCAGAAGCCTGAATTCATCCGAGCCTGTAAATTTATGCAGGGCTGAAAGTTTTGTTAAAGATTTCCCAGTGCTGTCCGACTGCAGCTGCGTCAGCCCTTTTTCAATGACGGATAACACCTTACCTACATCTGCATTCTTTAAAAATGTTATTATTTCATCGGTATTTTCGCCTGTAAAAGCTGAAATATTTTCGGCTAATGTGTTTACCTGTTTATCACTAAACATATCAGCACGGCTATTATTCTCATATGGTGTCTGAGCAGAAGTGTCAAGAGTATTTAATATGTTTTTTAATACATCAAGTGCATTACCTGCATCACCTGATGATATCATATTATCCACAACCTGTGTAATTGCGTCAGGAAGCTGGTTTATTTCAACGTTTATGCTGTTTTTAAAATTCCTGTAAGCATCAAACTGAACTATGTTTTCTTTAGTTACCAGCATATCAAGTTTCACAAGATTTGCAATTGTATTAACTGATGCATCAGGAAATCTCAAGGTATATTTCTGCATATTATTAAGCATGTCAGAGTTTACCGGCATATTTAACGATATAAGTTCTTTTACAATATTTATATTGGAATCAGACGCAGGCATATTAGCTGCATCAAGTACTTTATTAATAAAGAAAGCCTGCTGTTCATTTTGAATCAATGGTTTTAAACTGATTGTCTCAGGTGTATTTTCTTCCACCATAAACGTTATTGCTTTACCCATCTGAATATTTACATCATCTGTAAGACGCGCTGAGATAATCTCACCATTGGAAAGCTCTATTGAAACCGAACTGTCACTGATGCTCTTAATAATTCCGGAAAATGTATCACCAGCCAGGAGGTTTTTCAAAATCTCATATGAACCGGATGAACCGGTCGCAGCGCTGTCTGTTGTACCACCGGTTACAGCACCGCCAGTTACAATTCCCTCAATATCAGCATTATTTTCAACAGGATGCACTATTGAACTGTTAGAAATTTCAGTAACATTATTTGTAAACATATTCTCTCCTATTGTTCTCCGAGAATACTTTTAAGAAATGTACGTCTGTGTATAGGACATGGGCCCAATTTTTTTATAGCTTCAGTATGTTGTTTTGTTCCATAACCTTTATGTTTTTCAAATCCATATTCCGGATATACTATACTATATTCACGCATCATACGATCTCTTGTTACTTTCGCCATAATACTTGCAGCTCCTATTGTAAGACTTTTTGCATCACCTTTTATAATAGGCACCTGTTCTATATTTACATCAGGAATTGTAACAGCATCGTTAAGTAATATATCGGGTACTACGTTTAAATTATTAATAGCTGCACGCATTGCTTTATATGTAGCCTGTAAAATGTTTATCTGATCTATAACATCTGAATCAACAATTCCGATTCCAACACTGACAGCTTCTTTATTTATTACATCAAAAAGCTCTTCCCTTTTCTTTTCACTCAGCTTTTTAGAATCATTAATATACAATATTCTGCAGTCCTTAGGAAGAACTACAGCGCCTGCAACAACAGGTCCCGCAAGAGGACCTCTTCCGGCTTCATCAATTCCGCAGATAAAGTCATAGTCAGAATATTTTTTTTCAAATTCGCATAAAGCTTCTATACGCTGTTTTTCCATTTCAAGCTTTTCAGCCCTTTTAATGGCAGCAAGCTCTTTCTTTGTCATATTTTATATGCCTTTCTGATTATTTTAATTTATAGATAACATTATGGCTCTTCAAGTGATATCCTGCCGAGACGCCCGCTTCTAAAATCTTCAAGAATTATACCTGAAACTTTTTCATAATCAGTAACGCCTCCTTTTTTCAAACATCCTCTTTTTGATGCTATATGTTCCATGATTTCAAGTGCTTCAGCCTCAGTATCGGCCTCATAGCGCTCTTTTAAATTTTCAGGATATCTTAACTTTAAATATTTGATTATATTAAGAGCTAACTCATCAGTATTTAATATCTCATCATTCATTGAACCAATCATTGCCAGTCTTTCACCAATAGTCTGGTCATCAAATTTAGGCCACAAAATTCCCGGCGTATCAAGCAGTTCAATATTTTTGCTTAATCGTATCCACTGCTTACCTTTTGTAACTCCGGGCTTATTTCCTGTTTTGGCACAGGCTTTACCTGCATATGCATTAATAAATGTTGATTTACCAACATTAGGTATTCCAACAACCATGGCACGTATAGGTCTGTTTAATATGCCTTTTCTTTTATTGCTTTCTATTTTAGCTTTACACGCTTCATTGATTGTAGGATTAATCTGTTTAATGCCCATGCCTGTTCTTGAATTAAGCTTAAGTACGTAAAAATTTTTCTCCTTAAAATACTCAACCCATTTATTACTTACCAGATCATCAGCAAGATCGCATTTATTCAATAATATTATACGCGACTTATTTGCTGCAAGCTTATCGATATCAGGATTGCGGCTGCTTAATGGTATTCTTGCATCAACTAATTCAATAACAACATCTATCAGTTTTATGTTTTCTTCCATCATTCTTCTGGCTTTAGTCATATGACCGGGATACCATTGATAATTCATCTTTTTCTACCTCACATACATTAATCATTTTATCAGATGGATATGGTCAAATGGCATAACGACCATCCATGCTGCACCGACAATATTTTCTTTTTTTATGATTCCGATATTTGAGAATCTACTGTCCTCACTGTTATTTCTGTTATCACCAAGTACAAAATATTCATCTTTTCCCAGAGTAATTTTATCAGCGGCAATACCCGCGGTAAGAATATCCGTTGTAACAACATCATTTTCAAGTTCTTTATCATCTATATATATTTTTCCATCTTTTATCTGAATTGTTTCGCCAGGAAGTCCAACAACACGTTTAATATATTTTTTTGACATTTCCGAATTATCAAGTTCAAAAGCGATTACAGAATATCTTTTTGGCTTAGAAAATGCATAAGCCATTTTATTAACCAGAACCGTATTATTTCCTTCTATCTCAGGTTTCATAGAACTTCCTGATACAGTAACCTGACTACAGGTATATGTTATCAGTGCGTATGCAAAAACTATAATAAGAATAATATCCGCAATAAACTTGCATATCTTTTGTAATGCTTCATTTTCCTGATATCGTCTAGTGAAATTACTCAACCTTATCCTCCATGTGCCAACTGAAATTTATATAAATTATAGCAGAAAAAAAGGACAGATACAAATGTATTTGCCCTTTTAATTATTGTTGTAGTTAAATTATCTTACTAATTCTTTAACCTTAGCTGCTTTACCAGTTCTCTGACGTAAGTAGTTAAGCTTAGCACGTCTTACTTTACCACGTCTTACAACTGTAACGCTTTCAACGATTGGTGAATGTAATGGCCATGTCTTCTCAACACCGATACCATTTGATATCTTTCTTACAGTAAATGTAGCACGTACGCCTGTACCCTGCTTCTTTAATACTGTTCCTTCAAAAACCTGGCTTCTTTCACGGTTTCCTTCTTTGATCTTAGCTGATACCTTAACTGTATCACCAACTCTGAATTCAGGTACTTCAGCCTTAAGCTGAGCGTTCTCAAGATTCTTAATAATTTCGTTCATGTGTGACCTCCTTAATATTCGGATGTTCTTAATACAAACTATTATGTAACAGAGGACCATCTCTTTTCTCACAACTTTTTAATATTATCACATATATCATTACAATGCAAGTAATATAATAAAAAATATAATAACAAAAATATAATGACATTTCAGTTAATATCCAACAGCCCTTTAAGCAGATGGATTGTAGTTACTCTTTTTTCAATATCATGTCTGATATTGCACTCTTTAATCACCGGTACAAGAATAGTCCTGCCGTCTTCAGCAGTTATTTCATACACGTTGTTTGCACCTGTTTCTAATACATTCGTAATCTTTCCTAAAGCCATTCCTTCATCAGTTACAACATTCTGACCGATAAGGTCACATATAAAGTATTCACCCGGTTTGCATTTTACTGCATTTTCACGGTCAACAAGTATATCCCTGCTTTTGAATTTTTCAACTTCTTCAATTGTGTCGTAACCTTTAAACTTTATTATCACAAACTGTTTGAAAAATTTCACTGTTTCAACATCAAGATTGTAATTTTCACGTTTGCCCTGAATAAAACATTTCTTTAATTTTTTGAAGCGCTTAGGATCATCTGTCGTTGGAAAAACCTTCACTTCACCTTTAATGCCATGCGTTGATGTAACAACACCAACTCGTAACAACTCTTCCATATATATTTAAACCTATCCGATAAAAAATGCTGCAGGCAGTCAGTAAAAAAGCCAAACTGCTATGCAACATACGATTAAATGTGTCTTTGGATAATATAAAATGGCACAATCAATTCAGACGTGCCATTTCTTCTAGTTATCAATTTCAACTATGACTTTCTTTTCAGTCTTTGATGCAGCGGCTGTTACAACAGATCTGATTGCTTTCGCAATTCTTCCTGATTTGCCGATTACTTTCCCCATATCAGAAGAATCAACCTTTAAATCAACGACAATAGCTTTGTCTTTTTCTGTCTCAGTAACAACAACCTTATCAGGATTATCAACCAGTGCCTTAGCAATAATTTCAACTAATTCTTTCAAAGAAATCACCTCCACCAGTCTATTACTTTTCGATTCCTGCCATCTTGAAAAGCTTACCTACTACCTCTGTTGGCTGAGCTCCGTTTGCTAACCATTTCTTAGCAAGTTCAGCATCTACATTAAGTTTGCAAGGGTCATAATTAGGATCATAAGTACCGATTTCTTCGATAAATCTACCATTTCTTGGTGATCTTGAATCTGCAACAATTATTCTATAGAAAGGAGACTTTTTCTCACCTAATCTCTTTAATCTAATCTTTACTGCCATGTTTTCACCTCCTAAAATTCAAAAAATATTTATGTTAAAAAGGTAACTTGAAACGTCCCTTCTTACCACCTTTCATCATTCCAGGCATTTGTTTCATCATCTTTTTCATCTGGTCAAACTGCTTAACAAGTTTGTTGACCTCACTGATATCAACGCCTGCACCTTTTGCAATCCTCATTTTTCTTGAAGGATTCAAAATATCAGGATTAGCTCTTTCTTTAAGTGTCATTGAATAGATGATTGATTCAGTACGTTTAAGTCCTGCCTCTGCATCATCTGTTACATTCATTCCTTTAAGTTTTCCACCAAATCCCATACCTGGAAGCATATTAAGAATTGAACCTATACCGCCCATATTCTTTATCTGTCCCATATATTCGAGGAAATCATTAAAATCGAACGAAGCTTTTTTCATCTTCTGTTCCAATTCTTTTGCTTTGTCCTCATCAATCTGGGCTTCAGCTTTCTCAATAAGAGTAAGCACATCACCCATTCCCAGTATTCTTGATGCCATTCTGTCAGGATAAAACTGTTCAAGATCCGAAAGTTTTTCACCCATACCAACATAGAGGATAGGTTTACCTGTTACTGCTTTTATAGATAAAGCAGCACCGCCCCTTGTATCGCCATCAAGTTTTGTTAAAATAACGCCATCAATTCCAATCTTATCATTAAATGATGATGCTACATTGACTGCGTCCTGACCTGTCATTGAGTCAACTACAAGGATTGTCTGGTCGACTTCTATCTGGTCTTTTATATTTGATAATTCTCCCATCATATCTTCATCAATATGAAGACGTCCGGCAGTATCTAATATAACTATGTTGTAATTATTACTTTTCGCATGGTTTATCGCAGCTTTAGCAATATCAACAGGATTATTGTTCGTTCCCATTGAGAATACTTCTACACCCTGTTTTTCACCGTTGATTTTAAGCTGTTCAACAGCAGCAGGTCTGTATATATCACATGCCGCAAGTAAAGGCTTCTTGCCTTTTGATTTAAATAAACCTGCAAGCTTCGCAGTTGTTGTTGTTTTACCGGCACCCTGAAGACCTGCCATCATTATAACAGTAACTTCAGTTCCTGGTCTTAACTTTATTTCAGTTGTTTCAGACCCCATTAATGAAACCATTTCTTCATTAACTATTTTAATAACCATCTGGCCCGGTGTAAGACTTTTCATTACATCAGCACCAATTGCCCGTTCTTCAACTGATTTAACAAACTGTTTAACAACTTTGAAGTTAACATCAGCTTCAAGAAGTGCCATTTTAACTTCTTTCAGTGCAACTGTAACATCAGCTTCTGTTAATCTGCCTTTTCCACGAAGGTTTTTAAAAATATTCTGTAATTTTTCTGATAAACTATCGAATGCCATAAACCCTCATTTCTGCCGCAAATCCGGCTATGTTTTAAAAATCATCAATTATATCCTGTGCTATCCTGTTTATTTTAATAATACATTCTATCTCTTTAGAATTAATATACCGATCCGATAATTGCCTGATCGAATGAATCTTTTCTTTTGCATTGTTAAATTTTTCTATCAGATGAAGCTTATCTTCATATCCCTGAAGCGTCTTATTAACACGCTTGATAGTATCATGTACGCCCTGTCTTGAGATTCCATACTCATCAGCAATCTCACTTAGAGACATATCATTAAATACAGCATCTTCATATACTTTCTTCTGGTGCTCATTAAGAAGTTCCCCATAAAAATCATATAAAAGAGTCTGTTCAACAATTTTTTCCATAAATAACACCTATATATGCTTTAAATTTATGCACAGCAAAACTGACAAAATGAATAATATCATAACAAAGAACAGGTGTCAAGCTTTTTTACTTGACACCTGTAACTATTTTTCATAATTTTCTTTGACAGAAGCCTTATCCTCTGCAGCTGTCACTTGTACAGCTTTGTCTGTAACACTGGTTTGGTGTTCCTCTTGTGCTGCGTTTTTTAAATCATCATTTTTATTTTTGTCAGGATGATATTCTTTTATGTATTCATCTGCAAGCTCTGATTGCCCGCGCTTATCCAGTCCCTTAAATACAAGCCTTTTGATTATATGATATATAACAGCAAAAACAGGAGTTCCAACTATCATACCTACAAATCCCCACATGTAACCAAACAGCAGAACTGAAAACAGAACCCAGAAGCTTGAAACTCCTGTATTGTTTCCAATAATCTTAGGTCCGAGAATATTTCCGTCAATCTGCTGGACGATAATATCAAAAATAATAAAAAAGATACATTGTACGGGATTCACCATAAGTATAAGGATAGCTGACAGTATAAGCCCTACATACCATCCAAAAAACGGAATTATATTAAATATTCCCACAATAACAGCAATAAGTGTTTCACTCATGGTTACAGAATATCCCATGACAAGCCTAAATATCATAAGACCAATGTAGCAGATCACACCTACAATTACTGAATCAAGCATTTTACCATTTATAAAACCACTGAATACTTTGTCAGCATATTTTATTTCACTGTAAATCACATCTGCAATCCGCTTTTTAAAAGCACTGTATAATATCAGTTTTGCCTGACTTGCAAGTCTTTTTCTTGCCATAAGCAGGTATATCGCAACAATGAAGCCTATAAAAACATTTAAAATACCTACAAAGGCATTTACGACACCATTAGAAAGTCCTGCCGCAATATTCTGAAGCGAATCGAGAAGTCCATTTGAAATCCAGCTGTTCATAAATGAATAAACATTATCAATGATCTGCCTTGAATATTTTAAAAGAGATTCATTTGACGCCAGTATTTTCTGAAGCCAGTCAATAAGCCGCTGAGTACTTTCAGGCAGTATCTGGATAATTTTTATAATACTGTTTATAAGCTGTGGCACAAGAATTATAATAATAATATAGATTATCGTAAATGTACATATCATAACACTTAATACACCAAGTCCTGAAGAAAGTGACTCTTTTTTAGCAGTATCTTTTATGCCTGAAAAAAGCTTCATATACAATTTTTCAAAGCGGTTACACAGCGGGCATACAACATATGCCAGTGCACCACCAATAACAAACGGCATCAGTGCGGATACAGCATTATCAAACAACTTTTTTATATCTTCAAGCCTGAAGATAAGAAAAAATAAAAGTATTGAAAGACCTAATCCGCCAAAAATACTTAATGCAATACATATATAATTTTTATATTTGTTATTTTTCATTATGTTACCCCGAATATATTATCAGATGCATTATCAGATTTTAAAATAACAGCCGGGATGATTGAACCTTACATTGCAACAACCCGGCTTCAATTTTAAATATTAACCTTTACTATTCTAGGTCTGAATCCCTCTGCCTCAAGCTTCTTAACTATTTCGTCCTTATGCTCATGTCCGAATGCTTCAATAGTTATTCTTAATTCAACAGCAGCTTTACGGTTAATGCTTACAAACTGGTTATGTTCAAGTTTAATTACATTACCGTTGGCTCCGGCAATTACAGATGCAACTCTTACAAGTTCACCAGGTCTGTCCGGAAGAAGAACTGAAACAGTAAAGATTCTGCTTCTCTGGACAAGTCCCTGCTGGACAACTGATGACATTGTAATGACATCCATATTACCACCTGAAAGAATTGAAACAACTTTTTTACCCTTTACATTAAGCTGTTTTAATGCAGCAACAGTCAGAAGACCTGAATTTTCTACTATCATCTTATGATTTTCAACCATATCAAGAAATGCAACGATAAGGTCAACATCAGGAACAGTTATTATATCATCAAGATTTTTCTGAAGATATGGGAACAACTTATCGCCTGGAGTTTTAACAGCTGTTCCGTCTGCAATAGTATTAACTGTTGGAAGTGTAACTACTTTGCCTTCCTTTAATGATTCCTGCAGACAGTTTGCGCCTTCCGGCTCAACACCAATCACTTTTATATTAGGATTTAACATCTTTGCAAGTGTAGATACACCTGTGGCAAGTCCGCCACCGCCGATTGGAACAAGAATATAATCTACTGTAGGAAGTTCTTTAATTATTTCCATTGCAATTGACCCCTGTCCGGTTGCAACATCAAGATCGTTAAAAGGATGAACAAATGTAAGTCCCTGTTCATTTGCAAGCTGCATTGCGTATTCGCATGATTCATCATAAACATCACCGTATAAAATAACTTCCGCTCCATAGCCCTTGGTTCTGTTCACTTTGATAAGTGGAGTAGTGTTTGGCATTACCACTGTCGCATGTACGCCATATTTTTTAGCTGCATATGCCACACCCTGTGCATGGTTACCTGCTGATGCAGTGATAAGTCCTCTTTCACGCTCTTCTTCAGACATTGTACTTATTTTGTAATATGCTCCACGTACTTTATACGCACCTGTATACTGCATATTTTCCGGCTTTAAATATACACTGTTGCCTGATTGTGCACTAAAATATTCACTGTACATAAGATTTGTATTTAATGTTACTTCTTTGACCTTTTCTGATGCCTCTTCAAATTTTTTTAAAGTTAATTCCTGCATAATAATCTCCATTCCGCAGACGCTTTGCGTCGAAGGACTCGCAAGCTGAATTTCAGATCCAACTCTTCAATCATGGCTGTTTTGTGGCGTCTGCGGCACAAATAGCCGTGTAAAAAATCATCTCATCAAAGTGATTTTTTACACTAATCCTCCATATCAGAGCAATTTATTGTGATAATAAACGTCGAAAGTCTCAAATTCCGACTGCAATCAATGCTATCTGAGGTTCTGGCTCAAACAGCCCTATAAAAAATCATCTCATCAGAGTGATTCTTCATCATCAACATCCACGTCAAATAGTGCATTTACAAAGCTGTTTGAATCAAATTTCTGAAGATCTTCAACCTGTTCACCAACCCCTATATATTTGACCGGGATACCATATTCAGCCTGAATTGCAACTGCAATTCCGCCTTTAGCCGTACCATCCATTTTGGTTAATATGATTCCTGTAATATCAGTTACTTCTTTAAATTCCCTGAGCTGAGCAAGGGCATTCTGACCTGTTGTAGCATCAAGGACAATAAGATTCTCCCTATATGCTTCAGGATACTCTCTTGCAATTATTCTGTCAATCTTGCCAAGTTCTGCCATAAGATTTTTTTTGTTATGAAGACGTCCTGCGGTATCACAAAGCAACACATCCGCATTTCTTGCTTTAGCAGCTGCAATTGAATCATATATTACTGCCGCCGGATCAGAGCCTTCACTTTGTGCTATGATTTGTGTTCCTGTCCTGTTAGCCCACTCAGTAAGCTGTTCAATTGCTGCCGCCCTGAATGTATCGGCAGCAGCCATAATAACCTTTTTGTTCATGTCTTTTAAATGTCCGGCGAGTTTGCCTGCTGAAGTTGTCTTTCCTACGCCATTAACACCAATAAGCATTACAATAGACTTCTGATTTTCAAAATCATACGCATTAGGACCAAGATCCATCTTTTCTTTTATCGTATCGATAAGAACCTGCTTACATTCTTTTGGATCTTTTATTTTTTCTGACTTAACACGTTCCTTAATGTTTTCAATTATTTCCTCAGTTGCCCTTACTCCAATATCTCCCATAATCAGAGTTTCTTCTAATTCATCATAAAAATCATCATCTATTGATGAAAATCCACTGAATATTGAATCAATTCCTGAAACAATATTATCGCGTGTTTTAGTGAGTCCTGCTTTAAGTTTACTAAATAATCCCATAAATTCACCTCTTTTAGCATATTAACAAGTCAACCAATATTATGATAACTATTGTTCTTATTTATTATTTTTATCAAGGTCGTTTGCAATCAGATCAACTGAAACAAGCGTTGATACACCCTTTTCCTGCATTGTAATACCATATAATCTGTCAGCGGCATTCATCGTACCACGTCTGTGAGTAATAACGATGAACTGTGTATTGGCTGTAAGTTTGTGAAGGTAATTTGCATAACGCCCGACATTTGAATCATCTAGTGCAGCCTCAATTTCATCCAGAAGACAGAATGGCGATGGTTTTAAATTCTGTATTGCAAACAACAGCGCAATAGCTGTAAGTGCTTTTTCACCACCGGAAAGCTGCATCATATTCTGTAATTTTTTACCAGGCGGCTGTGAAATAATATTTATTCCGGCTTCAAGTACATCTTCGTCTTCAACAAGTTCTATTGAACCGCGTCCACCGCCAAATAATTCTTTAAACACCTTATCAAATTCAGTTTTTATCTCTTTAAATTTAACTTCAAACTGTTTTCTCATTCCTGTGTCAAGTTCATCGATTACCTGAAGAAGCGAATTCTCTGCATTTACCAGGTCATCATGCTGCCCTTTCAAGAAAGTATACCGTTCGTTTACTTCCTTAAATTCTTCAATTGAGTTAACATTAACATCTCCCAGCTGCCTGATTTTGGATTTGAGTTCAGATATATTTTTCTTTATATCTGAAAGGTTATTTATTTCAGGGTTTTTTAATTCTAATGCACGACTATATGTAAGCTCATACTCATTCCACATATAATCAGTCAGACTGTCAAGCATATCCTGCTGTTTCTCATATTGTGCATTAAGTCTGAAGCATTCCTTATCAAGTGAAGTAATCTGTTCATTAAGCTTTTCACGTTTTTCAAAAAAGGCTTTATGACTCATATTAACTTTTTCACGTTCTGCTTTGAATTCAGATATTTTGATATTAAAGGAATTGATTGCATCATCAGCATCTTTAATAGCTGCCTTTGCTTCATTGATTTCATTTTTTTTGGCCGCTATATCGTTATCTGTGCCTGAAATTTTTTCAAGTAATTCGCTATTCTCTGTATTAAGCTTGTCAATTTCGCTTTTTATACGTTCTATATTTTCATCAATAAATGAACATTTTTGTAAGACAGAAGAATACTTTATCTTGACATTTTCAATTTCAGTAATATGATGACTTTCCTTTTGTTTCATTTCTTCAAGTTTAAGACTCAGCTCTTCTATTTCTTTCTGCGAAGATGCATTTTTGTTATCAAGAGTTGCAAGATCGCCCGATACATTTTCGAGTTTTCCTGAAATATCCTGTATCTCTTTATCAACGTCATCAGACTGTTCTTTAAAATCACTGTATGAATTAATAATTTCTTCTTTTTTGCTGACAGCCTGTTTAAGATTAAGCTCCAGTGTATTCTTTTCAATCTGATAATCCCGCATCATCTTATTGTTTGATTCAAGCTGTTCCCGTAATGATGAAAGTTCTTTTCTTTTATCGGAAAGTTCCTGTTTTGAAGCGGATATGTATCTGCTGCTTTCTGAAACATTTTTCTTAAGTTCTTCAATTTCGCGCCGGCGTCCAAGCAGATTACTTGAATTTTTAAATGCACCACCTGTCATAGAACCGCCCGGATTAAGCTGTTCACCCTCAAGTGTTACTATTCTGATAGAATGTTTGTACTTTCTTGCAATGGCAAGTGCATTGTCTATATTATCAACAACAAGTATTCTTCCAAGTAAATATTTCGTAAGCTTTTCATATTCAAATGAAACTCTTACAAGATCACTTGCGACACCAACAGCTCCCTTTTCTCTTATGCATGGGTCGTTCTCAAGTGTATTTCTTATCTGAATGGCAGAGATCGGTAAAAATGTTGCACGGCCAAACCTGTTAGTTTTTAAATAGCTGATAAGATCTTTTGCAGTTGACTCATTATCAGTAACAATATTCTGAATAGTTCCACCAAGTGCTGTTTCTATTGCAACTTCATATTTTTTCTCAACCTTTATTATATCAGCAATAACGCCAAGAATACCACTGTTTTCCTGTTTTAATTCCATAATCTTACGAATACTGTTACCATAACCATCGTAACGTTCCGTAATATTTATAAGAGATTCAAGTTTTGATTTTTCTCTGTGATATTGCTGCTGTGCTTTATCAATTGCAGTATTTTTCTCTGTGATTTCTGTACGCAAAACTGCTATATTATTATTTAAATTGTTTATACTGTCTGTTAAAGATAATATCCTGGAATTTGATTCATTTAATTTACTGCTGTAATCCTCAATTATAAGATGCTGGGCCTTTTCTTCACTCTTCCCCTTAATAATGCTGCTGCTAAGCTCAGCTTTTTTAATATTAAGCTGTTCAAGAAGCGTCTTAAGCCTCTGATTATCCTCTTTAATATTAGACTTCTGATTTAATATTCTGAAAATATCATCTTTATTGTTGTCAATTTCCTTTGATAAATTATTAATTTTAAAGATAATATCATCATGGGCTGCCTGGACATCAGCCTGCATTTGCTTATATTCATCAAGCTTTTCCGATAATTTTTCTTTATCTTTAAAAAGATCCGATATATTATCATTTTTAGTATCAAGTTCTGATTTTATTGACTCAATTCTTGCACCATAATGCTTATTGTTGGCCTCAATTGTTTTAATCTGTTCAGAAAAAAGATTAATACTGCCTTCGAGCTTCTGTTTATTCATTCCCTGATTAGTAAGCTGTTCATTGATCCCGTCAATTTTAGAATTTATTTCCTGAAGCTGATTTTCTGCAGTCTCATATTCAGTTTTTGTGTTTTCGTATTGTTCTTTTGCTGTTTCAAGATCAGCATCTGCAATATCAATTTTTTCTTCAAGATCTTTAATATCAGTCTTAACTTTATCCGTTTCAAGTAAAAAACCATTTACATCATATATTTTTAAATTTTCTTTTAACTGCAGGTATTCCTTTGCCTTTTCTGACTGCTTTTCAAGAGGCCCTACCTGTTTTTCCAATTCAGAAAGAATATCATTTACACGTACAAGATTGTTTCGTTCATTCTCAAGTTTTTTTAACGCAGCACTTTTACGTCTCTTAAATTTGACAATTCCGGCAGCCTCATCAAAAAGTTCTCTTCGCTCCTCAGGCTTACCGCTTAATATCTTATCGATCTGTCCCTGTCCGATAATCGAATAACCTTCTTTACCAATACCTGTATCATAAAATAGTTCTGAGATATCCTTTAAGCGGCATGTATGTCCATTAATTTTATATTCGCTTTCTCCAGATCTGTATACGCGTCTTGAAACTGTAACTTCATTATATTCTACAGGAAGTGCGTGGTCAGAATTATCAAGTGTTATTGACACATAAGCAAAACCAACCGGCTTTCTTGCCTGCGTTCCGGCAAAAATAACATCTTCCATTTTTGCACCTCTAAGCTGTTTTGCACTTTGTTCACCTAATACCCATCTGACAGCATCAGCTACATTACTTTTTCCCGAGCCATTCGGTCCGACAATACCTGTAATACCATTATGGAAATCGAATACAATTTTGTTTGCGAAAGATTTAAAGCCTTGTATTTCTATACTTTTTAAATACATTATTAATTTCCCTTCAAATTAATATCTGTTCCGTTCTTTTTTAAATAAATAAGTGCATTATATGCAGCTTTCTGCTGTGCAGCTTTTTTTGTATGTCCTTCTCCTGTAACGTCAAACATACCCTCTGTTTTAGCTTCTGCTATAAAAGTCTTATCATGTTCAGGGCCTCTTTCACCCAAAAGGACATATTCAACCTCCATTCCCTTTGACTGTACTACTTCCTGAAGGATAGTTTTGCTATCGTAAAAAAGTTGCTTGTCTTCCAGATCTCCAAGCACATAATTTTGCACAAATTTTTTTGCATTAGCAAAACCACCATCCAGATATATCGAACCGATAAGTGCTTCAAATGCATCTGAAACTATAGAATCTCTGTTTCTTCCACCTGTAAGTTCTTCGCCCTTTCCAAGCATAATATACTCATTCAGTTTAATATCTCTTGCACACATTGCAAGCGTAGGCTCACAAACTATGCTGGCGCGCAGCCGCGTCATCCTGCCTTCATTCATATCACTGTGATTATTATAAATAAAATCACTTGATATCAGTTCAAGTACGGCATCTCCTAAAAATTCAAGGCGTTCATTGTCCTTAAAATCACCTGTTTTTTTCTCATTGGCATACGAACTGTGTGTCAATGCATTCTTTAACAGTCTGACATTATTGAATTTATAATCTATAATATCCTGAAACCTGTCCAAATCATTATTGTGTTTCATATATTTACAATATTCCTCCCACAGCAAATACTTAATTTTCAGATAAAACTATGAGACCGCCAAATATTTGACAGCCTCATAATCATAAAAAATCTTAGAAATTATTAATTAGCAGCTGATTTTATCTGTTCTACAGCATCTGCAACAGTAACAATCTTTTCTGCTGCATCATCAGGTATTTTAATATCAAATTCATCTTCAATTCCCATGATAATCTGGAAAATGTCAAGTGAATCAGCGCCAAGATCATCAACGAATGTTGTATCCATTGTAATCTTATCCTTTTCAACGTTTAATACATCAGCAATAATGTTCTGTAACTTTTCAAACTCCATAATACATATCCTTTCGTTTCCTAATAATAATCTTAAAAAAATATATTGCTTTATATTAATTATCTACTCTGCAAATAAGAACAGAATAAATTAATACCAAAAATAATACTAATCAAGCTTTTCTGCTGAAATCGACTTTATAATCTTTTCATTTATTTTTCCTTCAGTGAATTTTTTGCACTGCTTTACAGCATATTTTATTTCGCTTGATTTTGAATTGCCATGAACTTTTACAACAAGTCCGTTAAGACCTATAAGCGGAGCACCGCCCTGCTTTGTTGCATCAAAATCACTAAGTGTTTCCTTTAATGACTTTTTAATCAGAAGAGCTCCTATCTTTGTCTTAAAGCTTGACATCATTGTAGCTTTAATTTTATGCATAAAAGTTGAACCAACACCCTCGAATAATTTAAGAATGACATTTCCAACAAAAGCATCACAAACTATTATATCAGCATCGCCCTTAGGAATATTACGCGCTTCAATGCTGCCAACAAAATTGATATCCTTACACTCTTTAAGCAGAGGATATGTATCCTTTACAAGCTGATTGCCTTTATTTTCCTCAAGACCTACATTGACGATTGCAACCTTTGGATTCTTTATACCAAGTACATTTTCCATATAAATCGTGCCCATTTTCGCCCATTGTACTAAAAATGATGGTCTTGAATCAACATTTGCGCCACTGTCAACAAGAAGTGAAAATCCTTTTTCAGTTGGAATAAGTGGTGCCATTGGAGGTCTTTCAACTCCTTTTATTCTTCCAACTATTGTCTGACCGCCTACAAGAATAGCTCCCGAATTACCTGCGGAAATAAAAGCATCAGCCTCTTTTTGTTTAACCAGATATAATGCTTTAACCAAAGATGAATCCTTCTTCTTTCTTATGGCTTCAACCGGATGTTCACCTGTTTCAATAACTTCTTCTGCATTTACAACAGTAATTCTGTTTTTATCATATGTATATTTAGCAAGCACGCTGTTTAAAACAGTTTCCTTGCCCACTAACAGTATGTTGACACCATTTTCTTCATTAACAGCATCTACAGCACCTTTTATTATATCAACAGGGGCATTGTCGCCACCCATTGCATCAATTGCAACTTTAACTACGTCTGCCATATCTTCCTCAATTCCAACTTATAATTATTTAATTATATATACACAGGTATACGATTAATTATAAAAGATGTTAGATTATAAGGTATTTTCCCTATAACCACACCCATTTGCTAATATACTATATATTATATCTAAAATCAAGCCATTATCTTCTTTAAAAACTTAAAAAGCACCAACAGTTCTCCTGCTGATGCTTTTTTGTAAAATTCAATAAAATACAATTAAATGCATATTTATTACTGAACTTCAATAATTTCTTTTTTGTTATATGAGCCACATGCCTTGCAAACTCTGTGAGGCATCATTAAAGCACCACACTTGCTGCATTTAACAAGATTAGGAGCGCTCATCTTCCAGTTAGCTCTTCTTTTATCTCTTCTAGCTTTTGAAGATTTATTCTTTGGACAAATTGACATGGTTACACCTCCTTAAAATTGTTTAAAATATCTTTGAAAACAGACATTCTTGGATCCAGGGACTCCCTGTCACAACCACAATCTTTTATATTCAAGTCGGCTCCACATACAGGGCATAAGCCCTTGCAATCATCTTTGCATAATGTTTTACCTGGAATAAATAAAAGGACTTCAGTAAAAACCAGTTTGTCCACATCTAGGTTGTATCCATCAATATAGTCTTGTTCTTCATCTTCTACCCAGCCTTTATCACCTTCAAAAGTAACTATCTGGTCAATCTCAAAATCGACTTTAGTTTTAACTGGCTTAAGGCATCTGTCACAAGGAATATCCAGTGTTAAACTGCCGGATCCTTTTATCGAAACTTTATTCTTACCTGTTCTGGTAAATGTAAGTTCAAAAGGTTTTTTATCAATTATATCATACTTTGAAGAACCTGTATCTAATACACTGCCCTCAACATATGCATTAACAATTGATTTATCCTCGGTACCGGATAAAAGTTTTCTTAAATCAATTAGCATAATTGTCTCCAATACATACTATTTAAAGTGTGAAAAAAGTCTTATTTTTTCACACTTTATCTATTATACGCACCATCCGTACTTTTGTCAATAAATTTATTTGCATTTTAAAGCTTTTTATAAAATATAATATTAGATTTTTTAATTATTTCTGCAATTAAATTTATTTTGTAAGTGCTAATGTTTCTCTTGCAATTGCAAGTTCCTCATTTGTTGGAATAACGCATACTTTAACCTTTGAATCAGCAGCAGAAACAACAGCTTCAACACCTACAGCCTCATCATTTGCTTTCTTATCAAGCTTAAGTCCTAGATAGCCAAGATATTCGCATACAAGTTCTCTTATAAGCTGTGAATTTTCACCAATACCAGCTGTAAATGCAATTGCATCAACACCATTCATTGCTGCGGCATATGCACCGATGTATTTTACTATTCTGTATGTATAAGCTTCAATTGCGGCTTTTGCAACTTCGTTGCCTGCATACATTGCATCTCTTATATCTCTGAAATCACTTGAAATTCCTGTCATTCCAAGAAGACCTGACTTCTTATTTAATATTGTAAGCATTTCACTTATTGAAAGGTTTTCTTTATTACAGATAAACTCTAAAACAGCAGGATCTACATCACCGCTTCTTGTTCCCATGATAAGTCCTTCAAGAGGAGTAAGTCCCATTGAAGTATCAACGCACTTACCATTAACAGTAGCAGAAACTGATGCTCCGTTACCAAGGTGGCATACAATTACTTTTGAATTATCAGGATCAAGGCCTGCAAATTTTACAAGTTCCTTTGAAACAAAACTATGGCTTGTTCCGTGGAATCCATATCTTCTTATATGATATTTTTCATAATATTCACGTGGAATTGCATAAAGATATGCCTTTGGCTCCATTGTACCGCCAAAAGCTGTATCAAATACTGCCACATTAGGAACTCCAGGCATAGCGGCTTCACAAGCTTCAATTCCGATAAGATTTGCCGGATTATGAAGAGGTCCTAAATCAAAGCACTCTCTTACTGTTTTCTTAACATCTTCATCTACTATTATAGATGCCTGATATTTTTCTCCTGCATGAAGTACTCTGTGACCAATAGCGGAGATTTCACTTGTATCCTTAATAACACCATGTTCCGGATGAACTAATGCATCAAGAACAAGCTTTACAGCAATCTTGTGGTTTTCCATTGGCTGTTCAACGATAAATTTATCCTTTCCAGCCGGCTTATGTGTAAGAATTGAACCATTAATACCAATTCTTTCAACAAGTCCTTTGGCAAGAACTGATTCATTATCCATATTTATAAGCTGGTACTTTAATGATGAACTTCCGCAGTTTATAACTAAAATATTCATTTCATATCTCCTTAATCATTTATTTGTAATATCATAATATTAATTACTATTACCTGTTATTATATTTTATTGAAATTTATTAAACTGTGCCTGAACAGCTGTAATAGCAACAACTCCAACGATATCATCAGAGAAGCATCCACGTGAAAGATCGTTGACCGGCATTGCAATACCCTGTAATACAGGACCGTATGCATTAGCTTTAGCAAGTCTCTGAACTAATTTATATCCTATATTACCTGCATCAAGATTAGGGAATATAAGTGTATTTGCATGTCCTGCAACCTTACTGTTAGGAGCCTTTGTTGCTGCAATCGCAGGTACGATTGATGCATCAAACTGCAGCTCACCGTCAAGTGCAAGATGAGGATACTGTTCTTTTGCAATTCTTGTAGCTTCCTGTACTTTTGTTACATCATCATGCTTTGCTGATCCCATTGAAGAATAAGAAAGCATAGAAACAATTGGTTCTTTACCTGTAAGCATCTTAAATGATTCTGCTGATGAACCGGCGATTGCTGCAAGTTCTTCTGCGTTTGGATTCTGGTTAAGTGCACAGTCTGAAAATACAAAAAGACCATTTTCACCATACTGACAGTCTGGTACTTCCATAAGGAAAAATGCTGAAACTAATTTTGTACCAGGCTTTGTCTTAATGATCTGAAGACATGGTCTTATTGTGTTCGCAGTTGAATGACATGCTCCTGATACAGCACCGTCTGCATCTCCACACTTACACATTAAAACTGCGTAATACATATAATCTTTTTCTATTGTTTCTTTGGCAATCTCAGGTGTTACACCTTTCTTGCCTCTTAATTCAACAAACTTGTCAATGTATTTCTGTTTATTTGGATCTGTAAAAGGATTGACAATTGTAGCACCTGTTATATCCAGTCCCATGCTGTTTTGTGCAATCTGTTCAGGAGTACCGATAATGATAAGATTGGCTATTCCTTCTTTTAAAATCTTTTCTGCAGCTTCAAATGTTCTTCTGTCCATTGATTCTGGTAAAACGATTGTTTTTTTATCCGCTCTTGCTCTATCCTTGATAGTGTCAATAAATCCCATGATTCTTGACTCCTCCTTATGTAAATATATTTTTCAGTCTTATATAACTGAACTATTGATAAAATTATATACCAATTTATCCCTTAAAACAAGTTCAACTATGTTTAAAATAACAAGCAATTTATTTCTTTTTGTGTTAAAAAGGCTTAAATATGGTATATTAATATTAAATTAATAAATATATTGAAGAAATAAATCCAATGCGATATTTTTATGCAGCATAAGGCATATTTAGTACAAACTTAAGATGCGCCTTAAATGAGGTGCAGGAATGGAGTTAAGATATGAAAGCTGTTGGACTGATAACAGAATATAACCCATTGCATAATGGACATATTTATCATATGAATCAGGCATTAAAAGCCGGCAAAGCAGATGCAGCAGTTGTTGTTATGAGCGGAAATTTTGTCCAGAGGGGTGAACCTGCAGTCATAAATAAATACATGCGTTGCCGTGCAGCAATAGATTCAGGTGCAAATCTTGTCGTTGAACTTCCTGCATATTATTCACTTTCAAGTGCAGAAGGTTTTGCAGAAGGTGCTGTAAAAACACTAAATGAATTAAAAGTAAATTCTTTTGTTTTCGGAAGCGAATCAGCCGATATAGATGCCTTAAAAGCAGCTGCAAATATAATAGTCAGCGAACCTGATGCCTATCGAAGCATTTTAAAGAAAGAGCTTGCATCAGGCAAATCATTTCCGGCAGCAAGGCAGAAAGCACTGCATATTTACGCTTCACAGAATGGAATAAATATAGATTCCGATATTCTTGTAAGCCCTAATAACATTCTTGCAATAGAATATATAAAAACTGTCTTAAAATACAACTTTAAAATAAAGCCTCTGACAATCAAAAGAATCGGAAGCGGATATAATGAAAAAGAACTTGATGGTACATTTCCAAGCGCCCAGTCAATACGTAATATACTTGCTTCGTCTGAATATGGATGCAGTACGTCAGACGATTTGCATTCCAGTCTCGAAACAATTTTCACACAGCTTTCATTATGTATTCCTGAAAGCATGATGGATATTCTTAAATCAAGTTATAAAAAAATATATCCGGTTATTTCAAATGATTTTACAGCTGTTTTTAATTACAAAATGCTTGAAATATTTGAAAAATGTAACAATGACAAAGATCAGATTATATACGAACTGTGCACCTATGAAGATATAAGCAGTGAACTTGCTGCCCGTATATATTCGAATTTTAACGGGTATCTGCAGCTTAATGATTTTATTTTGAAAATAAAATGCCGTCAGTATACATTTTCACGAATAAGCAGATGTATTTTTCATATAATCCTTAATATAAAAAAACTCCAGAAAAATAAATTCGAGGGAAAGACGGTACCTTATATAAGAATACTGGGATTTGATAAAAAAGGACAGAATTATCTTAACTCGATTAAAAAAGCTGTTTCTGTACCAATAGTTACTAAAGCTGCTGATTATAAAGAACTTATACATGAAGATATACATGCTGCTTCAATATACAATCAGATTGTGTATAATAAATTCAGACAGATACCGCAGGATGAATTCCGCTCAGGCATATATATAAAAAAGTAGCTTCTGTTTTATATTTTATATAATAAAAAAATACCGGCAGCATGCTTCGTTCTTATAACGATATGCTGCCGGCATTTTTATGAAAATTAATTTTTAAAACTATGTATTGGTGCAGGAATTCTTCCTGTTCTGTTTACAAACGCAGAACAGTCAAATGTATTAACAGGCATAATCGGAGCATAGCCTAATAAACCGCCAAACTCAACTATTTCACCAACGCCTTTTCCAACTACAGGAATAATTCGAACAGCTGTAGTCTTCTGGTTTATCATACCGATTGCCGCTTCATCGGCAATTATACCTGATATTGTAGCAGCCTTTGTATCTCCCGGAATAGCTATCATATCAAGACCTACAGAACATACACATGTCATGGCTTCAAGCTTTTCAATGCATAATGATCCTGCATTTACAGCATCTATCATACCCTGATCTTCACTTACCGGTATAAATGCACCACTTAAGCCACCTACATAAGATGATGCCATTACGCCACCCTTTTTAACCTGATCATTAAGAAGCGCAAGTGCTGCTGTTGTACCAGGTGCACCAACTCTTTCAACACCAATCTCCTGAAGGATATCAGCAACACTGTCATGTACTGCAGGTGTAGGTGCAAGTGAAAGATCAATAATACCAAAAGGAACTCCAAGTCTTTTTGAAGCTTCCTGTGCAACAAGCTGTCCAACACGTGTAATCTTAAACGCAGTCTTTTTAATTGTTTCACACAACACTTCAAAATTCTCGCCACGTACGCTTTCAAGTGCATATTTTACAACACCAGGACCGCTGACACCAACATTAATTATTGCATCATCTTCTGAAACGCCATGGAAAGCACCAGCCATAAAAGGATTATCATCAGGTGCGTTACATAATACTACAAGTTTTGCACATCCCAGAGAATCATTTTCTTTTGTTAATTCTGCTGTTTCCTTAACGATTTCGCCCATCATTTTAACTGCATCCATATTAATACCGGTCTTTGTTGAACCAACATTAACTGAGCTGCAGATAAGTTCGGTTGTTGCAAGAGCCTTAGGAATTGAACGTATAAGAAGTTCATCGCTTTTTGTCATGCCCTTTGAAACAATTGCAGAATAACCACCTATGAAATTAACACCTACTTTTTTAGCTGCCTTATCAAGTGTCTGTGCAATAGTTACATAATCATCGGGCGTTTTGCAGGCAGATGCACCAACAAGTGATATTGGTGTGATTGAGATTCTTTTGTTAACAATAGGGACTCCAAATTCACGTGCAATATCTTCACCGGTTGAAACAAGGTCTTTTGCAAGTGTTGTTATCTTATTATAAATTTTTGTATTCACTTCTTCCAGATTTTCACTTGCACAGTCTAAAAGATTAATACCCATGGTAATTGTTCTTACGTCAAGATTTTCTTTTTCGACCATTTTATTAGTTTCATTTACTTCAAAAATGTTAATCATTGAATTATTACCTTTCTGTTATATATACTGAAATTTAATACAATATCTGATACAATTTAATACAATCTTAAATCAGGATTAAATAAATATCCGATAGTAAGCAATTTTAATAAATCTTATATTCTATGCATCATATCAAAAATTTCTTCACGCTGACATTTGATGGAAACTCCGATTTCTTCACCAAGCTTAATAAGATCGTTATCAACATCATCATAAACCTTGTTGGAATTTTCAGTGTTAACAATCATCATCATGTTAAAATAACCTGAAACAATTGTCTGTGAAATATCAAGAATATTAATATTTGTTTCTGCAAGATAAGTACATACCTTTGCTATAATTCCAACTGTATCCTTACCAACTACTGTTATTACACACTTTCTCATTTTCTTCATCCTTTCATTAATACATTAATCAGTTGATTCTATATAGATATGATTCTTGAAGGCTCATCTCTTTTAGCTACTTCAATATCAAAATCTTTCGCTTTGTAAATATTATCACTCATGTCAATTTCCGTACGTACTGTTTCATATGCCAGTTTATCATAATTGTTTTCTTTACTTAAATGACCTAGTGTAATAGCTTTTATATTATCATGAAGCAGACAATTAATCAACTGTCCTGATACCTCATTTGACAAATGTCCTTTTTCCCCAAGTATTCGCTGTTTAAGATAATATGGATAACTCCCCACCTGTAAAAGATTCACATCATGGTTTGCCTCAATAAGAAGCGAATCACAGCCTGTCAGATTTCTAACTATGTAATCATCATAATATCCAAGGTCAGTGGCTATTCCAAATTTTTTTCTGCTGTCTGACACGGTATAAGCAACAGGCTCATTAGCATCATGTGATATTTTAAACGTATGTATTGTCAGATCATTTATATGAACATCTGAATCGCTTTTTATTTCATGGATAATGTCTTTTGGGATTTCACCAAGTGACCGGGCACATACTATGCCGTCTGCAGTCCCTTTAGTACAATAAACGGGAATGGCATCTTTCCTTGAAAGAACCCCAAGCCCTTTTATATGATCCGCATGCTCATGTGTAACAAACACAGCTGAAATATCTGCTGCTGAAATATCTGCCTTTTTAAGACCTTCAATAATTTTCTTTCGACTGACACCAGCGTCAATCAGAATATGCGTATTATCAGATCCGACATATATGCAGTTACCGCTGCTTCCACTTGCTATAGTCATGATTCTCATGAATTCTTCGTTCCTTCCCAGTATAAATCCACTACATCCCCATCATTCAAAGGTGCTGTATACTCACCGGTCTTTCCATTAAGGTTTAACACGATATTACCATGTGGCTTTGAAAGATCAAAATCATAATATTGAAACAGATCTACAAGAATATAATTTTTCTTTCCTGTAAGTTTTACCGGCTCTCCGTTTATCAATATTACTATATCATGTAACAAATTGGAAGTGTTTTTTTCTGCCTGTGCATTCTCTTTTGCAGTTTCAGAGGCATTATCAGCAGCGTTATCAATAACATTATCAGATTTATAACCGTTACCGGAAGCATCCGTATCAGATACATATGTATGATTATTCTCACTCAGTTCTTCTGCCTGTTTTTTTATTTCTGACACTTCTTCTTCAAAATTTTCCAACGGAGTGTCATTTGATATAGCCTGTGTTTTTACGCTGAAATTTTCATAAACTTTTGTATCTTTATCTGCCTTTTCATTATTTACATATACATCATAAGTTGAAATATCGTAGTCAAGAAATTCAAACAGCTGCGCTACTGTATAGAAATTTTCCATTTTTATCACATCGCCATTATGAATATCATAAAACTCAGATTTTAACTCTCCATTAACATATGCAAACTTCGGACACACAACTTTTTTATCATTTACAACAAAGCATATGCTTGATTTGTAATCTTCAAGCTGTCCTATTTCCAGACTTGCATCTTCACCAACCGTAGATTCTGTGACTTTGATCATGTCATTCTGCACAATTGATGAATTAAGATTTGCAGAATAACCATTGAGCGTTATCACAGCTGCATCTCCTCTTGTCCCGCGTATCAGACGTGCTTTATCATTAACAGTAAATTCAAGGGCACTGCCTCTTCTCGGGAAAAGTTTTTCGTTCGGGAAACCAACCTGCATCAGTGCATCAACAACGGTAAGATGGCTGTTATCATATAATTTCACACGTTCATCATTTACATTAACAAATATGAAACTGTTCTTTTGTGTATAGTAATTAGTACATATTCCGACCGGTGTAACATATAATGAATCCTTTGTGAATCCATTTTCAGGGAAGTTCACTGTTGTAAGTACTTCTTTGCCTCTTATGGCAACACGCGTCTTATCAATGCCAAGAAAGCTTGCAACTTTTTCGGTATAGCCACTTATTTTTCCACCGCCGCCAACAACAAACACAGCATTTACAGGTTTATTGCCGTTTAATTCAATAATTTTATCAGCTGCAGCCTTTGCCATTTTATCAACAACATCTTTAGTTGTTTCTATAACGTCATCAACAGAAACTGTCTGTTCAAGCCCCATTATATCTTCAAACGTAACAGTCGTTGCATCTTCTTTTCCGGCATTAATCTTAATATTTTCAGCTGTATTAAAATCCACAAGATATTTCTGGGCAATAACTTCTGTAAGCTCGTCTCCAGCAAATGGTATCATGCCATAAGCTACTATACTGCCCGATTTGGTGATACATATATCAGATGTACCTGCACCTACATCAATAAGCGCTATGTTTAGCAGACGGTATTTTTCTGGTATTGCAATATTCATGGCGGCTATTGGTTCCAATGTAAGACTGGCTACCTGTAATCCGGCATATTCAACAGCTTCATTAAGCCCATCAACAACTTCATTCGGAAGAAATGTTGCAATAATATGTACTCCTATCTTATGTGCTTTATGTCCCTCAAGATTACTGCAGTCGTAATCATTAAGAGTAAAATCAATCGGAGTACTTCCAACGCAATAAAATCCGTTACTTCCGGTTTCATCATTAATTATATTATAAGCTTTTTCAACAGCAAGAAGGTTGAGCGAATATATCGTTTCAGCATCAACCCTGATTTCTTCCTCAAAATTCATCTGTGCCTCAGCTTCAACAGTTTTAAGCACTCTGCCGGCAGCAGCAATGCAGACATCTGACATTTTCATATCAAGCTGCGCTTCTAATTTATTTTTTACATCACGGATTGTATCGCCAACTTTATAAATATCATGAATCTGACCATCTATCATAGCTCTGGTCTGATGTTTTTCTTCTGCCATGGCTGTGATGTTAAAAACATCACGTTCCATAAATCCCACGACACCCACAACACTTCGTGTTCCTATATCGAGGCCAAAAACAAGATTTTCTGCATTAGACTTAGTTTTATCCATTGTACCCTCCATATTTATTGAATATATCTCATTTTTTTAACAGTTTAACAAGCTGCGTATAAGTTTCATCCTTATCTCCGCTGTTGTTTATTACCACACTGCATGCATTTTTAAATTCCGCTTCAGAAAGCTGGGATTTTAAAATGTCATCAATCTTTTCATCCGTATATCCCCGGCTGTTCCTAAGCCTTTCACGCCGGCATGTCTCATCTGCATATACATACCATAATTCATCACAAAAGACCTCATAATGGTCTTCAATCAAAAGCGCAGCTTCAATAAATACATAATCATATTTATCTTCAATCTTAAGATCTGCAATTTTTTCTACAATTATCTTCTTAACAAGCGGATGGATAATACTATTTAACACAATTCGTTTATTAGGACTTTTAAAAACAATATTTGATAATTTTTTTAAATCTATTCTGTTATCTGCGTCAAGAATTTCATTTCCAAATATTTCAATAATTCTTTTGTAGCCGGACATGCCAGGCTCATATGTTTCTTTAGCAACATCATCTGCCTTAATTATATATGCATTATAATTTTTTTCAATAATGTCAAGTACTGTACTTTTCCCGGAACCAACGCCTCCGGTTATTCCTATAATTTTCACACTAATCCTCATTTCTTTACACTGATTATATCTTAATGTGCTTCAAGCCAGTTATTTCCGGTCTTTAAATCGACCTCCAGCTTAACCTTCAGATGAGCTGCATTTATCATACTGTCACGTACAATTTTTTCCACCTCGTTGATTTCATCTTTATGTGTTTCAACAAGCAGTTCATCATGAACCTGTAATATCAGCCGCGATTTCATATTGTTTGATTTAAGCCTGTTGTCTACTGCAATCATCGCAAGTTTTATTATATCTGCAGCGGTTCCCTGTATCGGCGCATTCATTGCAACCCGTTCTCCAAAAGCACGCTGCATGAAATTGCTTGATTTCAATTCAGGTATCTGCCTTCTTCTTTTAAACATAGTAAGTGAATATCCGGTCTTTTTTGCAAATTCAACCAGTCCGTCAATATAGCCCTTTATATCAGGATACGTTTTGAAATATTTTTCTATATATTCTTTTGCATCTTTTTTTGAAATGCTTAAATCTTCACTTAAGCCAAATGAGCTTATTCCATATATAATACCAAAGTTAACAGCCTTTGCATTTCGTCTTAATTCATCAGTAACCTCTTCATACGGTATATTAAACACCTGGGATGCTGTTATTCTGTGAATATCCTGCTCTTTGTTATAAGCATCTATCAGTTTATTGTCCCCGGACATATGTGCAAGAATCCTAAGCTCAATCTGTGAATAATCTGCATCAATAAATACATAATCATCCTGTGGAACAAAAACTTTTCTGATTTCACGCCCAAGCTCCATTCTGATAGGAATATTCTGTAAGTTAGGTTCTGTACTGCTTATTCTGCCCGTGGCAGTTATAGTCTGATTGAAAGTTCCATGTATCCTTCCATCATCGCTTATATAATTAACAAGACCATCTGCATATGTTGATTTAAGTTTTGATAACTGGCGGTATTTTAAAATTTTATTTACAACAGGATAATCCGGTGCAAGCTTTTCAAGGACATTTGCAGCCGTTGAATAACCACTTTTAGTCTTTTTACCATTTGGCATTTTAAGCTTTTCAAATAATATTTCGCCAAGCTGCTTCGGAGAATTTATATTAAACGTTTCACCGGCTTCACTATAAATTTCTTTCTGCAGGCTTTCAATATTATCACCGAGGAAACTGCTGTATTCAACCAGTCCATCTTTATTAACCCTTATTCCGGCTTTTTGCATTGAATACAGTACAAATGTAAGAGGCATTTCAATATCATTGAACAAATCGGACATTTCCTCTTCGATAAGCATACCTTTGATTTTCTTCCATGCCTTCAGACTTATTATGCTTTTAAAACAGGCAAGTCTGGCAACATTTTCCTCATTATTCCTAGCAGCCTCACTATATGAGCATTTACCTGTTATCTCTGTTCCCGATGGCACAACTATTCCCAGAAATGATGATGCCAGTGAATCATATTCATAATTTTCATTATTAGGATTTATTAAATATGCCGCAATACTGACATCCGCAAATGCCGTATTATCTATCGGATAATCATTACCAAATATGCTAAGGGCAGCCTTTATATTTGAAATAATTATCTGCCTTTTATCTGTATTCTTTGCAAGCTCTGCCAGTTTATCCGTCAGATACTCCGCTGTTGCAAAGCCCTGCACCGGTATATAAAATATTTTTGTATCATCAAATGCAGCTGAAATACCAATCAGCTTTTCAGACTCATTCAATATTGATATTCCCACTTCACCACCGGTCTTTAAAATTGAAGCAGCTTCATTAAATATTTCATCAACTTCATTAAAATCATATACCGTTTTAAAATGCTCCATAGCTTCAAATTCATTTTTTACCGAATCTTCATTAAAGCGCTTAAAAAATGATTTAAAATTATATTTCTTAAAAAGTTCATATGAATCTGCATTAAAATATCCACCTGTTTTGCAGTCATTTATTTCATATTCAAGCGGAACATTAATATCAATTGTCGCAAGATACTTGCTCAGCTTTATCTGCTCAATATTCTCGGATACTGACTTTTTAGCTTTTGGTGGCTTTAATTCATCAATATGTGCAAAAACGTTGTCAATATCATGATACTTTTCAATCAGGGCTGATGCTGTCTTAGGACCGATTCCCGGAGCTCCCGGAATATTATCAGATGTATCGCCCATAAGTGCCTTAACATCAATAAACTCTAATGGTGAAACATGATAGAGTTCTTTTACATCATCAGGCAAATAATCTTCGACTTCAGTTACACCTTTTTTTGTTTTGGGAATTCTGATTTTTATATGCTCCTGCGCCAGCTGCAAAAGATCCCTGTCACCTGATATTATTGAAACATCAATTCCATTGGCAGCGCTTTTATTCGCAAGTGTTCCAAGTATATCATCAGCTTCAAAGCCTTCTTTTTCTACTATTGTAATTTTCATTGAACGAAGCACATCTTTTATCAGCGGTACCTGCTGCTTTAATTCGGCCACCATCGGCTTTCTTGTCTGCTTATAGCCGCTGTATTTTAAATGTCTGAATGTAGGAGCACTAAGATCAAATGCAACTGTTATATAATCCGGCTGTTCCTCATCTATGAATTTAAACATAATATTTAAAAATCCATACATTGCATTTGTATGGATTCCTTCACTATTTGTCAGATCAGGTACACCATAAAATGCCCTGTTTAAAATGCTGTGTCCGTCTATCAGTAATAACTTGCTCAAAATATCCTCCAATTTATAAATATTCAATAATAATAAACACTGCCAGTGCCAGTAAAATGCATATATTGGCACATATCCACGACAGTTTGTTAATATTGGATATCTTCTTATATTTTCTAATCTGCTTATTGCAGTTTTTTAGTTTCAGTTTCATAAAACCTTTAAAATCATAGCTGTCAAGATAATTCCTGTACTGTGGATCGACATTTTTTATATCATCATCATCCTGTAAGCCATATTCTATAATATAATGTATCTCTAATTCTTCCCGGCAGTCTTTGCAGGTATTCATATGATTTATAAACATTTCTTCATCTTCTATAGACAGACGGTTATTGTCAAAGTCATCTATCATTTTCTGAATAGTCTTACAATCAGACATGTAACTCACCACATTCCTTCCACCAGTTCATGTTTTTTCGTATCAGGAGTTTCCAGGAAGCTTCCGATATGAATTAACATGATTCTTTATAATATCATGAACTTCGTTCATGATTGACATTCCTCGCTCGCCAATCATGTAAGACATGTTGACTCGCTTGCACTCATTATATCGTGAGCATAGCTCACTCAATGCATTTCGCAAAATCACACTTGCAAGCAAGTGATTTTACTTCATTATATCATAAGATTATTTTATTTAACAGCATATTACATTTTTAAAAACAAAAACACTCACTGTAGAAAACTGTAAACACAGTCAGACTACAATGAGTGTATATATCGGTTAATGCGGATGATGGGACTTGAACCCATACGATGTCACCACCGGCAGATTTTGAGTCTGCTGCGTCTGCCATTCCGCCACATCCGCGCGACTTATTTATGATAACATACATCATATCAAAAAGCAAGAAAATATTTTCCGTAACAGCTTTGAAAGGTAAATTTATTTTACAGCCTGCCAATTTGGAAGATTCATATTTTTCACATTTCTTATAAATT